>NZ_QFQZ01000032.1 GCF_003243465.1 Caulobacter segnis
GATCTGAAGGCCAAGGCCGACGGAACGATCAGCCAGGCGGTCTTCGATGTTGTCGCCAAGTCTGGCGCCGACACGCCCCTGCAGGCCAGCGGCGCCTGGACGCCGCAAGGCGGCTCGGCGCGCGGCCGCATCGATCTGGGGGCCTCTCGTCTGACCCAGCGCCTGGAGAAGATGTTCGGGGCCGAGGCCAGTTTCAATATCGATGGAAAGAAGGCGACCGCCGATGGTCTCTCGGCCCTGACGCTGGACGTCCGCGCCGAAAATCTGAGCCTTCAAGCGCGCGGCCTGGCTGACTTGGCCAAGCGCCGGACAGGCCCGGACGGTCTGGCCTTCAGCGCCCGCATCGGGGCGCTCAAGCGCATCGTCTCGATTCCGCAGATGGGGCAGGGGCTCGCCGACGGGGTGTTCAAGCTGGAGAAGGGCGGCTTCTCGGTCGAAGGAACCGCCGATGTCGCCGACCTGGAACTGCTGGGCTATCGCCTTAAGCGCGCCAAGGGCCCGGCCCTGGTGCGCTGGGCCGACGGTGAGCTGGAGATCAAGGCCCAGGCGACCACCTCGGGCGGCGGCGGCTCGGGGCTGCTCGCCGTGCTCGGCGCGAACCCCAAGGCCAGCTTTGAGGGCGCCCGGGTCAAGGGCGGGCGCTTCCTGATCCGCTCGGCCCGGATCGACGCGCCCAACCTGGTCGTCACCGGCAAGGGCGAGCGGGGCGTGTTGGGTGGGCTGTCGTTCGATGGCGAGATGAAGGTGGCGAGCCTTGGGCCGGTGCGTCCCGGCGCGCAGGGCTCGGTGATCGCCAAATGGACCGCGTCCAGCTTCGCGGGCCGGCCGTGGGCCTTCACGGTGGACAGCCGCGCGGCCAACTTCGCCACCGGCTATGCCGAGATCGACCGATTGCTCGGCGCGACGCCCCGGCTGAGCGGCAAGGCGAGCTGGAACGAGGGAGTCCTGAGCGTCGCCGAGGCTCGACTGGACGGCGCGGCCGCCAGCGCCACGACCTCGGGCAAGCTCGGCCAAGGCCTCTCGCTCGACTTCGGCCTCGACTGGACCGCCACGGGACCGTTCCGCGCGGGGCCGGTCGAGGTCACGGGCAAGGCCAGCGGCGACGGCAGGATCGGCGGCGTCCTCTCGGCCCCGAGAGCCGAGCTGAACGCTAATTTCGACGCGATCGATCTGCCTAGCCTGCCGTTGACCAAGGCGCGCCTGAGCTTAGTTTTCGCGCGCGGAGCCAACGCGACCGACGGAACCGCGGCGCTGCAGGCCCAGAGCGCCTATGGCCAGGCGCTGGGGCGGACCGCGTTCCGCTTCTCGCCCGGCGGAATCGAGTTGAGCGAGCTCGACGTGGACGCCGGCGGCGCCAAGGCGCGTGGCGCCATGTCGTTGCGCAATGGCCTGCCGGCGACGGCGGACGTGACCGTCGCCATTGGCCCGGGGGCCTTCATCCCGCAGGGACAGATCAAGGGCTCGGCCCGCCTTGTCGACGCGCCTGGCGGTGGCGCGGCCCAGGCGGTCCTGAACCTGACGGCCCAGGAGATCAGCTTCGGCGGCTGGAAGGTGCGAACGGCCGCGATCAAGGCCGATGGCCCGCTTTCGCGCCTGCCGCTCTCGATCGACGCGCGGGGCGACGCCCCCAACGGCCGCTGGCGGTTGGGCGGTTCTGGCGAGCTGGCGCAGGCCGGTCGCGCTTACGACCTGACGCTGAATGCGGCGGGCCGCGTGGGGCGGACCGAGATCAAGACCAATGAACCGGCCAAACTCCGCTTTGGCGATGGCCCGACCCAGGCGCGGCTGCGCTTGGGGATCGACAAGGGACGCGCCGATATCGACGCGGACCTCGGCGGCGCGACCGCGATGCTGCGGGCTGAATTGGCGGGGGTCGCCCTGACGGCCTTCAACCCCGACCTGGACGGCGACATCGACGGCGCGTTCAATCTGCGCGGCCAGGGCGAGACCTTGGGCGGCGACTTCACCATGCGGCTGTCGAACGCCCGCGAGCGCGGCGCGAAGGTCGAGCAGTCGCTGGACGCCAAGATCCATGGCGATCTCACCGACAGCCAACTGACCATCGTCGCCGACGGCGACAACCGGCAAGGCCTGAATGCCGAGGCCAATCTCGTCCTGCCCGTCGAGGCTTCCGCCAAGCCGCTGCGGCTGATGATCAACAAGAAGCGCGGCGTGCAGGGCCGGTTCTCGGCCCAAGGCGAGATCAAGCCGCTGTGGAACCTGCTGATGGGCGCCGACCGCTCGCTCTCGGGCCGCATCAACCTGCAGGCCAGCCTGGGCGGCACTCTGGCCGATCCGCGCCTGCTGGGCACGGCGACGCTCGACAACGGCGGCTTCGAGGACGGACAGACCGGGCTAAGGCTGCGCAACGTGACGCTGCGATCGTCGATGGCCGACAACGCCATCGACGTCCTGCAGGCGATCGGCGAGGACGGGCAGGGCGGCTCGGTGTCGGGCGCGGGGCGGATCAGCCTGGCGCGCGACGGCGTCGGCAGCTTCAAGCTCGACATGAAAAGCTTCCGCCTGATCGACAACGACCTGGCCTCGGCCGTGGCGACCGGCTCGGCCAGCGTCAACCGGTCGGCGGACGGCAAGATCAAGCTGTCTGGCGCGGTGACCCTGGATCGCGCGGACGTGTCGGCCCAAACCAAGACCCCCGCGGGCGTCGTGGCGATGGACGTCGTCGAGCGTAACCGGCCGCAGGACCTGGATCAGGGGCTCCAGCGGCGCCCGACCACCGGCGGCATGATCCTGGATCTGGATCTCAAGGCGCCGCGCCGTGTCTTCGTCCGGGGGCGTGGCCTGGACGTCGAGCTCTCTCTGGACGCCCATGTCGGCGGCACCTCGCTGGCGCCGGCGCTGAGCGGCGTCGCGCGTGTTGTCCGCGGGGAATATGACTTCGCCGGCAAGCGCTTCGAGTTCGACGACGACGGCACCGTTTATCTGTCCAGCCAGCTCGACCGAATTCGCCTCGACCTGTCGGCCACGCGGCAGGACACCTCTCTCACCGCCGTCGTGCAGATCAAGGGAACGGCGGCCAAGCCTGAAATCACGCTCACCTCGAAGCCCGAGCTGCCCAGCGACGAGGTGCTCAGCCAGGTGCTGTTCGGCTCCTCGGCCGCCCAGCTCTCGCCGATCGAGGCCGCCCAGTTGGCCTCGGCCCTGGCCTCACTGGCGGGCGGCGGCGGCTTCGACGTTATCGGCAACCTGCGCAGCTTCGCGCGCCTGGACCGTCTCGCTTTCGCCGAGAGCGCGACCGGCATGACGGTGGCCGGCGGCAAGTACCTGACCGACGACGTCTATCTGGAGATCATCGGTGGTGGTCGCGAAGGACCGGCGGCCCAGGTCGAGTGGCGTATCCGGCGGACGCTTTCGCTGGTCTCGCGGATCGGCGGCCAGAACGACGCCAAGCTTTCGGTGCGCTGGCGCAAGGATTACTGAGCGTCGGGCTTGCGCGACGCTCCGGACTCGGCTCGAAATAACCGAGCTCCAGCAAGGCTGTTGCGCGGGCCCTCGGTTACCTCGCTTGAGGTAAGCACGATTTGCCCGCGGCCCTTGGTTATCGTGACTGAGGGAGGACAGGCTATTGATGCGTCTCGATTCAGACGACCAGACGGTTCTAGACCGCGTCGCGCAGGCTGGCGGTCAGATCGTCGACCGCGCCGTGGACTGGTGCGCGATCAATTCCGGCAGTCGCCACCTGGCCGGGCTGGAGCGTCAGCGACAGGTCCTGCTGGACGCCGCCGCCGGGCTGCCGGCCGCTGCGGTGGAGATCCCTCTGTCGCCATCGCGAGAAATCGCCGCCGATGGCCGCGAAACAGAGCTGGCTCATCCGCCCTCCATCGCCGTGATCGCCCGCCCCGAAGCTCCGGTCCAGGTCGTGCTGACCGGCCACTATGACACGGTCTATCCGGAGATGAGCGTCTTCCAGCAGGTTCGCACGCGGCCTGACGGGGCGCTGCACGGCCCTGGAATCGCGGACATGAAGGGCGGCATCTCGGTGATGCTGGCGGCGCTTCAAGCGCTGGAAGGACATCCCGCCGCCGCCAACCTCGGCTATCGCGTGCTGCTGTCGCCGGACGAGGAGATCGGCTCCATCGCCTCGGCGCCTGTGCTCGCCGACTTCGCGCGACGCGGTCATGTCGGCCTGACCTACGAGCCGGCCTTGGCCGACGGCGCGCTCGCCTCGGCTCGCAAGGGCTCCGGAAACTTCCACATCGTGGTCCACGGCCGCGCGGCCCATGCCGGGCGCGACTTCGCGGCGGGGCGGAACGCGGTGATCGGCGCGGCCCGCATCGCCGAGAAACTCCACGCCCTGAACGGCCAGCGCGACGGCGTCACCGTCAACGTCGCCCGCATCGATGGCGGAGCGCCGCTAAACATGGTCCCGGACGTGGCGGTGGTTCGCTTCAACGTCCGCTTCCCCCAGGCGGACGCCGCGGCCTGGTTCGAGGCCGAGGTCGCGCGGATCGTCTCGGAGATCGGCGATGACCTGCACGCGCATCTGCATGGCGGGATCACTCGAGCGGCCAAGCCCTTCAACCTCGCCCAGCAGCGTCTGTTCGGCGCGATCAAGGACGTCGGCGCGCTGCTGGGACAGGATATCGCCTGGAAGCCCTCCGGCGGGGTCTGCGAGGGCAACAACCTGTTTGCGTCCGGCCTGCCCAATGTCGACACCCTGGGCGTTCGCGGCGGCGATATCCACAGCGAGGCCGAGCACGCCTGGCCCGAGAGCTTTGTCGAGCGCGCCCAGCTCTCGGCCCTGATCCTCATAAAACTGGCGACCGGCGAGATCGACGCTCGGGCGATCCACGACGCCATGACCGCCCTGCGGGAGACCCACTAGATGCTCATCGTCCGCCCCGCCGGCCCCGCCGACTTCGACGCCCTGATGGAGCTGGCCGTCCTCTCGGGACGCGGCTTCACAAGCCTGCCGGAGGACGAGGCGACCCTGCGCGCGCGTCTTGCGCTTTCAGAGGCCAGCTTCCAGGCCGGGGTCGCGCCGCCCGAGGCCTGGTACACGCTGATGCTCGAGGATCTCGACAGCGGTTCGGTCGAGGGTGTGGCGGGCGTCAAGGCTGGCGTCGGCCTCAAGCGCCCGTTCTTCTCGTTCCGGGTCGTGACCCTGGCGCAATCCTCGCCGACGCTCGAGATGCGCTTCGATCACAAGGCGCTCGTGCTGGTGAACGAATGCGCCGGCTGGTCGGAGGTCGGCTCGCTGTTCCTGCGGCCGGAGAAGCGCAAGGGCGGGGCCGGGCGTCTGCTCGCCCAGTCGCGCTACATGCTGATCGGCATCGAGCCCCAGCGTTTCGCCGAGATGGTGCTGGCCGAGCTGCGGGGCTGGTTCGACCAGGACGGCCGCTGTCCATTCTGGGAGCACGTCTCACACAAGTTCTTCCGCCTGGACTTCGACCAGGCCGACCTGATGAGCGCTTCGACCGACGGTCAGTTCATTCTCGACCTGGCCCCGCGCCATCCGATCTATACCGAGCTGCTGCCCGAGGAGGCGCGCGACGTGATTGGGCGCGTCCATCGCGACGGCGAGGCGGCGCGGGCGATGCTGGAGCGTGAAGGTTTCCGCTACCAAGGTCTCGTCGATCTGTTCGACGCAGGCCCGACGGTCGCCTGCCCGCGCGACGACATCCGGACGGTCCGTGACGCCAAGCGACTGCGGGTCAAGGCGGGCGAGGACGCCTTTGGCGAGGAGGCGCTGATCTCGACGGGCGAGGTGTCCCGCTTCCGGGCGATCCGCGCGCCGGTGCTGATCGACGGCGATGCGGCCATCCTGGGACGCGAGGCGTTGGAGGCGCTCGGCGTCGGCGAAGGCGAAGTGGTGCGGGTGAAGGCATGAGCGGACTGTTCATCGACGGCAAGTGGCGCTCGGGCGAGGGGCCTGAGCTGGTCTCGATCGACCCGGCGACGGGCGAAGCGGTCTGGCGCGAGGCGACCGCCACCGAGCGCGATGTGGTAGGCGCGGTCGAGGCCGCGCGGCTCGCCTTTCCCGCCTGGGCCGACCGTCCGCGCGAGGCGCGGATCGCCATCCTTCGCCGCTACAAGGAGATCCTCGTTGAGCGCACGGGCGTCTTCGCCGAGGCGCTGAGCCGCGAGACGGGCAAGGCGCTCTGGGAGACCAAGGCTGAACTGGGCTCGATGGCCGGCAAGGTCGACCTGTCGATCAAGGCGTATGACGAGCGGACCGGCTCGACTGAGAACGCCATGCCGTTCGGCCGCGCCGTGCTGCGTCACCGCGCCCATGGCGTGATGGCGGTGCTTGGCCCGTTCAACTTCCCGGGGCATCTGCCGAACGGCCACATCGTGCCGGCGCTTCTGGCCGGCGACACGGTGGTGTTCAAGCCGTCCGAGGAAACGCCGCTGGCCGGCCAGCTGATGGTCGAGGCGCTGGAGGCGGCGGGTGTTCCGGCGGGCGTCGTGAACCTCGTGCAGGGTGGCCGCGAGACAGGCCAGGCCCTGATCAACCAGGAGATCGACGGCCTGCTGTTCACGGGCTCGGCGGCGGCCGGGGCCTTCTTCCGTCGTCACTTCGCCGATCGGCCCGACGTCATCCTGGCGCTCGAACTGGGCGGCAACAATCCCCTGGTCGTGTGGGACGCCGACGACGCGGAGGCGGTCGCGGCCCTGGTCGTGCAGTCCGCCTATATCACCACGGGCCAGCGCTGTTCGTGCGCGCGGCGGCTGATCGTGCCGGACGACGCCTTCGGCAAGACGGTGATCGAGGCGACGGCGGCGCTGGCCGACCGGCTGGCGATCGGACGTTGGAACGGCGACGCCGAGCCCTTCATGGGGCCGCTGATCTCGGCGCGCGCCGCGAACGCCGCCCGCACGGCGGCCAGGGCCATGCCGGGCGAGACGGTTCGCGCTCTTGGATCGGCGCCGGGGCTGAGCGAGGCGTTCGTCACGCCAGGGCTGATCGACGTTACCGGTGTGGAGACGCCTGACGAGGAGCTGTTCGCGCCGTGGCTGCAGGTCCGCCGCGTCGCCAGTTTCGACGATGCGCTGAAGGCCGCCAACGCTACGCGCTATGGCCTGTCGGCGGGACTTATCTCAAATGAGTCAAAGCGTTGGGAGCTGTTCCTGAACCGCATCCGCGCCGGGGTGGTGAACTGGAATCGTCCGACGACGGGCGCGGCCGGCTCCATGCCTTTCGGCGGACTTGGCGCGTCCGGCAATCATCGTCCCAGCGCCTATTACGCCGCCGACTACTGCGCCTATCCGGTGGCGAGTTTCGAGGCCGAGGCGGTCGCCGATACGCTGAAGGATATCAAAGGCTTGCGAGCATGACCTTCGCCGTCGAGGCAAACTGCGACGGCCTGGTCGGGCCGACACACTCGTATGTCGGGCTCTCGCCCGGAAACCTGGCCAGCACCCGCAACGCCGGCGAGGTCTCGAACCCCCGCGCCGCGGCGCTGGAAGGGCTGGCCAAGATGCGTCGTCTCAGCGATTTGGGTCTGCCGCAGTTCGTGCTCGCGCCACATGAGCGTCCGGCCATCCGCTTCCTGAAATCCATCGGCTTTTCCGGCGCGGACGAGACGGTGCTTGAAGACGCCTGGAAGGCCGCGCCGGCGCTGGCGGCGGCGGCTTGCTCCTCCTCCTCGATGTGGGCGGCCAACGCCGCGACGGTGACGCCCAGCGCCGACGCCGCCGATGGCCGTGTGCACTTCAGCCCCGCCAACCTCCTGACCAACCTGCATCGCAGCCTCGAGGGCGAGCAGACCACCCGCGCCCTGCGACGCCTGTTTCCGGACGCGCGGCGTTTCGCGGTTCACGATCCGCTGCCGGCCCAGCCGCACTTCGCCGACGAGGGCGCGGCCAACCATGTGCGGCTCTGCGCCGAGCACGGCGGACCGGGCGTCAATCTCTTCGTCTGGGGACGCCAGGCCTGGGAGGATTGGGATGGTGCGTTTCCCGCCCGTCAAACGCGGGAGGCGTTCGAGGCGATCCAGCGTCGCCATGGCGCGGCGCGGGGCGTCTTTCCGCGTCAGGCCAAGGCGGCCATCGCGGGCGGCGCCTTCCACAATGACGTGGTCTGCGTCGGGACGCGCCAGTGCCTGTTCTTCCACGAGCGCGCCTTCGAGGATCGCGTGGCGATGGAGCGCGCGGTGAGAACCGCCGCCGCCGATCTGTTCGAGCCGGTGTTTGTCGAGGTCTCGGAAGCCGAACTGCCCATCGCCGATCTCGTCGCCAGCTACCTCTTCAACTCCCAACTGCTTGCGGTCCCCGGCGAGGATCGCCTGGTTTTGCTGGCCCCGGCCGAGACGCGCGACAATCCTCGCGCCTATGCGGTCGCCGAGGGACTGGCCGCCTCGAATGGCCCCATCGGCCGCGTCGACTATGTCGACGTCCGCCAGAGCATGCGGAACGGCGGCGGGCCCGCTTGCCTGCGTTTGCGCGTCGTGCTGACCGACGAGGAGCTGGAAGCCGTCAATCCCGCCCAGCGCTTCAGCCCGGATCTTCACAAGACGCTGGCCGATTGGGTCGAGCGTCGCTATCGCGACAGCCTTGCGCCGGGTGACCTCGCGGATCCGCTGTTGCTGACCGAAAGCCGCGAGGCGCTGGACGAACTGACCCGGATCCTGAGTCTGGGCGGTGACTTCTATCCGTTTCAGAGGACCGCTTGAACATCACCATCCGCGCCGCGACGCCTGCGGACAGAGACGCCATTGTCGCCCTGCACAAGGCCGCCGCGGTGACGCCGGGGGCCCTGGCGCGTGCGCCGGAAGAGGTGACGTCGGCCTATGCGCAGAACGCGATCAACAGCGACATCTGCCTGGTGGCGGTTGGCGCCGAGGGCTTGGTCTGCGGCGAGATCCACGCCAAGCGCGAAACGGTCGCGCTGTTCGCCCATGTCCTGGGAGGCCTGACCGTGGCGGTTCATCCTGAACGGCAAGGGCAGGGGATCGGCTCGAAGTTGTTCGAGGCCCTGATCGCTTGGGCGAAGGCGCAGGATCCAGCGATCCTGCGTATCGAACTGGCGGCGGGAGGCGGCAATCCTGGCGCGATCCGCCTCTATGAGCGGTTGGGGTTCAAGCAAGAGGGGCGGCAGGTCGCGCGGGGACGGCTGCCGGACGGTCGCTTCGAGGACGATATCCTGATGGGAATGCTGCTGCTCTAGCCGCGCAGCGCGGCCAGGGCGTCGGGAAAGCGCCGGGAGAGCGGGGCTTCGACGTCGCCCAGCTCGACGGCGTAATCGCCGGACCCTTCCGGCTTCAGGCCGGTGACCCGCGACGTATTGACCAGCCAGGACTTGTGAGTGCGCACGAAGCCGTGCCGAGCGAGGCTCTCAAGCGCGGCGGTCAGCGATGATCGGGTGAGGGGACGTCGGCCATCGCCCAGGATGAACTCGACATAGTTGCCGGCGGAACGCACCGCGACGATCTCCGCCACCGGCACGCGGATCAGGCGGGCCCCGTCCTGGATGTCGAAAACCGCTGGCGGCGCGGAGCCGCGGTCGGCCAGCTTTTGCGATCCACGCATCAGCGCCAGCCAGCAGATGATCGTCGCCGCCGCATAGCCCAGCATGTCCTTGCGGAACTCGTAGAGGAATTCGCCGGGCAGCGGACCGAAGCGATAGGTCTCGTGAAGCAGGACGCTGTGCGCGACCTTTCTCAAGGCCACGAAGGCTGCGACGTGGATCGCCGAGTAGACGAGCGCCACGATAATGTGGGCGGGCGCGGCGGCCCACCAGCGCGGCTTGGCCCTCACCATCCAAACGGCCATGGCGGCCGGAATGGCGGTGAGCGCCAGGATGACCAGGGCGCTGCTGATTTCCCAGATCGCCGGCCTGATCGGGCCCAGGCTCGGCGCGTCGTGCTGCACGGTCAGGATGTTGACCAGACAGATGGCCACGAACAGGCTCACGCAGAGCGCGTAGGCGCGGGTCAGCCAGAGACGCTCCTCGCCGGTCATCCCCCACAGAGCGCCGCTTGGCGTCGAACCATCGCCGCTTGTCCCCAGCGCCGGCCGCTTGTCACGACGTCCTTGGCCATTCGGGGCGAGGCGCGGCAGGTCATGGGCGTCGCCGTTCAAGCCGGACTTACCTTTCATGACCACGACCGCCTCCCCCATCGACCGACGCTATGACCTGGACTGGATTCGCGTGGGCGCGTTCTTCCTGCTGATCCTCTATCACACCGGCATGTTCTACGTGCCGTGGGAATGGCATGTGAAGACGCCCCACGTCGTCGAGGGCCTGATGCCCTTCATGCTGCTGACCAATCCCTGGCGGCTGACGCTGCTGTTCCTGGTCTCTGGCGCGGCGACGCGGTTCATGGCCGACAAGACCTCGGTCGGAAAATTGACCAGCGCGCGGATCGCCCGCCTGCTGCCGCCGCTGCTGTTCGCGATGTTCGTGATCGTGCCGCCGCAGTCGTACTATCAGGTTGTCGAATACATGGCCTCGCACCCCGGCAGCGGTCTGTCGGTCGACAACTTCTGGATCCGTTATGTCACGGCGTCGGGCCATTGGTGCGGCGCGGACGGCGAATGCCTGACCACGCCCACCTGGAACCACATGTGGTTTGTCGCCTACCTGCTGTTCTACACGCTGGTCCTGGCGCTCGAGCTGCTGGTCTGGAAGAAGGCCGGCGAGCGCATCCAGCAGGCCTCGGAATACCTGTTGAAGGGCGTTGGCCTGTTCGCCTGGCCCATCCTGTTTCTCGCGATGCTGCGCGCCACGCTCTACGCGAAGTACGGCGAGACCCACGCGCTGGTCGGCGACCACTATGTCCACGCCGTCTCGTTCAGCGCCTTCCTGCTAGGCTTTGGTCTCGCCAAGTCCGAAACCCTGCGTGAACGCTTGGTCGCGGTCCGCTGGCCCGCCCTGACCGCCGCTGTCGCCGCTTGGGCGGGCTGGAGCATCTATGTTTGGATCTATCGCCATGACACGCCTATCCCGTCGCCGCAGTTGAAGCTCGTGATGCGGTTCGTCTTCGCGACCGACACTTGGTGTGCGATCGTCGCCATCCTGGGTTTCGGGGCCAAACACCTCGCCGCTAAGGGGGGGCCGGTGCTGCGCTACCTGACCCTGGGCGTGTTCCCGTTCTATCTGGTTCACCAGACCCTGATCGTGGTGATGGCCCATCATCTGGCCAAGCTGCACCTGCCGCAGGCGCTCGAGGGCGCGATCCTGGTGGCGGCGACCTTCGCGGGGTGCTTCGCCACCTACGAGATCGTGCGGCGCATTCCAGGCGTGCGAATCCTGTTCGGCCTGAAAGGTCAGCCGGCCGGGACGCTGGACAGCCGACCGCCGGCCCTGGCGTAGGCCTGGGTGCCACGGGTGATCACGGTGTCGCCGGGAGCGATCTCGGCGACGCCGATGTCGCTGGCGCCGGCCAAGCGATCGTAGAGCGCGCCGAAGTCGCGCAGCGTCACGTCCTGCAAGGTCTGGATCGAGTCGATCACGAAATAAACCTGCTGGAAATCGTCGATCCGATAGAGCGTGCGCATCACCCGCTCCAGGTCGAAGCCGATGCGGTTGGGGGAGGGATCGTCCAGGGCGAAGATCGACTCCGTTCGCGACGAGACGATGCCGGCGCCATAGATCCGCAGGCCCGCCGGGGTGTTCATCAGGCCGAACTCCACCGTGTACCAGTAGAGCCGGGCCAGATTGGCCAGACGTCCCAGGCCCAGGGCGCGGCGGCCGCCTTCGCCGTAGGCCTGCATGTAGTCGGCGAAGGTCGGGTCGGTCAGCATCGGCACGTGCCCGAAGACATCATGGAAGATGTCCGGCTCTTGCAGATAGTCCAGCTGGTGCGGCTTGCGAATGAACTGGCCGGCCGGAAAGCGGCGATTGGCGAGGTGGTCAAAGAAGACGTCGTCGGGCACGAGGCCAGGCACCGCCACCACGCTCCAGCCGGTCAGCCGCTGAAGCTCCTCGTTGATCCGCCTGAAGTCGGGAATGCCGGCCCGATGCAGGTCCAGGGCGTCGAGGCCCCGCAGGAACGCGTCGCAGGCCCGGCCGTGCAGCATCTGGGCCTGGCGTTCATAGAGGGTGATCCAGACGTCGTGCTCGGCCTGGGAATAGGCGTCCCAGCCCTGATCGATCGTCCAATCCTGGTTCGCTCCCGGCGGGGGCGAAATGTTGAAGCCTTCTCCGCTCATGAGAGAACGCTACGCCCCGATTTTCGCAAAAGCTGTTCGGAGTTTGCGCCGAATGCGCGATCACGCGGACGGGTTTGCCGGCTAGTGCGAGATTCGAGGACGAAGCTTGTACTGGCCGTGATCGAACGACTCGAAGATCACCGCCGTCTGCGGATGGCCGACGGGCTCGCCACTGTCATCGGGCAGCAGGTTCTGTTCCGACACATAGGCGACGTAGCTGTTGTCCTCGTTCTCGGCCAGCAGGTGGTAGAACGGCTGGTCCTTGGTGGGACGGATCTCCTCGGGGATCGACTGCCACCACTCTTCCGTATTGGCGAACACCGGGTCGACGTCGAACACCACGCCCCGGAAGGGGAAGATGCGGTGGCGGACGACTTGGCCGATCGCAAACTTGGCGAGTCTCGAATTCATGGTCTGAAGATTAGCACGGCTAGCTGACTGAAAGCTGAACGTAGAGACTTCAGCCAACGGAAGACACGGCGGGCGCCTTCCTGAGCGCCAGTCACGTGCTATGGTCGAGTCGAAGTGAGGCGCCGCACCGTTCGCGACGCTTGCGAGACAGGTGGTTTGAACCATGTCGGAGGCGCCGCGCGCGCCCGGCGCCCCGCAAGGGCGGCGCCGGCGGTCGCCGGAGGAGTCGTCGTGCTATGCGGCGCTCGATCTTGGCACCAACAACTGTCGCCTTCTGGTGGCGACGCCTTCGCCGCGCGGCTTCCGCGTGGTCGAGGCCTATTCCCGTATCGTCAGGCTGGGCGAGGGGCTGTCGCAGAGTGGCCAGCTCTCCGAAGCCGCCATGGATCGCTCCCTGGCGGCCTTGAAGGTCTGCGCCGAGAAGATCCGCCGCCGCAAGGCGGTGCGGGTCAAGGCCGTGGCGACCCAGGCCTGCCGGGGGGCCACCAATGGTCCCGACTTCGTGCGCCGCGTGCACGAAGAAACCGGGCTCAAGTTGCAGATCATCACGCCCCGCGAGGAGGCCCAGCTTTCCGTGGCCGGCTGCATGAGCCTTTTCGACCGCCAGCAGGACGCGGCCCTGGTTGTCGATGTCGGGGGTGGTTCGACGGAGCTGTCCTGGGTGGACTTGAAGGGCGGTGGGCTCGACGCGAAGCCTCGCCAGTTCGCCGCCTGGAAGCTGCCGATCAAGGCTTGGCTGTCGATCCCCGTCGGCGTTGTCACGCTCGCCGAGCGCTTCCCCGAGGGCGAGGTCGCCACGGAGGCCTGGTTCCGGGCTATGGTGGACGACGTCAAGGCGCGGATCGAGGGCTTCCCCCACGCCGAGCCGATGCGGCAGGTATTTGCGGAGGGGCGCGCGCATCTGGTCGGCACATCGGGCGCGATCACCAGCCTGGCGGGGCTGCATCTTGGGCTGCCGCGCTATGATCGAAACGTCGTTGACGGCCTCTGGATGCGGCGCGACGATTGCGACGCGGCGGCCGCGCGCCTCCTGGCCCTGACCTCCGCCGAACGGGCGCAGGAGCCCTGCATCGGCGCGGACCGGGCCGACCTGGTGCTGGCCGGCGCGGCCATCCTGCAGGCCGTGCAGGAGCTATGGCCATGTTCGCGCGTGCGTGTCGCCGACCGAGGGCTTAGAGAGGGGCTTCTGATGTCCCTGATGTCCGACCAGCAAAAGCGTCCGCGCCGGCGCCGCCGCGGCGGCGCATCCAAGAAGCCGGTGTCCGCATGAGCGAAGATCCTCCCCGCCGTCGCATGGTCAAGCCGCCCTCGGGCGGCTCTGAAGGCGGCCGCGGCAAGCCGGCGCGCCTGAAGACGGCCTATGGCCGCACGCCCAGCCAGCAGGCCTGGCTGGAGCGGCAGATCAACGATCCGTTCTCGGCGAAGGCGAGGGCGCTGGGCTATCGCAGCCGGGCGGCGTTCAAGATCAGCGAGATCGACGATAAGTTCCACTTCTTGCGCAAGGGCGCGAGGGTCATCGACCTGGGCTGCGCGCCCGGCGGCTGGCTGCAGATCGCCGTCGAGCGGGGCGTGACCAACCTGGCGGGTATCGACCTGCTGCCGGTCGATCCGGTCGCGCCGGCCCATATCCTGGAGATGGACTTCACGGCCGACGGTGCGCCCGAGAAGCTGATGGAACTGCTGGGCGGCGAGCCGGACCTGGTCATGTCGGACATGGCGCCCAACACCGTGGGACATCGTGAGACCGACCACCTGCGGATCGTCGGCCTGATCGAGATCGCCGCGGAGTTCGCCGTGGATGTGCTGAAGCCCGGCGGGGCCTTCGTCGCCAAGGCCTTCCAGGGCGGCGAGACCGCCGACGTCATCGCCAAGCTCAAGCGGCACTTCACCAAGGTGCAGCATTTCAAGCCCAAGGCCAGCCGGCAGGACAGTTCGGAGGTCTTCCTCGTCGCGACGGGGTTCAAGGGACGGTGAGCGACCGGGGGGGCGTCATCGGAGGGCTGGTCGCCAGACCGTTTCGCAATCTGGCGATCGCCGTCGGCTTCGTCCTGCTGGTCGCCGCCTGCGCGATGGTCGGCTACATGCACGCCGGCTGGTCGTTCGACGACGCGCTCTACATGGTCACCCTGACCATCTTTACGGTCGGCTATGGCGAGGTCCGGCCGATCGACACCGATTACTTGCACGCCGTCACCATGGCCACGATGGTGTTCGGGTGCACGGGCGTCATCATCGTCACCGGCTCGCTGGTGCAGGCGCTGACCCAGTCCCAACTCGAACAGTTCTTTGGAAAGCGCGTGGAACGCGACATCGACCGGCTGGATGGCCACATCATCATCTGCGGCTTCGGTCGCATCGGGCTCATGCTGGCCGCCGAGCTGGCCTCGGTGGGCGAGACCTTCGTCATCGTCGAGCGTGACGAGGCCCGTTGCCAGGAGGCGAGGGACCTCGGCTACCTCTGCCGGCACGCCGACGCCACCGACGAGGAGGTTCTTCGCGCCCTGCACGTCGAGAGGGCGAAGGTCGTCGCCACGGTGCTGCCCGACGACGCCGCCAACGTCTTCATCACCCTGTCGGCCCGCAGCCTCAATCCCAAGCTCGAGATCATCGCGCGCGGCGAGCGGCCCACCACCGAGCGCAAGCTGCTGCAGGCCGGCGCCAACCGCGTCGTGATGCCGACCCATATCGGCGCGGAACGCATCGCCGAGCTGATCCTCCATCCGCGCCTCGCGCACTTCCTCCATGGGGCGGAGCCACAGGGGGACCGGACGGACGAGCGGCTGGCCAAGCTGGGTCTGGACCTGCGTGTTATCACCGCGCCGCCCAACCTCGGCGCTCGGAGGGCCACCATTCGGGAGCTTGAACGACGGGGCGGCGGCATACTGGTCGTGCGTATCCAGCGCGCCGACGGAACGGTGATCGAGAGCCCTGCGCCTGGCGAGATCATCCGGACGGGCGACGCCCTGGCGGTGGTGTCCAAATCCGGAAGCGCGAACCTCGACGGGTTCGACGACTGACGTCAGAGTTGTTGTTTCTGGAGTGCGCTCTTTTAGGTCGCTGAATTTTCTCGGAAACTTGTGTTTCTGATCTCTCGTTCGCGTTGGCGTCAGCGCGATCTCCCGCGGAGCCGTCCGCGCTTACGAGAGACATGCCATGTCCAAGACCCTCAGTCTCGCCTTCGCGCTTGCTGTCGCCCTTTCCAGCGCCAGCGCCGCCTATGCCGCCGCGCCGTGCCGCGACGCCAAGGGTAAGTTCATCAAGTGCCCGGCCGCCGCCGCGCCGGCCAAGCCGACCAAGTGCAAGGACGCCAAGGGCAAGTTCGCCAAGTGCGGCACGCCGGGCGCCAAGCCGGTCTAGGCGGTGAGGGCGGCGTCGCGCCCTCGTTGACGCCGCCGCTGTCCGCCCGGAAAAATTCCTCTCCATTTCGCGCCGACTCCGGGTCGACAACCGTCGACCTCGCGGCTATATCCGCGCCGCAAAATGGAGACTCCGATGGAGATTCGCGAAGGGCTCACCTTCGACGACGTTTTGCTCGAACCCGGCCCGTCCGACGTCATGCCCACCCAGGTGACGACCGAGACCCGGTTCACGCGTGAAATCAGTCTGAACATACCGCTCGTGTCCGCCGCCATGGACACGGTGACCGAAAGCCGCCTCGCCATCGCCATGGCGCAAGCCGGCGGCCTGGGCATTCTTCACCGTAACCTCACCAACGAGGAGCAGGCCGACCAGGTCCGCGAGGTGAAGCGCTACGAAAGCGGCATGGTCATCAATCCGCTGACCATCCACCCCGACACCACCCTGGCTGAAGTCCGCGAGATCAAGGCCCGCCGCAAGATCTCGGGTTTCCCGGTGGTCGAGCGCGGCTCGGGCAAGCTGGTCGGCATCCTGACCAACCGCGACATGCGCTTCGAGGGCGACGACAAGGTCCCGGCCTCGGCGCTGATGACCCGCGAGAACCTGATCACGGTGGGCGAGGGGGTCGATCACCGCGAGGCGCGCGAGCTGCTGCGCAAGCACAAGATCGAACGCCTGATCGTGGTCGACGAGGCCTATCGCGCCGTCGGCTTGATCACGGTGAAGGACATCGAGAAGGCCCAGGCTCATCCCCTGGCTGCCAAGGACGACAAGGGCCGCCTGCTGGTCGGCGCGGCCTCGACCGTCGGCGACGCCGGCTTCGAGCGCTCGATGGGCCTGGTGGACGCCGGCGTCGACGTCGTCGTCATCGACACCGCCCACGGCCACTCCAGCCAGGTCGCCCAGGCGGTCTCTCGTCTGAAGCGCGAAGCCAACCGCGTCCAGATTGTGGCCGGCAACATCGCCACCTACGACGCCGCCCGCGCCCTGATCGACGCCGGCGCCGACGCGGTGAAGGTGGGCATCGGCCCAGGCTCGATCTGCACCACCCGCATCGTCGCGGGCGTGGGCGTGCCGCAGCTGACCGCGATCATGGAAGCCGTGCGCGCGGGCCGTGAGAGCAACACGCCGATCATCGCCGACGGCGGCATCAAGTACTCGGGCGACCTGGCCAAGGCCATCGCCGCCGGGGCCTCGACCGCCATGATGGGCTCGATGTTCGCCGGCACCGAAGAGGCGCCGGGCGAGGTGTTCCTGTACCAGGGCCGCTCGTACAAGAGCTATCGCGGCATGGGCTCGGTGGGCGCCATGGCCCGCGGCTCGGCCGACCGCTACTTCCAGAAGGAAGTGACGGACAGCTTCAAACTGGTGCCGGAAGGCATCGAGGGGCAGACCCCGTTCAAGGGCCCGATCTCGCCGGTGCTGCACCAGCTGGTCGGCGGCCTGCGCGCGGCCATGGGCTATGTCGGCGCGCCGACCATCCCCGAGCTGCAGAAGCGCGCCAAGTTCGTTCGGATCACCGGCGCGGGCCTGCGTGAAAGCCACGTCCACGACGTGATGATCACCCGCGAGGCCCCGAACTATCCGAGCGCGGTTTAGCCGATGCGCATGGCGTTCGAACTTCAGATGCTGGGCGTGGCGGTCCTGATCGGCCTCGTCCACCTGCTGGCGGCGGCCCTGGCGGGCGTGTCGCAGCGGGGCCTGAAGTGGAGCGCCGGTCCGCGCGACGAGCCCGTTCCGGTCAGCGGCCTGGCCGCGCGGCTGGAACGGGCCTTCGCCAACTACCGCGAGAGCTTCCCGTTCTTCGCCGCCGCCGTGCTGGTCGCCTATCTGGGCGGTCGGTTCGGGAGCCTGACCTTGATCGGTTCGGGCCTCTATGTCGGCGGTCGCATCGCCTTCCTGCCGCTCTACGCACTGGGCGCGCCCTGGGTGCGCAGCATCGCTTGGGCCGTCTCCTTCACGGGGATCTTCCTGACCCTCCTGGCTCTGGTCGTCTGATGCGCGACGGAGGACGGGTTTCGGCGGCGATCGAGGTTCTGACCGAGATCGAGGCGCGGCATTTTCCGGTCAAGATGGCGCTGAAGCGCTGGGGCGAGGCCGCGCGCTACGCAGGCTCCAAGGATCGCGCCTTCGTCTCTGGCCTGGTGCTCGACGCCCTGCGTCGTAAGCGCTCGCTGGGCTGGATGATGGGCGATCCGAGCGCCCGCGGCGTGGTGCTGGGCGTGCTGGCCTTCACCTGGGCCTGGACGCCGGACCGCATCGCCGAGGCTGCCGCCGAGGAGCATGGCTTTGGCCCGCTCACGGACGCGGAGCGCGAGCGTCTTTCCAATCCTGTTCCGCTCGACGGCGCGCCGGCCCCGGTGGTCGGCGACTATCCCGATTGGCTGGAGGAGCGGCTGATCCGCACCCTGGGCGCCGACGAGGCCGTCGAGATGCGGGCGCTCTCCGAACGCGCCCCGGTCGACCTGCGGGTCAACACCCTGAAGACCGACGCCGAGCGCGCCGCCAAGGCTCTGGCCCCGATCCACGCCGCGCCGGCGGGCGTCCTGCCGAACGCTTTCCGCATTCCGGCCCCGGCCGCCGCTGACCGCACCCCGTCGGTCGAGGCCGTGCCGGCCTTCTCCAAGGGTTGGTTCGAGGTCCAGGACCTGGGTTCGCAGATCGCCGCCGCGGTGGCGGGCGAGGTCAAGGGCAAGCAGGTGCTGGACTTCTGCGCCGGCGGGGGCGGCAAGACGCTCGCGCTGGCCGCCGCCATGGGCAACAGCGGCCAGATCTTCGCCCACGACGCCGACGCCCGTCGCCTCGCCGACACCATCCGCCGCGGCCAGAGGGCAGGGGTCCGTAACCTGCAGATCCGTTCGCCGATCGAGGCGACCCCGCTGAAGGGCCTTGAAGGCAAGATCGACGTCGTCTTCGTCGACGCCCCCTGCACGGGCGCGGGCACCTGGCGTCGCCACCCGGACGCCAAGTGGCGCCTGTCGCCCGACCAGCTGGCCAAGCGCCAGATCGAGCAGGATAGCGTGCTGGAGGACGCCGCGACCTTCGTGAAGGCCGGCGGCCGCATGGTCTACGTCACCTGCTCGCTGCTGACCGACGAGAACGAAGACCGCGTCGCCGGCTTCCTTGAGCGCCACCCCGAATTCACCGTCAAGCCGATCGCCCTGCCGGGCGTCGAGCAGCACGTGAGCCCCGAAGGCTATCTGCGCCTGACCCCTTACCGCGCCGGGACGGACGGCTTCTTCGCCGCCGTGCTGGAGCGCTCCACCTACACGCCCTGATTTGACCGCTAGACCGCTGGAGACCCGCCAATGACCCCCGAACCGAACCACCAGCGCGTCCTGATCGTCGACTTCGGCAGCCAGGTGACCCAGCTGATCGCTCGGCGGGTGCGCGAGGCCGGCGTTTATTGCGAGATCCACCCGTTCGACAAGGCCGAGGCCATCGTCGACGAATACAAGCCCAGCGCCATCATCCTGTCGGGCGGTCCGGCCAGCGTGCTGGAGGCCGACAGCCCCCGCATCGGCCGCAAGCTCTTTGATCTTGGCCTGCCGATGCTGGCCATCTGCTACGGCCAGCAGCTGCTGTGCGACGTTCTGGGCGGCAAGGTCGAGGGCGGTCACGCCGGCGAGTTCGGCCGCGCCGAACTGACGGTCGGCAAGGTCAGCCCGATGTTCCAGGGCCTGGCCGGCGTCGGCGAACTGGAAACCGTCTGGATGAGCCACGGCGACCGCGTCACCGCCATCCCCGAGGGCTTCGAGGTCATCGCCACCTCGACCGGCGCGCCGTTCGCGGCCATCGCCAATGACGAGAAGAAGATCTACGCCCTGCAGTTCCACCCGGAGGTGTACCACACCGTCAACGGGGCCAAGATGTACCGGAACTTCCTTTTCAACATCGCCGGCCTGAAGGGCGACTGGACGATGGCGGCCTTCCGCCAGGAGATGGTCACGAGGATCCGCGACCAGGTCGGTTCGGGCAAGGTGATCTGCGGCCTGTCGGGCGGCGTCGACAGCTCGGTGGCCGCCGTCCTGATCCATGAGGCGATCGGCGACCAACTGACCTGCGTGTTCGTCGACACCGGCCTGCTGCGCAAGAACGAGGCCGATCAGGTCGTCACCCTGTTCCGCGACCACTACAACATCCCGCTGGTCCATGTGGACGCCGGCGAGCTGTTCCTGGGCGAGCTGGCGGGCGTCAGCGATCCGGAGACCAAGCGCAAGACCATCGGCAAGCTGTTCATCGACGTCTTCGACAAGGAAGCCGCCAAGATCGACGGCGCGGAGTTCCTGGCCCAGGGCACGCTCTATCCGGACGTGGTCGAGAGCGTCTCGGCGCGCGGCGGGCCGTCGGCGGTGATCAAGAGCCACCACAATGTCGGCGGCCTGCCGGACTACATGAAGCTCAAGCTGGTCGAGCCGCTGCGTGAGCTCTTCAAGGACGAGGTCCGCGCCCTGGGCGTCGAGCTCGGCCTGGCGCCGGCCTTCGTCGGCCGCCATCCGTTCCCCGGTCCGGGCCTGGCCATCCGCATCCCGGGCGAGATCACGCCCGAGAAGGTCAAGGTGCTTCAAGAGGCCGACGCCATCTATCTGGAAGAGATCCGCAACGCCGGCCTCTACGATAAGATCTGGCAGGCGTTCGCCGTGCTGCTGCCCGTGAAGACGGTCGGCGTGATGGGCGACGCCCGGACCTACGAGAACGTCCTGGCCCTCCGCGCGGTGACCTCGACCGACGGCATGACCGCCGACTTCTTCGAGTTCCCCTGGCCGGTGCTGGGCAAGACCGCCACGCGGATCATCAACGAAGTGCGCGGCGTCAACCGGGTGGTCTACGACGTGACGTCCAAGCCGCCGGGCACCATCGAGTGGGAGTGACGGGGCGTCATTTTAGGGCTTTCGGCAGCGTTCCGAAAACAGGCTAAAGCGCTGAAATAAATCGTGTTTTCTTTCATCAAGGAGCGCTGGCAATCGCCAGCGCTCTTTTGCTTTGACGGTACCCGTGACGGTATTCCCCAAAGGCTTGCGGGATTGATCTTAGGCGCTATACGGTCCGAAATTACGTCATGACGGTATTTTTCTCGAACCCAAGTCCCTGAAAATCCGACGGAAATTGCGCGAAAGTCGGCCTCAAGTGGTCTGACGGTATTTTTGCGCGTCCGAACGGCGATTTGGGGCCATTCGGAGACCGTCAATGCTCACGGACAGCAAGCTCAAGTCCCTGAAACCACAGGCGAAAATGTACAAGGTGGCGGATCGTGACGGTATTTTCGTCGCGGTCGCTCCGACCGGGTTGGTGTCGTTCCGGCTGGACTACCGGATCAACGGCCGCCGAGAGACGCTAACCCTTGGCCGGTATGGGGTTGGCGGCATTACCCTGGTGCGCGCCCGGGAGCTGGCCATGGAAGCCCGCAAGGCCGTCCGCAATGGTCAATCGCCGATGATCGAGCGCCGGCGCGCCAAGGCTCAGCAGCGTGACTGCGGGACCTTCGGCGAATGGGCCGAGCGCTGGTTCGAAAAGGCGACCATGGCCCAGAGCACCCGCGACATGCGCCGGTCGATCTATCTGCGCGATGTGGCCAAGGTGTTCCAGAACCGGCGCCTGCATGAGATCGAGGCGACCGACATTCGCGTCCTGTGCGAGACGATCGTCGGGCGCGGGGCGCCGGCCACCGCCATTCACGTCCGGGAGCTGGTCAAGCAGGTCTATGCCTTCGCCCGCCTGCACGGCGTCAAGCTCGACAATCCCGCCACCGAGGTCAGTCCCGCCTCGATCGCCAAGTTCCAGCCGCGCGAGAGGTCTCTGACGCCCAAGGAAATCCGGATCTTCTACAGCCTGCTGGAGATGGTCCCGACTCTGCCCACCATCCGCTTGGGCATGAAGCTCATCCTGCTGACCCTGGTGCGCAAGAGCGAGCTGGTGTTCGCCACCTGGGACGAGGTCGACTTCGTCAACGCCCTCTGGTGCATCCCCGCCGACCGAATGAAGTGCGGCCGGCCGCACAACATCTATCTGTCGCGCCAGGCGCTCGACATCCTGATCGCCTTACGAACCTGCGCGGGCAATTCGCCCTACATCTTGCCGTCGCGCTACGAGGCCGACCAGCCGATGTCGCGCGCCACCTTCAACCGGGTGACCACCGCGATCGCCGACCGCGCTCAGCAGAACCAGCAGGCCTTGGCACCGTTCACGGTCCACGACCTGCGCCGGACCGGCTCGACCCTGCTCAACGAGGTCGGGTTCGAGGCCGATTGGATCGAGAAGTGCTTGGCCCACGTCGACCGCAGGACCTCGCGGCGGGTTTATAACGTCGCCGAATACGCCCACGCGCGGGCGCACATGCTGCAGGAGTGGGCCGACATGGTCGACGCCTGGGCTGCTGGGCTAAAGCACACGCCGACCCTGCAGCCGTCGGCGAACCACGGCGTGGTTCTGGACCCGGGGGCATGAGCCTGGGCGACGCGTTCACCCCCTGACGGGACGAGCGCGGCGCAAACGCACGTCTGGCCCAGGCGCGCAGGAGTCTGGGCTTGTGGCGGCCGCCTTGCGCGCCTTCAGCCAGGACTCGACCTCGGCCAGATCCCAGACCACGCACCGACGGGTCAGGGGGAAGCGGCGGGGAAACTCGCCGCGCTTTTCCATCTCATAGATCGTGGTGTCGGCCAGCGGCACAAGCTTGCGCAGCTCTGGACGGCGGATCGCTCGGGTGGCGGGCAGGGTTCCGAACGGGTGGGGCGGCGCGGGGGGCTGGGACATGGCGATCTCCTTTGCCGGCCAGCAACACCGGCGGGCGGGCGCGGGGCAAGGCGTTGGCGGCGCTGATCGCGCCGTGGCGTGCAAAGACAGGCGAACGGCGGGTTCCCGCCGGCCGCTTTCGCTGCCGGCTTCACCCGGGGAGGGTGAGCGGCCGGCGGTCACGCTCGGATCCCGCGGCTTTCGCCGCTCCCTCGGGCGCGACGCCATGCGGGCAGGCTTTGGCCTGCCGCCGGCCGCTCGACGCAGCTTCCCGCCACGCGCGATGCGCGGGCTCCTGTGCAGGCTTCATCTTTGCTGGGCGGGCGGCGCCCGCCGGGGCTTAGGGCTCCGCCCTCGGCGCGCTTCGGATCGGCTTCCGCCCAGCTTCGGGGCCTTGGTCGACAAGGCGACAAGAGCGGGCAGGGCGGGCCCCTGCAGCCGGGTCCCCGCGAAGCCGCCCCTCCGCTTGCACACCCGGTCTCGCCGACGGGCGCCGGGGTCAGGCGCGCTTTTTGCGCCTGACCCCCACGCCCCCAAGGAGGCAGATCATGACATCCCTTCACAGCCCAGCGGCCGAGGCCGCGATCCCGGCCGCCCATCAGGGCGGCCTCGTGACCGGCGCCGCCGGTCACGGCCAAGCCAGTAGCCCCAAGGCCACCCTCGAAGCCCTGGACGCCGAGGCGCGGGAGCTCATCGACCAATGGGCCGATGTCGATCCGCTGCCGCAGGAGGTCGAGGATCGGCTGACGGCGATCGAGGACGCGCGCGAGGCGATCGGCGACGGCTACGGCTTTGATGCGCGGGAGAAGGCCCGGGCCGGGGTCCTGGTGGTCCTGACCCCTTATGGCGAGGCCCGGATCGACCGGGGGTTCGTGCGGCCCGAGGACCAGGCCGCGCCGCAAGCCGACGACGCCGAAGGCGGCGCGGACGACGAGGACGGCGTGGCCCCCAGCGCGCGAGAGGGGGACGGGTACAGCGACGGGGACGAGGACGGGGCGGACGCGCCGTGGGATGACGAGCCCGACGCCGAGGCCGACGCCGAGCCCGCCGGGGACCCGGCCGCGCCGCTGCCCGAGCGGGTGGTCGCCGACCTCACCGCCCACCGCACCGCCGCCTTGCGCGACGCCCTGGCTCAGGATCCGGACCTTGCCCAGCTCGCCCTGGTCCACGCCCTGGTCAGCCGGGTGTTTGGCATGGGCGCCGCGGCTTCCTGCCTCGACATCCGCTGGGGCTCGCGCGAGCTGAGCGGCTATGCCGAGGGCATCGAGGAAAGCCCCGCCGCCCTGGCGATCGCCGAACGGCATCGCCAATGGGCGCGGCAGATGCCGACCCAGGCCGAGGACTTGTGGGACTTCGTGGTCGGGCTCGACGGCGACAGCCGCGCCAGCCTGCTGGCCCACTGCGTCAGCCTCACCCTCGACGGGGTGCGGGCCTGGGAGCGGCGTCCGGTCCCGGTCTTGGCCCATGTCGAGACCCTGGCCAGCGCTCTCGCGCTCGACATGCGCGCCTACTGGCGCCCGACCGGCCGTCGCTATCTTGACCGGGTGACCAAGGCCCAGGTGCTCGCCGCCATCGCCGACGCGGTGTCGCCGGACGCCGCCGCGCGGCTTTCCGGCCTGCGCAAGGCCGAAATGGTCGAGGCCGCCGAGCCGCTGCTGGTCGAGGCCGGATGGCTGCCGGGGGTGCTGCGCACGGCGGGGTGGCGGACGATCCTGGCGACGAGGGCGTCGCCCAACCCACGGCGGACCCTGCCGAGGGTGCTGAGGAGACCGAGGACGACGGCGCGCCGATCGCCCCCGAGGACGTCGCCGCCGACCTCGACCAGACGCCGCGCGACGAGGCCGAGGTCGCCGCGATCCTCGCCGAGCCGGCGGCGTAGGTCCAAGGACGGGTGGCCCGCGCGGGCCGCCCGTCATCATTGCTGGCCGTGCGCGGCCGATCCTCAAGGATCGGCCGCGTCCGTGCGCATAGGCCCAGGGTGCGGGCGGCTAGGGGAGAACTGCGCGGCGCGCCGGGCGCGCCCTGCGTTCCCGGCGGCGGCCAAGCCCGCCCCGCCGAGGCGGCGAGACCGGCGGCGGGGCAGTCCTCCCTGGCGCCAGCGCTGCGCGACCAGACCAGGGGGTGGGCGCCCTCGATCACCACCAGGGCGGCGTTGATCGCCGCGCCGAATGAGGGATCGCCCTGCCTGACCGACAGCGACGCGCTGTTGTCCGGCCGGCCGTCGTCCAGCCGGCGCCGAGATTGGCCTTGCCGGAGGTGATCCGGAAATCGGGGCTTGCCGCTGAGCGTGTCAGCCGGGCGGATCAGCGTGGTCTTGCCGTCGATGGCGAGGCGTCAATGGCCCGGCGAACGGTGCGTCGGCCTTGGCCTGAAAGCGCCGAGGGCTGCCTTGGGGGTCTCTCCAGGGCGTCAAGGCCGAGCGCGTCGAGCGCGTCCTCTTCTGGCCGGATCTGACCGGGCGCCGCCCGCCGCGCAACCGCACGGCCTGCCTTTCTTCCCCTGGGCCGGCGGCGCCGCGCCCATTCCTCGCGAGACAAGAAACTTGGCCGTTTTGGTCCTCCGCCAAGCTCCGGAAGCGCGCCCGCATGTTTCCATCGGCGGGCAGGGGCGCGCTCTGCGAGACGGGCCAGGGCCCCGGTCCATCGATCGCCATCGAGGCCGCGATCGGCGCGGCCCGGACCTTAGATTGGAGAGACCCCCATGGCCACCATCGGCACCTTCACCGCCAACGCCGACGGCTCGTTCACCGGCGCCATCAACACCTTGGCCATCAACCTCAAGACCGTGCAGATCCGCCCGGCCGACAAGGTGAGTGACAAGAGCCCGGATTTCCGGATCACCGCCGGCAAGGCCAATCTCGGCGCGGCCTGGAAGAAGACCAGCAAGGACAACAACGACTATCTGTCGGTCAAGCTGGACGATCCCTCGTTCGGCGCGGCGATCAACGCCGCCCTGGTGGTGATCGAGGGCGTCCACACCCTGGTCTGGTCGCGCAGCACCAGCGCCAAGGAGGACTAGTCGGCCGCCCGCCCTGCCACCTCGGCGGGGCGGGCTTGGCCCGCCTGGAGGGCCGAAAAGGGCAGGCGCGTGGCGCGCGCCAGCTTGGCCGAAACCGCCGATTCCACGCTATCGCCTGTCGTTGCACGACGCTGGCGCGCGCCGTCTTGAGCGCGGTCCAGAGCCGGCTCAGAACCGTCTGGCGGATCTTGCGAGGACGCTTCCAACCGCCCGCCCAGGCGTTCCTTCGCACCCCGCGCCGTCGCCGCCTCTCGTCCCCCCGGAGCGCGGCGAGGCGGCGGTTCGACCGACCGGCTCAACTCCCCCCGCCGGTCCCTCGAGCCGCCGCCAGACGGGCCTTCGCCGCCCCGGGGGCGGGCCAGCAAGGACAACGCCATGACCACCATTGGACACTTCCGCCGCGAGGGCGAAGGCTTCGTTGGCCGCATCGCCACCTTGAGCCTCGACGTCGCCGTCACCCTCGTCGCGGCCGAGAAGTTCTCGCCCAAGGCGCCGGATTACATCGCCGAGGTCGGCGGGCGCGAATGCGGCGCGGCCTGGCGGGTCAGCGACACCAGCGGCGCGGTGCTCAGCCTGAAGCTCGATGACCCGACCTGGCCTGAGCCGGTCAGCGGTCGGCTGATGGCCGCTGAGGACGGGGCGCTGCCCCTGGTGTGGATCCGCCGGGCCGAGCCGCCGCCGGCCCAGGCCCCGCCAGCGCCAGCCTAGGTCGTTCGCCTAATCCTCGGGGGACGATCTTTCGCCGCCGCGATAGAGGCGACTGATCTCTTGCTCAAGCCAATGCTCGGCGCCGTTGCGGCGCCGGGCCAGGAGCTCCTTCAGAGCGGCGAACGCTTGCCGAAAGGCTTCGAACACCGCCGTGCCGGGCAGCAAGCTCACCGCGTCGCCAACGTCTTCGCTAAATTCGCGGTGGGCCAGCCACAGGATCGTCGACGACTTGTTGTCCATGGCCCGATAGGCGATCTCCGGATCCTCGAACATCACGCCATGGACAATGGCCAGGGCGTCGCTGCGCGTGGCTTCGGCGAAGCGTTTTATGCGGTCAAAATTGAGCCGTCCGCGTCCGGCTTCAAAGTTCTCGTAGGTTTTCTCGGCGATGCCCATGGCGTTGGCGAGCTCAAGCTGCGTTAGCCGGCGCTCACCTCTGATTGTCTTGAGGATGGTTGAAAGCAGCGCCGATTGCCGCGCGTAACTGGCGTCTAGCTGGGACATACACACTCCGCACTCGACACGCGATCAACCTAGAGCCGAGCCACTATCTGATCCTCGTCCGGTTACGGATCAATCACCGAGGGTTGCAAGCCTCAGCCCTGGGCCGTCTTTTTGCAATCCTGGAGACCCGCCGCGCCGAACCAGGCCGCCCGTGGCCTTGGCGTCGGGAGATTGCCGCACGATCCTGGGGAAACGGGCGTCGGGTTCAGGCGGAGAACCCGAAAGACCCTTCTTGCGACCGCGAAAGTTGGCGCGGCGAAGGCGCAAGACAGGAGCGTGGCTCGACAGGCGCGCGTCTGGTCTTTCAGCCTCATCGCTTTAGCGGTGGGGATAGCGTGAGCCGAGATCGCGATCCGTTCGAGCGGGCGCTGGAGGCCATCCGTATCAAGCTGCGGAGCGGGGAGGGTCTGCAAGGCCGCGCGCTGGCGATCAATCTGCTGGCCCGTGAGCTCGGCGTCAGTCAAACGCCGGTGCGCGAGGCGCTGGCCTGGCTAGCCGGCGAGGGGTTGGTCGTCCGCGGCCATGCCGGCTATGTCGGCCGAACCTTCGACGGGGCGAGCCTGGCTGAGCTCTATCGGTTAAATCTCGCCCATGTGCTGGCGGCCTTGTCGGCCGACCTCCGCGCCGCGACCCCGGGGTTGGCGGGGCAGGGCACGCGGCCGCCTTGGCCGTTGACCGACAGCGCCGATCCCAATGCGACATTCGATGTTCTGGTGGCTCAGGCCGCCGATCGCACCTTGCTGGCCTCCCTGCGGCGAACGCGCGAGCCGCTGTCGCCGTTCGTGGCGGCCGAGGCGCCGCTGATCGGCGACCAAGAGGCGACGATGGAGGCCCTAAGGCTCACCTACCCCGATCCGGCGGGGCTGAGGCGCGCCGCGCGGGCGTTCTATCGGCGCCGCGTCCACGCCGCGTCGATGCTCTTCTCGGCGACGCTTGAGCGCCTCCAGATATAGGCCGGATATAGTTTGAATATACCCCCTGCCGGTCGCCTCCTGGTTGGGCCGCAACCCGCGGCTGAATGAAAGGAGACTGCCATGCGTGACTCCACCCAACTGATCCGTCTCGGCTCGGCGATGCAGCTGACCCAATCGGGCGGCGGCACCCAGCTCGCCGAGTCCGTCGAGTTCATCCGCTACGACCCGGTCTGAACCCGTCGCCGGCTCGCGGCTCGACTCGAGCCGCCGCTGGATCCGCCTCGCGCGGCGTCGGCGACAAGCCCGCGCCGCGCGATCTGGCCGCGTCCCGACGCGGCTTCCCGTAAAAGGAGACGGTCCGATGACACGTCTGTTCCCCTTGATCCGTCTTGGCGGCGCGATGCGCCTGACCCAGGCCGGCGGCGGCTCGCTGCAGATGGAAGAAGGCCTGCCGCTTTACTACGACCCGGCCTGATCCGGGCCTCCGGCGCCGGTGGCGCCGGCCCTCGGCTCAACGATGATTTCAGCGGAGGCGGCATGTCGCTGCGCCTTGCCGACCACGTTCATGGCGTGACCATCGACGGTGATCTGGTGCTGCTTGACGCCAGCGCGGACGCCTATTTTTGCCTGCCCAATGTTCCTGGGATCGCGGTCGCGGCGGACGGGCGGGTTGCCGGCGCGCCCGGTGGACTAGCGGACTCGCTCGTTGAAGCGGGTTTGGCCGAAACCTCGCCGCCCCGACGCGCGCGACGCGCCCCGGTTGGCGTCGCGCGGACGGCGCGCCACCTGATCCGCGCCGAGCACCAGGCCGCGTCGCCGGGCACGCCCCGTCGGTGGCGCGCCATCATCGGGGCGGTGATCGATGCGCGCCGCGGTCGTCGCCGGCCATTTTTGGACCTGGTGCGATCGCCAAGACCGCGGGTGGAGACCCTCTCGCCGGCATTGCTCGACGATCTCCGCGCCTATCGCCGCCTCACGCCTTGGTTGCCCGTCGATGGCGCATGCCTTTTCCGAAGCCACATGTTGAGGTCCTATCTGCGCGCCCTCGGTCATGACGCCGATTGGGTGTTTGGGGTCAGTGTCTGGCCATTTCGCGCGCACTGCTGGCTGCAGGTCGGCGACGTCGCCCTCGATGACGAGGCCGAGCGATTGGCCGGCTATCGTCCCATCCTGGTGGCGTGAGCGATGGGCTATCTCGTCCTCGTTCGAGCGCCAGGCGACGCCGACACGGCTTTCGAGGCGATGCTCGCCGAGCTGACGGGCCAGCAGGGCTGGCGCCGAGCCCTGGAGGCCTATGGCCTGGCGGTCCTGGTCAAGGGCGTGGTGACGCCCGAGGTGCATGGGCTGCAGGGCGCCGGCGGCGTTGGCGGCGTCGTGCTCGGGACCGTGTTCGACCGTGCTGCGTCGGCGTCGGGCGAGGTTCGTCGCGCCGATCTGCGTGGACTGATCGACGCCGAGCCACTGGAGGCGGCCTCGCGGCTGATCGAAGGCGCCTGGGGCGGCTATGTCGCCATCATGGCCCGCCGGCGCGAGGAACCGCCGGCGGTCTTGCGTGATCCCACGGGGCAGCTCGACGCCTTCGTCTGGGCGCGCGACGGGGTCACGCTGATCGGCTCGGAGGCCCCCTTCGGATGCGCCGCGCCCGTCGGCCTCGCCATCGACTGGCCAAGGCTCGGCGATCTGCTCGACGATCCTCGGCGAACCGGCGCGGCGCCGCCGCTGCTCGGTCTGGTCGCTGTTGATCCAGGCGAATGCCGTTACGGTCAGGCCGGACGCGAAAGCGCGCGTCTTTGGTCGCCACGCGCCTTCGCCAGGGCGCCCCGCGCGTCCGCAGGCCTTCTTGAAGATCTGCGGCGCTGCGTCGACATCAGCGTCGCCGCGGCGGCCGATAGGGATGAAGCGCTGCTCTGCGAGATCTCCGGCGGTCTAGACTCGGCGATTGTCGCCACCACCCTGGCCCGGCTTGGCCTCAGGCCCGCCGGCGCGATCAATTTCTATCGCGATCAGCCCGAGGGCGACGAGCGACGGTGGGCGCAAGCCGTCGCCGACGCGACGGGGACGCCCTTATGCGCCGTTCGCCGCGCGCCGTTCGCCCTGGACCAGGCCGCGTTCGACTTTGGCGCCGCCGGGGTGCGGCCAAGCCTGAATGCCCTCGATCCGGACTATGATCGGCTTCTATTGGAGGAGGTCGAGCGGCTGAAGGCGCAGGTTCTTCTCACCGGGCACGGCGGCGACGTGGTCTTCTACCAACTGGGCGCGGCCGAGCTCGCCGCCGATCTGTTGCGAGGGCAGCCCTGCGACGGCAGCCGGTTGGCGCGGCTGGGCGACATCGCCAGACGCACGCGGCGATCAGTCTGGAGCCTGGCGCGCCAAGCGGTGCTCGGCGCGCCGGTTGCCCGGCGGAGCGCTGAACAAGAGCGGTTCATTCGCCCCGTGGCGAGGGCAGCGGCTCACCCGTGGCTCTCCGACTTGGCGGGCGTGTCGCCGGCCAAGCGCGTGCAGGTCGCGGGTCTGGTCAACAGCCTCAATGTCGTGGCCCGCACCCGTCGCGGCGAGGCGACGCGCCTGGCCCATCCCCTGCTAAGCCAGCCTATGATCGAGCTTTGCCTTTCCATTCCCGCGACCCTGCTGAGCGCTGGAGAGGACGAGCGCACCTTGGCGCGCCAGGCGTTCGCCGATCGCCTGCCAAGGCTTGTCGCCGAGCGGCGCTCGAAGGGCGACATCACCGCCTTCTTCGGTCGCAGCGTCGCCGCGAGCCTCCCCGTCCTTCGGGAAAGGCTGCTGGACGGACGGCTGGTGGCGCGAGGACTGATCGACCGCGAGCGCCTGGAGCTCGCCCTGCGTCCCGAGACCCTGGTCTGGAAGGACTTCTATGGAGAAATCCTAGTCGCCGCGGCGCTGGAGGCCTGGGTCGGTCACTGGGAGGGGCGGATCAACGACTCCGCCTCCGCCGGCCGTGCCGCGTTGAGCGGAGACGGGTGCGAGAGGGCGGTGTCAAGGAAGGCGAAGGCGCGGCGATAGAGGTCGCGCACATTGTCTGGGCTCAGCACCACATGGCTCTCGCCGCGATAGAGCAGGAGCTGGGCGTCCTTGCCCTGGCGGTAGAGCGACGAAAACAGCGTCGTCACCTGTCCAAGGTCGGTGTCGAGATCCCCGTAGATCAACATCACCGGCGCGTTGATCTTGTCCGACTGGAGACCCGGGCTGTTGCGCAGGTACTTGTCGGGGGCGAGCCAGGGCGGCCCGCCCATCTGGCCTTGGCCATGCTCGGCCCATCCCAGTTCCGACGGCAGGGTCATCAGCTCTGGCGACGCCAGCGCCTCGGGATGGATGGCCCCATAGTACGACAGAAGGTTGGTGATCGGCGCCGAGGCGATGATGGCCCCAAACCGGGAAGACTCGACGCCCGCCGCCAAGGCGCCGTAGCCCCCATAGCTCTGCCCCCACACCGCCAGGGGGCGATCTCTCAGGATGGGGTTGGCCGCGACGGCGGCGTCGACGGCCAAGAGCATGGCGTCGGCCAGGCCGGGCATCGGGTCGCGATCGCGCTCCATCGGCAAGCTGGGGACGATGACGGCGTAGCCGGCGGCGGCCATCAGCTGGACATTGGCGTCGAACGACCGCGCGCCGGGCTCGGCCGCCGATGGCGGGCGGGCGTATCGCGCGCCGGGATAGGGCGTGACGATGAGGCCCTTGGGACCGTTCGGCGGCACCTGGGGTGGCAGGTAGAGCCAACTGGTCAGGGGCGCGCCGTTCATCGCCCTATGCATGACGGGGGCTGGGTTGGCGAACGCCGTCTTAGCCAGCTCGGCATTGACGGTGGCGACCTCTCGCACGGCTTCGTCCGGTCTGACCAAAACCAAGGATCCAACCCCGTGAGCGTCCGTGCTGAGCGCCGCGACGCCACCCCACGTCTCCGACAGGGCGAGGATCTGGGCCCGCTCGGGCAACTGCAGCGGTCGCGACAGCACGCCGCCCGAGGTCAGCAGGCGATGGGTCCCAGCGTCAAAGACCAGTCCCGCCGAGCGCGGCAGGCCGGGGAGCGGGTCGATCGGCGCTTTTACGACCGCGTCCGGGCCGGCCAGTCGCGCGCCTAGGCGTCCAGACGGGTCTAGCCAACGGAGACCCTCGGCGCTGCGTAGCGCCAGACCCTTATTGGCGCTGACGAGCGCTGGCCCTTGGGGTTCGGGGCTGTCGCGGGTCAGGCGTACCGGGGCCCCTCGACCGAGGCGCCACCAATCGCGTCGCGCCGCCTCGCCCTCGCGCGCGAGGACCAGAGGATCCTTGTCCGGCCACGCGATCGCCGGCAGGGGACGCGGATCACGCCCGCCCGTGTCGGCCAGGGTCAATCCCGGCGCCAGGACGGTGGGCTGCCCCACCACCGGAAGACGCCAGTAGCGATAGTCGGCCCATCCATCGCCATCGGGCCTGGCCGCCACCGCCAGGGCCTCGCCCCGCGGCGACCAAGCCCAGGCGCCGCGAACCAGATCGCAGCGTGGGCAGGGCGTCCGCCGCGCGCCGGTGGTCAGGTCGACCATGACCAGACGCAGCCGGCGCGGCGGGTAGCCGACGCGAATGAGGCTCTGCGCGGTGGGCTCGGTTCGCTCGGCCTCTTCCAATACGGCGGCCGTGCGTCCGCCTGGGGCCAGCAGCAGGTCGGCGAAGGCGCCGTGGGCCAACACCCGCGAGCGACCGGTGACGACATTGAAGGCGACGAGAGCCGCTTGGCTGGCGGGCGGGTTCATGGCGGTGAAGCGTCCGCTGCCAAGCGCTGTCACCGAGAGTTTTCCCTCGGCGCTGGCGGCCCAGGCCTTCGACACGCGCTCGCGCCCCTGCCAGCCGAGACCGGACAGGCGGGCGATCGCCTCCGGCGGCCGCGACATCGCCACCACTTCGTTGTTGTCGCGCCAACGGGCCTGGGCGAACCAAAGCTCGGGTTCGACCAGGCGGCCCGACCAGGCGACCGCGCCCGTCGCCACGGTGACCACGCCAAGTTCGCGAGCGTGACCACGTTGGCGAACGACGATGATCCGCGCGCCGTCCGGCGAAAAGGCCCCCATGGCGTCGCCGCTGCCGGCCTCCGCCACCAGCAGGGGCCGAGCTGGCCCGGGCGCTTTCAGATCGACGACCATCAGCTGGCTGGCCGCGCTCCCGACCATGAAATCCTGGTCAAAGCGCGGAGCCGACTTCCAGGCGGGATGGCGTTCGAAGACGAACCATCGGCCATCGGGCGAAAAGGCGGCGCGTCCGATCTCTTCGAGCGACAGCAGGGCTTCGACGGTGAAGGGCGTCGCGGGGGCGGCGGGGGCGGCGGTCGCCAAGCCACAGGCGAGCGCCAGCCATGCGCAGGAACGCATCGCGGTCTCCTAGGTTCGAGGGGAGGTGAGGGCGGGCCTACCAGGCCTTGGTCAGTTGCAACGCCAACAGTCGGCCGGTCGGATCGTAATTGGCCGGGTCGTAGCCGACGCCCGTGCGAGCGTCGTAGAAGGGCGGGTCGGTATCGAAGAGGTTCTGGACCGTGACCGCGAGGGAGAGATTGCGCATGGGGCCGTCCTTGGCCGGCGCGGTCCATTGTAGCTGGAGGTCCAGGGTGGTTTGGCTCGCGACCCTTGCGCCGCCGACGTCTCGCAAGTCTCCGACGTGATTGAGGCTCGCCGTGGCGGCGAAGGGCCCATGGGTCCAGGTCGCGAAGGCCCGAGCGCGAAGATCGGCGGGATAGGTCGCCACGCCCGCCAGGTCGACCGCGCGCGCCGCCGCGGTGATCCGGCGCTTATAGGCCATCAGCCAGGAGAGATTGCCGCCGACCGCCACCGGGTCACCGCCAAGCTTGAAGGCGTAGGCGCCCGTGAGGTCCAGGCCGCGAACGTGGAACGAGCCGGTGTTCACATATCGGGCGTCGGCGATCGCCCGGTAGCTTGTGGCGGGGTAGAGGGCGGCCGCCGACGAGGTGGCGTTGCGCAGGAGGGCCTGCACCAGCGCCAGGTCCGCCGGATTGGAGCCCGGACTGACGAAGGTGCGGAACGGGGCGAGATCGGGCGCGGTGAGGACCGTGGAGATGTTGTCGTTGGCGGGCCGGCCAATACGGTCGGTGAAGCGCGTGTCGAACAGCGTCGCCGAAAGCCGGGTTCCGGGCGAAGCCGGCGGCGACCATTCGACGCCCGCGGTCCAGGATTTGGCTTGTTCGGGCCGCAAGTCGCGATTGCCCCCGTAGCGGATCAGGGTCAGAGCCGTGCCCGCGCCATGACTGACATTGGTCGGTGAGGCGGTCTCGGGATCGGTTTGCTGACTGAGCGACGGCGCGCGGAACGACTCGCCATAGGTCGCCTTGAGATTGAGGCTCGCCGTCGGTCCCCAGACCACGCCGACCTTGGGCACCGTGCTGGTCAGCCCCCCGGTATAGTGTTCGCGCCGCACCGCGGCCGACAGCTCCAGCCGCTCCAGGCCCGGGCGACGGAAATCGCCGCCGAACAGCGGCACGCGCGCTTCGGCGAATAAGGCGCCCACCCGGCGCTCGGCATGGCGCTGGAAAGCTGGGCGCGGCAGGGCCGCCACGCTGCCCGAGACCCCGATGGTCTTCAGGCCCTCCTCGCGCCACTGGGCGCCGAGGGCCAGCCGCACGGCCCCGGCCGGCAGATCGAGCAGCGCGCCGTCGGCGGTGGCGCTCAGCGTGTCCAACCGGCCCACGGTGCGCCGCGTGTCATAGCCGGAGGTCACGAAATCCAGCACGGTCTGATTGTTGCGGCCCTGTCCGATATACGGATTGAAGTAGCCATCGCGGGCGGCGCTAAAGGCGGTCAGCGGATTGTCGGGCGTCGCGCCCAGCGCTTCGTTGAGGAACGCGGTGTTGAGGCCGTGGCTGGCCAGGCTGGTGGCGATTTCCTCGCCGTGGCCGCCATAGAGATCCAGTCGCCAGTTCGCCGGCAGGCGGACCTTGGCGCCCAGCGAGAACGCCCGGCTCTGGACCTCGCCGGTGTTCTTCAGGCCGCCCGTTTCGTTCTGGAAGGAATAGGCCACATAGTTGCTCGACGCGCCGTTGGGCGAGACGAAGTAGGGATTAGCCGAATTGACGACCATCACCGTGAGCGGCGCCACGGAGTAGGCGGTGTAGCGCCGATCGCTGTAGCGAGCGTCGGCGCTGAGGGTGACGCGGTCGCCAAGGTCCTGCGTCAGCGCGGCGTAGACGCCGCCGCGCTCCTGGCTCGGCAGATTATCGACGGGGGCGCGCCAGTTGGTCTGGTTCTGGCCGCCCGAGATGAAGTCTGAAGGCCGCAGGCGCGTGCCGTCCTGACCGGCGGGCACCGCCCACATCGGGACAAGCTGAAAACTGACCGGGTCGACGCCAAGGATGGTGGCGGGCATGGAATAGTAGAGACGGTGATCGGTTCCGCCGAGGGAGCGTAGGTCGGCATTTGTGGTATAGGCCCGGTCGGCCGCGCGGCTGCGCCCGCGGCGCTGGTACTCGCCCGTGAGCAGGAGCGAGCCGCTGTCCCAGGTCTTGCCGAAGGTTTGCGCCACTTGACGCTGGGCCAGGTCGCCATGGGTCGAGCCGCCGATGCGCGCGCGGGTCTCGGCGCCCTCGTAGCGATCGCGCATCACGATATTGACCACGCCCCCCACCGCGTCCGAGCCATAGAGCGCCGAGGCGCCATCGAGCAGCACCTCGACCCGCGCCACCGCGGCCAGCGGGATGGACGAGAGATCCGCGAAATCTCCGAGCAGACCCGCGCCCGCCAGGCGTCGGCCATTGACCAGGACGAGCGTGGCGTCGGCGCCCAGGCCGCGCAGATTGACCGCCGTGGCCCGAGCTTGGTTGGTGCCCGTGGTGTCGGCCCCGGTGGTGGCCGTGTCATCGCTGGCCGTGCCGCCGAAAGCTTGCGGAAGCGCCGTCAAGGCCTCGGCGAGGGTGGCGTAGCCGGCGCGATCCATCTCTTCGCGGCCGATCACCAACACTGGAGCCGCGACGTCCCTCGCGCCGCGGATGTGGGTGCCGACGACGATCTCCGAGACCATATGAGGCTCTGTACCCGGCGAAGCCGGATCGGCCCCTGGCGCGAGGTCGCCCATCGGGGCGTTCGCGGCGGCGTTCGCCGGAGCAGTGGACGTTGTTATTGAGCCGCCGTTCGTCTGGTCTAGGGACGCGCTCGGGGGAGAGGAGAGTTTGGCGCGCGGATGAAGCACCAACACCCCAGGACCGGCTTGGCGGACATCGATGTCGGCGCCGTCCAGGAGCTGTGACAGGGCCGCCGACGGCGTAAGCAAGCCGCTCACCCCCGCCGTTCGACGTCCGGCCACCAGCTGACTGGTGAACATGATCCGCAACTTCGCCTGTCTGCCGAGCGCGAGGAGCGCTACGTCGAGCGGACCGGGCGGGATCTCGAGTTGCACGGCGGCTTCGGCGGGCGCCGCGCTGCTTGGCGTCGCGGCGAGGCACGCGATCGGAGACACAAAGGCCAAAAGGACGCGGCGAGACGACAACGACATTCAAACACCCCCAGCTCGCCAGCCGGGCCGCATCATCGTGATGGGCGCTCGAAGCGGGCGTTATGGGGGGAGACACCTGGGAGGGTGGTTCACCCTACCGGCGCGTGAAAAAATTATGACGTCAGGGCGGCGGCGAGGACCTCGCCCGCAGTTCGATGGCTTGAGCGCCGGCGACAGGACGGCGCTCGAGGTCGAGCATATTGCTCGCCGCCAGCGCAAATCCGTCGATGTCGCCGGTCGGAAAGGTGCCGTTGATCCGCAGGTCGTGCGGCGCGCCTTCGGCGAGCGTCACCTTCCTGGCGCTGTAGCGATTGACCTCAGTGACGGCTTGGCCAAGGGGCGTGTTGTGGAAGACCAACTGGCCCGACGTCCAACTCGTGTCCGCGGGGAGGTCGGCCGCGGACGGTTTCGAGACCGCCGAACCGCCCACGACAATCTTCTGGCCCGGCGACAGCATCCAGGATCGCGCTGGATCAGCGCGCTCGCGCACGGCCACCTTGCCTTCGCTCAGGGTCACCTGCACCGCGTCGGGCCGCCTATAAACGTCAAACCGCGTGCCGACGGCGGTGATCGACGTGTCGCCCGCGCGCACCACGAAGGGGCGGCTCTTGTCATGCGCGACCTCGAACAGCGCCTGGCCGCGGACGAGCGTGATGCGGCGGGCCTGCCGGGTCAGCTTTACGGCGATGCGGCTATCGGTGTTCAGGATGACTTCGGAGCCGTCGTCGAGGCGCACGACCTTGCGCTCGCCGATCTTGGACTCGTAGCGCTGCCCCGCGCCCTGGCCGAGGCTGATGGCACCAACGACCAGACCCGCGGCGAGCAGAACGCCCGCGCCGACCCCGATCCGGCCTCCAATTCCCGCGCGCCGCGCCTGAGCCCGGGACGCGCGCGTCATGGCCTCGTCCGCGAGAGCCTCCAGGCCCGGATCGCCGCGCAAGGCTCGAAGTTTGGCGGCGGCCGCAGAGACACGGTCATAGACCGCTCTGTGCTCGGGGGATGAGCGGCGCCAGGCCTCGAACCGCGCGAGGTCGGCATTGTCGACGACATTGGAGTTCAGGCGGGCGTACCAGTCGGCCGCCTCGGTTTCGATATCGGTCGGGCGGTTCGTTTCGTCGATCATGTCCGGCCCGGATATCAGTCGCGCATCGCCGCCGCGCAAAGCGCCAGCGCCTTGCTCATGCGCTTTTCGACCGCCTTCACCGAGATGCCGAGCAACCTCGCGATCTCTGGGTAGGTCAAGCCACGCACGTGGTTTAGCACCAAAACATCGCGCAACTTTGGCGGCAGGGCCAGCATGATCTGCCGAAAGAGCACCGCTTGCATCTGCGGCCCCTCGACCCGCGCGGCCGCGATGGCGATCTCGTCGAGCGGTTCGGTGGCGCGCTTGCGCCCGTCGCGGTGGCGGTTCCTGGCCAGGTTGCGGGCGATATGAAGCAGGTAAGCCCGTGCGTCGCGAAGCGTCTCGGCGGGCGGAAGCTTGGCGAGGCGAACGAAGGTTTCTTGGGTCAGCTCGTCAGCGGCCTCAGCGCCGTAGCGGCGTCGGAGCGTGGTGGCGAGCCAGGTCGCGTGGTCTCGAAAGAGAGCTTCAGAATTTAGAGCGGCGGTTTTGCTTTGGGGTGGGGGCCGCAACGTCGGCGAAGGGACCGCTGTCATGGAGATTTGCGCATTTCCACTGGCGGTGCATCTGCGAGCTATCGACCGCTTCAACGGTCTGGTGGGGAGCAGATACACACTGTGAGTGTGTAGAGATTGAATCATCGCGCGGCGACTGTCCAGCGTGGTTGATCGTGACGAAATTTTAGGTTTGGGGCACCAAATTCGGCTGATCCGGAAAGCCCGTGGGATCAGCCAAGAAGAACTCGCCTACCGAGTTGGAATGCACCGAAATACAATTGGATGCATCGAGCGCGGGGAGCGAATGCCGAGTCTCGAATCTTTGGGTGAAATTGCGGGCGCTTTGGGCGTCTCTATTAAGTCATTATTTCCAGAGCGATAGAGCAGGGGCGACGACATGCGCTTGCTTCTCGCCTGTTGATCGATTGAATATACACACTGGCAGTATGTAGTGATCTGCCGATGACCCGTCGAAATCTACGGGGTGGCTGCGAATGATGATCTCGCTGCCTTGGGGCGCGAGATTCGGCGCAGGCGCAAGGCGATCGCCCTCAGCCAGGAGCAACTGGCTGAGTTGGCCGATCTGCATCGCAATTACGTTGGCTTCCTCGAGCGGGGCGAGCGCAACCCAAGTTTCACAACGATCCTAAAACTGGCGAGGTCGCTCGGCATCACGGCGGCTAGCCTGATGGGTGATATAGCCTAACGCCGTCTTGGAGCTTGGGAGCGTTTCCGCTTGGAAATGGGAACAGGTCCGCATTGATCGGTGGGACAGTTTCCCAAACTGTAGGTGTTGGTGGCCGTTTCGAGCGCTGCAGAGCAGCGTACGCTCGTCATCGGCTAGGTTGCAGTTTGCGCTGCTTAGATGGCCGCGCCGCTCCTCCGTTCTGTTCCGGATCGGCCGCTGGGCGGAAGCGCCGGCGGGGGATGGCGGCCGCTCCTGCAACTGAGTGTTCCGGCGTTTGCTTGGGAATTCCTGCGCCGAAATCCGGACTACCGATCTGATTTCGCAGGCCATACCGTCGATGTGGATCCGCGCTGGGGGCTACGCTTTCCGGCCGATCCGGCTTTGCCGCACGCTCAGGCGGGGGTCTTTTGGCGCGAAGATGTTGCGCCGGGCATCGTCTTGCCGATCGTTGGTCCTGCACCAGAGACCAGCCCCTATTTGTCAAAACCACAATGGGAAGGCGCGCCGCGCGAGGGAGAAGACGGACTTCATCTCCGACTCGTCGCGGGGCTGCAGTTGCTCTTTCGTCGACCACGCGAGCGGTCCGGACCCGTTCTCGTTGTCCTGCGATTTGACCAAGAGTTTGGTCTTCGCGTGCGCGCGGTGCAGGCTCTTGAACGTGCGGTAAATAGCCGAAGCGCGCCAAGGTCTCGGCTGACGGCGGCACAGCGTCTTCGTTTGGCGCGCAGCCTCGTCGCCTTGGACGGATTCGAGCGGCGGGACACCTATCGGGACATCGCGCGTACGGTGTTCGGAGACGAAGCCGTCGAGCGCGAAGCCTGGCGAACCGCTTCGGTCCGTGACGCAACGATCCGCCTTGTCAGGACCGGCCGCCGCCTGATGCGCGGAGGCTATCTCAAACTGCTTTGGGATGGACTTTGAGGGTGGCGTTTTGAGGCCCCCGAGCTTTCGCCATCCCTCCGGCCGCATTCAATCCGCCAGGGTGACCGAAACCCGCCGCGGTCGCGAAAAGGCCCGGCGACAGTCCCCGGAGCGCCCACGTGTCCACATCGAAGCCTGGTGTCCTGCCTGACGATCTGGTTGGGCACCTCAGCACGCCCCAAGCCGGTCGTTTCTTGAATCTGTCCAGCCGCACGCTGGAGAAGCACCGGACGTTCGGTACGGGACCTGTTTATCGAAAGATCGGCGGACGCGTCGTCTACACCGTTGAGGATCTGCTGGCCTGGGCCGAGCGCGGGGCGCGCCGCTCGACCACCGATCCGAGCGCGGATCTGGTCCCGGCGGCCAAGCCGCTCGCACCTCCCCAGCACCCCTCCCGCCATGACTGAGGGGGGCAAATCCATGCTGACCGAGGTCGAATTGCTGTGGTTGGACGGCCAGATCGAGCGCTGGATCCGGTTTGGATCTCCAGCCGGCGAGCGCATCATCGACCGGCGTCGCCGGATCGTTTCGTTCAAGCCTGGCTCCATCTTCGCGCTCGTGCGCTGGCGGTCGGGCGAATACGGGACCGTCGAGTCGAGGATCGCGGTTCTGCGCGCTGCGCACCCGGGGCAGGCCTTCACGACCTATCCCTTCGTCGCTCCGGGGGCTGAGATTCTACTCGATCTGAGCGGCTGGACGCGCGTCCAAGCGATGCTCGCGACCGTCGACCGCATAGAAGCGCTGCGCATCCATCCGGCGTCAGTCGCGCCAGACTATTGGCGCCATGTTGGCGCCAGGGTCGGCGTCGGCCTACAACCTCGAGAGTACGATAGGGCTCGTCATCGCGCCTGGCTGCTGCGGCGGAGGTTGACGCTGTGAGCCCTAGCGCCGCGCGATACCTTGCCGCGAGCTGCACGGGCTGCCTCGTCCTGGCGCTCGCCAGCGCCTCTCCCCCGACCGAGCGCTTGGTCTTCAACACGACGGCCAGCGCGCCGCTGGGCTTTTATTGGCGCACAGGCTCTGCTGCGACGGTCGGAGATCTCGTGCTCGTGCGACCGCCACCAGCGCTCGCGGCCTGGATGGCGAGGCGAGGGTATCTGCCGCTCAATGTTGGCCTGATCAAACACCTCGCGGCGGTCGAGGGGCAGATAATCTGCGGACACGGCGACCGCTTGTTGATTGACGGGCGTCGCGCGGCCGATTTGCGCGACCGCGATCGGCAAGGGCGAAGATTGTCGCGCCTCTCGGGGTGCCAGAGGCTGAGAGAGGGGGAGGTGTTCCTCCTCAATGCACAGGCACCCGATAGTTTGGACGGTCGCTACTTTGGCCCGCTATCGCGCACAACGATCGTCGGCCGCCTTCACCCTCTCTGGACCTGGGAGCGCTGAGATGCCGGTGCGTCTAGGTCTTTCCTTGTTCGGCCGTTCTGCGCGATCTTTCCTCGTCCCGGCCAAGACCGCGTTGGCGGTCGCGCGCAGGCGCGGTCAAGGGCGGCCGGATGGCCGGCGCGCCTTGCGCGCTTCCCTCGACGGCGACGAGCACGGCCGCACGCTTGTTGTGGTCGGGTTGGGAGCAAAGACTTCGCGTGCCCGGCGTGCGTCCGCCATCGCCAGCACGCTGGCGATCTGTCTGGCTCTTGTTCGAGCGGCGGCTGCCCAGGCGCATTTTCGAGGCGCCGAACAGCCCGAGCTTGGCCTCTACGTGGCCGAGGCCTCTCGCGTATCAGGCCTGCCAGAGACTTGGATCCGGGCCATCGCTCGGGTGGAGAGCGGCGGCGCGGCCTGGGCGATTTCGCCAAAGGGCGCGATGGGCATGATGCAAATCATGCCCGGGACCTGGCGCGAGCTGCAGGCAGATCTGGCGCTTGGAGGCGACCCATTCGACCAGCGCGACAATCTCGTGGCCGGCGCTGTTTACCTGCGTCGCATGTTCGATCGCTTCGGTGAAGATGGGTTCCTCGCCGCCTACAATGCCGGTCCCGCGCGCTACCAAGCCTTCCTCGACGGTAGAAAAAGCCTGCCGCCGGAGACCATCGCCTACATCGCGCGCGTCCGGGCGAGCGTGGGCAGGATGGCGTCGGCGCAAGGGTCTAAGCGCGCGCCAAGCGTCATGGGATGGCGTGCTTCGGGCCTTTTCGTGGGCGGCGCTATCGCAAGTCCGAAGGTTCAGTCCGGGCCGCTCGAAGCGCCCCTATTCGCTCCCTTCACATCGGAGGCGGGCCGGTGAAGCCGGGTCTGTTGGTGATGAGGAAAGGGGGCGGAAGAGTGCGTTCTTGGTCAGATTGTCTGTCCGGGAAAGATGGCGAGATTAAAGGGACGGGACCCTTCAGCTCCATGTCCTTGGTGGTGCTGGAGAATTTCCGGGACCTCGATTTTCAGCCAGGTCCCGGATTTCGGGCCTCCTGCTTTCAGATCAAGGGTTTGTCCGGGACCTTCCGCCGGAGCAGGCGCCATGGCTGAGGATCTGGACTTCTTCCTGCGCCTGGGCCGTATCGGCGATCGCGGCGCAAGCAACGGCGCACGGACCCGCAGCTTCGTCAGCGAGGTGCTGGGCGCGGCGCGTCAGAGCGGGCAGGGGGCTCTGGGTCTTAAGACCCCAGGCCGCTACCGACGCTCCGGACGGGGCCGCCACGCCACTCGGCCGGCCAGAACCTTCAGCCGGCGTGTGGTCGTCAAGGCCCGGATCGTACGACATAGGGGCAACCGCTACACCGCCGCGCCGCTGGCCATGCACTTGCGCTATCTTCGGCGCGAGGGGGTCACGCGTGACGGCTCGGTCGCGGAGATGTTCGACCGCGACGGAACCGCCGACCACGCCGCCTTCGCCCAGCGTTGCGAGGACGACCGCCATCATTTCCGCTTCATCGTCTCGCCCGAGGACTCCGCCGCGCTGGCGGACCTTCGAGCCGCCACGCGCGACTTGATGGCCCAGGCCGAGGTGGATCTTGGCACAAGGCTCGACTGGGTTGCGGTCGACCACTGGAATACCGACCACCCTCATGTCCACATCCTCATCCGGGGCGTCGGCGACGATGGACGCGACCTCGTCATCGATCCCGACTACATGACCCGCGGCTTGCGTCAGCGCGCCGAAGCCCTGGTCTCGCTTGAGCTTGGTCCTCGCACGCCCGAAGAGTTGGCGGCCAGTCTGGATCGCGAGGTCGAGGCCGACCGATGGACCAGTCTCGATCGGGCGCTGCAGAAGCAGATCGCTGATGACGGCTTGATTGATCTGCGACCAGAGGCGGGAAGCGCGAAGGGCGCCGAGCAGCGGCGGCTGATCGGTCGGGTTCAGCACCTGAAGCGTCTCGGCCTGGCGGAAGACCATCAGGGCCATTGGCGTCTGGCCGAACACCTGGAGCCACGACTTCGAGCCCTGGGCGAGCGCGGCGACATCATCAAGACCCTTCATCGGGCGTTTCAGGACGCCGACCGGGATCTCGCCGATCTGCGGATCCAGGCCGAAGATCTTGAAGCTCCGATCATGGGCCGTCTGGTCGACCGAGGTCTCCATGACGAGCTCACTGGCCGAGCCTATGTCGTCGTCGACGGTCTCGATGGCCGGCTGCATCACTTCCGCTTCAGAGACCTAGGCGCGACGGGCGACACGCCGGTCGACGGCCTGGTCGAGATCAGGACGCGCCACGTCGAGGGCGGCAAGCCGGTGCTTGACCTGGTGCATCGCGCCGACCTGCCGCTCGAACGTCAGGTCCAGGCCTCCGGTGCGACCTGGCTGGACCGCCAGCTCGTGGTCCCCGATCCCGCGCCCCTGGCCGATCATGGCTTTGGCCGGGAGGTCCGCGACGCCATCGAACAGCGGCGCGCTCAGCTTCAGGCCCAGGGTTTGGCGGACCGCCATGGTCGGCCCCGCCCGGGGCTGATCGCCAAGCTTCGGGCAAATGAACTGCAGCGCACCGCGGTCAACGTCGCCGCCGAGACGGGCGCGAGCTGGGAGCAGGTCAAGCCAGGCGACGAGGTCGCGGGGATCTATCGCCGACGCCTCGACCTCATCTCCGGCCGCTTTGCGATGATCGACGACGGCATGGGCTTTCAGTTGGTGCCTTGGACGCGGGCGCTGGAAGAGCGGCTCGGCCAGGAGGTGAAGGGAACGATGAGCCTGGGTGGCGGGGTCGACTGGGCGCTGGGACGCAAGCGGGGGATTGGACTTTGAAAGGTCAAAACCCATGAGCGGAACGAAAATCGTTTGGGACCAGATATTGGTCGTCGCCGTCTTGGCCGTGGCTGGTGTCTGGGCCGCCACGCAGTGGACGGCATGGAGTCTGGGCTTCCAGGCACAGTTGGGTCCACCCTGGTTCTGGCTTGGCGACTGGCCGATCTATCCGCCGCCGGCATTCTTCATCTGGTGGTTCGTCTACGACGCCTATGCGCCGGCGGTGTTCGCGCGCGGCGCGTTTATCGCGGCCGCCGGCGCGTTGAGCGCCGTCTTCGTGGCGATCGGCATGTCAATCTGGCGCGCGCGCGAGGCCAAGAAAGTCACGACCTACGGATCGGCGCGCTGGGCCAACCTGGAAGAGGCGAAGGCGGCGGGCCTGCTCGGCGCCGACGGCGTGATGCTGGGCCGTCTGAAGGACCACTATCTACGTCACGATGGGCCAGAGCACGTTTTGTGCTTCGCGCCGACCCGATCGGGCAAAGGTGTCGGCTTGGTCGTTCCGACCCTGCTGACCTGGCCGGGCGCGGCCGTCGTGCACGACATCAAGGGTGAGAACTGGGAGCTGACCGCCGCGTGCCGAGCAAAGGTGGGGCCGGTGCTTCTTTTCGACCCGACCAACCCGGCGTCGTGCGCCTACAATCCGCTCCTGGAGGTGCGTCGGGGCCCCACCGAGGTCAGGGACGTTCAGAATATCGCCGACATCCTGGTGGACCCTGATGGGGCGCTGGAGCGCCGGTCGCACTGGGATAAGACCAGTCACAGCCTTCTGGTCGGCGCCATTCTACACGTTCTCTACGCCGAGACCGACAAGACTCTGGCGGGCGTGGCCAACTTCCTGGCCGATCCGCGCCGGACCATCGAGGCGACCCTGAGGGCGATGATGGCGACGCGCCATCTCGGGGACGTGATTCACCCCGTTGTGGCCAGCGCGGCCCGGGAGCTACTGAACAAAAGCGACAACGAAAGATCGGGGGTGTTGTCGACGGCGATGTCGTTCCTTGGCCTCTATCGGGATCCGATCGTCTCGACCGTGACGGCGCGTTGCGATTGGCGGATCGACGACCTGGTAGCGCCTAGCCGACCGGCGACGCTTTACCTGGTGGTGCCGCCGTCCGACATCAGCCGTACACGACCCCTGATCCGATTGATCCTCAACCAGATCGGCCGCCGCCTGACCGAAGGCCTGGAGACAGCGCGTCATCGACCTCGGTTGCTGCTGATGCTCGACGAGTTTCCGGCGCTTGGAAGGCTAGACTTTTTCGAGCAGGCGATGGCCTTCATGGCCGGCTATCGGATCAAAGCTTTCCTGATCGCGCAAAGCCTCAATCAGATCGCCAAGGCCTACGGCGAGAACAATTCCATCTTGGACAACTGTCACGTCCGGGTGGCGTTCTCGACCAACGACGAACGCACCGCCCGACGCATCAGCGACAGTCTCGGCACCGCCACGGAGATGCGGGCCATGAAGAACTACGCCGGGCACCGCCTCTCACCCTGGCTTGGCCACCTGATGGTGAGCCGCCAAGAAACCGCTCGACCACTGCTGACGCCTGGCGAGGTGATGCAGCTTCCCGCGGATGAGGCTCTAGTGCAAGTGTCGGGGTTGCCGCCCATCCGGGCGACGAAGGTCCGCTATTTCTTGGATCGTGAGTTGGCCGGCCGCGTGGCCAAACCGCCGGCGAACCTCGGGGCGTTGCCCCAAGGACCATCGTTGGACTGGACCGCGGCGATCGCTACGGAAGTGGCGCGAACGCCGGCTACTAGTGGACAGGCGGATGAAGGCGGACATCGCCTTGCACCAGAGTTCGAGGCGCCTGTCCGGCCGCCGACCGAACAGGTGCCGCCGGAGAACTGGCTTGACCTGGACCCCGACGGCGATGAGGCGACACAGGCCGAACAGCAGCGCCGGTTTCGGGTTGCCGCGCGCCAGGCCGCGCTCGATCCCGATGACGGCATTCCGCTGTGAGCGGCGCCGTGAAAATCCAGACCAAGGTCTTCCTGACGCGGGATCTCTCCCAAGCCCTCGATGCCGCTGCCCGGCGCATGAAGCGATCGAAGTCAGAAATCGTCCAGGCGGCGGTGGCCTCATACCTGTCGCCAGACAGCGGCGAGGCGGCCGAAGCCGCGCTCACCAGGCGCCTTGACCGGATCAGCCGCGCGATCGATCGCCTGGAGCGGGATGTGACCATTTCCAACGAAGCGGTGGCGCTCTTCGTCAAGGCCTGGCTGACGGCGACCCCCAGCCTAACCGGGGGCGATCAGCGAGCTCAGAGTGCCAAGGGGCAGGAGCGTTATGCAGGATTTCTGGAGGCTCTATCGCGCCGGTTGGCTTCGGGGCGACTGCTGCGCAGCGAGGTGCTTGAGGAGAGCGAGGGGAAGGGGGGGAAGTGACTCTAAGGCGAACCTGGGAAGGTCCGCTTGCGGTCGGCCAGTATCGATTGATCTTCCGCACGATCTCGCCTTTCGGGCCGACCTCGACGATGCTCGTGAGAAACGGAGTGAACAGGCCGAACATGACGTGGCGAACTTCGTTGACAAAGAGTGCATCGCGCGCGCGTAGGTTCAACGGCCGTCGCTCGGCGCCCCGTGCAGATCCTGGTGTGCCGCTAGCTAACATCTCTCAGGAGGGAACCGGCGTACTCGAAGCGTGACCTTCCCACATTGTCGCGCGTACGTTGTGAGGCTAGCCTGTTGCAAACAGAGAGCGGGGGCTCCCGGCGTCTTGACCGTTTCCAATGTCTATATTGACGAGCCGACCCGGCAGTTCCGCGACGCCATGCGCCTGCTCTTCATTCTGGCCGAGTGCGGCGACGCCTTGGCCGATCCCCTGCCAGTTCCGCTCGCGGTTCTCGTTATCGGCTCTCAGAAGCGTCTGCAGAAAATGGATTTCTGGGTCCGAAATCCCGACCACCTCGCGCATGCGCTGCTCAACCTCTACAGCGAAACCAACGAAGCCAAGTGGCTGCGGCAGGCCCAAGCGATTTTGGGCACCGAGGAACCAGAAGTTCGTCGGGACGCCATGGCCAAATACCTCTACGGGGCCTTCGAGCCGATCGACACGGGCTTGGCGCCCCTGATCAGTTACGGTCTTGCCCAGACTTTGCGTCACCCACAAACCCGGCGCCAGCGCTACTTCCTTCTCCAGCGGGGTGCCGAGGTTGCTGCGCGGATGGTTGCCGAACTCGCCGAGGCGAAGTGGTACGCCGATCGCGCCCGCCTAGTCGGAGAGCTTTGCAGCGGGCGCTCGGGGGAGGATTTGGCTCGTATGCAATACCAACAACCAGAATACGCCAACGCGCCCAACGGCGAGACCATTGCGTCCATCGCCGCCCAAGTTCGCGCAAGGCTGGCCAATCTTGAGGGGCGCTCGTGAGCAAACCGGTGACCGATCATGAGGACGGCACGCCGGCCGCCACGCCAGCGCCGATCGCGCCGTTTCGCGAAGCCGTCGCCGACAAGGCGAAAGTTACGCTCGCCGTAGTCGATCTGCTTTTGGATGAACTGAAGGTCCAGGAGGAAGCTCCGAGCCGACGAGCCGATCACCTGACGCTCCGCCGCCTGATGTTCAGCGGAACGAAGAGGGATACGGGCCATACAGACGGTGCCTACACCTTCGAATGGAGGGACCTTACTGTCGGATTGTACGCGGCCCTGAGCAACGGCACCAACCAAGTCGGCAAAAGTACTATCCTGGAAGTCGCGCTCTGGGCGTTGCGCGGTGACACCCGGGCGCTAAAGCCCGAGGTGCGATCTTGGATCGACACTGTCGAGCTTGAGTTCTCGATAGGACCTGATCGCTACAGCGTCGACTTCATGGACTTCGACGCCGTCCCCCGGGGAAAACTCGTGCAAGTCTTCCCTGGTCCAGCCCGAATTCTGAAGACTTTTGAGGGCGACGACGACTTCGAA
>NZ_QFQZ01000033.1 GCF_003243465.1 Caulobacter segnis
GATCCAAGCGCCCTCCCCCGCGACGGGGACAGCTCTGAGTATGGATGCGGTTTCAACGCGGATGATCCAGCGGCGTGTAGAATCGACAAGCGTTTGAAATCGTTCGGTTCGATTTCGTCTACGCGGATCATAGAGCGCCGCGAACGCTCGTACTCTTTCTCTCCTCCCCCATTGGGGGAGGGGGACCGCCGAACGGCGGTGGAGGGGCCAGCCGCTTCGGCGACGCCCCCGTCAGATCAGAAAATGCTCCCTTGGCCGGCCACAGGATGTAGCCCCGCAGCACAGGGCCCCTCCACCCGCGTTCGCGGGTCCCCCTCCCCCGATGGGGGAGGAGAGATGCACCGTACCGCCCCCCCAAAGAAAAAGCCCCACCCGTGAGGGTGGGGCTGGTCGAGCGGCGAGGCTCGGATGGACGTCAGCCCTTCCAGTCCGGCAACGCCGCCAGTTGCGCCTTGGTCAGCTTGGCGCGGACGATGTGGTCGTCCGGATCGCCGGGCTCGGGCGAGACCGTCACGTCGGCCAGGGCCACGACGACCTTCTTGTCCGGGCCCATGCGGTCGATCTCGATGACGATGGCTGTAGGCTTGCCGGCCGAGTCCAGCAGGACATGCTCGACCTCGCCGGCCTTGCGGTTGGCGGAGTCGATGACGTCGGCGTCCTCGATCTGACCCACCGTGAAGGCGCCCTTGGCCAGCTGGCCTTCCTGGTGCGCGATGGTCGTCTGGGCGACCGCGCCCGTGGCGACGGCGGCGATGGAAAGGCCCAGGACAGCGAACTTCATCGATCAGCTCCTTTTCACATGGCGTAGGTTCGGAATAACGCCGTGTGCGGAGGATCGATCCGGGGGCTTCCTTCTCCCCTTGCCGGAGAGGGGCGATTGACCTGATGAGCGCCGCCTTGCCATCCTTTTTCCGAAGTCGCGGAGGGCTAGCAGCGTGGGACAAGAGGGTGGCTTTCGCGTGGTCGCGGTCACGCCCCGGCCGGCGAAGGGACTGTTTCGGAGCCGTCTCGTCGACCTGACCATCGAGGCCGTGGGCGCGCCATCGATCCCTCGCTACATCCTCGGCTTTCGCGGTCGGTTTCCAGGCGGATTCAAGGTCACCCCGTTCCGCCTCGACTTCACCGACGGCGAGCGACTGAGCGGCGTCGCGCCGGCGCGCGATCAGCCCGCGCCCGGCGCGATCCTGAGCCCCGCCGAGCTGCGCGACCTGGGCTGGTGTCGTCGCGACCTGGATCGGCGCCTGGCGACGACGGCGCCGCTGGGCTCTCAGGCCTGGGGATCGAAATAGAAGTAGTGCTCGATCAGCAGCTCGTCCTTGACCCGCACGACGTCGACGCCGCTGACGATCACCGTGTCGGCCGGGCCGCCTTCCCACCGCGTGGTCGCGACGCCGTGGTGGCCGAGGGTGGGGCCGACGACGCGGAAGGTGAAGCCGGGCGGCATGTCCCTGAGGACGTCCCGCACGACGTCCGAGATCGCCTGATGGCCGGTGACGGCGCGGCTCGGTTCGAAGATCACCGCGTCCGGGTGATAGATCTCGCGCATCGCCGCGAGGCGGCGGGCGTCGTCGTGCTCGTTCCAGACGCGCTTGATGCTGTCTTCGAGCAGGCGGGATTCGATCGGCGTGGTCATGGCGGGCGGCGTGGTCATGGCGGGGACTCGGCGGTGGGCGGCTCGCGCGACGGTCGCGCCAGGCCAGGGCGAGCGCCTAGCTAACGGGCTGTCGGGGGCGGCGCCTACCCGCTTGTTCGCCCTTGGGGGCTCCGTCGCGCATTTGAGCAAACGCCGCCCAAACACCGTCATCCGATACAAGGCCCCCGCTCGCCGCGGACCTAGGGTCGGGCGTCGCTGGCGGCCCGGCGGGCTATCGGAGGGTTCCATGAGCAAGCTCAAGACGTTCGCGTTCAACACCGCCGTGTCCGCCCTGATCGTCGCCGGGGGCCTTTTCGCCGCCGCGCCCACCCGGGCCGCGTTCGCCGCGCCGGCGGCCGCCGAGGCTGCGTCCGGGCCCGTCACGGTCATCCTGGTGCATGGCGCCTGGGCCGACGGCTCGAGCTGGAGCAAGGTCATCCCGCTGCTGCAGGCCAAGGGCGTTCGGGTGCTGAGCGTCCAGAACCCCCTGACCTCGCTGGCCGACGACGTCGCCGCGGCCAAGCGCGCGATCGCCTACGCCAAGGGACCCGTGGTCCTGGTCGGCCACAGTTGGGGCGGCAGCGTGATCACCCAGGCCGGTGACGATCCCAAGGTCAAGGCTCTGGTCTATGTCGCGGCGTTCGCCAACAGCGAGGGGCAGAGCGGCTATGACCTGATCAGCGCCTATCCCAAGCAGCCGGTCCTCGACCAGGTGATCGATGACGGCCAGGGCTTCCTCTATCTGAGCGAGAAGGGGATCGCCGAGGACGTTGGCCAGGACCTGCCCAAGGCCGAGGCCAAGGTGCTCGCCGCCACCCAGGGCGCGCTGGGCGCCGGCGCCTTCGGGGACAAGGTCTCGATCGCCGCCTGGAAGACGCGGCCGTCCTGGTACGTCGTCGCGACCAACGATCGCGCGCTGAGCCCGGCTTTGCAACGCGACCTCGCCAAGAAGCTGAACGCGAAGACCAAGGTCGTGCCGTCGAGCCACTATGCGATCCTGTCGCATCCCGCCGAGGTCGCCGCGGTGATCGAGGAGGCCGTCAGGTCCGTCCAGCCCCAAGGGCGCTGACGCCGCGCCGCGGCGCGTATCGCGGATCGGCGTCGGGCTCGGCCGGGGAGGGGTGGGCGACCACCCAAATGGGTCGCGCCCGGACCCTCCGGACGACATTGAGAGGCGGGGCGAACGCGCCGACCTTGAGCGCGAAGGTTGCGAAGGTGCGGCCTCTCGCGGCCGAGGAAGGCGCGCTCCATGCGTTGCGACACAGCCTCCGATCGACGTGACGACGGTGGAAGCCGCGACCTCGCGGTTTCGCGCCGGCAGGATCCTGCGCGGGCCGGTGACGCGGCCTCGATCGGCCGATCCGGCGAGATCCCGCCGGAGATCGCGATCATTCTCTCGAGCGTCGAAGACGGTCTCCGGCGCCTGAGGACGCCCGCCCCGGACCTGGACGGGGTCTGCGAGCTCCTGCACGTGATCGCCGTCGCCGCGGGCGCGACCGCCCAGCGCAAGGCTCCGGTCGAGGCCGGCGCGCGTCGGCTGAAGAGCTCGGGCGGTCCCGCGCCGAAGCCGCCGGGCGGCGGGCCCGAGGTCGCCAAGGGCGGCCTGTCGCGCTGGCAGCAGAAGCGGGCGGTGGACCTGATGACGCCTCTGGACCGACATCCGCCGAGCGTGTCGGAGCTGGCCGAGGCCTGTCGCCTGTCGAACGGCTACTTCATCAAGGCCTTCAAGCAGACCTTCGGCGTCACGCCGCGGCGCTGGCGGCAGTTGCTTCGGGTGGAGCAGGCCAAGGGGCTGCTGGTCGCCAACCAGCTCTCCATCGCCGAGGTCGCTCTGGCCTGCGGCTTCGCGGACCAGAGCCACCTGACCCGGGTGTTCAGCCAGGTCGTGGGCGTGCCGCCGGCGCGGTGGCGGCGATGCGTCGACGGGCTGGAGATCGCAACCGCGCCGGCGGACGCGCGGCGCTCGACCGACCCGCCTTCGCCGGCAAGTCTTACCAGGGGCTAGCTTTGCGAGGGGCGGCCTACCGCTCCTCGTCGAACCGGTTGGCCACCAGCTCGCACAGGGCTTCCAGGGCGGCGTCCGCCTCGGGGCCTTCGGCGCTGATGTCGATGGTCGAGCCGATGCCGGCGGCCAGCATCATCAGGCCCATGATCGAGCGGGCGTCGACGCTGGCGCCGTCGCGGCTGACCGTCACCTCGGCGTCGAAGCTGGACGCCATCTTCACGAACTTCGCCGAGGCCCGGGCGTGCAAGCCGCGCTCGTTGACGATCTCGACCGTTCTGGAATGCATTCCGCTTACTTCTCTCCGGCGAGCACGTAGGAGGCCACGGAGATATATTTGCGTCCAGCTTCCTGGGCGTGGGCGACGCAGGCCTGCAAGGTCTCGCGCTGGCGCACGCTGGCCAGCTTGATCAGCATGGGCAGGTTGAGGCCGGCGATGACCTCGGCCTTGGTCTGCTCCATCACCGAGATGGCCAGATTGCTGGGCGTGCCGCCGAACATGTCGGTCAGCAGGATGACGCCCTGGCCGTCCTGGTCGACGTCGGCGCAGGCCTTGAGGATGTCGGAGCGGCGGCGCTCCATGTCGTCCTCGGGGCCGATGCAGATCGCCTTCACGGCGGTCTGCGGACCGACCACATGCTCCATGGCGGAGACAAACTCTTCCGCCAGACGCCCGTGCGTCACGATCACGAGCCCGATCATGCCAGATATCTCAAACGGGATCCCCATTCCCTGCGCGGCCGGGAGAATGCCGCGCGGGCGGTCTTGATACGCCCGTTAGAGAAGGACTCCAAGAGACTGCATGATCTGACCGATCTTCACCGGCGCGGAGGGTTCCCGCGGCCACAGGTCGAAGGCGGGCAGGGCGATCCCGGCGAGGGTCGCGGTCCGCGGCTCGGGCAGGCGCTCGACGGCCTCCGGGCCGCCGACGCAGCGCAGGACGACGGCGATCTCGCAGAAGGGCAGGGGCGCCTCGGCCGTGACGACGCCCAGGCCGCGCACCTCGATCAGGCCGGCCAGGGCGCCGGGCGCCTTGCCGTAGAGGCGGCCGCCGCTGGCGAAGGCGAGCACCCGATCGTCGGCGACGAGGCGAAAGCCGTGGCCCAGGGCGCGCAAGGCCAGATCGCTCTTGCCGATCCCCGACGGCCCCTCGATCAGGGCTCCGCGCCACAGGCCGTCCTGGCGGCGGGCGATCAGGCCGGCGTGGCGGAGCTCGGCGGCGCCGCTCACGCCCGGCTGTCCGGCAGGTCGACGACGAAGCGCGCGCCGATCACCGCCCCGGCCGCGTCCTTGCGGTTCTCGGCGTGGATCAGCCCGCCGTGGGCCTCGATGATCTGGCGGGCGATGGACAGGCCCAGGCCCGAATTGCCGCCGAACGCCCGACCCTTGGGCCGCGAGGTGTAGAAGCGCTCGAAGATGGTCTCGAGATTGTCGGGCGGGATGCCCGGACCGTCGTCCTCGACCGCCGCGATCAGCCGGCCGCGGGCGCGGGACAGGCTGACGCGGACCTCGCCGTCGGCGGGGCTGAACGAGCGGGCGTTGTCGATCAGGTTGCGGAACACCTGGCCGATCGGGGTCTCGCGCGCCAGGATCTGCGCCGGGTGGCCGGGGTCGGCCAGGGACAGCCGCACCCGCACGCTGCCAGGCGCGTCGCCGGGACGCAGCTGGGCGTCGTAGAGGCTGGTCACCTCGGTCAGCAGGCGGTTGAGGTCCAGCGTCCGGGGCGGCTCGCGCGACAGCTCCGCGTCCAGGCGCGAGGCGTTGGAGATGTCGGTCACCAGCCGGTCCAGCCGGTTGACGTCGCTCTGCAGGATCGCCAGCAGCCGGGCGCGGGCGGCCGGATCGCTGACAATATCCAGCGTCTCCACGGCCGAGCGGATCGAGGTCAGGGGGTTCTTGATCTCGTGGGCAACGTCGGCGGCGAAGCGCTCGATGGCGTCCATCCGCTCGGACAGCGAATGGGTCATGTCCTCCAGCGAGCGGGACAGGTCGCCCAGCTCGTCGTGGCGGCGCGAGAGGTCGGGCAGCGAGATGGCGCGCGCCCCCTGCAGGCGGACATGGTCGGCGGCGCGGGCCAGGCGCAGCACGGGCATGGCGATCAGCCGGTGCAGCAGCACGCTGGAGATCAGGATCGCGATCATGGCCACGATGATGAACGGCAGCAGGGCCTTGCGCTCGGCGGCGATGATCTCGTCGACATCCCCGGCCTCCAGGGTGAGGACGCCGAGCACGGCGCGCACGTGCTGGATCGGAATGGAGACGGAGACCAGGCGCTCGCCGTCCTCGGAGATGCGCGTGCCGGCGACGGTGCGGCCCTTCATGGCCTGGGCGATCTCGTCAGCCAGGGCCTTCTGGGCGCGTTCGGCCTTGGCCTGCTCGGCCGGGGATTGTCGCGGACCTTGCTGGGCCTCGCCGGGCTTGTGAGCGGGCGGGAGCACCTTCCAGTCGACGCGGTCGGCGACCACGAACGAGTCGGCCAGCACCTTGCCGTGCGCGTCGAACAAGCGGGCGCGCTGCGAGTGCTGGATGAACAGCACTTGCAGGATCTGGCTGGCGGCGACGGGGTCGAGCTCCGGCTCTGGAACGCCCACCGTCGCCAGCTCATCAATGACCTTCGCGATCAGCTGGCCCTGGGTGCTGAGGCTGTCGATGCGCGCGTTGACCAGGCCGCTGCGCAGTTCGTTCAGCACCAGCGCCCCGATGACCACGATCACCAGGGCCAGGACGTTCAGCGCGATGATCAGCCGGCCCAGCCGCGAGCCGCGCGGCCAGGCCAGGCGCCGACGGGGCGGGGGCTGCTCGCCCGCCGCCTCAGGCCTCGCGGTAACGGTAGCCAACGCCGTACAGGGTCTCGATGGAGTCGAATTCCGGGTCGACCTGGCGGAACTTCTTGCGCATGCGCTTGATGTGGCTGTCGATCGTGCGGTCGTCGACATAGACCTGGTCGTCGTAGGCGGCGTCCATCAGGTTGTCGCGGCTCTTCACGAAGCCGGGACGCTGGGCCAGGGCCTGCAGCAGCAGGAACTCGGTGACCGTCAGGCGCACCGGCTTGCCGTCCCACAGGCTGTCATGGCGGGCGGGATCGAGCGTCAGCTTGCCGCGCTTCATCACCTTGGCGCCGGCCGCGCTCTGCTCCGCCGGCGAGATCTCGCCCTCCGGCCGCGCCCGGCGCAGCACCGCCTTGACCCGCTCGACCAGCAGCCGCTGGCTGAACGGCTTGTGCATGTAGTCGTCGGCGCCGAGGTTGAAGCCCAGGACCTCGTCGATCTCCTCGTCCTTCGAGGTCAGCATGATCACCGGGATCTCGGAGTGCTGGCGCAGGCGGCGCAGCACCTCCATGCCGTCCATGCGGGGCATCTTGACGTCCAGGATGACGAGATCCGGCGGATTGGCCTCGACGCCTTCCAGGCCGGCCACCCCGTCGTGGAAGTGGTTCACCGTGTGGCCGTGGGCCTGCAGGGCCATCGAGATCGAGCCGACAATGTTCTCGTCGTCGTCAATGAGGGTGATGAAGGCCATCTATCCGTTCTTATGCTTCGACTTTCGTCGCTTCGCCGATCCTACCGGTCGAGGCTCCCGGCTTCAACGCACGGCGCGGCGAAGCTTTCCAACCTGTGTCGTCGCGCTTTGCGGCCCGAGCATGGCGCGATTGCGGCGTCCCCCAAAGCGGGTTCTTCAACCTCACCTTAAGGTCTCGTGGGCCAAGGTGGCGCTCCGGGAGCCATCGCCGAATGAGCCAGATCCATTACGAGCTATTTGTCCGGCGAAAGGTCGGCGCGCAGTGGACGCTGGAGATCGCGACCGAGAATCGCGCGCACGCCCTGCAGGTGGCCGAGGACGTTCTCGAGCAGAAACGCGGCGTGGCCGTCCGGGTCAGCAAGGAGACGCTGCACCCCGAGACCGGCGAGTACAAGTCCATCGCCATCTTCACCAAGGGCATGGTCGACGGCGGCAAGCCCAAGAAGGAGGCCGAGGATCGCGATCCGCTGTGCGTCCAGCCGGCCGACCTCTACACGGCTCACGCCCGCGACCGCATCGGCCGCCTGCTGGACGGCTGGCTGACCCGCCACAAGGCCACGCCCTTCGAGCTGCTGCACCGCCCTGACCTCGTCGAGAAGCTTGAGGCCTCGGGCACCGACCTGCAGCACGCCTTGCAGAAGATCGCCATTCCCGAGGCCGAGGCGCGCGGCGTCACGGTCCACGAGGTCATTCGCCACTTCCAGGGCCTGGTCGAGCGCACGATCGGCAACCTCAGCAAGGCTTTCAAGAAGGGCGCCTTGCCCGACCTCGACAAGGAAGGCTTCGCCAAGGCCGCCGAGCGGCTGGTCGCCGATCCCGACCGCGCCTTCCTGCTGGGGGCGGGGATCGCCGCCTCGATCGCGCCCGCCACCAACTGGTCCGACAAGATCGCCCGCCTGCTCGACCTGGCCGACGCCGCCCCGGCCGAGCCGCGCGCCCGCGCCGCCGCCCTGGCCGCCATCGAGCAGCCCCTGGCCGAGATCATCGGTTCGCGGGCCGGCATGGCCGACCTGCTGGACACCAAGGACGACCTGGGCTCGACCCTGGCGGCCATGACCCGCCTGACCGGCGGCGTCGCCGTCGAGGCCCTGATCCGGATCGAGGCCAGCGTCCGCGCCTGCATGCCCGAACTGTCGGGCACGGCCCAGCGCCTGAGCGGCTGGCTGTCCGGCGACGACTTTCCCAGCGTGCGAAAGGCCATCGCCCAGCGCGTGCTGACCGAGCTGAACGGCGTGCGGCGCCTGAAGCCCGACAGCGCCGACGCCGAGATCGAGTTCCTGCGGGCCCTGGCCATGAGCCTGACGGCCGCCGCCGGCCGCATCCTGCAAGCCGACGACATCCAGGGCGCCTTCACCACGCGCTCGAAGACCCTGCTGAACGGCGAGTTCATCGACAGCCTGCTGGGCCGCGACCGCTCGGCCCACGACGAGATCAAGATCCTGATCCGCCTGGCCGAAAACGTCATGGGCGCGGTCAACAAGCGTCACGCCGCGCGCTGGCTGAACGGCAATATCAGCGCGATGCGCTTCGAGAAGGAAATGCGCCAGGGGCCGGATTCCCCCGTCAGCAAGCTCAGCCAGCTGGCGGTGCTGCAGCGCTCGCTCAGCCGCTCGGGCCTGGTGCGGGAGGACTACGAGCCGCTCTGCGCCAAGCTGGGCGAGATCGGCGCCCAGATCGAGTCCGACACCCGTCTCCTGACCATGCTGGTGCGCGCCCCGGCACCCCTGCCGCACCGCCTGGCCCTGCTGGCCAAGCTGGCCATGGGCGAGGCCGGCCCCACCGGCCCGGTCGCCGAAAAGGCCCGGATCGAGGCCCTGAAACTGGCCCGCGATCCCGGCTCGCGCGCACAGCTCGCCGAGTCGCCCCAGACCATGGACCTGATCAAGACCCTGGCCAGCAAGGCGGCTTGAACGATCGCGCGGCGCTCGGCGGACCGGAACCCTTGAGCTAATATCCGCGCCGGGGCTCGCCGATGTCGCGGGCGGACTCGGAGCGGTCTGATGAAGTTGGCTCTCATCCTGCTTGGCTTGCTCTCGGCGCCGACAGCCGCCGAGCGCACGCCTGGCGATGTGCTGGCGCGGTTAGCCGAGAAGGTCGACCATAGCGAAGCCTACCGTCCCAATGGCTTGGATCCCCGGCGCGGGGTCGTCTTGACCCTGACCGCCGACCCGATCGGGGACGCGATCTGCCGCGCCCAGAAGCTCTTCGTGTTCTACAAGCGCGACGCTGGCGAAGGCGTCGATCGGGTGGAAGTGCAAAACCGCTACCACGTCGAAGACTGGACGGCCCGCCACGCGGCGCCGCCGCGCTCGTGCGACGGCGTCGCCGACGCCCAGTGGACCGTCGCCCAGGACGACCGCACTTTCCGCAGCGTATTGCCCGCGATCGGTCAGGTCTATCGCCTGACCGCCCAAGCCCAGCCCGCCTCGCGCTACCCGTTCAAGTTCATCTGCCGCGACTACGCCAAGGCCTGCGCCGACCCCGCCGCGAAGCTGAAGGAGGCGTTCGCGCTCGGCGTCGACGAGGTGGACCAGGACGGCGCGATCATCTGGGCGCGCCGCACGGCCTATGGCATGGCGCCGCACTGGGACATGAAGATCGAGTTGAGTTCAGGAGCCATATCCACCGTGACTCTGAGCTTCACCCCCCCGCCGTTGTCCTGAGCCCATACCTGGAGTGAGACAGGCGTCCGACTTCCCCGAGACGCCCACCTCGACGCCGCGCTCACCGCAGCACCGCCTCCGTATCCACCAGCCGCACGTCGTGCATCTGGTTCAGATAGGCCTCGTAATAGCCCTTGTGCGAGGCCCCGACGATGCCCAGCAGGCGCATGCCGGGATGCTGGCCCAGGACGTCGCGGATGTTGGCGACCATGCGCAGGTTCCGCGTCTCCCAATAGCCGAGGTACTGCCGGCCGAAGGCCTGCGGCGAAGGCTCGACCAGGGTCGCGCCGAAGTCGCCCCCATAAGCCATCTGCTGGGCCTTGGGGCTGTTGTAGGCGCGATAGACGTTCAACAGTCCCTCCGGTTTGTCGAGATCCTGTTGCAGGCGCTGGTCCTCGGCGCGGCGGGCGCGGGCGACCGGATTGTCCCAGGCGGCGCGGATCGCCGTTTCGAACGCCTTCTGCTCGGCCGGATCGGGGCTGTCGGGCGTATCGGCCGAATGGTCGTCGACGCTCCACAGGCGCTCGTGTCCCAGGCGCGCGGCGAGGACGGCGGCGATCTGGTCGGTCTCGTTGCGGCGGACGCGCAGTTTCTCGAGCTGGGCGACGAGCGTGTCGTCCAGGCCGTCGCCGGCCCGGCGCTCGGCCTCCGGAAGGCGCAGCCATTGGACCAGGGCCGAGGCCCGCTCGCCCGCGGCCAGGAACACGGCGGCCAGGTGTCGTCGCTGGGCGGCGGTCGGCGAGGCGGGCCAGGCGGCCAGCAGGCGCTCGGCCTCGGCGTTGGCGGCTGGGACGTCCAGACCCGTCGCCTGGCCGGCCGCCGTGGGGTCGGGGCAATAGGTCTTCACGGTCTCCGCGTAGCGGGACGGATAGCGCCGCAGGGCGTCGCACTGCAGGCCGGACAGGTCCTCGGTGGCGATCCCGGTCGGCTTCCAGGCCGCCAGCCGCTCCAGCAGCGGCGACAGCCGACCCAGGTCCACGGTTTTGGGCAGACCGCTCAGGTGGGGCGTGCCCAGCACCATCACCATATTCGGCGCGCCGTGGGGTGGGCCCTTCAGGGTGTCGGGATGGAAGGACGGCCGATAGTCCCCGGCCTGGGCGGTGGTCGCGATGATAGCCACGGCCAGGGCGGTGGTCAGGATGCAGGTGGTGCGGAACATGGAATTCCCTAGGCGGCTCTTGCCGCTTAGAGGCTCCGGCGCGGTGTCGTGGAGGCGCCTGACGGATATTTAATCTTGGCTGGGCCGCTGGATCGGCCGACCGCGCGCCTGCGCCGTCAGCCCAGCACCTCCGCCAAGGCGTCGACGACCCGCTCCACATCTGCTTCCGACATCGCCGGAAAGAGCGGCAGGGTCAGGCAGCGCGCGTACCAGGCGTCGGCGCCGGGCAGATCCGCCAGGCCCTGGCGGTTGACGTAATAGGGCTGGCGATGGACCGGGATGTAGTGGACCTGCGTCCCGACGCCCTTGGCCTTCAGCGCCTCGACGACCGCGCGGCGGGTCAGGCCCAGGCCCTCGAAGTCGATCAGCACGGTCAGGAGGTGCAGGGCGGCGTCCGAATAGGCGGGGCTCGTCGCCAGGCGGGCCTTGGGGGCGCGCTCGGGCAGCAGGCGGGCGTAGAGCGCGGTCAGCGCTCGGCGACGGGCGACGAAGCGATCCAGCTTGTTCAACTGCGACAGCCCCAGGGCGCAGAGCACGTCGGGGATGCGGTAGTTGAAGCCCAGCTCTGGCATCTCGTACCACCAGGGATCGCCGTCGGCGGGCCGGACCATGCCATGCGAGCGCAGGCGGCGGGCGCGCTCGGCGAGGGTCGCGTCGTTGGTGGTCAGCATCCCGCCCTCGCCGGTGGCGAGGGTCTTGACCGGGTGGAACGAGAAGCTGGCGAAGCTGGAATAGGCGCCGTCGCCGACCGGGTGGGCGACGCCGTCGAAGGTGGCGATCGAGCCCAGGGCGTGGGGGGCGTCCTCCACCAGGACCGCGCCGGCGGCGTCGGCCAGGGCCTTCAGGGCCGGCAGGTCGCAGACGTCGCCGCGCAGGTGGACGGGCAGGATGGCCTTCACCCGCCGGCCCTTGGCGCGCTCGAGGGCCTCGGCCAGGGTCTCCGGCGTCATCAGGCCGCTGCCCTGGTCGACATCGGCGAACACCACCTCGGCGCCGACATAGCGGGCGCAGTTGGCGGTGGCCAGGAAGGTGACCGAGGGGGCGATGCAGGTGTCGCCCTCGCCAATCCCGAGAGCCAGCATGGCCAGGTGCAGGGTCGCGGTGCCGTTCGACACCGCCACGGCGTGCGAAGCGCCGACCTTGCGGGCGAAGGCGGTCTCGAACGCCTCGACCGTCGGGCCGGTGGTCAGGAAGTCGCCGCGCAGGGCCTCCGCGACGGCCGCGATGTCGTCGTCCTCGATCGTCTGGCGGCCATAGGGGAGGAAGGAGCCGCTCATCGGGCGGCCTTCTCCTCCAGCATGGCCAAGAGGCCCTCGGGCGACAGCCAGTCGTGGTTGTTGTCGCTGCTGTACGAGAAGTCCTCGCCCACCGGCTTGGCGCCGTCGGCGGCGGAATAGGGCTTGCGGCCGAACTCGGCGAAGTTGGGCTCGATCGCGTAGCGGTCCTCGAACTCGACGGTGGCGCGGGCGTCGTCGGCGCTGATCATGATCTCGTGCAGCTTCTCGCCCGGACGGATGCCCACGACCTTGATTCCGGCGGTCGGGGACATGGCCTTGACCAGGTCCGGCATCGACATCGACGGGATCTTCGGCACGAAGATCTCGCCGCCGCGCATCATGGTCAGCGACGACAGCACGAAGTCGACGCCTTCGTTCAGCGTGATCCAGAAGCGGGTCATGCGCGGATCGGTGACCGGCAGCTCGGTGGCGCCGTTATCCAGCATCCGGCGGTACAGCGGCACCACGCTGCCGCGCGAGCCGACCACGTTGCCGTAGCGCACGACGCAGAAGCGCGTGCCGATGTCGCCCGACAGGTTGTTGGCCGCCACGAAGGTCTTGTCCGAGGCCAGCTTCGTCGCGCCATAGAGGTTGGTCGGGTTGCAGGCCTTGTCGGTCGAAAGCGCCACCACCTGCTTGACGCCATTGCTGAGGCTGGCCCAGACCACGTTCTCGGCGCCCAGCACGTTGGTGTGGATGCACTCGGACGGATTGTACTCGGCCGCCGGCACCTGCTTGAGGGCCGCGGCGTGGATGACGATGTCGACGCCGCGCAGGGCCAGGGTCAGGCGCTCGCGGTCGCGAACGTCGCCCAGGAAGAAGCGCATCTTGGCGTAGGTCTTCTCGTCGAATTGCTCGCGCAGCTCGATCTGCATGTCGCTCTGCTTCAATTCGTCGCGGGAGTAGACGATGACTTTCCGCGGGGCGTAGCGGCGCAGCACGGTCTCGATGAAGCGCCGGCCGAACGAGCCGGTGCCGCCGGTGACCAGGATCACCTTGCCGTCCAGATCAAGGGACTTGGGTGAGAAACGGCCCAAGGTCTGCCTCCGAGAGACGCGCGTCCGGCTTGCGGCCGCGACGACGAAGCGTGGTTAACGATGCTGTTTGCACCCGCAGACGTAAAGAGGACGTCAACCCAGGCGCGCTATCAGGGACGCATGCGTCGCTTTCGCTCCCTGCCGCTGGTCCTGGCCGCCGCGCTCGCCGCCGCGCCCCTGGTCGCGCCTGTCCCGGCTTTCGCCGGTCACGGCGAGGAGAAGAAGGAAGCGCCCAAGACCTATTTCGCGCTCGATCCGATCAATGCGGTGGTAATGCGCCGCGACGGCCGACGGGGCGTCATGACCCTGGAGACGGGCCTGGAGGTCAAGGATCCCGAACTGATGAAGCGCGCCGAGGCCTCGACGCCGCGTCTGCGGGCGGCCTTCGCCCAGGTGCTGATGATCTACGCCGCCGGCCTGCGCGGCGGCGCGGCGCCGGACATGGACTATGTCGGTCGCGAGCTGCAGAAGGCCGCCGACCAGGTGCTGGGCAAGCCCGGCTCGAAGGTCCTGCTGGGCTCGGCCCTGATCAGCTAGGACGGATTACGCGCGGGTCGAGACGCGACCTCATGATGATCCCGGGCGACTGACCACAGAAGAATCCGACCTTCCCGGCGAATGCCGGGACCCAGATCGAACCCGCGCGCGACAATCCAGTTAGCGCTGCGGAATGTCGCGAAACCCCACGCGCTCCGGCTGAATCTGGGCCCCGGGCATTCGCCGGGGAAGTCGGGGAATTGCGGTTAATGATGGCGATTCACCTAGCCCTTGCTCTTCCGCCGCGCCCGGAAGAAGCCGCGCAGCAGCTCCGCGCTCTCCTGCGCCAGCACCCCGCCCGTCACCTCCGGCCGCCAGTGGCAGGTCGGTTGGGCGAAGAACTTGGGGCCATGGACGACGGCGCCGCCCTTGGGGTCCTCGGCTCCGAACACCACGCGCCCGATCCGCGCGTGGCTGATCGCCCCGGCGCACATGGCGCAGGGCTCCAGCGTCACGACCAGGGTCAGGTCGGTCAGGCGATAGTTCTTCAGCTTGGCCGCCGCGGCGCGCATCGCGGCGATTTCGGCGTGGGCGGTGGGGTCGTGGGCGGCGATGGGTCCGTTGCCGGCCGTGGCGATGATCTCGCCCGTCTTCGGATCCAGGATCACCGCACCGACCGGCGTCTCACCCGCCTCGGCGGCCGCGCGAGCGGCGTCGAGCGCCAGGCGCATCATCCGCCTGTCCTGCTCGGAGCCTTGATCCTCGTCCTGATCGGTGCGCATTAGCTGACCTGAAAAGCCCATCGCGAGATGCGCCCAGCCCAAGACGGACGCCAAAAATGACCAAACCCCACGATCCCCTGTACGAGCCTGAACTCGATGGTCAAGACGGGGAGCTCGACGGCGGTCCCGGCGAGCGGGTCGCCAAGGCCCTGGCGCGGGCGGGCGTCGCCTCGCGGCGCGAGGTCGAGCGGCTGATCGAGGCCGGCCGCGTCGCCATCAACGGCAAGGTGCTGACCACCCCGGCGATCAAGGTCAAGCCGGGCGACTTTCTCACGGTGGACGGCCAGCTGGTGGCCGAGCGCGAGCCGACGCGGATCTTCCGCTACCACAAGCCCACCGGCCTGATGACCACCCACAACGACCCCAAGGGCCGGCCGACGGTGTTCCAGACCCTGCCCAAGGACCTGCCGCGCCTGATCTCGGTCGGGCGCCTCGATTTGAACTCCGAGGGCCTGCTGCTGCTGACCAATGATGGCGAGCTGTCGCGCGCTCTGGAGACGCCCAGCAACGCCTGGGTGCGCCGCTACCGCGCCCGCGCCTTCGGCGACACCACCCAGGCCAAGCTCGACACCCTGAAGGACGGCGTCATCGTCGAAGGCGTCAAGTACGGCCCGATCGAGGTCAAGCTGGACAAGGCGCACGACAAGGCCGGCGGTGGCAAGAATATCTGGCTGACGGTCTCTCTGTCGGAAGGCAAGAACCGCGAGGTCCGCAAGGTGCTGGAGTCGATCGGCCTGAAGGTCAATCGCCTGATCCGCATGTCCTACGGCCCCTTCGCGCTCGGCGCCCTCGCCGCTGGCCAGATCGAGGAGGTCGGCCCCCGGGTGATCCGCGAGCTGCTGGAAGGCGTCGTGCCGCCCGAGAACATGCCGACCGGCGATCGTCCGAAGTTCGCCGGGATCGCCAATCCGGTGAAGGCGCCGGGCACCGACGGCGGCGGCGACCTGCAGCGCCGGGGCGTCCCGCGCGCCGATCGCGTGCTCGAGCCCAAGGCGCCGGAAAAGCCCGAGAAGCCGGTCTACAAGGCCGGATGGGCCAAGCCCAAAAAGAAGGTCTCGCCGCACGCGCCGGCCAAGGGCGCCGCCAAGCCCAAGCGTGCGCCGGCCAAGTCGATCGAGACCAAGTTCATCGATGACAGAAAGCCCGTCGCGCGCAGCAAGCCGGTCACCCGTCCGGACGGAAAGGCCGCCCCGAAGACCGTCGACGGCGCGGCGCGGCGGGTGTCGGAGACGTCTGGCAAGCCGATGGCGCGCCCGCCCGCGCGGCCTGGGGGCGCCCGTCCCGCGACCGGACGCGGGCCCGCCCCGCGCGGCGGGCCGAAACGCTAGGCGTGTGGCCGAAAGTGGGAACCGGTTTCGGCTGACCTCATGCTCTAAGTCTTTGATTTGGAGCCTTTAACCGCCTGAAGTCGATTCCGATTTCAGGCTAAGGGCTCTAAGCCGTCGCCGGGCTCTGCAGCCGCGTCCAGCGGCGCAGGGCCGGCCAGCGGGCGGCCAGTTCCGCCACCCCGATCAGGCCCGCCAGCATCAGCAGGGCGCTGGCGATCAGCCCCGCCTTGAACTCGTGCGGCGCGTCGGGGCGGGTGGTCATCGGGCGGACTAGCAGCAGGATCACGGCGTTGTTGGCCGCGTGAGCCCCGATGCCCAGCTCGATGCCGCCCAGCCGCAGCGCCATCCAGGTCAGGCCCGCCCCCATGGCGGCGCGGACCAGGAAGGCGTCGATATTGGGGTCGAGGTGGATGGCGGCGAACAACAAGCCGTTCAGGGCCATCAGCAGGATCGGATCACGGACATAGGCCGCGCTCTGCTTGAGCAGCCAGCCCCGGAACACCAGCTCCTCGGCCGCCGCGGCCAGGACCAGCAGGCCGATCGCCATAGCGGCGTAGAGGGTGCGGCCGACAAGGTTGGGCGCGGTGCGCCACAGCGGCGGTTCGATGGTCTGGCCGGTGACGGCGGCGACAGCCACGAGGCCGCTCATGGCCACGCCGACGATCAGCAGGCCGCCGACCAGCAGGCGCTTGCGGAAGCGGCCGCCGCTGTTGACGTATTCGGTGATCTTGCGGTGGTGGATCGCGCCGGCGGCATAGACGAAGCCGACCGCCGCGCCCAGATTGACCCCGGCCAGCACCGCCAGCAGGAACAGCGACTGTCGCGCCGAAGGATCGGTCAGGGTCGGATCGCTGAAGATCTGGAACAGGTCCCCGGCGGCCGGCGCGCCGTCCAGGCCGCTGACGATCAGCAGGGCCGCCAGGGTCGCGGTGATCGCGCCCAGCAGGGCGGCCACGGCGCCGGCCAGCACGCCGACCGGCACGGCGAACAGGCTGCGCCATGGGTCGCGATCATACGGCGACAGGTCGCCCAGAAAGGGCGAACGCCTCGCCGCCTCCAGGATATCGCCCATGCGCATCGTTCGATCGCCCTTCCCTTCGACGCCGACTAAGAGGGGGCGGCGGGCGACTTGTAAAGCGCGCGCTTGCGGCGGCGCCTCCGGGACGGCACACATCCGGTTACGGGTTGTAAGGGGAACACGATGAGCGATCGGGATTCGGGCAAGGGCGACGGTGGCGGCGCGCACCTGCACCGTCTGGTGCTGTTCTCGGACGCCGTGTTCGCCATCGCCATCACCCTCCTGGCGATCGAGATCCATCCGCCTCACGCGTGGAACGGCATTGGCGATCTGTTCGCGAAGATGGGCGTCAAGCTTTGGGCCTACGCCATCAGCTTCGCGGTCGTCGGCATCTATTGGATGAGCCACCGCCGGATTTTCGAGCGCTTGCGCGCCGCCAACGGCGTCCTCGACGTCTTGAATTTCCTGGTTCTGGCCTTGGTGGCGCTTCTGCCGCTCGGCACGGAGCTGCTGTGGGAGCAACACGGCGGACAAGCCCTGCCCATCTATGTCGGGCTGGTCGCGGCGATCGGCGTCGCGATCGCTCTTCTATGGGCCTATGCGGCGTTCATCGGCGGCTTGGCCGAGCCTACGCCCAAGGCCGAGGCGCTGTACGTCATGCTGCGCGTGGCCTTGCTCCCGGGCTTCATGTGCGGCTTGAGCTTCTTCAGCCTGGTCTACCCCTGGGGCTGGGCCGTCATGGCGGCGATCCTGCTTGGTCTTCGCTGGCTGAACGGCTGGGTGGCTCGTCTGTCGCGGGCGGAGGCCGCCGCCTGATGCGCATCGTCTCGGGCCAGTATCGCGGCAAGGCCATCGTCGCGCCGCCGGGCGACGCCACCCGCCCCACTTCCGACCGCGCGCGGCAGGCGGTTTTCAACATCCTGGAGCACGCCGCCTGGGCGCCGGAACTGCACGGCGCGCGGGTGATCGACGTGTTCGCGGGCTCCGGCGCGCTGGGTCTGGAAGCCCTGTCGCGCGGCGCCAGCTTCTGCCTGTTCGTCGAGACCGACGACGCCGCGCGCGGCGCGATCCGCGAGAACATCGACGCCATGACCCTGTTCGGCGTCACCCGCGTGCATCGCCGCGACGCCACCGACCTTGGCCCCCGTCCGGCCAGCGCCGGCGCGCCGTTCGACATCGCCTTCCTCGACCCGCCCTACGCCAGGGGCCTGGGCGAAAAGGCCGTGGCCGAGCTGAAGGCCCATGACTGGCTGGCCCCCGGCGCGATCCTGATGTTCGAGCGCGGCCGGGGCGAGCCCGATCCCGTCCTGGAGGGCTTCGAACAGATCGACGCGCGCGACTACGGCGCCGCGCGCGTCCTGTTTTTCAAGGCCCTGTAGAGTCAGCCAATAGACCCGTGTCATCCCGGAAGCCTCGAAGAGGCTATCCGGGATTCAGGGGCTAGCGGCGGTGAGGCCACCCCTGGGGCCCGGCTATTCGCTTCGCTACGGCCGGGGTGACACGAAACGGGTTAATCCGAGCCATGTCACCAGGCCTTCGCGCCTACCCGGTTGTCGAGTTGGGCGCGTAGGTTGGCCAGGCCCTGTCGCGTGATGCGATAGGGGCCGCCATCCTGGCTGGCGATCAGCCTTTTCCTCTTCAGCGACTGGAAGATCCCGACCGTGCAGTCGGTGAGGGTCCAGCCGTCGCGGGTGACGCAATAGGCCGCGATAATGCGGCCGTCCTCGTCGCGTTCGAGGTCGATCCGGCCGCCTTGGGCCAGGGCGTGCAGCGTCCTTTGCTGCGGCTTTGAGATGTTCAAGGGATTGTCCGAGAGATCGAGGCGTACGATCGCGTCCACCAGCGGGGACGCGGGCGGAAACGGGCCTGATCGACTTTCGAACCGAGGTTCGGAGCCTGTTAGGCCCGGACCTCGCGCACAATCTCGGACATGAACCACACTGGGCTTCGGATGACGCGGAGCATGGCGCCAAGGCGGGCCAAGCTCAAGCGCCCTACTGCTTCGGCTTGGCTGGCGTCGTCTGCGACACCTTCACGGGCGCGCCCGATTGGCGAGCGTCGCTGACCAGGCTGGCGCAGTCGGCGTCCTTGGCCTCGCCGGTGGTGAAGAACGGCAGCAGGGCGGCCAGCGGATTGACCAGCGAGCCCAGCGCGGCGGCGATGCCGCCCTGGCCGACGGCCTTGCTGGCGTCCAGGCCGACCTTCGGCGCCAGGAACGGGCCCTTGATGGTGATCGGCACGAACAGCCGCACCAGGCGCGGCTTCTTGCTGTCGCCCTCGATGCGGAAGTCCATCCGCTCGGTCTCGAGATTGATCGTCCCGCGCCCGCGCGCCAGCACCACGCCGGTGTCGGCCACCAGGTGGTTGGTGGTCATGACGCCGTTCTTGACCGAGAAGTCGGCGACGGCGCAGCGGACGGGCGTTTCCTTGTCGCTTTTCGACAGCAGCAGGATCAGGCCCTTGGAGGCGTTGACGCCCAGCAGCTCGGCGAAGGCCTGGCGGATCTCGCCGCGCGGGGCGACGACGGTCATTTCGCCATTGGCGGTCGAGGCCGCGCGATGGACGCTGTTCCCCACGCCGCTCAGCCTGACGCGCGCCATGACCGTGCCCGAGATGGCCGGCTTGCCCTCGCTCTGGATCGGAATGAACTCCTCCAGCCGGCCATTGGTCAGGCGCACGTCGAGATCGGTGCGCGGCACGGCCGGGCGGGCGTCCAGGCGGACCTTGCCGCGCAGGTCGCCGCGCGAGAAGGTCACGGCCAGCGGGTCCAGGGTCAGCACGCCGTTGTCGAGCACCGCGTCGACGCTGACCTTGCGCAGCGGCAGGTTGGGCGCGTTCACCGTCTCGGCGCGATAGGTGACCTTGGCGTCCATGGCGCGGACGCGCTCGGTCTGCAGGGTGGCGTCGGGCAGCAGCCGCTGGGTGGCGTCGCGCTGGGCGGCCTCGACCTTCTGGCCCGCGGAGGCGGTCTCGCCGCGGCCCGTGGCCGGCGCGGCGCCGACCAGGCTGCCCAGGTCGTCGAAGTCCAGGCGCCTGGAGCGCAGCGCCGCCTCCAGATAGGGCCGCTCGCGATCGGTCAGGACGAACATCTGGCCGGCGATGTCGCTGTCGCCGATGCGCCCGGCCAGCTTCTGGAAGTCGTATCGCGAGCCCTTGCGGACCATGTGGCCGGAGACGCGGTAGGGCGGGGTGTTGGGCAGGGTCAGGCCGGTCAGGTCGTGCAGACGGTTGAGGTCGGCGCCGGACACGGTGAGGTCGGTCTCGAAGCGCCCCAGGTCGAAGGGCCTGGTCACCTGGCCGTGGGCGACGACCCGCGTCGCGCCGGCGCGAACCTGCGCGTCGAACGGATAGGGCCGGCTGGGCGAGATGTTCAGAAGCGGCCCGCCGCTGACCTCGGCCGTGAACGGTGACTTGTTCAGGGTCCCGTCGCCCTCCAGCACGAACCGGCCGCCGCGCTCGCCGGCCCGCTCCTGGGCGTTGACGGAGCCGACGAACAGCGTGCCCCGCTGGCGGTCCTCGTAGCGCAGCTTGCCGTCGTTGATCACGAAGCGCTGGATGGCCGGCAGCTTGAGCGGCTTGTCGCTCTTGCGGGCGCCGAACGTCCAGTTGGCCTTGCCGTCCTTGTCGCGCAGCAGGCGCACGTCGGGCTTGTCCAGCGCCAGGAAGGGCATGATCACGTCGCCGCGCAGCAGCGGCAGGATCTTGACCTGTACGGCGATGCGCTGGAGCTGGACCATCTGGCCAGCCTGGGGATCGGCCTTCCGGGCCCAGTCCGGCTGGCCGATGCGGACGCCATAGGCCTCGGCCTTGGGCGAGAACGACCAGGGGTGGACCCGCAGGTCGCCGGTGATCGCCACCTCGCGCTGCAGCTGGGCCGAGGCGAAGCGGGCGAGGGGACCGCGCAGCCAGTTCCAGTCGAAGATGACCAGGAAGGCGATGATCGCCGCGGTCAGCGCCAGGGCCGATCCGATCCCGATCAGGGCGCGCCGCGACAGGCCGCGAAGCGGATGGCGGGGAGGCCTTGGCGGCAGGGGGACGTCGGCGGTCGACAGGGGCGTGGCTCCGGTTGAACCCTCCTAACGCGCGAAGGCGGTGGTCATGTTCCCTGCCAGGGCCTTCCCCTTGGCGCGACGGGCGGCTAGCGTCGCGCTCAAACAATTGTTTGATGGGGCGGAAGATGGCGATCGAGGCGGTGATCTGGGATTTCGGCGGCGTGTTCACGACCTCGCCGTTCGAGGCCTTTCGTCGCTACGAAGCCGAACGTGGGCTGCCGAAGGACTTCATCCGCACGGTCAACGCCACCGATCCCGATGTGAACGCCTGGGCCAGGTTCGAGCGCGCCGAGATCGACGCGGCGGCGTTCGATGGGCTCTTCCTCGCCGAGGCGACGCGGCTGGGCCACGCCGTGCGCGGCGCCGAGGTGCTGCCGCTGCTCTACGGCGACTTGCGGCCCCGGGTGATGGACGCGCTAAAGGCCTGCAAGGCCCGCTTCAAGGTCGGCTGCATCACCAACAATGTCCCCACCGGCCACGGTCCCGGCATGGCCCAGAGCGCCGAGAAGGCGCTGGCGGTCGGCGAGATCATGAGCCTGTTCGACGCGGTGATCGAAAGCTCCAAGGCCGGCGTCCGCAAGCCTGACCCGCGCATCTATCAGATGATGTGCGAGCTTCTGGGCGTCGCGCCGGAGGCGTGCGTCTATCTCGACGACCTGGGGATCAACTGCAAGCCGGCGGCGGCGCTTGGCATGACCGCCATCAAGGTCTCCAGCGAAGACCAGCTGCTGGCGGACCTTGCCGAAGCGACCGGATTGGCGTTCTGAGAGGGCCAGACTTTCCCGGAGGAACCATGTCCCGTCCCCGTATCGGCGCGGCCGCCGCGACCCCCCAGCTCGACGGCTGGAGTGTGGCGCCGGACCACAAGGACGCCATCAGCAAGACCTTCCGCTTCGCCGACTTCAACGAAGCCTTCGGCTTCATGACCCGCGTGGCCCTGATGGCCGACAAGCTCGATCACCACCCGGAGTGGTCCAATGTCTACAACCGCGTCGAGGTGCTGCTGACCACCCATGACGCCGACGGGGTGACGGATCTCGACGTGACGCTGGCGAAGTTCATGGACAGCGCGGCCTGAAGAATTCAAACTCCCGTTTGAATTATAATCGGGAGGACGCCGCATGGCGCAGAGCACGGGCCGGGTCGCCGGCAAGAAGGCCTTCATCACCGGCGGGGCCCAGGGCTTGGGCGCGGCGGCGGGGCGCCGGCTGGCCGAGGAGGGCGCCAAGGTCGCCCTGGCCGACCTCAACCTGGCGGGCGCCCAAGCCGTGGCCGACGAGATCAACGCCAGGCACGGCGCCAGCACGGCCTTCGCCTATCAGCTGGATGTCACCCAGGAAGACCAGTGGATCGCGGTGCTGGAAAAGGCCGTCGGCGACCTGGGCGGCCTGTCGGTGCTGGTCAACAACGCCGGGATCGGCGGCGACGGCCCGATCGAGAGCCTCGACTTCGACCTCTGGAAGAAGGTCATGTCGGTCAATGTCGACTCGGTGTTCCTGGGCGCCAAGCACGCCCTGACCCACATGCGGGCCCACCAGCCCGGCTCGATCATCAATCTGAGCTCGATCGCCGGCCTGATCGCCAACGGCAATTCGCCGGCCTACAACGCCAGCAAGGCGGCCGTCTGGCTGCTCAGCAAGAACATCGCGCTCTACTGCGCCAAGATGAAGCTCGACATCCGCTCGAACTCCATCCACCCGACCTTCATCGACACGCCGATCCTGGACGGCTTCTCGGCCCGCTTCGGCAAGGAGGAAGCCTTCGCCAAGCTGGCCCGCCAGGTGCCGATGGGCCGGATCGGCGAGCCGACCGACATCGCCAATGCGGTGCTCTATCTCGCCAGCGACGAGAGCAAGTTCATGACCGGCGCCGAGATCAAGGTCGACGGCGGCATTTCGGCGATGTGAGGCGGAAGCCCTTCTCCCCCTGCGGGAGAAGGTGTCGCCGGTAGGCGACGGATGAGGGTTGAACAACGAAAACGCCGCGACAGCCGATCGGCCGTCGCGGCGTTTCTGTCGGTGCTACCCCTCACCCGGCCCTGACGGGCCACCCTCTCCCGCAAGGGGAGAGGGGAGACGGCGCCCTACCGCGGCGCCCTTTTCGCCAGGATTCGCTGGAGCGTCCGGCGGTGCATGTTCAGGCGGCGGGCGGTTTCCGAGACATTGTGGCCGCACATCTCGTAGACGCGCTGGATGTGCTCCCACCGCACGCGATCGGCGCTCATCGGGTTTTCCGGCGGGGCGGGGGCGGCGTCCTTGGCCGCCAGCAGGGCGCGGGCGACGTCGTCGGCGTCGGCCGGCTTGGAGAGATAGTCGACCACCCCGGCCTTCACCGCCGCGACAGCGGTGGCGATGTTGCCGTAACCGGTCAGCATGATGACCTTGGCGTCGGGGCGCGCGTCGCGCACAGCCTCGACGACCTTCAGGCCCGAGCCGTCCTCGAGCCGCATGTCCAGCACCGCGTGAGCCGGCGCCTCGGCGCGCAGGATCGTCAGCGCCTCCGCCACGGAAGCCGCCAGCGTCACTTCGAACCCGCGCTGCTCCAGGGCGCGGCCGAGACGGGTCCGCAGCGGGCCGTCGTCGTCCAACAGAAGCAGAGTCTTGTCCGGCAGCGCCGAAACCAGCTCACCGATATCCGCCATGAAGTCAGCGCCTCCCCGCGCTAATATTCAACGCGCCAAGTCCTCGCACCATCCTTCCGCGCATCCGCACCATAACTCAAGCCCCTGTATAGCCAGGGGCTTCGAGCGCGGCGCGCGGCCAACGCGCGGACACCACGGCGCCGCCGCGACGTCCATTACGGAAATCCACCGTCGCCCCGGTCCGTTCCAGCAAGGTCTTGGCGATGAAGAAGCCCAGGCCCATGCCGATATGGCCGGTACGCGAACCTTCCGCGCCCGGACGCGTGGTCACGTACGGTTCGCCCAGCTTGGCCAGCACCTCGGGCGAGAAGCCGGGGCCGTCGTCGCGGGCCTCGATCACGATGTGGCGCGGGTCGAAGCGGGCGATGACGATCACCTCGCTGCGGGCGAAATCGACGGCGTTCTCGACGATCGAGGTCATGGCGTGGATGATCTCGGGCCGGCGCCAGATGTCGGGGGCGGTCTCGCCCGACGGCCCGTTGACGACGGCCTCCACCCGGATGCCGTGGACCAGGTGCGGCTCGATGACGTCCTGCACCAGCTGCACCAGGCTCATGCGCTCGTGGACGGCGTCCTGGGCCTCGGGCATCTCGGTCAGGCGCTGCAGGATCTCGCGGCAGCGGGCGGCCTGGCCGATCAGCAGCTCGGCGTCCTCGCGGACCTCCTCGTTGGTCGTGTTGCGCGCCATCTCGCGCGCGACGACCGAGATGGTGGCCAGGGGCGTGCCCAGCTCGTGCGCCGCCGCCGCCGCCAACGCTCCCAGGGCCGACAGCCGCTGCTCGCGGGCCAGCACCGTCTCGGTGACGTTCAGGGCCAGCTCCATGCGGGCGGACTCGCTGGCGGCCTGCCAGGCGTAGGCGGCGGTCAGGATGATGCCGACGATCCGCGCCGTCACCACGAACCACAGCGTCAGCGGATTGGGCGCGAACGGGATCGGCTCGCCGTTGATGCTGGGCAGCGGCATGTGGAAGATCGCCAGCAGGATCGAGGCGGCGATCGCCAGGGCGCCCAGGGCGATCGCATAGCGCGCCGGCAGGGTCGCGGCCGCCAGGGTGACCGGCGCGATCAGCAGCAGGGCGAAGGGATTGTGCGCCCCGCCGGTCAGATAGATCAGGGCCGACAGCTGCAGGATGTCGAAGGCGATCTGGGCGGTGGCCTCGCCGTCGCGGGCCAGTCTCTGGCCGTTCGAGGCCAGGCCCAGCAGGACGTTCAGCCAGGCCGACAGCGCCACGAGCGTGAAGCACATCGCCCAGGGCACGTGCATCTTCAAGGCCAGGCCCGAGATCAGCAGGGCGGTGGTCTGGCCGACCACCCAGGCCCAGCGCTGGGCCAGCAGCGTCCGCACTCTCAGCCGGCTGCGACGAAGACCCGGCGCCGTCCAGCTCCAGGCGTCGTCTTGCGTCGGCTCGTCACCCGGCCTATCGAGCCCGCTGCGGCGTTGATCCTCGGGCGTTCCAGCGAACGAGACGTCAGCCATGACTGCAGGATTGTCCAGATTTGCGCGCTTTGCGAGTGCAAAAGGCCGATCCAGAACAAAAGGATGCACAGCCCATGCCGCGTCAACGCCTCGTCCTGATCGTCGTCTGCCTTCTGGGCCTGCTTGTCGTCGGCGGCCTGGCCTGGCGCGCCAACAGCCTGCGCGAGCCGCCCGCCGCCGCCGCCGTGGGCGGTCCCTTCCAGCTGGTCGACCAGAACGGTGCCCCGGCGACGGAAAAGGTGCTGAAGGGCAAGTGGAGCGCGGTGTTCTTCGGCTTCACCTACTGCCCTGATGTCTGCCCCGGCACGCTGCAGGGCCTGGCGGCCGCCACGGAATTGCTCGGCCCGCAGGCCAAGGACCTGCAGATCGTCTTCGTCTCGATCGATCCCGAGCGCGACACCCCCGCCCAGATGAAGGCCTACCTGTCGGCCGACTATGTGCCGAAATCGACGATCGGCCTGACCGGGACGCAAGGTCAGGTCGACGCCGCCGCCAAGGCCTACAAGGTCTATTACGCCAAGGTCGGGACGGGGCCGGGCTACACCATGGACCACTCGACGGCGATCTACCTGATGGACCCCAAGGGCCGCTTCAGGACGGTGATCCCCTACAACCAGCCGCCGGCCGACATCGCCGCGCGGATCAAGGCGGCGATGGACTAGGCCTGAGGGCTTCGGTCTTTCGGGCGCCGCCCCGCGAAGCTAAGCTCGAAATGTCCGCTTCCACCGAGGTTGGCTTTGCCGCTCTTTCTCCTCGTTCCCTTCGCGGTGTTTTTCGGATGCGTGCTGGGCCAGTTCTATCTTGTCCGGAAGGTCCGACGCGCTCTGGTCGCCCGCCATCCCGCGCTGTGGCTACAGCTTTCCGATAAAGCCTTGTTCATCGACAACGCGATCTTCAGCTTCGTTTTGAAGAAGCGGGACAAGGCGCTCGGTGATCCCGCCCTGAGCGCGATCACCGGCCGCATGCGCAAGCTGCAGATCGTCGCCATCGTGGCTTGGGCGGCATACGGGATCGGCATTGTCACCGCCGGCTTTCGCTAGGCGCCGTCAGGCCAGGCTGTCGCGGCGCGAAATGCGTTCGAGGGATAGACTCCTTTAGGCTTCGATATGCTATGCTGCGATGCAACATAGCGGATGCGCCATGCTCTACGCCCTGCACGAGGCGGCCTACTACGCCTCCACCCCGATGCGCCTCGCGGCGCTGGCGGCCCGGGACTTCTGGGGATCGCCGCTGAATCCGGCCGGTGAGACGGCCGTGGGCCGGCGCATGCGCGCCGGCGCGGACCTGTTCGCCAACGTCACCCGGCGCTACGGCAAGCCCAAGTGGAACATCGACAAGGTCAAGGTCGGCCAGGTCGACGTCCGCGTCCGCCCGACCGTGGTCTGGGAAAGTCCGTGGGCGCGTCTCGTGCAGTTCGACCGCGACATGGCCGACATGCGTCGCGCCGGCAAGTTCTCGCTGGATCCGGCGGTGCTGATCGTCGCGCCGCTATCGGGCCACTACGCCACCTTGCTGCGCGGCACGGTCGAGGCCTTCCTGCCCGACCACGCCGTGTTCATCGTCGACTGGGTCAACGCCCGCGAGGTCTCGGTCCTGGAAGGCCGCTTCGACTTCCACGACTATATCGACCACGTGATCCAGATGCTGGAGGTGCTGGGGCCGCGTCCGAACGTGGTCGCCGTCTGCCAGCCCGGCCCGCCGGTCCTGGCCGCCGCCGCCCTGATGGCCGAGCAGAACCATCCCTCGCGCCCGGCCAGCATGACCTTCATGGGCTCGCCGATCGACGCGCGCCTGTCGCCGACCGTCACCAACCAGCTGGCCGAGGAAAAGCCGTTCACCTGGTTCCAGTCGAACATGATCTACACCGTGCCGCCGCCCTATGTCGGCGCGGGCCGGCGCGTCTATCCGGGCTTCGTCCAGCTGGCCAGCTTCATGAGCATGAACGCCGAGCGCCACCAGGAAGCCCACCGCCGCTATTTCAACGACCTGGTGAAAGGCGACGGGGACAGCGCCGACAAGCACCTGGAGTTCTACGACGAGTACCTGTCGGTCCTGGACCTGACCGAGGAGTTCTATCTCCAGACCATCGACATCGTCTTCCAGCAGCACCTGCTGCCCAAGGGCGAGCTGACGCATCGCGGGACGCGGGTGAAGCCCGAGGCGATCACCGACATCGGCCTGATGACGGTCGAGGGCGAGAACGACGACATCTCCGGCATCGGCCAGACCCAGGCCGCCCATGGCCTGTGCCCGAACATCCCCGAGGCCATGAAGCTGGACTACGTCCAGCCCAGCGTCGGCCACTACGGCGTGTTCAACGGTCGTCGGTTCCGCGAGGAGATCTATCCCCGCGTGCGAAAGTTCATCCGCAAGTGCGATCCGCATTTCGCGGAAGAAGCTTGAGGTTCGCGAACGGATACGGCCAAGTCCGGTCATGTCCGACCAAAAAGTTTCGCTGATCGACCGGCTGGCGAACCTCAGCTTCCGCACGAAGCTATTTGCCGTGGCGGTGGTCTACATGTTCTCCATGTTTGGCGTTTCGGAAGCAGGCGGCGGTGAGGCGGCGCTCCGGTTCTGGTTCGCCTCGGCCCTGCCTCTGGTCTGGCTGGCGACCCTCGCCCTTCATTGGCTTTCACTGCGGCCCAGGCCCCCTATGGGGGCAGCCGTTCGAGGCTTAGTCGAGCAGGCTCGCGCGCGGCCACTGATCGCCACGTTCTACGGCGTCGCAGCAGTGGCGATTGAAGTATTCGTCGTGGCTGAGGCGCTCGGGCGGCCGCTGTTTCCCGCCGTCTAGGGTCTTGCGCGGGCTGGGCTGGGGGCCGATCTAGCGGACAATGGCCTTCTTCATGTCGAAAACCGCATCGACACGCTTTGCCGACGGCGATCGGCTGGAGATCGGCGGCTGGCCGGTCCGGCTGCGGGTCGATGGCCGGGCGCGGCGGGTGTCGTTGCGCGTCGATCGGGCCAGGTCCGAGATCGTCGCCCTGGCGCCCCATCCCAAGCGGCTGAACGAGGCCGTGGCCTTCGCCCAGGAAAAGTCCGGCTGGATCGCCAAGCAGCTGGCGGCCCTGCCCCAGCGGATGAGCCTGGCCCCCGGTGGCGTGCTGAGGCTGAACGACAAGCCCTATCGCCTCGAGGTCGGCCCCGGCCGGGCCCGAATGGAAGCGGACCGCATCGTCGCGCCCGACGATCCCAACTGGGGACTGAAGGTCATCCGCCTGGCCAAGCGCGAGGCCTTGAGCGTGCTGACCGAGCGCACCGCCGTCCACGCCGCGGCGCTGAGCCGGCCCATGCCGTCGGTGGCGGTGGCCGACCCGAAGGCCCGCTGGGGCTCGTGCCGGCCGGCGACGCAGCGCGCCCCGGCGGCGATCCGCTACAGCTGGCGGCTGATCCTGGCCCCGGCGGCGGTGGCCGACTATGTCGCCGCCCACGAATGTGCGCACCTTATCGAGGCGAACCACGGGCCGAGGTTCTGGGCGCTGTGCGAGCGGTTGGCGGGCGATCCGGCCCCGCACCGGGCGTGGCTCCGGGCCCACGCGGCGGAGCTGCACGCGATCGGGGCGTGAGGGCTGGCGCTGCCCCCTCCGTCGCCCGAAGGGCCGGAGGGGGCTTCGCTAACTAGTAAGGCAGCTGCCCCGGAGGCGGCGCCGCTCCTGCCGGTGTTTCCGCAGCGGGACCTTCGGGCGTGGGGTTGATCAGGTCGCCGATCGGGTCGGGCGCTTGCGGCGGCGGGGCGACACCGCCGGGGATCGGGGTGGCCTTCAGGCGCGGCAGGGCCGCGGTCATGAACGTGCGCCAGATCTCGGCCGGGGCGCCGCCCCCGGTGACGCGGCGCATGGTGGTGTTGTCGTCCTTGCCGGTCCAGACGGCGGTCACGAAGCCGCCGGTGTAGCCGACGAACCAGGCGTCGCGATAATCGCTGGTCGTGCCCGTCTTGCCGGCGATGTCGTAGCCGGGGACGTTGGCGCGCGTCCCGGTGCCCGAGGTCACGACCTCGCGCATCATCTGGTTCATGTACTGCAGGCCCGGCGAGCCGATCACCGCGGCGCGAGCCTGCTTGTCGACATTGTGGTCGTACAGGACCTTGCCCTTGGCCGTGCGGATGCGCTCGATGCCGTAGCCCTTGGCCAGGAAGCCCCCGTTCGAGAACGGCGCGTAGGCCTGGGCCAGCTCCATCGGGGAGACCTCGACGGCGCCCAGGGCCATCGACGGGTCCAGCTGGATCTTGCTGGTGATGCCGAGGCGTCGGGCGGTGTTGGCGACGTTGCTGGTGCCGACCTCGCTGGCCAGGCGCGCGGCGACGGTGTTGATCGACTGGGCCAGGGCCGTCTGCATGGTGATCTGGCCGAGGTACTTGCCCGTGTAGTTGCGCGGCTCCCAGTTGCCGATCTTCACCGGCTCGTCGACCACCATCATGTCGGGCGTGCGGCCCTGCTCCATGGCGGTCAGGTAGACGAACGGCTTGAAGGCCGAACCGGCCTGGCGGCGGGCGGTGGTGGCGCGGTCGAACTGGCTGTCGGCGTAGTCGGCCCCGCCGACATAGGCGCGGATGCGGCCCTCGCCGTCGATGGCCACCAGCGCCGACTGCTGGACGCCCTGCTTCTCATAGGCTTCCACGCCCTGCTTCACCGCGCGCTCGGCGGCGACCTGGATCGGCAGGTCCAGGGTGGTCTCGACCACAAGGTCCTCGGTCGGTTCGCCGACCAGCGAGCGGACCTGGGCGTCGATATAGTCGGTGAAGTACTGGGCGCGCTGGTTGGCCAGGGTGGCCGAGACCTGCACCGGGGTGCTGAAGGCCTGGTCGCGCTGCTCGGGCGTGATGGCCTTGATGCGCACCATCTCGTCGAGGACGATCGTGGCGCGGCGGGCGGCGCGGTCCTTGGCCGAGACCGGCGAATAGCGGGCGGGGCCCTTCATCATGCCGGCCAGCAGGGCGGCCTCGCCGACCGACAGCTCCTTGGCGGGCTTGTTGAAATAGCGCTGCGAGGCGGCCTCAATGCCATAGGCGCCGGCGCCGAAATAGACCCGGTTCATATAGAGGGCCAGGATCTGCTTCTTGGAGAACTTCATCTCCAGCCAGACGGCCAGGATCAGCTCCTGGGCCTTGCGGCGGTAGTTCTGGGCTGGGCTCAGGAACAGGTTGCGGGCCAGCTGCTGGGTGATGGTCGAGCCGCCGCGCTGGGGACCGTCGTGGGTGGCGTTCCACACGGCCGAGCGGATGATGCCCCAGGGGTTGAAGCCGAAGTGGTGGTAGAACTGGCGGTCCTCGATCGCCACGAAGGCGGCGGGCACATATTCGGGCAGGGCGTCGATGTCGACCGGCGGCGCGTACTGGCTGCCGCGCACGGCCAGGAGGGCGCCCGAGCGATCCAGATAGTTGATCGAGGGCTGGCGCTTGACGTCGTACAGGGTCGAGGTGTCGGGCAGGTCGCGCGCGAACACCGCGAAGAAGGCCACGACGAAGATCAGGCCCCAGACGCCCAGCACCGCGCCCCAATAGACCAGGGCCTGAAGCGGAGTGCGTTGCGGCTTCGCCGGCTTGTTTCCGCCGAAGGGTCCGTTCGCCATCTTGGTATCGTTCCTGCGCGCGCCGGGGGTCTTGAGCGCGATCCGTTTAGCCGAACCCCACAGAACGCGCGACAAGATTGACGAGATATGAACGCGGCGGTTTTCAGGCCGTTCGAGCCTGCCCGGTCCAGAGAAACGCCGGCGCCTGCGATCCTGCCTTGGCGGCGCGCGGCCGGACCGCCATAACCACGCCCGTGTACGTTCCTCCCGAATCCCCAGAGCTCGATCAGGCGCGCGACGTCCTGCGCCGCACGTTCGGCCACGCCGACTTCCGCGGCATGCAGGCGGGGGTGGTCAATGAGATCCTGGCCGGGCGCAGCGCCATGGCCGTGCTGCCGACCGGCGGCGGCAAGAGCCTCTGCTACCAGATCCCGTCGCTGATCCGGCCGGGCGTCGGCCTCGTCGTGTCGCCGCTGATCGCCCTGATGGCCGACCAGGTCCAGGGCCTGCGCCAGGCGGGCGTGGCGGCCGAGCGGCTGGACAGCAACATCTCTCTGGACGAGCGCTCGGACATCTGGCGGCGGATCGACGCCGGCGAGGTGGACCTGCTCTATCTCTCGCCCGAAGGCCTGATGCAGCCCTGGATGCTGGAGCGCCTGTCGCGCACGCCGCTCGCCTTGGTCGCGGTCGACGAGGCCCACTGCGTCAGCCAGTGGGGCCACGACTTCCGGCCCGAATACCGGATGCTGGGGCGGCTCGCGGAGCTCTTCCCCGACGTCCCGCGCCTGGCCGTCACCGCCACGGCCGACGCCCGCACCCGCGACGACATCCGCGCCGAGCTGCGCCTGGACGGCGCGGCCGAGTTCGTCGACAGCTTCGCCCGGCCGGAACTGGCGCTGAGCGCCGAGCGCAAGCGCGGCAAGGGGCACGACCGGGTTGTTGAGCTGGTGCTGGAGCGCCGGGGGCGTTCCGGCGTGGTCTACGCCGGCTCGCGCGACGCGACCGAGAAGCTGGCCGAGAAGCTGAACGCCGAGGGCGTGCCGGCCCTGGCCTATCACGCCGGCCTCGACAAGGCCGTCCGCGCCCGCCGGCTGGAAGACTTCCTGGAGGCAGATGCCGCGGTGATGGTGGCCACGATCGCCTTCGGCATGGGCGTCGACAAGCCCGACGTCCGCTTCGTGATCCACGCCGATCCCCCCGCCGCCATCGAGGCCTATTGGCAGGAGGTCGGCCGCGCCGGCCGCGACCGCCAGCCGGCCGAGGGCATCACCCTCTACGGCTCGGCCGATATGGCCTGGGCCGGGCGCCGGATCGAGACTCGCGAGGCGCCGGACGAGGTCAAGCAGGTCCAGTCGCGTAAGCTGCGCCAGTTCTACGCCATGCTCGAAGGCGTCACCTGCCGGGCGGCGGCGGTGCGGCGCTATTTCGGCGAGGAGGGGGTGGCGCGCTGCGGGGTCTGCGACATCTGCGTCTCGCCGCCGGCTGCGACCGACGCCACCGAGGCGGCGCAGAAGGCCCTGTCCGCCGTCCATCGCCTGGGCGGGCGGCTGGGGCGCGGACGGGTGATCGAGCACCTTCTGGGCAAGACCAAGGACGTCACCCCCAGCGAGGCCCAGCTGCCGACCTTCGGCATCGGCCGCGAAATGAGCCAGCCCGCCTGGCGCGACCTGTTCGACACCCTGATCTTCGAAGGCCTGCTGCGCGAGGACCCCAATGACGGCCGGCCGCTGATCGGCCTGGGCGACGTCGAGGGCGTGCGCCAGGTCTATCGCGGCGAGCGGCGCGTGGCCCTGCGCCAGATGGTCGACGCGCCCGAGACCGTCCGGGCGTCCGGCGCGCGCAAGCGCCGCGAAGGCAAGGCGCTCTCGATCCCGGCCGACAACCAGGTGCTGTTCGACGCCCTGCGCGCCTGGCGCAAGGAGGCCGCGCAGCTGCAGCACGTGCCGCCCTACGTCATCTTCCACGACGCCACCCTGGCCGAGATCGCCGCCGCCAGGCCGGCCACCCTCGCCGCCCTGGGCAAGGCCGGCGGCGTGGGGCAGGGCAAGCTCGATCGCTATGGCGAGGCGGTTTTGAAGGTCGTTCGGGAGAACTAAAGCGGCGCGGACGTGTTAGACTGGCTCAAGCCGAGGAGCCTCCCCATGACCGACGTCACCAGTTTCACCCCCGACATGTCTTCCGCCCTGGACAACGCCGAGAAGACGGCGAGCGACAAGACCAAGCGCGCCAAGGACGCGGTCAGCAAGGCCGTGAAGTCCGCGCGCGCGACCGCGGCGGAAGTGGCCGAGCAGACCCGCACCTTCGCCGCCGAAAAGGCCAAGGTCGGCGCGGCCTGGACCCGCGAAAAGGCCGAGGTGGCCCATCATGTCGCCGAGGAGCGCCCGATCGCCGTGGCCCTGGGCGCCTTCGCCATCGGCCTGGGCGTCGGTTTCCTGATCGCCCGCAATCTCGACTAGCTCCTTCACGGCCTGACCGTGTCAGGTCGTGAGGTCTAGTCTTGTTTTGGCGCATTGTTCTTCACGCGAACCGGGACCACTTCGCGCGAAAAATGCTTGCTAGAGACTGAGGCGCTCGGCGTTCACGCCCGCCGCCCGCAAGGCGGCGAGGCGGGCGAACGCCAGCGTCAGGGCCTTGCGACGCGCCGGCGCCAGAGGGGCGAGCGGCGCCTCGCGCACGACCGCCCCGCCAAAGCCGTCGGCCACCAGCAGGCCCGGCTCGTCTGGCAGCACGCCGTCCGGAAAGTTCGGCGCAACGGCGAAGTAGAAGGCGTCGCAGAACGGCGCGTACTCGCCCCATTTCCGATCGACCCGAAAGTCCTCGAGCCCCGATTTCACCTCGACAATCAGCACGTCGCCCTTGGGACCCAGCGCCATCAGGTCGGCGCGGCGGCCGTTGGGCAGCGTCACCTCGGCCAGCGGCGCATAGCCCAGGTCGACGAGCAGCCGCGCCGCCCCGCGCGTGACGGAGAGGGTGGTTTCGGGGCGGCTCTGCAGCTGGATGATCACGTCCACGCCGCAATCATGTTCCAGCTTTGTTCGCGGATCAAGTCCGCGGACTTAAACACAAGGCCGCCGACGCATCGGATGCGCCGGCGGCCAATGTTCGCCCGGGTTGGGTCGTCCCGCGATCAGTTCGTCTTCTGGCTCGCCGTCTTCGCGGCCTTGTCGATGACATTGGCGACCGCTTCCGGCTGGCTGAGGAAGACGACGTGGCTGCCCTTGATCTCGACGGTCTGGGCGCCGATGCGGGCGGCGGTCTTACGCAGCAGCTTCGGATCGATGGCGCCGTCCTCGGTCGCCACGATGAAAGAGCTGGGCTTCACGCGCCAGGCGGCCTTGGTGACCTTGTCACCGAAGGCGGACATGGCGATCGGAACCTGGGAGTCGCGCATGAAGGCCGCGTCCGCGTCGCTGACGTCGCCGGCGAAACCGGACTTGAACTTGGCCAGGTTGACGAAGCCGAAGCCGTCCGACTGGGTCTCGATGACGAAGCCGGGAGGGGCGGGGATTTCGGCGAACTGGTCGCCGGTCGACTCGCCGGTGTCGGGCGCCAGGGCGGCGACATAGACCAGGCCAGCGACCTTGGGGTCATTGCCGGCTTCGGTGATCACCGTGCCGCCGTAGGAGTGGCCGACCAGGATGGTCGGGCCGTCCTGGCGGGCCAGGACGCGTCGGGTCGCGGCGACGTCGTCGGCCAGGGAGGTCAGGGGGTTCTGGACGACGCTGACCTTGTAGCCCTTGGCGGTCAGGCGGTCGTAGACCCCGCGCCAGCCCGACCCGTCGGCGAAGGCGCCGTGGACCAGGACGACGTTATGGACGTTCGCCGGAATGGTCTGGGCTTGCGCGGCGGAGGCCAGGCCGGCGAAGGCGGCCGCGGCGATCAGAATGGTGCGGAACGATCGGGTCATGGGTGTCTCCTCTCAATCTTTTGCGATATCGTTTATCGCGATAATTATCTTGTAGTGGCGGCATTCGGCCGCGTCCAGCAAAAAATTATCGCGATATGTTTTATTGCCGCTCGCGCCTATATAGGGGACAGGAGACCACCATGACCGACACGCCCCCGCTCCCCCTCGACGGCCAGCTCTGCTACGCCATCTACTCCGCCGGCATCGCCATCCAGAGGACCTACAAGCCTCTGCTCGATGGCCTCGGCCTGACCTACCCGCAGTATCTGGTGCTGAACCTGCTGTGGGCCGAGGACGGTCAGCCGGTGGGCCGTCTCGCCGACCGGCTGGCGCTGGAGTCCAGCACCCTGACGCCCCTGCTCAAGCGTCTCGAGGCCGGGGGCATGGTGCGGCGCGCGCGCAATCCCGATAACGAGCGCCAGGTGATCATCACCCTGACCCCGGCGGGACGCGATCTGCGTCAGAAGGCGGGCTGTCTGGCCGCGGCCCTGCTCGAGGCGTCGGGCCATGCGCCCGACGACCTGAACGCCCTCAACGATCGAATTCGCCAGCTGCGCGACGACATCTATCGGGGCGCGGGCGGCTGGCGCGCGGGGGCGGAGCCTGACGAGACCTGAACGCCGGGCAGGTCAGGCGCCCCTGGGCTCGTAGACCACGCGGCACTCGCCGTCGATCGTCGTGTAGCGATGGCTGGCGGCGTCGACGAACGAGATCCGGCCCTCGTCGTATTCGACCTTGCCGGTCGAGCGACCCTTGAAGGTTTCGGTCCCGTAGCTCCAGCAGGTGATGTCGGCTGGGCGATCGGTCCAGGTCGCGTCGTTGCGGGCGCGCTTGCTGTCGGTGCAGGCGGTGGTGGCCACGAGGCCGGCGAGGGCGAGGCAGATCAGGGCGGCTTTCATGTCCGCACTGTTCCACGCCATGGTCCGCGCCGAAAGCCCGACTTGGCGCCCGTCTTACGGGGTCGGCTGCTTGGTCTGGCGCAGCATGCCGACGTCGTAGCCCAGCGCCTTGGCGCGAGCGGTCAGCGCCTCGCGATCGGCGGGCGTCGGCAGCCGGCGCGACAGCAACCAGAGATATTTGCCCGAGCCCTCGCCGACGATCGCCCAGCTGTAGTCGTCGGCGCGGTCAAGGACCCAATAGTCACCGAAGAACGGACCGAAGAAGCTGACCTTCAGCTTGGCGTTGGTGGTGGTGTCGACGATCTTGGCCTTGCCTTCGGCCGTCTTCACCGGGCCGTCCAGCGCGCCCTGGCGGCAGGTGTTCAGCACCCGGATCAGGCCGTCGGTGCGCTTGGAATATTCGGCGGTGACGCCTTCGCAGCCCTTCTCGAACCGCATGTCGTAGCGCGCGACCTCGTACCACTTGCCCAGATAGCGATCGAGCTCGACGGCCTTGGCCGGCTGCGGCGGGTTCGGATTACCGCTGGGACCGGACACGCAGGCGCTCAGCGCCAGGACGAGCGGCAGGGCGAGAAGGGCGGCGCGCATGGAAGCTCCGGGAATAAAGGCGATCGACCGAGGTTACGATGCAAGGCGCGCCGCGGACGCAGCGGGACCGTGAAACGACGACCGCCCCGCCGGGGTTCCGACGGGGCGGCGCTGCGCCGGGCAGGGTGGTGGGACGCCCTATTCGGCGGCGATGCTGACCGCCGAAACGGGTCGGTCCTTGAAGTTGATCGCCTGCAGGTGGCGGATGCCTTCCTCGGCGATGTCGTCGCCGACCATCCGCTCGCCCTCGCTCTTCAGTTCATCGAGGTCGACGTACATGGCGTAGAAGGCCCGCGTGCGGTCGGTGATGATGCCGGCGTTGAGCAGCGTCTTGACCAGCACCCGGAAGATGTTTGTCTGCTCCTTCATGTTCTCGCGACGCACGTCGTCGGTCATGATCTTCCCGTACTCCTCGACCACCTTGTCGGGGTCCAGGCCGAACTCGGCGTAGAGGTCGAGCTGCTGGTGCGGGGAGACCAGGTTGAACAGCAGGGTCTGGAAGCAGTGCGCGGCCCAGTCCTCGATGATCGCGTGCTCCTCGGCCGAGAGCTTGGGCACCGTGCGGTCGGCCCAGATCTTCCCGAACTTGTGGTGGAAGGCCTCGTCGGTCATCACCAGCTGCAAGAGCTTCTTCCCGACCGGGTCGTGGATCGTGTTGTAGAAGGTGGCGAAGGCGCCCATGGCCAGGCCCTCGACCAGCATCTGCATGCCGATGATCTTCTTGTAGACCTCCGGCGCGCCGATGATCTCGACCAGCAGGCTCTTCAGGGCCGGGCCGCACTCGACCGGCCGCCCCCAGCGGGCCTTGATGTACTTGGCGAAGGCCGTGACGTGGCGAGCCTCCTCGCGCGTCTGGTTGGCGGCGTATTCCTGCGCGCCCTGGTCCTTCAGCACGTGGCACAGGCTGGCCGACAGGTTCAGCGCGCCCTGCTCGCCGTGCAGGATCGACGAGAAGTTCCGCAGCACCGACTGGTTGATGAAGCGGATGCGCTGCTTGGGATCGGACAGGTGGTTGGAGACGTAGTCGGTCGACAGGGCGATGACCATGTCCTCGGGAACCAGCGCCTGGTTCTCCATGTCGAACGGCTCGTCGAAGTCGATATAGGCCTTGTCCAGCGGATCCCAGAAGTGGTCATGGGTCGCGGAGATGATCTTGTCGAAGGCGGTCGAGCGGTTCTCGTACCGATCGAGCTCGAGCATCGCCTCGAAGTCGTCCGGCGCCACCGCGTCGTACATGGCGTCCTTGGTGATGTTCTTGTCCGTCATGGCGTGGCTCCCTAATCGCCCCGTGTCATGGCTTTGAGCGACATGGCTTGTGACGGGTCCGTCTTGCGCGGATCCTCGTCGATCTGAACACTGTCAACTCAAGGCTTGACGCGGGTCAAATTAAAAATGACGGAGGCGTCAGGTTTGTTGGCCAAGAGGGGCTTGGAGGCGGAATGAGACTCTTCGTGCTGACAGGAGCGGGCGTCTCGGCCGAGAGCGGCCTGGGCACCTTCCGCGACAAGGATGGCGTCTGGACGAGGTACGACCTCCGAGACGTCGCCACGCCCGAGGGCTTCGCGCGCGACCGGGCCCTGGTCCGCGCCTTCTACAACGCGCGCCGCGCCAATCTCGCCGACGCCGCGCCCAATGCGGCGCACGTGGCGCTCGCCAAGCTGGAAGCGGACCTCTCCGCGCGGAGCGGCGAGCTCTATCTCTGCACCCAGAACGTCGATGACCTGCACGAAAAGGCCGGCTCGCGGCGCGTGGTCCACATGCACGGCGAGCTGGGCGTGACCCGCTGTGACCACTGCCAGGCGCTGAAGCCCGACATGACGCCCTTGACCGCCGAGGCCGTCTGCGAGGCCTGCGGCCTGGCGGACGGCGCGAGGCCGCATGTGGTCTGGTTCGGCGAGATGCCGCTGTTCCTGGACGAGATCGACGAGGCCCTGTCGCGCGCCGACCTGTTCGTCTCGATCGGCACGTCTGGCTCGGTCTACCCCGCCGCCGGCTTTGTGGCGCAAGCGCGGGCGATGGGCGTGGCGACCTGCGAGATCAATCTGGAGCCCTCGGCCAACGCCTACATGTTCGACGACAAGCTCTACGGTCCTGCGAGCGAGGTCGTGCCGGCCTGGGTGGAACGGGTGCTGAACGGCCTCTAGCGCCCCTCCAGCGCCGCCAGCACCGCCGGTTGCAGGCGGGCCAGTTCGGCGAGCCGCTCGACCAGGGCTTCCTTGCTATCCACCGCCAGGCCGTCGCGCAGGCGGGCCATGCGGTCGCGGACCTTCCCGAGATCGGCGGCGTTGGCGGCGGCGACCACGGCCGCCTGGTGCTTGCAGGCGCCGAACTTCTCGAAGCCGGGGCAGGTGCAGGTTCCGTCGCCCGCTGGGGCCCACAGCTGCACGACATAGAGGTCGCCGACGCTGCCGGTGACGTGGGCGGTGACCTTCTCGTCCTCGATCGCCACGAGGTCGACATCGCCCTTCTCGGCCATTGCGACGCCGGTGTCGAACCAGCGCTCGTCCATCCGTTCGCGCCAGGCTTCGGTGTCGAAGAAGCTCATGCCTCGTCCTCGATGCGGTGGATGTCGTCGTCCGACAGGCCGAAATGGTGGCCGATCTCGTGGACCAGCACGTGCGTGATCAGGTCGCCGAGGCTGACGTCGCCGCGCTCGACCCATTCGTCGAGGATCGGCCGACGGTACAGGAACACCCGCGACGGCTGGGTCGCGAAGTCCAGCACCGAGCGCTGGGACAGGTCGACGCCCTGGTAAAGGCCGGTCAGCTCGAACGGATCCTGGATGCCCAGGGCGTCCAGCACCTCCTCGTCGGGGAAGTCGTCGACCCGGATCACGACCTCGCCGGCCAGCTGTCTAAAGCCGTCGGGCAGGGCGTCGAAGGCCGCCTTGCCGAGGGCGGCGAAGTCGTCCAGCGACGGGGCGAGGCGGTCGGACCAGGTCATGGACTCCACATAGAGCGATTGGCGGACGGCGCCATAGCTCTTCTCCGATCTTCCCGGCGAATGCCGGGACCCAGATCGAGGGCGCCGGGATCTGACGGCCTGTCTGAGCGAAACGGCGCGAAATCCCTAAGCACTCTTGGTGTATCTGGGCCCCGGCATTCGCTGGGGAATTCGGAAAGAAGGAAAATCGCGGCGACGGGCCATGGGTGGCCTTGATCGCGTTCTGGCCATGACCCGACTAATCTGGGATTCTGATTCGAAGACCCGCTGGGGCAGCGACCCGTTTTGATGACTTCGTATGACCTGATCCTCGCGGCCACGGCCGGGGCGGTTTGCCTCGCGCTTTGCGTCGCCCTGTGGGCGTTCGGCCAGCGGCGGGGTTTCGAGGCGCGGATCGCGGCGCTGAAGGCGCGGCTGGCGCTGCAGGGCGCCGACGCCGAGGCGCCCGCCTGGATCGAGGCCTTCGACTCCGCCGTCATCGCCGTCGAGAGCGGCCGCGCCAGCCTGATGGCCGGGAGCGACGGGCTCGCCGCCTGCGCCCAGGTGTTGGGCGTCGCCGCCGACGTCCAGGCGGTGGTCGCCGCCCTGGGCGGCGCCGACCCCGACCACGCCCACAAGCTTTCGGCGCTGTTCGAGCGCGGGCAGCCCTGCGCCTTCGACGCGCGGGGGCAGGGCGGATGGGTGTCCGTCGAAGGGCGCGCCGCCGGGGCCATGGCCTGGCTGCGTCTCGCGCCGGTCAGCGGCCATGACGCGGGCCTGCCGTCGGCGACCCGCTTCGCCGCCTTCGTTGACAGCGTGGTCGAGCCCGCCTGGATCGCCGGGGCCGACGGCCAGGCGGTCTGGGGCAACACCGCCTTCGTCCGCGCCGTCGGGGCCAGCGGCGCCTCGGCGCCGGCCCTGCTGGGCAAGAGCTTCGACCGCGCCGTCGACGCCATGGTCGTCGAGGCCGCCGGGAAGGGCGAGCGCAAGGAAGCGATCCGCTGGGTCAATCTGGAGGGCCGCCGTCGCGCCTTCCGCCTGTCGGCCCAGCCGCTGGAAGGCGGCGGGGTCGGCGTCTTCTGCGCCGACGTCACCGAGATCGAGGACGTCCGCGACGCCTTCAAGAAGCACGTCGAGGCCCACGACGAGACCCTGAACCACATCGCCGAGGCCGTGGCGATCTTCAGCGCCACCCGGCGCCTGTCGTTCCACAACACCGCCTTCGCCGAGCTGTGGGGCCTGGAGCCGGCCTGGCTGGCCGACCGTCCGACCCACGGCGAAATCCTCGACCGCCTGCGCCAGCGCCGCCGCCTGCCCGAGACGATCGACTACGCGGGCTGGAAGGCCGCCGAGCTGGCCCGCTACGAGAGCCTGGGTCCCCAGGCGGACGACCTCTGGCACCTGCCCGACGGGCGGACGCTGAAGGTCGTGCGCCAACCGCACCCGCTGGGCGGCATGCTGCTGATCTATTCCGACATCACCGGCGAGCTGCGCCTGAAGGCCCAGTACAACGCTCTGATCCAGGTGCAGCAGGCCACGCTGGACAAGCTGAACGACGCCGTCGCCGTGTTCGGTTCGGACGGCCGCCTGCGTCTGCACAACGAAGCCTTCGAGACCTTCTGGAACGTCACGCCGCACGCCCTGGAGGCGGCCGGCGACTTCGAGGGCGTCGTCGAGCTGTGCGTGCCGCGCCTGCACGACCTGGCCTTCTGGCGCGATCTGAAGGGCCGGGTGGCCGATCCCGATCCGCAGATGCGCGCCCCGACCTCGGGCGAGGTGCGCACCTCGGACGACCGCATCGTCGTCTATCAGAGCCGGCCGCTGCCGGACGGCGCGACCCTGATCGCCTTCGCCGACGTCACCGACACCCGCGACCTGCAGAGCGCGCTCGCCGACCGTTCGGCCGCGCTGGACGAGGCCGAGCGCCTGAAGCGCGACTTCGTCGGCAATGTCTCGTACGAGCTGCGCACGCCGCTGACGACGATCATCGGCTATTCGGAACTGCTGGAGCGGGCCGACGGCCTGTCGGAGCGTGGCCGCAACCACGTCGCCGCCGTTCGCGCCGCCGCCACCCAGCTGGCCCGCTCGATCGACGACGTGCTGGACATGGCCCAGATCGACGCCGGCGAGATGGCGCTGGAGATCCAGGACATCCGCGTGTCGGACCTCCTGATGAACGCCCAGGAGCGCGCCCTGAAGGACGCCCAGCTGGGCGCGGTGACCCTGGCCGTCGAGTGCGAGGAGGACGTCGGCCTGATCCGCGGCGACGGCAAGCGCCTGGCCCAGACGCTCGACCATCTGGTCGAGAACGCCCTGCGCCAGACGCCGCCCGGCGGCCGCGTGACCCTGTCGGCCCGCCGGGCCCTGGGCGAGGTGCGGCTGGATGTCTCGGACACCGGCCGCGGTGTGCCCTTCCACGTCCAGGCCCACATCTTCGACCGCTTCGTCGGCCGCGATCGCGGCGGCCCGGGCCTGGGGCTGGCCTTGGTCAAGGCGCTGGTCGAGCTGCACGGCGGCTGGGTGGCGCTGGAGAGCGAGCCGGGCGCCGGCTCGACCTTCACCTGCCACCTGCCCGAGAAGCAGCAGCCGGGCGCCGCCCAGCCGGAGCTGGGCTTCTAGGTTCTCGAACGCATAAGGATATCTTTATGCGTTAATTGCTCGGAAGGGCTCGGCGGGGTATAACCCGCGGCAAGACCCCATCCCGCAGGAGCCGCACGTGGCCGACTATATCGTCAAGGACATCTCGCTCGCCGATTACGGCCGCAAGGAAATCGCCATCGCCGAGACCGAGATGCCGGGCCTGATGGCCACGCGCGCCGAGTACGGTCCGCAGCAGATCCTGAAGGGCGCCCGCATCGCCGGCAGCCTGCACATGACCATCCAGACCGCCGTGCTGATCGAGACGCTCACGGCCCTGGGCGCCGAGGTCCGCTGGGCCTCGTGCAACATCTTCTCGACCCAGGACCACGCCGCGGCCGCCATCGCCGCCGCCGGCGTCCCGGTCTTCGCCTTCAAGGGCGAGAACCTGGTCGAGTATTGGGAATACGCCCACAAGATCTTCGAGTGGGGCGACGGCGGCTATCCGAACCTGATCCTCGACGACGGCGGCGACGCCACCCTGCTCTGCGTGCTGGGCCCGAAGGCGGAGAAGGATCCCTCGATCCTCGACAACCCGCAGAACGAAGAGGAAGAGGCCCTCTACGCCGTGATGAAGAAGTACCTGGCCGAGAAGCCGGGCTTCTATTCGGCGATCCGCTCGGCCATCGGCGGCGTCTCGGAAGAGACCACCACGGGCGTCCACCGCCTGTACCACATGGCCCAGAAGGGCGAGCTGCCGTTCCCGGCCATCAACGTCAACGACAGCGTCACCAAGTCCAAGTTCGACAACCTCTACGGCTGCCGTGAAAGCCTGGTCGACGCGATCCGTCGCGGCACCGACGTCATGCTGTCGGGCAAGGTCGCGGTGGTCTGCGGCGATGGCGACGTGGGCAAGGGCTCGGCCGCCTCGCTGCGTCAGGGCGGCGCCCGCGTGATCGTCACCGAGATCGACCCGATCTGCGCCCTGCAGGCGGCGATGGAAGGCTATGAGGTCCAGACCCTGGCCGACGTCGCCGACAAGGCCGACATCTTCGTGACGGCGACCGGCAACAAGGACGTCATCACGCTGGACGACATGCGGAAGATGAAAAACAACGCCATCGTCTGCAACATCGGCCACTTCGACTCGGAAATTCAGATCGCCGCCCTGCGCAACTACAAGTGGGACGAGATCAAGCCGCAGGTCCACCACGTGGAATTCCCGGACGGCAAGAAGCTGATCGTGCTGTCGGAAGGCCGCCTGGTGAACCTGGGCAACGCCACCGGCCACCCCAGCTTCGTGATGTCGGCCTCGTTCACGAACCAGACCCTGGCCCAGATCGAACTCTGGACCAACAAGGACAAGTACCAGAACCAGGTCTACACCCTGCCCAAGCACCTCGACGAGAAGGTCGCCTTCCTGCACCTGGAAAAGCTGGGCGCGAAGCTGACCCAGCTGCGCAAGGACCAGGCCGACTATATCGGCGTGCCGGAAGCCGGTCCGTTCAAGCCGGACCACTACCGCTACTAGGCCGATCAATCTTAGCTCTACGGAGGGCCCGTCGCGCGAGCGGCGGGCTCTTCTGCTTTTCGACGCCTGTTCAACCCCGCAAGGCTCGGCTAATCGCTAGGTCATGCCGCTCGCCTTGATCCTCTCCAGCCACGTCGCCGGCAGCCAGGTCGGCGCGACCGCCCAGGCCGCCGCGCTGGCGCCGTTCGCGATCGACGCCATGGTCGTCCCCACGGTCCTGTTCGGCCGCCATCCCGGCTGGGGCGCGCCCGGCGGCGCGGCGACGCCGATCGAGATCTTCGAGGGCATGCTGCAAGGGATCGCGGCCAACGGCCTGTTCGGCCTGACCGACCTCGTCATCACCGGCTATTTCGCCAGCCCCGCCCAGGTCGAGGCCGCCGCCCGCGCCATCGACGCCGTGCGCGCCGCGAAGCGCGCCGGCGCCTTCGCCCCGGCGCCGACCGTGATCGTCGACCCGACCGTGGGCGACGAGGGCAAGGGGCTCTATGTCGCCGCCGAGACCGCCGAGGCGGTCCGCCAGTTGCTGGTTCCCCGCGCCGACCTCGTGGCCTGCAACGCCTGGGAGCTGCAGTGGCTGACGGACGCCGACGCCCGCGAACCCGCCGCCGCCCTGCGCGCCGCGCGGCAGCTGGGCAAGCCGGTTCTCGTTTCCTCGGTGCGCCGCGGCGATGAGATCGGCGCGGTGCTGGCCACGACCGACGAGGCCTGGCTGGCCCTGCACGCCGAGATCGACACCGCGCCGAACGGAACCGGCGACCTGCTGACCGCGCTCTACGCGGCGGCGGTGGTCGAAGGCCAAACCCTGTCGCACGGCCTGGCCCGCGCGGTCGGCGGCGTCGCCGAGACCGTCTCGGCCGCCAAGCTGTGGAACGCGCCCGAGCTGCCGATCGTGGCGATGGGCGCGCGCCTCAAGCAGACCTCTCCTTCTGTCCGCATCGAACGGCTGGCTTAAGACATGACCGACATCACCGGCCTCTGCCCCGACCGCTTCGCCCGCGTCCGCGACGTCTTCGAGGCCAACTTCCAGGATGGCGGCGAGCTGGGCGCGCGTTTCGCCTTCGCCATCGACGGCGAGATCGTCGTCGACCTGATGGGCGGCTACGCCGACCGCAAGCGCGAGGTCGCGTTCGGCCCCGACACCCTGACGGCGCTGTTCTCGACCACCAAGGCCGTGGCGGCGCTGATGGTCGCGCGGCTCGTGGACGAGGGGCGGCTGGCCTACGACCAGCGCGTCGCCGATGTCTGGCCGGAGTTCGCCCAGAACGGCAAGCAGGACGTCACCATCGAGCAGGCCCTGTCGCACCAGGCGGGCCTGTCCGGCTTCCCGGACGAGACCGATCCGGCCATCTGGTTCGACTGGGACGCCACCTGCGCCAAGCTGGCGGCCATGGCCCCCCTGTTCCCGATCGGCTCGGCCAGCGGCTATCACCCGGTGACCTACGGCTATCTGGCCGGCGAAATCTTCCGCCGCGTCGACGGCCGCACGATGGGGACGGCGCTGCGCGAGGACATCTGCGTCCCGCTGGGCCTCGACCTGTGGATCGGCCTGCCCGACAGCGAGCACGACCGTGTCGCCGACCTGATGCGACCGACGGCCATGCCGCAGTTTGGCGAGATCAACGCCGCCGTGACCGCCGCCTTCTTCAAGCCCTGGTCGTCGCCGGGCGGCAAGGGCGCGGCCGAGTGGCGGCGGGTCGAGATCCCCTCGGCCAACGGCCACGCCACCGCGCCCGCCCTGGCGCGGCTGATGGGCGCCCTGGCCAGCGGCGGGACCCTGGACGGCCGCTCGCTGATCACGCCCGCCGGGATCAAGGCCGCCACCGCCGAGCGCATCCGGGGCCGGGACCTCGTCCTGCCCTACGAGATCAGCTGGGGCGCGGGCTTCATGCGCAATGAGCCGAACATGTTCTACGGCCCGACCGGCGAGGCGTTCGGCCATTCCGGCTGGGGTGGTTCGTGCGCCTTCGCCGATCCGACTCGGGGCGTCTCGGGGGCCTATGTGATGAACAAGCAGGGCAATGCGCTGATCGGCGACCCGCGCGCGGTTCGGTTGATCGAAGCGGCCTACGCGAGCCTATAGGATCTCCAGTCTCCCCGATCTCCCCGGCGAAAGCCGGGGCCCAGGTTCAGCCGTGGCCTTCAGACTCTCTTGGCGCTTTCGAGCCTTATGATCTGGGCCCCGGCATTCGCCGGGGAAGTCGGGTTGGTGAGTTCGGGAAACTTCGGATGACACGCGCTCTCGCTATCGCCATCGGGCTCCTTGCTATCGCCGGCGCCGCCCGCGCGGAGGAGCGAGAGTTCTGCGTCGATCGTCCGGGCAAGGGCTCGCCGCCCTGCGTGCTCGACAAGGGCCGCTTCCAGGTCGAGATCGGCGGCGCGGACGCGGCCTTCACGCGGGGCGGCGGCGTTTCGATCGACGACGTCTCGTACGGCGCGCTGGAGCTGCGCCTGGGTCTGGCCTCGACGCTCGAGGGGCAGATGAGCTGGACGCCGCGCGAGCGCGTGCGCACCCGCGATCACGGTTCTGCCTCGACCGTTTCGGGCGCGGGCGATCTGACGTTCGGCCTTCTCCAGTCTCTCAAGAACCCCGACGGCGATGGCCTCGCGATCGCGGTCGGCGCGTCGGTCACCGCGCCGACGGGCGCGAAGGGGATCAGCGACGGCAAGTGGCAGGGCGGGTTGATCGCGCCGGTCTCGGTCCCGCTATCCGCCGACTGGTCGCTCAGCCTGACGCCGCAGGTCGCCGCGCGGCCCAACGAGTCCGGCGACGGACGCCACGCCGGCTACGCCCTGGCCGCCGGCGTCGACCGCGCGGTGGGCCCGGTGAACCTGGGCGTCGAGCTCTGGGTCGACGTCGACGACGATCCGGCTGGGCGTGTCACCCAGGCCAGTTTCGACCTCAGCGCCGCCTGGACGCCCAAGACGCTGAAGGACGTCCAGTTCGATGTCTCGGCCTATGTGGGCCTGAACCGCAAGACGCCCGACCTGGAGCTGGACTTCGGCTTCGCCCACCGCTTCTAGGCCGGCGCTAGGACCCGCGCCTTCCTCCAGGCGCCGTAGGCGAACACCGCCACGCCCAGCCAGATGAACACGAACGACAGCGCCCGCATCGGGGTGAAGGGCTCGCCCAGCGCCACACCGACCGCGAACTGCAGGGTAGGGGCGATGAACTGAAGGAAGCCCATCGCGCTCAGCGGCATCCGGCGCGCCGACCAGGCGAACAGGGCCAGCGGCACGACGGTCGCGGGCCCCGCCAGCAGCAACAGCGTGGTGACGCCCGCGCCCGCGCCCAGGTGGCCCGCGCCGGTCGACTGCAGATGCAGCACGTAGAGCAGGCCCGGGACCGCCAGGTAGGCGCACTCGATGAAGAGGCCGGTCTGGGCGTCGGCCTTCACCTGCTTTCGCAGGATGGCGTAGCAGCAGAAGCTGAGCGCCACGCCCAGTGAGATGACCGGCAGGTGTCCCAGGGCGGCGGTCTGGATGGCCACGCCGACGGCGGCCAGGCCGATGGCGATGGCGCCCTCGCGGCTGATCCGCTCGCGAAACAGCACCGCGCCCGCCGCCATGTTCATCAGCGGGTTGATATAATAGCCAAGGCTGGTCTCGATCACGTGCCCGGCGTTCACCGCGAAGACATAGATCGACCAGTTGACGAAGATGGCCAGGGTCGAAAGGGCCAGGACGAGCAGCGTCTTGGGTTGGCGCAGGACCGCCATCACCTGATGTCCCTGCCGCGCCAGCAGCACGATCAGCAGGGCCCATGGCACGGACCACAGGGTGCGATGGGCGATCATCTCCCAGGAGCCGACGCCCAGCCTGGACAGCAGGTGGAAGTAGAGCGGCAGGAAGCCCCACAGGGTGTAGCAGCCGACGCCGGCGATCAGGGCCGCGCGCCCTTCGTCTTTGGTCTCGTTCAGGCTCGCCGACATGGCGTCGTCACCCCAAAAGTCAGAATGGTAGGGTCGAAAATGAAAAAGGCTCCCGGGACGTCTGCCCCGGGAGCCCTGATTTCCACCCGCTTGTTGCGGATCGGGATCTTAGGCGGGGGTCTTCTGCTT
>NZ_QFQZ01000133.1 GCF_003243465.1 Caulobacter segnis
GGTGGCGCGAATGACGGGGCTCGAACCCGCGACCTCCGGCGTGACAGGCCGGCGCTCTAACCAACTGAGCTACATCCGCATATCCCTTCGCCGAAGCGAAAGTGCGACCCGCCGATCGGCGAGGCGCGTCTGATATGTCGCTCGAAGACTCGTGTCAACGGCCATATCGAAGAAGCGACAAAACGCGTGTGGAGAGCTTGGTCTTTCGATGGTTTAAATAGGCGCAGCGACGCGCGCGCCCGCCTTTGTAGGCAAGGATTGTGCGTCCAGACACTGGTTAACCGCCGTTAGGTAAACGAGCTCTAGTTGCGATCGTTTCTCAATGTGTTCCGGGGTGTTTGAAGCCGCTGCGACACTGGGCTACAACCCGCTCGATTCAAGCCAAGGCCCGTCATGACCGCCTTCCTTCTTCAGTACCTGCCGATCGTGATCTTTTTAGGGATCGCGGCGGCCATCGGGATCGTCTTCATCCTGGCCGCGGCCGTGCTCGCGCCCAAGGCGCCCGACCCGGAAAAGCTGTCCGCGTACGAATGCGGCTTCAACGCCTTCGACGACGCGCGCATGAAGTTCGACGTCCGGTTCTATCTGGTGTCGATCCTGTTCATCATCTTCGACCTGGAAGTCGCGTTCCTGTTCCCGTGGGCGGTCACGCTGCTGAAGCTGCCGCATGACGTGGCCCAGTTCGCCTTTTGGTCGATGATGGCCTTCCTCGGCGTCCTGACCGTTGGCTTTATCTACGAATGGAAGAAGGGCGCCCTCGAATGGGAGTGATCGTTCCCGCCAACTCGGCCGGCCGTTCGACGGTCGAGGGGTATGACCCCAAGCTGCACGACCCGTTCTTCGACGGCGTGTCGCAACAACTGGCCGACAAGGGCTTCATCACGGCCGCCGCCGACGACCTGATCACCTGGGCCCGTACGGGCTCGCTGATGTGGATGACGTTCGGCCTGGCCTGTTGCGCCGTCGAGATGATGCACTCGGCCATGCCGCGCTACGATCTTGAGCGCTACGGCTTCGCGCCGCGCGCCAGTCCGCGTCAGTCGGACGTGATGATCGTCGCCGGCACCCTGACCAACAAGATGGCTCCGGCGCTGCGCAAGGTCTACGACCAGATGCCGGAGCCCCGCTACGTCATCTCGATGGGCAGCTGCGCCAATGGCGGCGGCTACTACTATTACAGCTACAGCGTCGTGCGCGGCTGCGACCGCGTCGTGCCGATCGACATCTACGTGCCTGGCTGCCCGCCCACGGCCGAGGCGCTGGTCTATGGCGTGTTGCAGCTGCAGAAAAAGATTCGTCGTACGGGGACGATCGAGCGATGACCGACGGGGTTTCGACCGAAACGGCGATCTCGCCGCTGGAAGCGCTGGGCCAGGCGATCGTCGCCAACAGCGCCGGCGCGCTCACCGCTTATCACGTGGCGTTTGGCGAACTGACGGTGCTGGGCCTGGCCCATCGCGTCGTCCAGGCGCTGGAGTTCCTGCGTGACCACCCCGACTGCCGCTTCCACCAGCTGGTGGACCTCACGGCGGTGGACTATCCGGAACGCGAGCGCCGCTTCGACGTGGTCTATCACCTGCTGTCGATGGTGAAGAACGTCCGTATCCGCCTGAAGGTGCAGACCGACGAGGATACGCCGGTCCCGAGCGCCACGCCCGTCTTCCCGGTCGCTGACTGGTTCGAGCGCGAAGCGTTCGACATGTACGGCGTGTTCTTCGAAGGGCACCCGGACCTGCGCCGGATCCTGACCGACTACGGCTTCCATGGCCATCCGCTGCGGAAGGACTTCCCTATGACCGGATATGTGGAAGTCCGCTACGACGACGAGCTGAAGCGCGTCGTCTACGAACCCGTGAAGATCACCGAGTTCCGCGCCTTCGACTTCCTGTCTCCGTGGGAGGGCGCCAAGTACGCCCTGCCGGGCGACGAGAAAGCCGAAAAGCGGGCAGGGGACGCTTAAGTCATGACTGGCACGAACGCGCCCGCCGCGGCGACCGACTTCTTCCGAGACGAAGCGACGGCTCCGGCCATTCCGGAGACGCCCGTCCGTAAGTTCAATATCAACTTCGGCCCTCAGCACCCTGCCGCGCACGGCGTGCTGCGCCTGGTGCTGGAGCTGGACGGCGAAATCGTCGAACGCGTCGATCCGCACATCGGCCTGCTGCACCGCGGCACCGAGAAGCTGATGGAAGCGCGGACCTATCTGCAGAACATCCCGTACTTCGACCGCCTCGACTACGTGGCGCCGATGAACCAGGAGCATGCGTTCTGTCTGGCCATCGAGAAGTTGCTTGGCGTCGAGGTGCCGCGTCGCGGCCAGATCGTGCGCGTGCTGTTCTGCGAGATAGGCCGCATTCTCAATCACCTGCTGAACGTGACGACCCAGGCCATGGACGTCGGCGCCCTGACGCCGCCGCTCTGGGGCTTCGAGGAGCGCGAGAAGCTGATGATCTTCTATGAGCGCGCCTGCGGCGCTCGTCTGCACGCCAACTACTTCCGTCCGGGCGGCGTCCACCAGGACCTGACGCCTGAGCTGATCGATGACATCGAGACCTGGGCGAAGGCTTTCCCCAAGATCTGCGACGACATCGAAGGCCTGATCACCGACAACCGCATCTTCAAGCAGCGCAACGTCGATATCGGCGTGGTCAGCAAGGAAGACGCCTGGGCCTGGGGGTTCTCGGGCGTGATGGTCCGCGGCTCAGGCATCGCCTGGGACCTGCGCCGCAACCAGCCGTACGAGAACTACAATGAGTTCGAGTTCGACATCCCGCTGGGCAAGAATGGCGACTGCTACGATCGCTACCTCTGCCGCATGCAGGAGATGCGCGAGTCCACCAAGATCATCCTGCAGGCCGTGCAAATGCTGCGCGGCACGCCGGGCCCGGTGCTGAGCGAGGACAACAAGGTCAGTCCGCCCCGTCGCGCCGAGATGAAGCGCTCGATGGAAGCCCTGATCCACCACTTCAAGCTCTATACCGAGGGGTTCAAGACGCCCGAAGGCGAGGTCTATGCGGCCGTCGAGGCGCCGAAGGGCGAGTTCGGCGTCTACGTGGTCAGCAATGGCACCAACAAGCCGTACCGCTGCAAGATCAAGGCTCCGGGCTTCTCGCACCTGGCGGCCATGGACTGGATGAACCGGGGCCACCAGCTGGCCGACGTTTCGGCCATCCTGGGCTCGCTCGACATCGTGTTCGGCGAGGTCGACCGGTGAGCCTGGCCGATATCGCCCAGGCGCAGCTCGACGCCTACAACGCCCAGGACCTGGACGCGCACTGCGCCCACTTCGCCGACGACGTGGTCGTCGCGGGCCTGAATGGCGACGTGGCCCGTACCGGCATCGACGCCTACCGCGCCTTCTACGCCAAGACCTTCGCCGAGTTCCCCAAGAACAAGGCGACCTTGCTGAACCGCATCGTGGTCGGGTCCAACGTGATCGATCACGAGCATGTCGACCGCGGGAACGGCGATGCGCCGTTTCAGGTCGCCGCCATCTACACCTTCAAGGGCGACAAGATCGCCCGCGTGGATTTCGCCCGATGAGCGTCCGTCGTCTCGCTAAAGAACAGCCCGCCAGCTTCGCCTTTACGGCCGAGAGCCAGGCCAAGGCCGACTGGTGGAAAGCCAAGTATCCCGCCGCCCGCAAGCAGTCGGCGGTGATCCCGATGCTGTGGCTGGCCCAGAAGCAGGAAGGCTGGATTTCCGAGCCCGCGATCCAGGAGATCGCGAAGCAACTAGAGATGCCGGTCATCCGCGTGCTGGAGGTGGCCACCTTCTACGTGATGTTCCAACTGCAGCCCGTCGGCAAGGTCGCCTTCGTCCAGCTGTGCGGCACCACGCCGTGCCAGCTGCGCGGCGCGCTGGACCTCAAGGCCGTGCTGAAGGACAAGATCGGCGAGGCTCATCACGTCTCGGCGGACGGCAAGTTCAGCTGGGAAGAGGTCGAGTGCCTGGGTGCGTGCTGCAACGCCCCGATGGCCGCGATCAACGACTATTACTACGAGGACCTGACGCCGGAGAGCCTGGCCCAGATCCTGGACGACTTCGCCGCCGGCAAGGCGCCGAAGCCGGGCAGCTATGACGGCCGCGGCGCCTCTGAACCCAAGGGCAAGATCCAGACCCTGACGGATCCGAAGCTGTACGACGGCTCGGCCGCCAAGAAGATCAAGATCCCGAACCTGCCCGAGAAGCCCAAGGCTTCGAAGGCCAAGTCGGAGCCGACCGCCTAACATGACCGCCGACGCCGCCCTCCAGAAGAAGCGCCTGACCGCGATGCTCGTCATCAACGCGGTCTGCTTCGTGCTGGCCGGCGTCGCGATCTATGGCGCGGTGTCGCTTCGGATCGACTGGCTGCGGCTGGTCTTCCTGGGTGCGATCATCGCCGGCCTGGGGTCGCACGTCTGGTTCATCGTGGGCTGGATGCGCGCGACCAAGGGCGGGGAGGGCGTGTCGTGAGCGACACTGCGATCGACGCCCGCCGCACGGCTTACTTCCACACGGTCAAGAGCGTGGGCCGCCGCGAGCGCGGTCTGGGTCTCCTGGCCTGCCTACTTGGCGCGCTGCTCCTGATCTGGGGCCGCTCTGGGCAAGGCGCTCCCGTTTGGGCGGTTTGGGCCGGCCTCGCCACGATTGGTGTGGGTTGGTTGCTTTTCGCCTATGTCATCCTCCGTCGGACGCGCTATGTGCGCGCCCATCCATTCGATCCGCAAAGCTGAGTCATGGTCGGTATCCTCGAAGACAAGGACCGCATCTTCACGAACCTCTACGGTCTCCAGGACTGGGGCCTTGAGGGCGCGAAGAAGCGCGGCTGCTGGAATGGCACCAAGGACATCCTGGACGCCGGGCGCGACTGGATCATCGACAACATGAAGAACTCCGGCCTGCGCGGCCGGGGCGGCGCCGGTTTCTCGACCGGCCTCAAGTGGTCGTTCATGCCCAAGGAAGTGAAGGAGGGACGTCCTCACTACCTGGTGGTCAACGCCGACGAATCCGAGCCGGGCACCTGCAAGGACCGGGAGATCATGCGGCATGATCCGCATCTCCTGATCGAGGGCTGCCTGATCGCTTCGCGCGCCATGCTGGCCCACGCCTGCTACATCTACATTCGCGGCGAGTACGTCTACGAACGCGAGATCCTGGAAGCGGCGATCAAGCAGGCCTACGAGGCCAAGCTGATCGGCAAGAACAACCTCCACGGCTGGGACTTCGACCTCTACGTCCACCATGGCGCCGGCGCCTATATCTGCGGCGAAGAGACGGCCCTGCTGGAAAGCCTGGAAGGCAAGAAGGGCCAGCCGCGCCTGAAGCCGCCATTCCCGGCGGGCGCTGGCCTCTACGGCATGCCGACCACGGTCAACAACGTCGAGTCGATCGCCGTCGCCGGCACGATCCTGCGCCGCGGCGCGGCCTGGTTCGCTGGTTTTGGCCGTCCGAACAACGCCGGCACCAAGCTCTTCTGCGTCTCGGGCCACGTAAACCTGCCCTGCAACGTCGAAGAGGCGATGAGCATCCCGTTCCGCCAGCTGATCGAGGATCACTGCGGCGGCATCCGCGGCGGCTGGGGCAACCTGAAAGCTGTCATCCCGGGCGGCTCGTCCGTGCCGATGATTCCGGCCGAGCAGTGCGAAGACCTTCCGATGGACTTCGACGCCCTGCGCAACCTGCGCTCTGGTCTCGGCACCGCGGCCGTGATCGTCATGGACAAGTCGACCGACCTCGTCCGCGCCATCGCCCGCCTGTCGTACTTCTACAAGCACGAGAGCTGCGGCCAGTGCACGCCGTGCCGCGAAGGCACCGGCTGGATGTGGCGCGTCATGGAGCGCATGGCGACCGGCGAGGCCGATCCGAAAGAGATCGACACCCTGCTGGACGTTACGACCCAGGTCGAGGGTCACACCATCTGCGCCCTGGGCGACGCGGCCGCCTGGCCGATCCAGGGCCTGTTCCGTCACTTCCGCCACGAGGTGGAGGAGCGGATCGCTTCCTATCGTAGCGGTCGCCTGCACGTGCAGGGCGCCAAGCTGATCGCGGCGGAGTAACAAGAATGGCTATCGCCAAGGTCAACGGCGTCGAAGTCGAGTTCGAGCCCGGCATGACGGTTCTGCAGGTCGCGGAACTGGCTGGGGAAGAAATCCCGCGCTTCTGCTACCACGAACGCCTGTCCATCGCCGGCAACTGCCGGATGTGCCTCGTCGAGGTGAAGCCCGGTCCGCCGAAGCCGCAGGCCTCGTGCGCCCTGCCGGCCGCCGAGGGCCAGGAGATCTTCACCAAGACCCCGATGGTCAAGAAGGCCCGCGAGGGTGTGATGGAGTTCCTGCTCATCAACCACCCGCTGGACTGCCCGATCTGCGACCAGGGCGGCGAGTGCGACCTGCAGGACC
>NZ_QFQZ01000034.1 GCF_003243465.1 Caulobacter segnis
CCTCAACCAGCCAATCTGATCATCCTCAACCGTCACGGATGTCTCCGAACACCTGTCACGGATGTCCCCGGTCTGAACAAACAGCAGGGGGAGAGGGAAGTTAGTCCGACTAGGGTCGAGGCTGTGTGAAAACTCCTGCTGGCCGCAAAACACCCTTAGCCACGCCCCTAAAAATCGCCAATCAGGCGCTCTGTGGCTCTTAGCGGCCGGTCGGGACACGAAAGCTCTCCTTCGCGAGACATCTCAGCTCCGCGTTTCCACACAGCCTCGGTCGTTTCCAGTCTCCAGCCTAAATCCGGAAAGCCGACCTTCCCGGCGAATGCCGGGATCCAGATCGAACCCGTGAGAGCCCAACTCTTGAGCGCGGAGCGATATCGCATCACCCCCAGCCGCTCCGGATGAATCTGGGCCCCGGCATTCGCCGGGGAGGTCGGTTTGTTGGAAACGTCAGTTCGGCTTGAGGCGCGTCTCGTCTTCGGCGAGCTCAGCCCCTACACCATCCCCACAGTCCGCAACCGCGCGCGCGGGTGGATCTCGTTCTGGCTCATCACCACGGTCTGGCCGCGGAAGCGCTCGATGATCGAGCGGACATAGGGGCGCACGCCGGGGCTGGTCAGCAGGACGGGGGACTCGCCGGCCAGGGCCGCGCGTTCGAAGGCGTCGCGGACGCCGCGGATGAAGTCCTGCAGGCGCGAGGGCGGCAAAGCCAGCTGTTTGTCGTCGCCGGGACCGATCAGGCTCTCTGCGAAGGCCTGCTCCCAGTCGGCCGACAGGGTGATGATCGGCAGGGCGCCGTCGTCGCCGCGATTGGCCCAGCACAGCTGGCGGGCCAGGCGGGCGCGGACCTGCTCGACCAGCAGGGTGACGGAAGCCGTGTGCGGCGCGGCCTCGCCGATGCCTTCCAGGATCTGCGGCAGGTCGCGGATCGAAACGCGCTCGCGCAGCAGCGACTGCAGCACGCGCTGGACGGTGGCGGCGGTGGCCGTGCCCGGGATCAGGTCGTCGACCAGCTTCTTCTGCGTCTCGGGCAGCTCCTTCAGCAGCTTCTGGACCTCGGCGTAGGAGAGCAGGTCGGCCATGTTCTCCTTGAGGATCTCGGTCAGGTGCGTGGTCAGCACCGTGGCCGGGTCGACGACCGTGTAGCCCCGGAAGGTCGCCTCCTCGCGCAGGTCGTCGGCGATCCAGGTGGCCGGCAGGCCGAAGGCCGGTTCGCGCACGTGCTCGCCGGGCAGCTCCACCTGACCGCCGCGCGGGTCCATGCACATCAGCATGCCAAGCCGCACCTCGCCGGCGCCGGCCTCCATCTCCTTGATGCGGATGGCGTAGCCCTGGTTGGCCAGGCGCATGTTGTCCAGGATCCGGACCGGCGGCATGACGAAGCCGTACTCGCTGGCCAGGGTCTTGCGCAGGGCGCGGATCTGGTCGGTCAGCTTGCGGCCGTCCAGGTCGTTGATCAGGGTCAGCAGGCCGTAGCCCAGCTCGATCTTGACGTCGTCGATGGCGAGCGACGCGCTGATCGGTTCCTCCTCGGCCTCGGCCGGGGCGGCGGCCTCGAGGGCGGCGGGATCTATGGGCTTGGGCGCCTTGGCGTCCTGGATGCGCTTGTAGGCCAGGAGGCCCGAACCGACCGCCACGGCCGCGAACGGGATGATCGGCATGCCCGGGATCAGGGCCATGACGCCGGCCGAGGCCGAGACCATGCCGAGCGCGGCCGGGTTCATCGCCAGCTGGGTGGTCAGGGCCTTGTCGGCCGAGCCTTCCACGCCGGCCTTGGACACGACCATGCCGGCCGCGATCGAGATGATCAGGGCCGGGATCTGGCTGACCAGGCCGTCGCCGATGGTCATGATGGTGTAGGACGAGGCGGCCTCGCCGATCGGGATCTTGTGCTGCACCACCCCGATGATGATGCCGCCGACGATGTTGATGCCGGTGATGATCAGGCCGGCGATCGCGTCGCCCTTCACGAACTTGCTGGCGCCGTCCATGGCCCCGAAGAACGTGCTTTCCTGCTCCAGCTCCTTGCGGCGCAGCTTGGCGCCTTCCTGGTCGATCAGGCCGGTCGACAGGTCGGCGTCGATCGCCATCTGCTTGCCGGGCATGGAGTCCAGGGTGAAGCGGGCGGCGACTTCGGCGATCCGGCCCGAACCCTTGGTCACGACCATGAAGTTCACGACGATCAGGATGATGAAGACGATCACCCCGATGACGAAGTTGCCCTGCATCATCAGGTGGCCGAAGGCCTCGATCACCGCGCCAGCGCCGCCCGTGCCCTCCTGGCCGTGACCGAGGATCAGGCGGGTCGAGGCGATATTCAGGCCCAGCCGGTAGAGCGTCGCGACAAGCAGCACGGTCGGGAACGAGGTGAACTCCAGCGGCTTCTTGATCAGGATCGCGGTCATCAGGATCAGCACCGATCCCGTCACCGAAATGGCCAGCAGCAGGTCCAGCAGGAACGACGGGACCGGCAGGATCAGCAGGACGATGATGCCGACGACGCCCAGGGCCAGGCCCATCTCGCCGCGCAGGAACCCGTCCAGCAGCGACTTGGCGCTGGGCATCGAGCTTGCGGTCGGGGCGGCGGCTTCGGCCATTCGGAACCTTGGAACGGTGAAGGTCTAGCGGACCAGCGCTTGGAGCGATTTGCGGTCCGCGGCCATATCCTTAATGAAAATTAGCCATGTGCGGCGCCGGACCGATGGTCGCGGCGCCGCGGCATCTTGGCCTCGCCTTAGGCGGCGGCGCCGACCCCGCCCTGGGGCGGCGGCACCGGCACGCCGGCGTCGGAATACTCCTTCAGCTTGTTGCGCAGGGTGCGGATCGAGATGCCCAGGATGTTGGCCGCGTGGGTGCGGTTGCCCAGGCAGTGCTCCAGGGTGTCGATGATCAGCTTCTGCTCGACCTCGGCCACCGTCGAGCCGACGAAGGTGCGCGAGACGGCGTCGGCGGCCATCTGGGCCCCGCGCGCGACCGCCACGTCCGGGGCCGGGGCCATCGGCTGGCCGTCGGGCAGGCGGATGGCGAATTCCTCAATCTCCGCGCCGGTCGACAGCAGCACCGCGCGGTGCATGGCGTTTTCCAGTTCGCGGACGTTGCCGGGCCAGCGGTGGGCGACCAGCCGGCGCTTGGCCTCGGCCGAGATCGGCTTTTCCGGGATGCCGTTGGCGGCCGAGTACTTCTTCACGAAGAACTCGCACAGGCTGATCACGTCGCCCGGACGCTCGCGCAGCGGCGGCAGGCGCAGGTTCACGACGTTCAGGCGATAGAGCAGGTCTTCGCGGAACGTGCCGTCCTTCACGGCCTGGGCCAGGTCGCGGTTCGAGGTGGCGAGGATGCGGATGTCGACCTTGACCGGCTTGGCGCCGCCGACGCGGTCGATCTCGCGCTCCTGGATGGCGCGCAGCAGCTTGGCCTGCAGGCGGGCGTCCATCTCGCTGATTTCGTCCAGCAGCAGGGTGCCGCCGTTGGCTTCCTCGAACTTGCCGATGCGGCGGGCCATGGCGCCGGTGAAGGCGCCCTTCTCGTGGCCGAACAGCTCGCTTTCCAGCAGGTTCTCGGGGATGGCGGCGCAGTTGACGCTGATGAACGGCGCCTTGGCCCGGCGGGACTTGCCGTGGACGTAGCGGGCCATGACCTCCTTACCCGAGCCGCTCTCTCCGGTGATCAGGATCGAGGCGTCGGACGGGGCGACCTGGTCGGCCAGCTTGAGGACCTGCTCCATGGCCGGATCGCGGACGATCATCGGCTTGTCGTCGTCGCTGACGGCGGCCAGGACCGCGGCGATCAGCTCGGCGTCCGGCGGCAGCGGGATGAACTCCTTGGCGCCGGCCTTGATGGCGGCGGCGGCGCGCATCGGGTCGGCGTCGACGCCGCAGGCCACCACCGGCGCTCGGATCCGCTCGGCCTCGTTGGCGGCGATCAGGCCGGCGATGTCGAGGGCGTAGTCGACCATCAGGAGGTCAGCGCCCTGCCCCGCTCGAAGCGCGTTGGTCGCCTGCTCCGTCGTTTCGACGTGCGAGACCTTGGCCCCCGCGTTCATCGCCATCTTCACGGCGACCGAGAGCTGCCCGTTCAGTTTTCCGACGACCAGAAGCCGCATCTCTTACTCTCCCGAAGCTCTTCCGAGGGAAGAACCCAATCCCAGAATTTCCTTTGACGATCCGAGCCTTAGCTCTGGTCGCCGTCCTTGATGATTTCCGTCATGGTCACGCCCAGGCGCTCGTCGACGACGACCACCTCGCCGCGCGCCACCAGGCGGTTGTTGACGTAGATGTCGATCGCCTCGCCGACCTTGCGGTCGAGCTCCAGGATCGAGCCCTGGCCCAGCTGCAGCAGCTGCGCCACCGACATGTGGGCCCGGCCCAGCACGGCGGAGATGTTGACCGGGACGTCGAAGACCGGCGCCAGGTCCGAGGCGGTCTTGTCGGCGATCTCGACCGGCATTTCGGAGGCCAGCATCGCGCCGCCGAATTCGTCGAGGGTGAGGTTGTCTTCGGACATCGGTGTCAGCCTCGCTTATGAGAACATGGGTTCGGCGTGGAGGCCTTCAGCGGCGATCGCCGCCTCCAGCGCTTCGGCGACACGCTGGGCGGCGCCGCTGGGATCGAAGGCCGCGCGGCCCTCGCCCCAGTCGAAGGTGAAGGCGGCCGGCGGCATGGCGCCGTCGGCCCGGGCGACGATCTGGCCCTGGTAGCCGATCTGGGCGGCGACCGTTTCCAGCGCCTGCTGGGTGCGCTCCTCCATCTCGGGGGAAACCCGAACGAAGATGCGCGGCTGGGCCTCGACCTCGCGGGCGAGCGCCTCCAGGGCCGCCGTGACCGGGGCCTCGGGAAAATTGACCAGGGCCGCGTCGGCGATCTTGCGGGCGCAGGCCAGGGCCAGCATGGCCGCGCCTTCGCGATGCTCGTGGGCGACGTGGGTCAGGGCGCCGAAGGCTTCGCGCACGGCGCCGGCGATGTCGGCCAGGGCGTGGGCGGCGTCCTGCTCGGCGCGCGCCACGGCCGAGCGCTCGCCCTGCGCGTAGGCCTGGGCCTTGGCCGCCTCGACCTCTTCGGGCGTGAAGTTCTTCTTCACCTTCGGCGGCTCGTAGGCCACGCCGCCGCGATCGTCGAAGACGGTGTCGAAAGCGAACTTGCGAGGGGGTGTGTCGATCATGCCATCCGCCTCAGTAGATCAGCTCGTCTTCGGTGCCCGAGCCGGCCAGCATGATCTCGCCCTTGGCGGCGAGATCCTTGGCGACCTGGACCATGCCCACCTGGGCGGCGTCGACGTCCTTCAGGCGCACGGGGCCCATGCTGTCCATGTCCTCGCGCATGATCTTGGCCGCGCGCTCGGACATGTTCGACATGAACATGTCGCGCAGCTTGTCCGAGGCGCCCTTCAGCGCCAGGGCCAGCTGTTCCTTCGGCGTGCTGCGCAGCAGGGTCTGGATGCCGCCGGGGTCCAGCTTCGACAGGTCCTCGAACACGAACATCAGGGCCCGGATGCGCTCGGCCGCCTCGCGGTTGCGCTCTTCCAGGGCGGCGATGAAGCGGGCCTCGGTCTGGCGGTCGAAGTTGTTGAAGATCTCGGCCATCATCTCGTGGCTGTCGCGCTTCGAGGTGCGGGCCAGGTTCGACATGAACTCGGTGCGCAGAGTCATCTCGATCTTGTCGAGGATCTCGCGCTGCACCGGCTCCATGCGCAGCATCCGCGTCACGCATTCCAGGGCGAAGTCTTCGGGGAGGCAGGCCAGCACGCGGGCGGCGTGGTCGCTCTTCACCTTCGACAGCACCACCGCGACGGTCTGCGGGTACTCGTTCTTCAGATAGTTGGCGAGCACGGCCTCGTTCACGTTGCCGAGCTTGTCCCACATGGTCCGACCCGCCGGACCGCGGATCTCCTCCATCAGGGCGTCGACCTTGTCCTGCGGCATGAACGAGGCCAGCAGGCGCTGGGTCTGCTCGTACGAGCCCATGATCGCGCCGGTCGAGCTCATGCCCGAGACGAACTCGACCAGCAGGTCTTCGACCACCGAGGCCGACACCGTGCCGAGGCCCGCCATGGCCTGGGACACTTCCTTGATTTCCTCGTCGTCCAGGGCTTCCCAGATGCGGGTGTGATCCTCGCCCAGGGCCAGCAGCACGATGGCCGCCTTTTCAGGCCCCGACAGCTTCTGGACGTCGTTGACTGCGACTTTCATGGCCGTCAGCTCGACTCATGGAGCCAGTTGCGCAGGATCGCGACCGACTCTTCGGGGTGCTTTTCAACGAACTCCGACACCCGCTTGATCGACGAGGCCTTCACCTGGCCTTCGATCTTGGCGATGTCGATCCGGGCGTCGATGTCGCTGACCGGGCCGGCGATCGCCAGCGGCTCGCCGCTCTCGTCGACCACGACCTGCTGCTGGGTGCCGTCCGACAGGGTGATCATGCGGGTGACCGGCTGGCCGGGGCTCGGCAGGGCGGCGGTGACGTTGGGCTCGGACAGGTTCTTGATGAACGGGCGGACGGCGAACAGCAGGATCAGGATGGCGACGATCCCCAGAACGCCAAGCTCGGCGAAGCGCATGATGTCGTTCTTGTCGAAGCCCGACAGCAGACCCTGCTTCTCAAGGCCCTGGTCCTCGGGTTGCGGGAACTTGATGTTGGTGACCTTGACCTGGTCGCCGCGGGCGGCGTCGAAGCCTACGGCGGTCTTCACCAGGTCCTCGATCTGCTGGATCTCCTGGGCGGTGCGCGGGGTGTAGGCGCCAGGCTTGCCGTCCTTGCCGGGAGGGGCCGTGACGCCGTCGATGGCGACCGCCACCGCAACCTTCCGGATCGTGCCCGGCTCCTGGACGGTGGTCTTCACCGACTTGGAGATCTCGTAGTTGGTGACGCTTTCGTTGGCCCCGGCGCGCGAGCCCAGCTGCTGGAAGCCGCCCGCGCCCTGCCCCGGCACGTTGGCGGCCGCCGTCGTGCCCGAGTTGTCCTCGTTCTTGTTTTCCTGGCTGTTCGACTCGTTGGTGCTTTCCGACCGGACCACCTGGCCATCGGGATCGAAGCGCTCTTCCTGGGTGGTGACGCGGTTCAGGTCGAGGTCGGCGGTGACGTTGACGCGCGCCTTGCCCGGGCCGAGCACGCCTTCGATCATGTCCTTGACGGTCTTGGCGATGCGGGCCTCGGCCTCGACCTTGCGATCCTGGGCTTCCTTGCCGGCCAGGCTGTCGTCGCTCGGCGCCGACAGGGTCTTGCCGTGCTGGTCGATGACCGCGACCTTCTCGGCCTTCATGTTCGGCACCGACGACGAGACCAGGTTCTGGATCGCGTGGACCATGTCGGTCGAGGGCTCGCGCGAGCCGACGCCGATGGTGACGGCGGCGGAAGGCTGCTCGGCGTCCTCCTCGAACAGCTGGCGCTTGGGCAGAACGAGGTGCACGCGCACGCTGTTGACGCCCTGCATGGCCTTGATCGTCCGCTCCAGCTCGCCCTGCAGGGCGCGCTGGCGGTTCAGCTGCTGGACGAAGTCGGTCTGGCCGAGCGCATTGCCGCCGTCGAAGATCTCGTAGCCGATCGAGCCGGAGCTCACGAGCCCCTTGCCGGCGACCATCAGGCGGGCGCTGGCGACCTTGTCGCGCGGCACCAGGATGGTCGAGCCGTCGCCCTTGGTCTCGAACTTGATGCCCGCCTGGCTCAGCGCCTGGGTGACGTCCGAGGCCTCTTTCAGGTCTAGGTTGGAATAGAGCAGCTCATTGGGCTCGCGCCCCATGAACATGATGAGGGCCACCAGCACGGCCACCACACCGGCGCCGACGCCCAGCATCGCGGCCAACCGACCGACGCCGAACCTCTGAATCGAACCCAGAAAGCTTTCCACGAAGCCCCATCCCCTGATCAACCGCCCCGACGGGGGCGACCGGCGAACGCGAACGAAGCGCTTGCCGGTAGGCAGGATTTACCCAGTACAAGGTAAACGAGGCGTTTATATTTGGCGGCGCGGGCGACACGCCGGGGCGCCAAAACGTCGCGGCCGCGCCCGGGAGGGCGCGGCCGCTGAACGTCGTCTAACCCTTTTGGCGCAAGGCTTTCAGGGTGTTCGATGCGAGCAGGGACGGTCAAGGCGACGCACTCCCCGCTCCTCGTTAACGATACTGCTGGATCCGCGTGGTCCGCAGCCCGGCCATGCCGTGCCGGTCGATCGACTGCTGCCAGGCGAGGAATTCCTCGTTGGTCAGCTTGTAGCGATCGCACGCCTCGTCCAGCGAGAGCAGGCCCCCGCGAACAGCGGCCACGACCTCGGCCTTCCGCCGAATGACCCAACGCTGGGTTTCCGGCGGCGGCAAATCCGACAGGGTAAGCGGCGCGCCGGTGGGCCCGATCACATACTTCTCACCCCGGCTGTTTGTGCGCTGCTGTTGCAACATGGCTTTACGCCTTTCCCACAACCATCACTGTTGGAGGCCACTATAGGAGCCGCCCAATAACAGCGGCTTAATTCCAATAGTAAAGAAAGGCCTAAAACAATACGGTTTTAGCACTCCGCCGTGTCTCAACCTGAGACACGAGTATTAAAGAAGGTTAAATCCTATGACTAGCGCTTAATATTCAGCAGCTCCTCGAGCATCTGGTCTGCGGTCGTGATGATCTTTGACGAAGCCGAGTAGGCCCGTTGCGTGGTGATCAGCCCGGTGAACTCAGTCGACAGGTCGACGGTCGACGCTTCCAGAGTAGAAGGCGCCAGCGCGCCGGCGCCGCCCTGGCTCGGAGCCTTGAGGCTATAGGTGCCGCTTTCATTGGTGACGCGGTAAGCGTTGCCGTTCACGCCCTTAAGGCCGTTGGGGTTCGAGAACGTGGCCACGGCCACCTGCGCGATCCGGCGGGTGACGCCGTTGTCGAAGATCGCCGAGACGTAGCCCTTCTCGTCGACTTCGATATTGGTCAGGTTGCCGAAGGCCGTACCGTTGGTGTTGACCGACTGGACGACCGACTGGCTGTTGTACTGGGTCAGGCCGCCGGCGGCGCTGGCCAGGTCGATCTGCACGGCCTGGGTGTCGATGCCGAGGCTGGCGGCCCATTCCACCGGCGCGGCCGCCGGCGGGGCGGGCGGCGCCGCGGTGGTGCCCGACGCGCCGATCGTGATCGAGGTCGGGCTGGTCGAGCCGAACAGCGTCCCGGTATTCTTCAGCTTGCCGTCGGTGGTGAAGGTGATGATGCCGCTGCTGATCAGGCCGTTGGACTGGAACTGCAGGTCGCCCGGCTTGGCGCGCAGTTCGGCGTACCACTCGTTGGGGCCGGGGCCTTTCAGCATGGACAGGGTGACGGTGCGCTGGCCGCCCTTGGAGTCCGACAGCGGGATCTGGATCTCGAAGTCCGGCTTGACGCCGACATTGCTCGGGACCGTCTTCAGCTGATCCATGGCGTAGTCGGCCATCGAGTTGTTCTGCGGATCATAGAAGCCGGCGGCCTTGTCCAGGCCCAGGTCGGTCAGGTTGAGCGTCGCGGTGCTGGGCGCGGGCAGGTTCATCGTCGTGAGGCTGGCGCCCGGCAGGCCGCTGGCGGTGATCGCGTGCGGAGCCGTCGCCGAATAGGTCACGGCGCCGCTGCCGATCACCACGCCGTTCTCATAGACCTTGGCGTTGTACTGATAGGCCGTGCCCGTGGGCTCATAGCTGATCGTCAGGTTGTGCTTCGTGCCGCCGGAGTCGGCGACGGCGGTCTTGACGACGCTCAGCGACGAGGACACCGGCTGCTCGGAACGCAGGTTGGCGTTGACGCCGACGCGGGTGGTCTTCTCGGCGGTGCCGCCGACGGTGCCGACGTTGATCGAGTGCAGCTGCATCAGGTCGGACGGATCGGGCGTGATCGTGCCCGTCACCGGATCGGCCAGCCAGCCTTGCAGATAGAGGCCGGCGTCGTTGCGCAGGTAGCCCAGGCTGTCCAGCTGGAACGAGCCGGCGCGCGTGAACGAGCGGGTGTCGGTGGCCGTGACGTTTTCCGGCTTCTCGGTGGTGACGAAGAAGCCCGAGCCGGAGATCGACAGGTCGAGGTTCGAGGTCGTCGACTGGGTTAGGCCCTGCTGGCTGACGAACTGGTGCGTCTGGGCCTTCACGCCGCCGGCGCTGTAGGTCTGGTTCTTCGAGCCCGAGGTGACCAGGGTCGAGAAGTTCGAGCTCGAACGCTTGAAGCCGACCGTGTTGACGTTGGCGATATTGTCCGAGATCGCCGCGAGGGCGGACGAGTTGGCGACCAGACCGGAGACGCCGGCGAGCATGGCGCTGTTGATGCTCATAACGGTAATCCTGCGTTGAAAGGGTTCGAGGGTTCAGCGCGGTTTGCGTTTGGATCCTGGGGAAGACCGTCTTCCGAGGATCGCGTCGGCGTCGTTCTGACGCCCGGTCGATCGGTTGATCAGGCGGCCGCGGGGGCCGTCTGGTCGCTGGTGGTTGTGGTTGTGGCTGTCGCCGTGGCTGCGGCGGTGATGCCGATGACGTTGTCGATGGGGATGGCCCTGCCATCGACGATGACCTTGGATTGGCCGGTGGAGTTGTCGACGGCGGTGACGACGCCTTCGGTACGGCCCTTGATGTTGCTGACCTTGATGTCCTTGCCGTCGCCGCCCACCGCCTTGACGGCGATGGTGTAGACGCCGCCGTCGGCCAGCGCGGTTCCCGCGTCGTCCTTGCCGTCCCAGGTGAGGGTGTGATCGCCGCTCTTCTGGTCTTCGGGCTTGAGGGTGCGGACCACCTTGCCGGCGGCGTTCTTCACCTCGACCGTCAGCGCCGTCGAGGCGCCGGCCTGGGTCCAGGAGAAGGTCGCCTTGCCGTTCTTCAGGGTCGAATTGTCGGTGGTCGCGGTGACCTGCTTGCCGATCATCGACACGCCCTCGGACAGGCCGGTGCCGGTGTTCATGCCGACCAGGGCCGCCAGCAGGTCGTTGGTGACCAGCTGCTGCTCGACGCCCGTCATCTGGGTGATCTGCTGGGTCATCTGGGTCGTGTCGGTCGGCGACAGCGGATCCTGGTTCTTCAGCTGCGTGGTCAGCAGCTTCAGGAAGGTCTCGGTGTTGTTCGCCATCGACGTCCGGCCGTTGTTGATCCGGTCGAGGACGGAGGTGGTGTTCTGCGAGGAGACGGCGGTGGCCATGGGCGTTCCTAGATCCGGATGTCCAGGCCGCTGTCGGCGGCCGTCTTGAGGCCGGGCAGCAGGTCGGAGGGGGTGATGACGATGTCTTCCTCGGCGGTCATGGCGGCGTGGAAAGCCTGGCCCGCGAAGGCGCGGCGACCCTGGTCGTTCCAGCCGTCGAACGCGAAGAAGGCGTTGGGGTTCTGGCCGTTGTTCTGGCTGGACACGTCGAAGGACAGGGCGTTGTCGGCGACGTTGAAGCCGGCGTCCGCAAGCGCCTGGCGCAGCTCGCCCGCCTTGCCGCGCAGTTCCTGGGCGGCGTGGACGGTGTCGAACCGCATCGAGGCGGTCAGGGCGCCGTCGCGGCCGATCTCGATGCGCACGTCGACCTTGCCCAGCCCGTCCGGCGTCAGGGCGACGTCGAAGCGGGTGGTCTTGGCGTCGGCCTTCTTGACGATCTCGGCCGACAGGGCCGCAACGGTCTCCGGCGAGCCGCGCACCGGCGCGGGCGCGGCGGCCGGGGTCGAGGCGCTGGTGATCGGCGCGGCGGCGGCGGGCGGCGGGGCGACGACCGCGGCCGGCGCGGCGGCCGGAGCCGGGGCCTCGATCGCGGCGACGTTGACGGCGGCCGAGGGCTTGTCGCCGTCGGCGTCGCGGGTGTCGGAAGCATCGGTCGCGGCGACCGCGGTCACGGCCTGGGCCGTCTCGACCGGCGCGGCGTCGGCGAGCTTGGCCTGAAGCGGCTGCGGCGCGGGCGCCTTGGCGGTCTCGGCGGGCTTGGCCGTCGGCGCGGCCTCGACGGTCTCGGCCACGTCCGTGGCGAGCGTCGCGGCGGCGACGGCCTCGACGGCCACGGGGGCCGGCTCGGCGAGCTGGGCGGCCAGGACGGAGGCGGCGACCGGCGGCGGCGCGGCGGCGGCCGCCGGCGGGGCCACGACCTGGGCGGTCACGGTCGCCTTGGGCGCTTCGACCTGCGGCTTGGCGGCGTCGGCGGCCTTGCCCTGGACGGGCGCCGCGTCCTGGGCGGCGGGCTGCTCGGAGACCGCAGGGTCGACGGCCAGGGGCGTCGCGGCCTCGTCGGAAGCCCGCTGGGACAGGGCCTCGAGCGCGGTCGCGTCGACGGCGGCGGACGGCACCGTTTCGGGCACAGCGGCGGCGGTCAGGAGCGCGGCGGCGGCCTGCGCCTTCGCCGGCGCGGCGTCGGCGGGCTCTGAGGCGCTGGTCGGCGGCGCGAGCGCGACGGTCTCGGCCGTCACCGGCGCGTCGGTCGCGGCGTCGGTCAGGGCGGCGAAGGCGGCGGGCTCCTCCGGGGGGACGGCTGCAGCCTCGAGCGCCGGCGCGGTGGGCTCCGGCTCGGCCGGGACCGGCGTCGGGGCCGGGGCGGCCATCGCGGCGATCAGGGCCGCCGCGGCGGCGGCCTGGGCGGCGGCGTCGACCTGGGCGGCGTCGGCGGCCACGGCGATCTCGGCGACCTGGTCCGCCTTGGCGTCGGTCTTGGCGGCCTTGGCGTCGGCCTGGTCGGCCGCGGCGTCGCTCTTGGCGTCGGCCTTGTCGGCCGCCTCGTCGCTCTTGCTGGCCTTGTCGGCGCGAGCGTCCTTGGCGTCCTGGACGGCGTCGGCGCGGTCGTCGGCCCGGTCGGCGGCGCCGGTGTCGGCCTTGGCCTCGGTCTTGGCCGGGCGATCGGCGGGCTTGGAGGCCCGGATGTCGTCGTCGCGGGAGTCGCTCTTGGACTCGGCGCGGGCCGGAGCGCGGGGCGCCGGCGTGTCGTCCTTGCGGCCGGCGAGGGCCATCAGGGCGTCGAAGCCTTCGTTGGTCGCCTTCGCGCCGGCGGCGGGAGCCGGCGTGGCGGTCGGAGCGGCGATGGGTGCGGCGATCGCGGTCATTCGCAGTCGAAGCTCGGTTGGCGGCGGTTCATGACGAACGCGCCTTGGCCGCTCCCCTCCAGCAATGGTCGGGCCAACTCGCCGAGCCTCCGCCAAGCAACTGATTTATCTCGGAATTAAGGGAAAGTTCACCATTCGGGCGCGGCTGCGAGAGGCGGTTTTTGCCGGGTCCGGGGGCCAGCGATGACCGGACTTGCCGCGTCGGCGGGTCGCGGCCGCAGTTGGCGCCCTCCTTGCGCATGACATCTGGTCGAATGTCCGACCCTCGGAACTCTTCGCCATGAAATTCAATGGCTTGGCCTATATCGGGATGCTGATCCCCACCCCGCCCCGGCAAGTTTCGCCGGGCAAGGACGCGTCGTGCGTTGCGCGGTTTGCCGAGCTGAAAGGATCGCCCGCATGTCGCTGAACTCGGTCATGGCCACGGCGACGTCCGGCATGATGGCGGCCCAGACGGGCCTGCGCGTCACCTCGGACAACATCGCCAACGTCAACACCAAGGGCTACGTCCGCAAGACGATCTCCCAGTCGAACATGCTGTCCAACGGCATGGGCGTGGGCGTCAATATCGACGCCATCAAGCGTGCGACCGATCGCTTCCTGCAGAGCGCCAGCCTGAACGCCGCCTCCGACAGCGGCCGCGCAGCCGTCGTCGCAAGCTCGCTCGACAGCGCCCAGCAGCTGTTCGGCGATCCCAGCGACGACTCCAGCTTCTTCTCGCGGCTCGACGATATCTTCTCGGCCTTTTCCTCGGCCCAGGACGATCCCAGCTCGACGCTGCGCCGGACCCAGGTCCTTACGCGGGTCAGCGACTTCCTCAACGAGTCGAGCCGGATCACCTCGTCGATCTCCAAGCTCGGCAAGGACGCCGACACGCGGATCTCCGCCGACGTGGACCGGATCAACGACCTGCTGGCCGAGATTGACAGCCTGAACTCGGACATCACCCGGGCCCGGGTGGCCGGCGCCGACGCCACCGGCGCGGAGAACGTGCAGGCCAGCCGCGTCGACGAGCTGGCCAAGCTGATGAACGTCCAGATCACCCCGCGCACGATGGGCGGGGTCATGGTTCGCTCGACCGAGGGCCTGTCCCTGGCCGGCGACGGCGCGGCGAAGGTGACCTACCAGACCTCGCCGACGGCCACGGGCTATCTGACGGTCCAGCTGGCCAACGGCTCGCCGGTGCCGACGCCCCTGAACATCTCGAGCGGCGAACTGCGCGGCCTGCTCGAGGCCCGCAACACCGAGCTGGTCAACCTGTCCGACCAGCTGGGCGAGTTCACCTCGCGGGCGGCCGAGCAGATCAACCGGGCCGCCAACGCCGCCTCGGCCGTCCCGGCCCCCAACACCCTGACGGGTCGCGACACCGGCCTCGACGCCCAGGCCGCCATCAAGGGCTTCACCGGCAAGACGACGATCGCCATCACCGACGGCTTGGGCGTGATCCAGCGCCGCATCGACATCGACTTCAGCACGTCGTCGATGGATGTCGACGGCGTGCCGGTGTCGTCCCCGCCGGCCTTCACGTCCGCCAACTTCATCACCCAGCTGAACGCGGCCATGGGCACGCTCGGCTCGGCCGGGTTCGCGGGCGGCGCCCTGACGCTGTCCGGCTCGAGCGGCCTGGGCGTGGCGATCGCCGACGGCTCCCCGGCGTCCAGCAAGGCCGGCAAGGGCTTCAGCCACTATTTCGGCCTCAACGACATTATTCGGACCGACGGCTACTCGCCCTACGAGACGGGCCTTGGCCCCTTGGACGCGCACGGCTTCACGTCGGGCGACATGACGATCCGCCTGACCGACGTCGAGGGCGGACGGATCCGCGACGTTCTGGTCACCCCGCCGCCGGGCGGCACGATGCAGGACCTGCTGGACGCCCTGAACTCGCGGGCCGGCGGCGTCGGCCTGTACGGCTCCTTCTCGCTGAACGGCAAGGGCCAGATCAGCTTCACCTCCAACACCACCAGCGCGGTGACGATGTCCGTGGTGGCCGACAATACCGAGCGCGGCGTCGGCGGCCCCTCCGTCAGCCAGCTGTTCGGCATCGGACCGGCCGAACGCAGCACCCGGGGCGAGAAGTTCTATGTCGACCCGACGATGGACCAGAACCCGGCGCGGCTGCCCTTCGCCCAGCTGGACCTGTCGCAGACCGTTGGCGGCAAGCCGGCCCTGACCGTCGGCGATGGTCGCGGGGCCCTGGCCCTGGCCAAGGCCGGCGACACCGTCACCAGCTTCTCGGCGGCCGGCGACACCTCGGCCGTCACCATGAGCGTCACACGCTACGCAACGGACTTCAGCGGCTCCATCGCCCGCAAGGCGTCCACGGCCGAGAACCGCAAGGACTCCGCCGCGTCGGTCTCCAGCGAAATCGACAGCCAGCGCCAGTCCGAAGAGGGCGTGAACCTCGACGAAGAGCTGATCAACCTGACCACCTACCAGCAAGCGTTCAACGCCTCGGCCCGCCTGATCCAGGCGGCCAAGGACCTGTACGAAGTGCTGACCGACCTTGTGAGGTAAGCCATGACCCGGGTCTCGACCGTCCAGAACTACAACATCATGACCTCCAACCTGATGCGGGCCCAGATCCGCCAGAGCGAGGTGGGCAACCAGGTCTCGAACCAGAAGGTCGCCGCGGACCTGAAGGGCTACGCCAAGAACGCCGAGATGCTGACCGCCATGCGCAGCACCCAGGCGCGCTTGACGGGCCTGGTCGACCAGACGCGCCAGGTGAGCAACCGGCTGGAAATGCAGGACTCCGGCCTGGGCAAGGTCGCCGACTCCACCAAGTCCGCCCGCGAGGCCATCGCCAACGCCCTGGCCTCCGGCAGCGCCCAGACCATGATGCAGCAGCTGCAGGCGGCGTTCGGCAACGTCGTGCAGGGCCTCAACACCAAGGCCAACGGCCTCTATGTGTTCTCGGGCGCCAAGACGGACACGCCGACGACCGACGCGACCACCATGGGCAGCCTGACGCTGGCGCCGACCACCGCCTCGCTGTTCAATAACGACACCTACATCGCCACCGGGCGCGTGGATGAGCAGGCCAGCGCCAATATCGGCGTGCTCGGCAACGCCGTGGGCGAGCAGGTGTTCGACGCCTTCAAGCTGGTCCAAGCCCACGTCGACGCCTTCGGGCCGTTCACCGGCAAGCTGACCGACACCCAGGTCAATTTCCTGAACGGCGTGCTCGGCGAGTTCGACAAGGCCTACAAGGGCGTCGTCGACATCCAGGGCAAGAACGGCGTGACCCAGAAGCGCTTCGAGAGCGCCGAGGGCGACCTGCAGAACCAGGTCGACACCCTCGCGGGCATGGTCGGCGGCATCACGGACGTCGACATGGCCGACGCCGTCACCCGTCTGGAGTCGGCCAAGCTGGCCGTCCAGGCCTCGGCCCAGGTGTTCACCAGCCTACAGGCCTCGTCGCTGCTGAACGTGCTGAAGTAACGGCGGAACCTCGCAAAATCGGCCCTCGCCCGCTATATGGCGGCGATGACCGCCGAGTTGCCGACCAAGACCGACACCGCCGACACCCTGATCGCCCGCGCCGTCGAACAGGCGCGCGCCGCCGTCGGCCTGCCCGAGGGAACCCGGATCGTCGCGGCCATGTCCGGCGGCGTGGACTCGACCGTCACCGCCGCCCTGCTGGCTCGCGCCGGCTATGAGGTCGTCGGCGTCACCCTGCAGCTCTACGACCACGGCGCGGCGATCTCGCGCAAAGGCGCCTGCTGCGCCGGCCAGGACATCCTGGACGCCCGCATGGCCGCCGAGCGCATCGGCATCCCGCACTACGTCCTCGACTACGAAAGCCGTTTCCGCGAGCAGGTGATCGAGGACTTCGCCGACGCCTATCTGCGCGGCGAAACGCCGATTCCCTGCGTGCGCTGCAACCAGACCGTCAAGTTCCGCGACCTCCTGGACGTCGCCCGCGACCTGGGCGCCGAGGCCATGGCCACCGGCCACTACGTCCAGCGCGGCATGCCTTCTGGCGCGAACCGCCCGCAACTGCGCCGCGCCGCCGACCCGGCCAAGGACCAGAGCTATTTCCTGTTCGCCACCACGCGCGAGCAGCTCGACTTCCTGCGCTTCCCGCTGGGCGGCATGGACAAGCCGACCGTGCGCGCCGTCGCGGCGGGCCTGGGCCTGTCGATCGCCGACAAGCCCGACAGCCAGGACATCTGCTTCGTGCCCGAGGGCAAGTACACGACCGTCATCGACCGCATCCGCCCGCAAGGCGCGGAGGCCGGCGACATCGTGCACCTGGACGGCCGCGTGCTGGGCCGCCACGAGGGCGTCACCCGCTACACGATCGGCCAGCGACGGGGCTTGAACATCGCCGTCGGCGATCCGCTGTTCGTGGTCCGCATCGACGCCGACAAGCGCCAGGTGATCGTCGGCCCGCGCGAGGCCCTGCTGACCGCCGCCCTGACCTTGAAGGAAACCAACTGGCTGGGCGGCCAGGACGACCTGGCGGCCGCCGCCGACGAGGGCCAGGCCGTGCTGGCGCGCGTGCGCTCGACCCGCGAGCCCGTTCCTGGTCGCCTGACGCTGATGGACGGCGAGGTCGCCGTGGCCTTCGACGGGTCCGAAGAAGGCGTCGCGCCGGGTCAGGCCTGCGTGCTCTACGACCCGGCCGATCCGGAGCGCGTGCTGGGCGGCGGGTTCATCGCGCGGGCGGTGCGGGCGATGGATATCACCCCGGCCTGATCGGATCGAAAGGCGGCCTCCAGGGTTCTGCAAGGGACCACGCTCTGGAGACCCCGCATGCTTCGATCCCTGCTCATCGGCCTTTCGGCCGGCTCCCGCGCCCTGACGCCGCTGGCCACCGTCAGCGAGGCGGCCCGCAGCGGCCATCTGTCCGAGACCAATCCGGCGGTCCGCCTGCTGGCCCATCCGCTGTTCTCGGCCGGCTCCAAGGCCCTGGCGGCGGGCGAACTGTGGGGCGACAAGCTGAAGTCCGCGCCGGATCGGATCGTGCCGGCCGGCATCGCCGCGCGGCTCCTGGCCGGCGGCCTGAGCGGCGCGGCCCTGGCCCCGCGCAAGCAGCTGCTGCTGGGCGCCGCCCTCGGGGCCGGCGCGGCGGTGGCGGCGTCCTACGTCACCTTCGGCGCGCGCATGAAGGCCCTGCGCCGCTGGGGCCAGACCCCGACAGGCCTCGTGGAGGACGCCCTGACGGTGGGCGCGGCCCAATGGGTGGTGCGAGGCGCCAAGTGAGCACGCCGGAAAAGGCCGCCGCGCCAAAGCCGCCGGAAGCGCCAGAGCCGCCTCGGCCCGCCAAGGTCACGGCCGAGGGCGTCCGTCGCCAGCGCCGGCACATCAAGGACCTGACCGGAGAGGACCCGCTGCGCGGCGGGGTGGCGGACTAGGGCCGAGTCCCTCTCCCCTTGCGGGAGAGGGTGGCCCGGAGGGCCGGGTGAGGGGTTGCGCTCCGCTATCCGGAAAGGCCTTTCAACCCCTCATCCGTCGGCTTCGCCGACACCTTCTCCCGCAGGGGGAGAAGGAAACTACTCCGCCGCCATGTTGGCCGCTTCCAGGGCCTCGCCCACCGTCAGGCTGTCGGCCCGGCGCGACGTGCGCTCCAGCTCGCGACGATCGACCACCTCGCCGCAGGCTTCGCAGGCCATCACCGGGTGGAAGGCGCAGCCGCAGCCCTTGTGGGTGAACATCACCGGCGAGTTGTCGCGGCCGTAGACGTGGCGGTCGCCCCATTCGGCCATGGTCAGCAGCACGGGCGACAGCGCCAGACCCTTCTCCGTCAGCCAGTACTCGTGGCGCGGCGGGCGTTCCGAATAGCGGCGGGTCTCCATCACGCCGTGACCGACCAGGCTCTTCAGGCGGGCGGCCAGGACGTTGCGGGCGACACCCAGCCGCTCCTGCCACTGCTCGAACCGCTTCACCCCGGCGAAGGCGTCCCGGAGGATCAGCAAGGTCCACGGGTCGCCGACGACCTCGAGGGTGGCGGCGACCGAGCAGCGCTCGTTGGTGTAGTCAGCGGTTCGACCCATGACGCAAGGTTGAGGCGTTCCGTGGCGGAAAGCAAGAGCGTTGCGTTTGAAGATGAACCGATCTAGGTTTTTATTCGCAATTGACTCTCTCGGTTCATTTGCAGACTGGCGAGCGGTCCCGGCGTCCGCCCCGACCGCTCGCCCCTTTCCCATCACGATCTCGCAAGCCTCTTGCGCGGGATGTGGCGATCAGGGCCTATCTCGCCTCAAAAGTTCTGTAGGGAGAAAATCATGTCCGCCGCCGATCCCGTCGTCATCGTCTCCTATGCCCGCACCCCGATGGGCGGCTTCCAGGGCGCTCTAGGCGGGGTGAAGGCCACCGAGCTGGGCGCGAGCGCGGTCAAGGCCGCCATTGAGCGGGCCGGCGTGGCGGGCGACAAGGTCGAGCAGATCATCATGGGCTGCGTGCTGCCGGCCGGCCTTGGCCAAGCCCCGGCGCGCCAGGCGGCGCTGGGCGCGGGCCTGCCGCTCTCGGTCGAGGCGACCACCGTCAACAAGATGTGCGGCAGCGGCATGCAGGCGGCGATCATGGCCCACGACGCCCTGGCGGCCGGCTCGGTCGACTTGGTCGTGGCCGGCGGCATGGAGAGCATGACCGGCGCGCCCTACCTGATGGCCAAGCACCGGGCCGGCGCCCGCATCGGCCACGACCAGATCTGGGACTCCATGTACCTGGACGGCCTGGAGGACGCCTACACCCCCGGCAAGCTGATGGGCGCCTTCGCCGAGGACACCGCCGCCCAGTACCAGTTCACCCGCGAGGCCATGGACGCCTATGCGACCAAGGGTCTCGCGAAAGCCAAGACCGCCATCGAGACCGGCGCCTTCAAGGGCGAGATCACCCCGGTCAGCATCCAGACCCGCAAGGGGACCGAGGTCATCGATACGGACGAGCAGCCGCTGAAGGCCGATCCGGCCAAGATCCCGACCCTGCGGCCGGCCTTCGCGCGCGACGGCGGCATCACGGCGGCCAACAGCAGCTCGATCAGCGACGGCGCGGCCGCCCTGGTCATGACGCGCGAGAGCGTCGCCAAGGCGCTGGGCCTGCCGATCGTCGCCCGCGTCGCCGGCCACGCCGCCCACGCCCACGAGCCGGGCCTCTTCACCACCGCCCCGGTCCCGGCCATGAAGAAGGCGCTCAAGAAAGCCGGCTGGAGCGTCGAGGACGTCGACCTGTTCGAGGTCAACGAGGCCTTCGCCGTGGTGGCGATGATCGCGCAGCAGGAGCTGGGCATTCCCGAGGACAAGCTGAACGTCAACGGCGGCGCCTGCGCCCTGGGCCACCCGATCGGCGCCTCGGGCGCGCGCATCCTCTGCACCCTGATCGCAGCCCTCCAGGCCCGCGGCGGCAAGAAGGGCCTGGCGTCCCTGTGCATTGGCGGCGGCGAGGCCACGGCGATGGCGGTGGAGCTGGTGTGAAGACTGGTGAAGATGCTCCCCCGCGATGCGGGGGAGCTGTCGCGGAGCGACTGAAGGGGCTAGCTGGACGTTGACCGCGCTCGCCCGCTCCGGCCCTTTGGGCCACCGCCCTCGCAACGCGGGGGAGGATCAAGCGTTGGAACCCTCATGACCGACACGTTCCGCCACAACCCCGAACTGTCCCGCTACGAGCTCGAGGTCGACGGCCTGCTGGCCGTGGCCGACTATCAGCGGTCGGGCCACCGGCTGGTGATCCCGCACGTCGAGGCCGACCCGGCCCTGCGCGGCACCGGCGCCGCCGGACGCCTGATGACCAAGGTCGCCGAGACGGCCCGCGCCGAGGGCATGCGGATCACCCCGCTGTGCTCCTACGCGGCGGCCTGGCTGAAGCGGAACGATCCGGACCTGATCGCCTAGGGCTGTTTCGGGGCCGGCGGCGGGCTCTCGAAGCTGCCGGCCGGGCCGGGGAATACGATCGGGCTTTCCCAGCCGTCGGGGCTGACCGACGAGACGCCGAAGAAGTAGTCGTCGATCACCACGTCCCTCAGGGTCACGGTCGCGGCCGGGCCTGGGACCCAACGGTTCAGGCGCCAGGTCGGGTCGGTGGTCACCCGCCACCAGACGCGATGGCCCGCCGCGCCGGGCGTCGGGGCCCAGGAGACCTTGGTGTCGGGGCTGACCGCGCCCTCGATCTTGACGCCCGACGGCGGCGGCGGGGCCGAGGCGAGGCTGGCCATCGCCACCACGTTCAGCCGGGTGACCTGGGCGAGGTAGGTGAAGTCGACGCCCTCGATCGTGTCGCCATAGGCCTTGCCGTTCTCGGTCCGCAGGTCCTGGTGCTGGCGATCGTAGTTCTCGACGGCCTCGGTCACCCGCACGGCCGGATAGCCGGCCTCCAAGAGCGGCACCTGGTCGCCGCCCCGGCCGTAGCGGTCGGTGCGATAGACCATCACCACGTCGAAGTTCGTCAGGTACTTGTCGGCCAAGCCATCGAGATAGCGGGCCAGGTTGCGCGAGGGGCTGTCGACCTCGCCGCCGTTGTAGCGGCGGCCGTTGGCCTGCTCCGGCGTCTCGACGGCCTTGGTGCCTTCCGAGAAGACCCGGACGTGGGTGTTGTCGATCACCCCGCTCTGGCCGCGGCTGTTGCCGACGATGTCGTTGTTGAGGTCGGCCTCGACCTTCCAGCCCTGAGCGCGAGCGTAGTCGGCGAGGATCTTGCCGCCCAGCAGCCCCTGCTCCTCGCCCGAGAGAACGGCGAACACCAGGGTGGCGGGAAACTTGTGCTTGGACAGCACCCGCGCCGCCTCGATCACCGCCGCCACGCCCGAGCCGTCGTCATTGGCGCCCGGCGCGTCGCTGGTGAAGTTCATGACGTCGGTCACGCGGCTGTCGATATGGCCGGCGATGATGATCACCCGGTTGGGGTCGGTCGTTCCCTTCTGGATCGCCAGCACGTCCATCACCTCGGTCGGGTTGGGCACGCGCCGGCCCGTGACGACCTGCGACGGCGTCTCGACGGTCAGGCAGCCGCCGCAGTCCCTGGAGATCGCCTCGAACCGCGCCTTGGCCCAGCGACGCGCCGCGCCGATGCCGCGCTTGTCCGACTGGGTGTCGGACAGGGTGTGGCGCGTGCCGAAGCCGACCAGCGAACGGATCGTGCTCTCCAGCGCCTTGGCGTCGACATCGGCGGCGACGGTGCGCAGCAGCGGCTGATCCGTCGAGGGCGCCGGCGTTTCGGCGTGGGCGACACCAGCCGCCATCAGGCCGGCGGCGAGGACGAGGGACAGACGCATGGCGACTCCGGGACAGGAAGCGCGAACGTTGCCGTTCAGGCCGTCTCCGGACAATCCCCTTTCAGCCCCGCCATGAACGCCACCCGCTCCAGCACCTCCGGCCCCGCCGCCGGTCCGGCCGCATAGGTGAAGTGCTCCGGCGTGATCGGCTTGCCGCTGACCTGGTCAATCAGCACGGGCTCGGCCGCGTTCCCCGTCTCGCGGTCCACGAGTTGGCCCGCAATCCCCTCGACCGCGAAGTGGCGGTTGCCGAAGGCCAGCATCGCCGTCAGCACGCCGCCGAAGTCGCGGCCCAGGTCGGTCAGCACGTATTCGTAGCGCGGCGGGCGCGTGCTGTAGGCGCGCTTTTCCAGCAGGCCGTTCTCGACCAGGGCCGCCAGGCGCTTGGTCAGGATGTTCGGCGCGACGCCCAGGCTCTTCTCGAACTGGTCGAAACGTCCAAGACCCTGACTGGCGTCTCGGAGGATCAGGAAGGTCCAGGCGTCTCCCACCCGCTCCAGCGTGCGAGCGACCGGACATTGGGTGGGGGCGCGTTCAGATTTGCTCATGACGAAATATCTGGGGAGTGACTTGCGATTTGCAAGTTAACTCATAGCTAGCCATCAAGCCGGACCGATGGGGCCTCGGCAAGGGACTTTGAAACACCGATGAGCGACACCAGCACGAGTAGCGCCCCTGGGGGCGCGGCCCTGATCACCGGCGCCTCGACCGGCATCGGCGCGGTCTATGCCGACCGCCTGGCCAAGCGCGGCCACGACCTGATCCTGGTCGCCCGCGACGAGGCCCGCCTCAACGCCCTGGCCGAGCGCCTGCGCGGCGAGACCGGCGTCAAGGTCGAGGTCATCAAGGCCGACCTGACCGACAAGGCCGACCTTGTGAAGCTGGAGCAGCGCCTGGCGGCCGACACCGCGATCACGGTGCTGGTCAACAACGCCGGCGTCGCCGGCGCGGGCGACTTCGTCGGCTCCGAGCCCGACGCTTTCGAGAAGATGATCCAGCTGAACGTGGTGGCGGTCACCCGCCTGGCCTCGGCGGCGGCCCGCAACTTCGTCCCGCGCAACGCCGGGACGATCATCAACCTGGCCTCGGTGGTGGGTCTGATGCCTGAGCTGAACATGCCGGTCTATGGCGCGACCAAGGCCTATGTGACCTACCTGACCCAGGCCCTGCGCGCGCAGTTCGGCGACTCCGCCGTCCGCCTGCAGGCCGTTCTGCCGGGCGCGACCCGCACCGAGATCTGGGAGCGCTCGGGCTCGGACATCAATGCGATGGACCCGAACATGGTCATGGATGTCGACGACATGGTCGACGCGGCGCTGGCGGGCTTCGACCAGGGCGAGCTGGTGACGATCCCGTCCCTGCCCGACGCGGCCGACTGGACCCATGCGCTGGCGGCCAAGGCCAAGCTCTATCCGAACCTGTCGCGCAGCCAGCCGGCGGCGCGTTTCAAGACGGCCTGAGGACGGATTCCTCGCCGGCGCGGCGCTCACTCCCGCGCCGGCGAGTCCGCCCTGGACCCGCGCCTCGGCCTGATGCCGGCCGAGGCGCCGATCCGGAACGCGGGAAAAACTAGCTAAGGACCATCACGACGACGCGGCGGTTCTGGGCCCGGCCCTCGCGCGTCTCGTTCGGGGCGACCGGGGCGTCCTGGCCGTAGGAGATCGTCGACATCCGGTTCAGGGCCACGCCGTGCTGGCTGAGGAACTTGCGGACCGTCTCGGCGCGCTTCTCGCCAAGCTCGTCGTTATATTCCTTGGAGCCGGAATTGTCGGTGTGACCCTGGATCTCGAGGTAGACGTTCTTGTTGTCGGCCTTGAGCTTCTCGGCGAACTCGCCCAGGCGCTGCTCGGCTTCCGGCGACAGGTTCGCGGCGTTGACCGGGAACTTCACCGAGTCGTCGCTGAGCACCAGGGCGTACTGGAACTTGCCCTCGGCCAGCTTGCCGGCGGCGATGGCGCGGTCCAGGGCCTCCTTGGAGGTCTTGTCCAGTTCGCCGATCTGCGTGTCATGAGCGCTGACCCGCTCGTTGACCGCCCCGACCTGGGTGTTGACGTACTTCTTGGTCGCGCAGCCGGAAACCGACAGGCCGCCCATCACCAGGGCGGCGGCGACCATCATGGTCTTCGTGCTTGCTATCATCTTGGTTCTCATCCGTAGTGACGCAGCGTCCTGCAACGCTCGCTGATGCAAAACCGACAGCCGAACTTGGCCAAAGATGGGCGCGATTCCGGCGCTTCCGGGCCAAGCTTGAGCATTGAATTACAAGCACATTATAGCCGCGCGCGAACCCGGATCGCGGCCTTTGGTTCCGGCGAAAATTATTCCGTTTCCGACGCCGAAAGCCACGCCAGGAAGGCTTTCAGGGCGGGACTCGGGACCTTGGACTTCAGCCAGGTCAGCCAGTCGCGGCCCGCCCCGACCTCGACGTCGAAGGGCCGCGCCAGGCGTCCCCCGGACCAGGTCACGACTGAACATATTGGGCGGCGCCAGCGCCACGCCAAGACCCTGGACCGCCGGCCGTCGACAGCGACCGCGGCGGCGGCGAGGACGCCCGTAACACCGTCCACGCGAACGTGGCGCGGGCGGTCGTGGCGGCGGGGTTCGGCGCCTAGCGGAGAAAGTTATCCACAGGGCGCCACAATAATCCCGACATCCCCGGCGACACGTCAGTGCGCGGGGAGGTCGGGTGTTTGTGAATTCCCGTACCTTTCCCCGCCTAGAAATAACCATTTCCGTTGCGCCACGCCGACTTAGACAAAAACACAGGTTTCTTACGCCCGGTGCTCGCGGCGGCCTCATGATTTCAGGTCATGAGCACCGCCCCTTCCCCCACCGCCGCCCGTCGCTGGTGCGACGCCCTGCAACAGAAGCTGATGGACGCGATCGACGCGGCCTGGGCCATGGCCGACGGGAGCGACGACCCGGCGGTCATCGCCAAGGCCCGCGAGCAGGCGCGCCTGGCCGGCCAGATCGCCGGCATGGCCCGCAAGGTCCTGTCCCTGGATCCGCCGCAGCCCAAGCCCGCCAACCTGCCCGGCTTCATCCACGAGGCCTTCGACCGCCTGGACGCGGCCACCGCGCCGATCCTGGCGGCCGCCGCGCGCAAGGAGGCGGCCGAGGCCGGCAAGCCCGCCGCCGCCCAGGCCGTGGCGATGCAGAACGCGCTGCGGAAGCTGAAGCGGCGCTAAGCGCCCTCTCCCGCATCGGTCCAGCCCGGGGCCCGCAGGTTGGCCGCGGCGATCAGCTTCTGGCGATAGAGGCCGATCATGTGGTCGTCGATCAGCGGGAAGCGGCGGGTGATCGGCCAGAGCACGCTGAACACGCCCAGCCACAGGCCCAGCAGGAACGGCGTGCGATCATATCGCTTGGGCGGCTCGCCCAGACGCCCCAGCACGCGCACGTCGCCGCTGTGCTGGTAGCCGAGATACGGCGGCGGCACGGCCGGAACGATGTCGCGGCCATTGACCAGGCGGTAGTGCGGGCACTTGACCTCGGCGTCGAAGCTGCGCTGGCCGACGCGCGGCGATCCGAAGGTGTAGCAGGCCGCCAGGATGTCGCGCTCGAACGCGGCCGAGGCGATCTGCGCCAGGGCGCCGCCCAGCGAGTGGCCCGTGATGTAGAGGCCCTTGTCCGGCGGCACGCGCGGGCCGGCCAGGTCCTTGGCGATCGCGTCCTCGACGCTGCGGAAGGCCTTCAGGAAACCCTCGTGGACGCAGACGGTGTCGTCCCCGGCGCGCAGCGGCTGGCGCCCCGCCGCCAGATTGACCTCCCAGTCGGCGAAGTCCTGCGTGCCGCGAAACGCCAGCACCGTCATCTGGTCGCTGGTCGCCAGATAGGCCTGGGTCCCGATCGAGGTCGCATAGGTCGCCACCAGATCGAAGCCGCCCTTCTTCAGGCGGGCCCGCATGGTCCCGAGGCTGACGCCCGTGGGGTCCTCGAAATTGTCGTAGGCGATGGCGCACAGCGACGCCATCAGGGCGCAGGTGCGGTCCGAATAGGCCGCCCGCCAGGTGGGCGCGGCCACGACCATGGCGTCGGTGATCGGAGTCAGGCGCTCGGCCAGCGTCTTGGCCTCCGCGACGACGGCGTCGAAGCGCGCCTGCAGGTCCCGGACCTCGGCCTCGTCGGCCGGGCCGTCGCTTGCGCCCGATTTGCGGGGCGCCTTGGCGACCCCAGCCTTCCTCGCCCTGACCGCCATGACCAGCCCCGCCGTCGCTGGCGTGCGAAGGGCGCAAGCGCCGCGTCAACACGCCTGGAGAGCATTCAAGTCAGACACAACTCCGGTCCGGGGGCAATCGTTAAGACCGGGCGGCGAGGCCTCAGGCCCCCTCCTCGTCGACATAGATCACGACCGGCTTGCCGCGCGACAGCGGCTCCCAGCCGGCCTCGATGGCCGAGGCGATGGCCTTGGCGACGATGCGCACCGGGATCTGCGACGGCTTCAGCGGCGGGGCGCTGAACTTGGGCTTGGGGCCGGGCGGGAACTCGATCATCGCCTCGCGCTGGCCGGCCTGGTGGCGCACCGCCAGCACCTTGCCGTGCCGCTCGGACGGGTCGTAGGACCACTGCGGCAGCCGGTGCAGCCGCCAGACATAGGGTTCTCCGTCGACCTCGATGTCGAACTCGACGATCAGCTTGGTGGTTTTGGCCATGCGAGGGCATAGCGCGGACGGCGGCCAAGAAAAAGGGTTCGGCGCGCCCGGCCCACGAAGCCAGTGGCCTTTCGCGGGCCGAATCTCCATCATCGGCGGATGATCGTCGCCATCCTCCAGGCCCGCATGAGCTCCACCCGCCTGCCGGGCAAGGTGCTGATGCCCCTCGTGCGCCAGCCGATGATCGTGCGCCAGATCGAGCGCGTCGCCCGCGCCCGCCGGATCGACAAGCTGGTCGTCGCCACCTCGGACGGGCCCGAGGACGACCCGATCGAGAAGGCGGTGCTGCGGGAAGGCATCCCGGTGTTCCGGGGCTCGCTGCACGACGTCCAGGACCGGTTCCTCGGCGCGTTGGACGCCCATCCGGCCGAGCACCTGGTGCGCCTGACCGCCGACTGCCCCCTGGCCGATCCCGACCTGATCGACGCGACGATCGATCTCTGTCTGTCCAGCGCCGCCGACTACGCCAACAACACCGCCCCCGGCCGCGCCTGGCCCAAGGGCACCGACATCGAGGTGGTGCGCGCCGCCGCCCTGCGCGAGGCGGCCAAGGTCGCCACGCCCGAGGCCCGCGAACACGTCACCTGGGACATCCGCATGCAGCCGGAACGCTGGCGGCAGGTGTTCCTGGCCTGCCACCCCGACCAAGGCGCGGTGCGCTGGACGGTCGACCGCCCCGACGACTACGCCTTCGTCGCGGCGGTCTATGACGCCCTCTATCCGAAGAACCGAACCTTCACCTCGGACGACGTGCGGGCCTTTGTCCGCGATCGGCCAGACCTTGCGGACTACGGGGGCGACCGGCGGGTATGAGCCGGATTGTCTTCGTCTGCGCGGCGGGCCCGAGCATCGGCGGCGGCCATGTGATGCGCTCCCTCACCCTGGCGCGCGCCCTGCAGCGGGCCGGCGCGACCTGCGCCTTTCGGGCGAGCCCCGAGGTCGGCGCGGTGCTGGACGCCTTCGCCTCCGACATGGCGCGGGCGACGGATGACGCGGGCTTCGACGCCGTCGTCTTCGACCACTACGGCCTTTCCGCCGAGGATCACCGCGCCTTGGCCAAGGGCCGCCCCACCCTGGTGATCGACGACCTCGCCGACCGTCCGCTGGCCGCCGACCTGGTGCTGGACTCCGGACCGGCGCGGACGGCGCAGGACTATGCGGGCCTTCTGCCGCCCGGCGCGCGCCTGCTGCTGGGGCCCTCCTACGCGCCGGTGCGTCCCGCCTTCGCGGCCCTCCGCGAGGCCGCCCTGGCCCGGCGCGCTGCGCGGCCGCCGGTGCGCCGGATCCTGGTGTCGCTTGGCCTGACCGATGTCGGCGGGATCACCCAGCGGGTGGTCGGGCTGCTGCGCCCCCTGGTCGGCGAGGCGGTCCTCGACGTGGTGGTCGGCGGCGGCGCGCCCAGCCTGCCGGCCCTGCGCGCCCTGGCCGAGCAGGACGAACGCCTCGTCCTGCATATCGACACCCAGGACATGCCGCGCCTGACGCTGGAGGCCGACCTCGCGATCGGCGCGGGCGGCTCGACCACCTGGGAGCGCTGCGTGCTGGCCCTGCCGACCCTGACCCTGATCCTGGCCGACAACCAGGTCGCCGCGGCGCGGGCGCTTGAGACGGCCGGCGTCGCGCCGTGCCTGGACGTCGCGGCGGCAGGCTTCGAGACGGCCTTCGCCCGCGAGGTCTCGGACCTGCTGGCGAACGCGGAGCGCCGGGCGGCGCTGTCGGCGGCGAGCGCGGGTGTCTGCGATGGCCTCGGAGCAGAGCGGGTCGCGGTGGCGTTTTTGGAGAGAGTGGGGACTTACCCCACCGCGCGCCACGCCACGTAAGCCGCCGTCAGCACGATCATCCCCGCGAACAGCCGCCGCGCCAGCAGGACGCGACCAGCCATCAGCGGCGCCAGCCGCGCGCCCGCGAGCACGCCAAGCCCGCCGCCCGCGACCAGGGCCAGGAACACCGGCCAGTCGACCAGACCCGAGGCCGCGTAGCTGGCGCTGGTGGCCGCGCCGAACAGGGTCACCGAGACCAGGGACGAGGCCGCCGCGTTGGCCAGGGTCATGCCGGTGGCGGCCATCAGGCCCGGCGCGATCAGGAAGCCGCCGCCGATGCCGAAGAAGCCCGCCGCGAAACCGGTCATCAGGCCGATCGGCGCCAGCCTCATGGCCTTGGCCGGATCGATGCGGACGTCCGGATCGCCCGGCGAGCGTGGCGCCCGCAGCATCGAGAGCCCGACCAGGGCCATGGCCAGGGCGAACCAGGCCAGCAGATGCTGGGCCGGCAGGGTCTTGGCCACCTGGGCGCCGAGCAGCGAACCGACGAGCCCCGGCCCGCCGAAGGTCAGGGCGCACGGCCACTTGACCCGTCCCGCCTTGGCCTGGGCCGCCAGGCCGGCGGCGGCGTTGACCGCCACCGCCGCCGCCGAGGTCCCGATCGCCACGTGGGCGTCGCGCAGGCCGACGACGTAGAGCAGCAGGGGCGTGGCCAGCACCGAGCCGCCGCCCCCGAACAGGGTCAGCAGCAGGGCGACCAGCGCTCCGCTCAGCACGGCGGCGGCGTATGTCCAGACCGGGTCCATGGCCTCACGCGCGCGCCGGACGGTTCCAGGGCGCCAGGGCCAGCAGGCGGGCCATGCCACAGAAGCCGGTGACGCCGGCGAAGGTCAGGCCCGCGCCGACGAAGCCGGCGATTCCGAAGAACAGCGGCGAGACGGCCAAGCCCAGGATGACGCCGGTCAGCACCAGCAGACCGGCGGCGATCTGCACCTGGCGCATCATCTCCAGCGGCGCCTTGGCGTCGACCTCGACCGGCAGGCCGGCCGCGTCCCAAGCGTCGAGACCGCCGTCGAGGACATAGCCGCGCGTCCCGCAGGTGGCGGCCAGGGTCGGCGCGTGGGCGCCGGTGCGCATGCCCGAGCGGCAGGTGAAGATCACCTCCCGCGCGTCGGGCGCGCCCAGCCCCTTGGCGGCGAGGGTCGAGACGGGACGCGACAAAGCTCCCCTGACACGTCGGCGGGCGAACTCGTCGGGCTCGCGGATGTCGATCAGGACGGCGCGGCCGTCGGCGAGGCGCTGGGCGGCGTCTTCAGGCTTCAGCGGGATCAGTGGGGCGGTCATGGGCGGCGCTCTCCGTGGGAGGACAGAAGATCTCCGCGAGGACGCCCACCACCTTGACGGCGGCGGGGTCGGCGATCCGGTACCACACCGTCTGGGCTTCGCGGCGCGCGGCCACGATCCCCTCCTCGCGAAGCACCGCCAGGTGCTGCGAGAGGGCCGACTGCGACAGGCCGACCAGGGGCGTCAGTTGCCCCACCGACCGTTCGCCATCGGCGAGCTGGCACAGGATCATCAGCCGGCGCTCATTGGCCAGGGCGCGCAGAAGCTTGGCGGCTTCCGCGGCGCTGGCCTCGAACTGGCTGACATCGAAACGCGAGAGATCGAACATGAACGCCATATATTAGCTTGTGCTAAATTAGCAAGTCCTTATATGAAGAGCCTGCTGATTGGAGGCTCTAGCCATGCGTCCCGACGTTCAAGCGTTTTTCGATCCCGCCACCTTCACGGCCAGCTACCTGGTCAGCGATCCCGCGACCGGCGTGGCCGCGATCATCGACCCGGTGCTGGACTTCGAGCCCAAGGCGGCCAAGCTCTCGACCGCCTCGGCCGACGCCCTGCTGGACGCCGTGGCGACGCGCGGCCTGACCCTGGCCTATGTGCTGGAGACCCACGCCCACGCCGACCACCTGTCGGCGGCCGACTACATCCGCAGGAAAACCGGCGCGAAGATCGTGATCGGCGCGCGCATCGTCGAGGTGCAGAAGACCTTCATCCCGGTGTTCGAGGCCGAAGCCGAGGTCGCCGCCGACGGCGCCGCCTTCGACGTGCTGATGAACGAGGGCGATACGCTGCCGCTGGGCGAGCTTTCGATCGGCGCCCTGCACACGCCCGGCCACACGCCGGCCTGCCTGACCTACACGATCGGCGACGCGGCCTTCGTCGGCGACACCCTGTTCATGCCCGACTACGGCACCGCCCGCGCCGACTTCCCCGGCGGCGACGCGGCCACGCTTTACCGCTCGATCCGCAAGGTCCTGGCCCTGCCGCCGCAGACCCGCATCTTCGTCGGCCACGACTACCTGCCGGCGGGGCGCTCGGACTACCGCTGGGAGACCACGGTGGCCGAGGAGCGGGCGCGCAACATTCACGTCCATGACGGCGTCGACGAGGCCGAGTTCGTCGCCCTGCGCCAGGCCCGCGACGCGACCCTGGCCGCGCCCACGCTGATCCTGCCGTCGCTGCAGGTGAACATCCGCGCTGGCGCCCTGCCCGCGCCCACGCCGGCGGGGAATGTCTTCCTGCGTCTTCCCGTCAGCGGCGCCCCGCTGGCCTGACCGCTAGCCCGGCCGGGCCTGGGACAGGGCCTGGGCCAGGGTCTCCAGCGAGAACGGCTTGGAGATGAACGGCCAGTCGCCGGCGCGCGCCCGGCTCTGGTCGCCGCCGACATAGCCCGAGCACAGCACCACCGGCAGGCCCGGACGCGAGACGGCCAGTTGCTCGGCCAGATCGACGCCGCTCTTGCCGCCCGGCATGATCACGTCGCTCAGCACCAGCTCGATCTCGCCGTCGTCGTCCAGGCGCGCCAGCGCCTCGTCGACGCCGCCGGCGCGCACCACCGCGTGGCCGAGGTCGTTCAGCATCGCCTCGACCAGCTCGGCCACCTGGTGGTCGTCCTCGACCAGCAGCACCCGGGACGGCGTCTGGGCGCGGATGGGATCGACCTTCTGCGCCGCGTTCCGAGGCGCGCCGGCCTCGACCACCGGCAGCAGCAGCGACACGCTCGAGCCCTCGCCCACCACGCTCTCGATCTCGACCGAGCCGCCGCTCTGGCGCGCGAAACCATAGACCTGCGACAGGCCAAGGCCGGTGCCCTGGCCCGGCGGCTTGGTGGTGAAGAACGGCTCGACGGCGCGGGCGATGGTGGCCGCGTCCATGCCCGAGCCGGTGTCGCGCACCGAGACCTTCAGATAAACTCCTGGCTCGAGCTCGCCGCGCGGCTCGCTGATGGTCACCGCGCCGGACTCGATGGTCACGGACCCACCCGCCGGCGTGGCGTCGCGGGCGTTGACGACCAGGTTGAGCAGCGCCGCCTCGAACTGGCCGGCGTCGATGCGCGCGGCCCGCACGCCCGCGCCCAGCCGCAGCTTGAAGCCGTAGGCGTCGCCGAGGGCGCGTTTCAGCAGCTCCTCGCTCTCGGCGATCAGGCCGTCGACGCGGCGGACTTCCGGTTTCAAGGGCTGGCGGCGGGCGAAGGCCAGCAGGTGCTGGGTCAGCTTCTCGCCGCGCCTGGCCGCCGCCAGGGCCGCGCCGATCATCCGCTCGCGGCGGCGCGCGTCGTCGGGATGGCGCGCGACCACGTCCAGCGCGCCGATCACCACCGTCAGCAGGTTGTTGAAGTCGTGGGCCACCCCGCCGGTCAGCTGGCCGATGGCCTCCAGCTTCTGGGCCTGCAGCAGGGCCGCCTGGGCCGCGTCGCGCTCGGCGACCGCCGCGGCCGCGCGCTCGCTGAGCAGCTCGTTGATGTTGGTCAGGTTCTCCTCGGCGCGCTTGGCGTCGGTGATGTCGAAGGCGATGCCGGAGAAGCCCGAGAAGACGCCGCTCGAATCCAGGCGGGGCTGCGAGAACGACTTCAGCCAGCGCCACTCGCCGTCCGCGCGGCGATAGCGTCCCTCCAGGCTGAACGGCTTCAGCGAGGCCTCGCCTTCGATCTGGGCCTTGAGGATGCCCGGCAGGTCCTCAGGGAAGAGGCGCGAGCGCCAGTCCAGCGTCATCGCCTCGTCGTAGGACAGGCCCGCGAAGTCGACATAGGCCTGGTTGACGAACTCGCGCGCGCCGCCGGGCCGCGACGTCCACATCAGGGCGGGGGCGCTGTCGGCCAGGGCCCGGAACCGCGCCTCGCTCTCGCGCACCTGCTCTTCGGCCCGGCGGCGGTTGGTGACGTCGAAGTTCAGGCCGATCATCCGCACCGGCTTGCCGGTCGCGTCGCGGACCACCTCGCCCCGACCATGGACCCAGCGCTCACCCTGGCTGGTGTCGGCCAGGCGGTACTCGACCTCGTACTCCTCTGAGCCCGTGAGGGCCGCCCGCACGCGCTCCCGGGCGATCTCGCGGTCGTCGGGGTGGACGTACTGGGCCATGTCAGCCAGTTGCATCGGCCCTTCCAGCGGCGCGCCGAGGTTGCGCCGCGCGGCCGGCGAGAAATAGAGCTCGCCGGTCTCCAGATTGAACTCCCACGGCCCGACGCCGGCGGCGGTCTGGGTCACGCGAAGCCGCTCCTCGGCGTCGCCCAGGTCCCGCTTGATCCTGGCCAGGCCCCGGATCGCCCCGCGCAGGCCCTCGGCGATCGCGACCACCATCACCGCGCACAGCAGGTAGATGACCAGGGTCGATAGCTCGTCCTCGGACAGCGGCACGCCCTCGCGCCCGCCCCACAGCCACCAGCCGAACGCGCCGCCGGCCACGGTGGGGATCAGCCCCCAGCGCCAGCCCGCGTACAGCGTCACCATCATGATGGCGGGGAAGAACGGCTGGGTCGCGCCGACCCCGCCATGCAACCCCAGCAGGGCGACGCGGATCAGCACCGCCATGCCGATCCCGATCAGCGCCGCCAGGGCGCAAAGCGGCGCCGGTGGGGGAACCGGAGGGATCAGCCAGGCGCTAATCAGGCCGTCAATGCGTCCTTGCTCGTCAGAGACAAGGGACGGGGCGTCTTTTTTCTCCATCTTCGTCCCGGCAAAGATGTCTTGCGCGGAAGATGGGCACGCTTACCTAAGACAAGCAACACGGGAGATCACGATGGCCGATGCTCTGAACACCGGACTGAGCGCCAAACAACGGTCCGACATCGCCGCGGCCCTGAACAAGGTGCTGGCCGACAGCTATGCGCTCTATCTGAAGACGCACGGCTATCACTGGAACGTCCGCGGCCCGAACTTCCAGTCCCTGCACGTCCTGCTCGAAGGCCAGTACACCGAGGAGTGGACGGCGCTGGACGCCATCGCCGAGCGCATTCGCGCCCTGGGCGAGCTGGCCCCGCAGGGCTACGCCGCCTTCGGCAACCTTTCGAGCATCAAGGACGGCAACCCCGAAAGCGACTGGGAAGCCATGCTGAAAGAGCTGCTGGCCGACAACGAGACGGTGATCCGCACCCTGCGCGACAGCTTCCCCGTCCCGGACGAGGCCGGCGACGAGGCCACGGCCGACCTGTTCACCCAGCGCCTGCAGGCGCACGAGAAGCACGCCTGGATGCTTCGTTCCACCCTGGGCGGCAAGTAGCCGCCCGAGGGCGGCGTGAACCTCCCGACGGCGTCAAACGTCCGCAAGGCCGCCGCGACCCTGCTGGTCGTCGGCGGCCTTTGCGCGTGCTCGACCACGACCTACTACGTCGCCGCCGGCGAGGGGCGCGAGGCGGGCCTCTTCCGGGTGACCGGCAGCTTCAGCGACAAGGGCCTGGCCCGCTATGTCGCCGACTACGACCCGGCCATGCTGGCCCTGGCCCGGCGCCACGATCCACGTCCGCACAAGGACTATTGGGGTCGCGTCGAGGGCTGGGAGGTCATCGACCTCAAGGCCATCCCCCGCCTGGGCGACCGCGAGCCGGACTTCGAGGCGGCGCGGACCATCAACGCCCTGCGCCCGGCGGTTCCCGACGGGCTGGAGCCGGCCAAGCCGTTCGTGCTGACCGGCTCGGCCGACGCGCGGGCCAAGGCGCTGAAGTGCCTGACCCAGGCGGTCTATTACGAGGCCGGCTTCGAGCCCGGCGAGGGCCAGATGGCCGTGGCCCAGGCGGTGATCAACCGGATGCGCCATCCGGGGTATCCGAAGTCGATCTGCGGCGTCGTCTACGAGGGCGCGGCGCGGACGACCGGCTGCCAGTTCAGCTTCGCCTGCGACGGCTCCCTGGCGCGCGCGCCGGCCCCGCTCCTGTGGGCCAACGCCGAGGCCGTGGCCAGGCGGGCGCTGAGCGGCTTCGTGTTCAAGCCGGTGGGCACGGCGACCCACTACCACGCCGACTACGTCGCGCCCTATTGGGCCCCGACCCTGGTCAAGCTGAAGCAGTTCGGCCAGCACATCTTCTATCGCTGGACGGGCCCTTCCGGGACGCTGGCGGCGTTCAACGGTCGCTACTCCGGGAACGAGACCGTCTCGGCCGATGTCCTGCTGGCGGCCGACCCGCGGATCCTGGAGGGCGCGCCGCCGACCGCCCTGGCCGCCCCGGCCGCGCCTCCGCCGCCGGTCGTCACCGGCGCCGTGGCCCAGATGCTGGGGGTGCCGAACCTGGTGCTGCCCAACGCCAGGCTGGTGAGCGTGCCCGACGCCAACGCGCCGAACGGCGAGCGGGTGGTGGCCCAGGGCGTGGTCGCCGGCCGCCGCATCCCCACCCCCGACGAGATCGCCAGGATCAACAAGGCGCTGGAAGCGGTGTCGGAAGCGCCGCCGACGAAGGCCCAGCCGCCCAGTTCGCTGAATCCGCCGAATTAGGCGTTCTAGATGCTCCCCCGCGATGCGGGGAAGCTGTCGCGGAGCGACTGAGGGGCCACAAGCTGGACTTATGCCGTGTTGGCCCCCTCCGGCCCTCTGGGCCACCTCCCCCGTTGCACGGGGGAGGACCTATCTGGTTCTCACCAAACCCCGATCTTGTTCGCCTCGGCGTGGCTGATCGGGTGGTGGGCCTTCTTGTGGTCTTCCTCGGCCAGGAAGCGGACGGCTTCCAGGGCGGCCATGCAGCCCATGCCGGCGGCGGTGACGGCCTGGCGGTAGACGTCGTCGGTGACGTCGCCGGCGGCGTAGACGCCCTTGATCGCGGTCGAGGCCGTGCCCGGCTTGACCTTCAGATAGCCGCCCGGACCGGTTTCCAGCTGGCCGGCGAACAGCTCCGACGAGGGGGCATGGCCGATGGCGATGAAGACGCCGTCGCAAGCCAGCTCGGTGGTGGCGCCGGTCTTGACGTTCTTCAGGCGCACGCCCGTGACGCCCATCGGATCGGTCTCGCCCTTGACCTCGTCGATGACGCTGTCCCAGACCACCGCGATCTTCGGGTGGGCCAAGAGGCGCTCCTGCAGGATCTTCTCGGCGCGCAGCTCGTCCTTGCGGTGGACCAGGGTCACCTTGCTGGCGAAGCTGGTCAGGAACAGCGCCTCCTCGACGGCCGTGTTGCCGCCGCCGACCACCACAACCTCCTTGTTGCGATAGAAGAAGCCGTCGCATGTGGCGCAGGCGCTGACGCCAAAGCCCTGGAACTTGGCCTCGGTCTCCAGGCCCAGCCACTTGGCCTGGGCGCCGGTGGCGATGATGATGGTCTCGGCGATCCAGTCCTGGCCGCTGTCGGTCTTGACCGTGAACGGGCGCTGGGAGAGGTCGACGCTGGTGACGATGTCGTTGACCAGCTCGGTGCCGACATGCTCGGCCTGGGCGCGCATCTGGTCCATCAGCCACGGCCCCTGGATCACGTCGGCGAAGCCCGGATAGTTCTCGACGTCGGTCGTGATGGTCAGCTGGCCGCCGGGCTGGATGCCGGCGATCAGCACGGGCTTGAGCAGGGCGCGCGCGGCGTAGATGGCGGCGGTGTAGCCGGCGGGACCCGATCCGATGATCAGGCAGCGGGTGTGACGGGGAGCGGTCGTGGACATGGCGGATATCTAGGCTCGATTCCGCCGTTGCGCCAGATTTGAGGGCTTCAGCGCGATCATGTCACGGTGAAGGTGAATAGACATAACCCCGTTTTTGGTGTGGACTTCCCGTCAGTGGCGACAAAAGCCACGGGAGGAACACTCATGAAGCTCGGAGTCATGCTGGGCGTGGGGCTGGTCGTCCTGTTCGCGGGCCTGGCCAATTTCTGGATCGGCGACATCAAGCTCGGCCTGGTGATGATCGCCATATTCTGCGCCCTGGCCGGCGTCTCGGCCATGGTCGGCAAGCGGGAATACGAGGAGCGCCGCAGCCGCCGGCCGCCGCTGCACGACTACGAACCGCATCTGGAGTAAAGTTGGCCCATGTATTTTCCCCAGTAGGGAGGAGCGGAGGGCATGGATGACGCGTCTATCCTATCGATTGACGGTTTGGGGCCCTTGCGTGTGGCTCGCCACCTGCGGCGCGCTCTTCGACTATTTCAATAAGTTCTGGGGTCCGGGGCTTTTAGGCGGGGCGCTGATCGGATTTCTTGCCGGTCGAGAGCGCTGGAGAGCCCAGCAGCGAGATCGGGCGCTGCGCGCGCGGCTCACTGACGGCCTTAACGGCCTGCCGCAGTATGGTCCTTGGGACGAGAAGAACGGTTCGGATCTGGATTGACACCTCGTCCACCTTTGGCGGGTTAAGCTGGCGGCAACCACGTTTCCGGGTGATCCGCCATGTCCGCCCCCTTCATCGAGATCGCCGGTCGCCGGATCGGCGCCGACCATGCGCCCTATGTGATCTGCGAGCTGTCGGGTAACCACAACGGCAGTCTCGACCGCTGCCTGGAAATGGTGGACGCGGCGGCCGACACCGGCTGTGACGCGATCAAGATCCAGACCTACACCGCCGACACCATCACGCTCGATGTCGACCGGCCGGAGTTCAAGATCCATGGCGGCCTGTGGGACGGCCGCAGCCTGTATGAGCTCTACCAGGAGGCCCAGACGCCGTTCGAGTGGCACGCGGCCATCTTCGAGCGCGCCAAGCAGCGCGGCGTGACCATCTTCTCCAGCCCGTTCGACGAGACCGCCGTCGACCTTCTGGACGACCTGGGCGCGCCGGCCTTCAAGATCGCCTCGTTCGAGGCCGTCGACCTGCCGCTGATCCGATACGCCGCCGCGAAGGGCAAGCCGCTGATCATCTCGACCGGCATGGCCAACCTGGAAGAGATGAAGACCGCCCGCGACACGGCCCTGGCCGCCGGCGCGCCGGGCGTCCTGCTGCTGCACTGCGTCTCCAGCTATCCGGCGACCTTCGGCGACGCCAATGTCCGCACCATCCCCGACATGGCCGCCCGCTTCGACTGTCCGATCGGCCTCTCCGACCACACGCCAGGGACGGCCGCGGCCGTGGCGGCGGTGGCGCTGGGCGCGGCCTGCGTCGAGAAGCACTTCACCCTGGCCCGCGCCGACGGCGGCCCGGACGCGGCCTTCAGCCTGGAGCCGGCCGAATTCAAGGCCCTGGTCGACGACACCAGGAACGCCTGGGCCGCCCTGGGCGTCGCGCACTACGACGTGCTGGGCGCCGAGCGCGCCAACCTGCAGTTCCGCCGCTCGCTCTACGTCACCGCCGACGTCAGGGCGGGCGAGGTCCTGAGCCGCGGCAACATCCGCTCGGTGCGCCCCGGCGCCGGCCTGCCGCCGGGCGACCTGGACAAGGTGCTGGGCCGCCCGGCGACCCGCGACCTGACGCGCGGCGAGCCCCTCGACTGGTCCATGGTAGGGTAAGGTCCGGGCGGGCTCGCGGCCAAGGAAGCGTCCAAGCACTTGGTGCGGGCCGCGGTGGCGGTGAACTTGGGTGGGCGTTCATAAACCCGACCTCCCCGGCGAACGCCGGGGCCCAGATCGAACCCGTTGACGGTCGGAAGTTGGCTAGGCTTCAGGCGCGAACACCCAAACCGCTCCGGATGAATCTGGGCCCCGGCATTCGCCGGGGAGGTCGGAAGAGCGGGCAATCGCACACCGTGAGAGAAGGAAGCCTCGCCCAACAAGTAAGTAAACTTTCACTGGACTGACATGGAAGCGGCCTATAGCGCGGGCGTGATCCGCCGTGGGGCCTTAAGCGATGAGCCATCGCGCGCCCCCGCTGGCGGCTCGCGTCTCTCGAACGACGGCCACAAGGCCGCGAACAAGGTCTCTCACATGCGCACTCAACCCTCCCTCAAGCTGGCGTGCCTCTTGGGCGTGTCCCTGCTGGGCGTCGCCTCGGCCGCCCAGGCCCGCCAGGCCGCCGAGCCGACCACGGCGCTCGAAGAAGTCGTCGTCACCGCCGAGCGCCGCTCGGAAAACCTGCAGAAGGTGCCGCTGTCGGTGGCCGCGGTCGGCGGCGACCAGCTGCGCGCCGTCCAGGCCGGCGGCGAGGACATCCTGGCCCTGTCGGGTCGCGTCCCCAGCCTGTACGCCGAAACCACCACGGGCCGGATCTTCCCGCGCTTCTACATCCGCGGCCTCGGCAATATCGACTTCTACCTGGGCGCCTCGCAGCCCGTGTCGATCATCCAGGACGACGTCGTCCTGGAGCATGTGACCCTGAAGTCGAACCCGATGTTCGACATCAAGCAGGTCGAAGTGCTGCGCGGCCCGCAAGGCTCGCTGTTCGGCCGCAACACCACCGCCGGCATCATCAAGTTCGACACCGCCAAGCCGACCCAGGACCTGCAAGGCCGCTTCTCGACCTCTTACGGTAGCTACGGGACGACCACCTTCGACGGCGGGATCGGCGGTCCGATCGTCCAGGACAAGCTGGCCTTCCGCCTGTCGGCCCTCTACCAGCACCGCGACGACTGGGTCGACAACACCTTCGCCGGGACCAGCGCCGACGGCACCGTCACGCCCAAGAAGAACGCCATGGGCGGCTACACCGAGAAGGACGCCCGGATCCAGATCCTGGCGACGCCGAACGACAAGCTGACCGTGCTCGGCTCGGCCCACGTGCGCGACTACGACGGCACCTCGACCCTGTTCCTGCGCGGCGCCCTGATCAAGGGCTCGAACAAGCCCAACGCCCCGCGCGACAGCGTCGCCTATGACGAGGCCAACAACAATCCGCAGGCCTATCAGATGGCCGGCGCCAGCCTGAACATCGCCTACGACTTCGGTCCGGTTACCCTGACCTCGATCAGCGCCTACGAGGCCGCCAAGGGCAAGAGCCGCGGCGACACCGACGGCGGCGCGGCGGCCAATTTCCCGGTCAACGGCGTCCCGAACGGCTTTGGCCAGTCGATGGGCCAGCTGAAGGACCTCGACCAGGTCAGCCAGGAAATCCGCCTGGCCAGCAACAGCGACGGCCGCCTGAAGTGGCAGGTCGGCGGCATGCTGTTCAGCTCGGAAGACCTGACCAACTTCTACCAGCGCGCCTTCTTCACCAAGACCAACCCCAACAACTGGGTGGCGCTGAGCAACGACAACACCTCGTGGGCCGTGTTCGGCCAGGCCAGCTACAAGGTCACCGACAAGCTGACGGTCACCGCCGGCGCCCGCGAGACCAAGGACGTCAAGAAGACCAACCTGCTGAAGACCGCCGACACCGCCGCCGGCGTCGTCACCTATGCCGGCCGCCGCTACGTGCGCCTGGCCGACACCCAGCCCAGCTGGGACCTGTCGGCCCTGTACGAGGCCACCGACGACTTCAGCGTCTACGCCCGCGTGGCCAAGGGCTTCCGCGGCCCGACCATCCAGGGCCGCTCGGCGGTGTTCAACAGCGACTTCACGACCGCGAACTCGGAAACCATCCTGTCGTGGGAAGCCGGCTTCAAGAGCCGCCTGCTGGACAACACCCTGCGCCTGAACGCCTCGGCGTTCACCTACGAGGTCAGCGACATCCAGCTGAACGGCAACGACAGCAACGGCAACGGCGTGCTGTTCAACGCCGACAAGGCGAAAGCCTACGGCCTGGAAGCCGACGCCGAGTGGCGCCCGATCCCGAACCTGCTGCTGACCGCCGGCGCCAGCTGGCTGCATAGCGAGATCAAGGACAAGCGCGTCTACGCCCAGGTCTGCGCCCTGAACGGGATCGTGGTCTGCACGGTGGAGAACCCGACCATCAAGGTCGGCGCCAACACCTTCGCCCAGATCGACGGCCAGCCGCTGCCGAACGCGCCGAAGTACAACCTGAACTTCACGGCCCGCTACGACGTCCCGGTGGCCGACGATCGCCGCCTGTTCGTCGCCACGGACTGGAACGTCCAGGGCTACACCAACTTCGTGCTCTACAAGACCGAGGAGTTCTACTCGAAGGGCAACTTCGAGGGCGGCGTGAAGCTGGGCTACGAGAACCTCGACAAGGGCTACGAGATCGCCCTGTTCGGCCGCAACATCACCAACGAGAAGAACCTCAAGGGCGTGATCGAGAACTACATGGCCGCCGTCTACAACGAGCCGCGCGTCTGGGGCGTCTCGCTGAGCGCCAAGCTGAAGTAACCCCTTCCTCCCCCGCCCCGCCGTTCCGGCGGGGCGAACTTTCCGGCCTCGGCGTGAAAGCGCCGGGGCCTTTTCTTTTTGGGCGACTTTCCTCCCCCATTTTCGTGTCATCCCGGCCGTAGCGCGCAGCGCGGAGCGCCGGGACCCAGGGGCGGCGCGCACGGCGTTCCTTCCCCCCCTGGGTCCCGGATAGCCTCTGCGAGGCTTCCGGTATGACACGAGAATTGAGCGGCCGCTTTTCAGCTACGCCGCATCCGGCTGGGCCGGCGGGTGCAGGCGGCCGCCTTGGGCGAGCAGGGCGTCGATGGTCTCGGCCGCGACCGGCGGGCTGAACAGGAAGCCCTGGGCCTGGGCGCAGCCGATGGCCTTGAGGATCTCGCGCTGGGCCGCGGTCTCGACGCCCTTGGCCATCACCGACAGGCTCAGCGCCTTGGCCAGGCGGACGATGGCGGCGACCACCGCCTCTGAGTCCGCGTCCTGGCCCAGGGGCGCGACGAAGCTGCGGTCGATCTTGATCCGGTCAATCGGGTAGCGGCGGATGTAGGACAGGCTGGCGCAGCCGACGCCGAAGTCGTCCAGCACCAGCGAGAAGCCCATCTGCCGCAGGCTGTCGACGGTGTCGTGCGCGCCCTCGCCGTCGCCCAGCAGCGCGCTCTCGGTGATCTCGAGCGCCAGCTGGCGCGGATTGGCGCCGGTCTCGCGGATCAGTTCGGCCAGTTCGTCGATGAAGCCGGCGCGCTTCATCTGCCGGGCCGAGACGTTGATGCCGACCTGCAGGCCCCGCCAGCGGAGGCTGTCCCGCAGCGCGCGCCGCAGGACGTAGCGCCCCATCTCCTGGCTGAGACCGCAGTCCTCGGCCAAGGGGATGAAGGCGTCGGGCGGGATCTCGCCGCGCGTCGGATGCGACCATCGCGCCAGGGCCTCGACCCCGATCACCCGATCGCCGGCGTCGACCTGGGGCTGGTAGTCCAGCCGCACGGCGCCGTCGCGCAGGGCCGCGCGCAGGTCCTCCTCCAGCGCCCGCCGCGCCTTCAGGGCGGCGTCCATGGCGTCCTCGAAGAAGCAGTAGCGGCCCCGGCCCTCGCTCTTGGCGCGATACAGCGCCACGTCGGCCCGCCGGGCGGCCTCGGCCGCGCCGATATGGGCCTGGTCGGGCGAGACCAGCACCACCCCCACCGAGCCGCTGACGAAGTGGACGCCGAACGACATCTCCATCGGGCCGCACAGGGCGTTCAGCAACCGCTCGGCCAGGATCGCCGCGCCGTTGGGGTCGATATCCGCCGCGACCACGCCGAACTCGTCGCCGCCCAGGCGCGCCACCGTCTCGCCGCCGCGGCAGACGCTGGCCAGGCGCTCGCCGACCTTGCGGATCAGCTCGTCGCCGGCCGCGTGGCCGTGGGTGTCGTTGACCGCCTTGAAGCGGTCGAGGTCGATGGCCAACACGGCCATGGGCCGAGCCTTGCGCTCCAGCCCCTCGATCGCCTGGCGCAGCCGCTCCTCGAACAGCAGGCGATTGGCCAGGCCCGTCAGGCCGTCATGCAGGGCCAGGTGCTTGGACCGCGCCTCGCTGGCGATCAGCCCCTCGGCGATCATCCGTCCGCGCCGGGCCAGCAGGATCGTCGCCAGGGCCAGGGCGCAGACCACGGCCATGACCGGGCCGATCGTCTTGCGCAGCAGGCGCTGGCCGGGATGCGGCGGGTTCCAGTCCAGGGTGGCCACGACCGCCCCGTTCGCGTCGAGCAGCGGCAGGTGGGTGTAGCCCGTCTCGTCGTCGAGGGTGTCGAGGGCGCGATGCAGATGGGTTCCCGCCAGCAGGAAGCGGTCGGCGAAGGCGTCGACGAAGGCCCCCTCCATCTTCATCGCCGTGATCACGATGGCCTCGGGCGTCCGCCGCACGGGCGCGGTCTGGGTCTCCGAGCGCACGAGGCTGGCGGTGACCAGATAGATCTCGTCCTCGATCTTGGCGAAGGCGCTGACCTGGGCCGGCGCGGCGATCAGCGCCCGTCTCCGCTCTCGGCCGTCCCTGGGCTTGAGGCCATGTTCGCTGACGCGCAGCTTGGCCACCAGCGGGGCCAGCTTGGCGACGCGCCGCTCGGCCTCGGCCTGGGTCAGCCGTCCTTCCTTGGCTTCGGCCAGCCGCATCCGGTCCTGGCCGTCCAGCACGAACACCTGGTCGAAGCCGGTCTGCTGGGCCAGGTAGTTGGTGATGTTGTCCCTGGCCCAGGCCACGTCGAACGGCTGGTCCAGGTGATCCACCGCCTCGTCCCAGATCACCTGGGGGGCGACGGCGTGCTCGACGTCGCGGATCGTGGCGACCAGGCCGCGCTCGACCAGGTCGCGGTCGTGCTGCTGCGCCTCCTGATCGATCTGGCCCGCCAGGATGATCATGACGGATAGAAGCAGGCCGACCGAGGCCAGGGCGATCATCGCCAACGGCGCCGACAGCTTCCGCGAGAGGGCCGTCATTGCGCGGCGTTTCCTTCCATTAAGCTCTACCATGAACGTTAGGCGGAAATGGCTAATCTCTACGGAACGGGTAGGCTTAATCAAATCTGAAGACGCGCGGCGCGGCGTCGCACCGGCCCCGCGTCGCCGGCCGTTCTTCGGCCCGCCCGTTCACTTTGGGCCTGAAAGGTTCTAGAGAGACCGACCCGTCCCCTTAGAACTGCGCGAAACCTCCCTTGCGACTTCCCCAGGCCCGTCTCGACCAGGTTCTCGATCGTTTCCGCGAAGTGGAGGCGCGCATGGGCGCGGCCACCGACGGGACCGAGATCGTCAAGCTCTCCAAGGAGCACGCCGAGCTGAAGCCGGTGGCCGAGGCCGTCGAGCGCCTGGCCAAGCTCTCCGCCGAGCGCGCCGAGCTGGACGTCATGGCCGCCGATCCGGAAATGGCCGACATGGTCCGCGACGAGATGGTCGCCCTGGACGAGCAGCTGCCGGTCCTGGAACGCGACCTTGCTTTGATGCTGGCGCCCAAGGACAAGGACGAGAGCGCCTCGGCCATCCTGGAAGTGCGCGCCGGCACCGGCGGCGACGAAGCGGCCCTGTTCGCCGGCGACCTCTTCCGCATGTACCAGCGCTACGCCCAGCTGCACGGCTGGCGCGTCGAGATCGACAGCATCTCGGAAGGCGAAATGGGCGGCTACAAGGAAATCGTCGCCTCGATCACCGGCGACGGCGTGTTCGGCCGGCTGAAGTTCGAGAGCGGCGTCCACCGCGTTCAGCGCGTGCCGGCCACCGAAGCCCAGGGCCGCATCCACACCTCGGCCGCCACGGTCGCGGTGCTGCCCGAGGCCGAGGACGTCGAGATCGAGATCAAGGAAAGCGACCTGCGGATCGACACCTACCGCTCGTCGGGCGCGGGTGGCCAGCACGTCAACAAGACCGACTCGGCCGTGCGCATCACCCACTTGCCGACCGGCGTGGTGGTGACCTCCTCGGAAAAGTCGCAGCACCAGAACCGCGCCCGGGCCATGAAGAACCTGAAGGCGCGTCTCTACGACATGCAGCGCGAGGCGCTGGACAGCGCCCGCTCGGAGGCCCGCAAGAGCCAGGTCGGCAGCGGCGACCGCTCCGAACGCATCCGCACCTACAACTTCCCGCAGGGCCGGGTGACCGACCACCGGATCAACCTGACGCTCTACAACCTGTCGCGGATCATGGAAGGCGACGCCCTCGACGACGTGATCAACCCGCTGATCGCCGAGGATCAGGCCGAGCGCCTGGCGAGCCTCGAAGAGAGCTTCGGCTAAGTCATGGCCTTCACCCGCACCTACGACGAGGCCGAGCCACAGCGGGTCAACAAGTGGCTGGCCCAGAGCGGCGTCTGCTCGCGCCGCGAGGCCGAGCAGTTGATCAGCGACGGCCTGGTCTCGATCGACGGCGAGGTCGTGGAGGACGTCGGCCGCAAGATCCAGCCGGGCCAGACCCTGGTGCTGGCCGATCGCGCGACGGCCAAGCTGGACGGCACGCCGACCTACCTGATCCACAAGCCGCGCGGCGTGGTCTCGTCGCAGCCGGATCCCGGCCAGGTTCCTGCCGCGCGCCTGCTGACCCGCGCCAACCTGTGGGGCGACGCGGCGGGCGTGGCCATCCCGCAGTCGGGCGACCTGATCCCGCCGGTCGGCCGCCTCGACAAGGACTCCCGCGGCCTCTTGCTGCTGTCGCAGGACGGCGTGGTGGCCAAGGCCGTGATCGGACCTCAGTCGGATCTGGAGAAGGAGTATCGCGTCGCCGTCATGGGCGAGTTGACCGAGGAGAAGCTGGAGCTTCTACGCTTCGGCCTTGAGCTCGACGGCCGCGAACTGAAGCCGGCGGAGGTGGAGGTGATCTCCGACCAGCGCCTGCGCTTTGTCCTGCGGGAAGGCCGCAACCGGCAAATCCGCCGGATGTGCGACCTCGTCGATTTGAAGGTGGTGGACCTGTTCCGCGTGCGGATCGGTCCGCTGGACCTGGGCGACATGCCCGAAGGCCGCTGGCGGCCGCTGACGAGCGCCGAACGGACGGCGTTAGTGGAAGCCTAGCCGATCTGGTCGATGATCTCGGCGCGCAGCTCGGCGCGGGTCATGCCGGGCCAGGCCCATTCGCTTTGCGCCGGACGCGCCGGCGACAGCGCAACGCGCGGCTGGGTTTGGGTGCGGGGCGCGCGCCGAACGGCGGCCTCGCGGATAGAAACGATTTTCATGAAGTTCCAAAACAGGGGCCTGCTGAATTGCGGGCCCCGAACGCTAGATGGGTGGGAAATCGCTCGAAGCCGTCGATGACGGCGCGGAGCGGATGAAGCGCGGCCTTGCGTCTTGTGACGCGTGAGCGGCGAGCGCTTATGGATGACAGATGGTGCGGCGGGCGTCTCGTTCAAGGGGCGCGCCGCCCAAGAATCCCTCTCTCTGGATGTAGCGCGACATTTGGTTTCGCAGTGCGAGACACTTGGTTTCGCAGTGCCTTTGAAATTCAGCAAGGGCCAATAGCACTCAGCGGAACGGTCTGGCGGGCTCGGCGTTTGACCAGCGCTCCCTGATCAGCTCCCCCGACCTTGTCAGGTAGAGCAAGAGCCCCGGCGATGCCTCGCCGGGGCTCTCTTTATTCACGCTTCAAAGATCGTTCGAAGGACCATGGAAGGCCCTTTCAAAGGTCAGTTCGGGCTAGCCGCCAGCGCAGTCAGGCAGGCGACGGCGCCGGCGGTCAACTTGCCGGCCAGGTAGGCCGTACCCGCGATGTTCGGGTGGGTGTTGTCCG
>NZ_QFQZ01000134.1 GCF_003243465.1 Caulobacter segnis
GCCCGATTCTTCTTGGATTTCAGCTAGATCGGCGGTTGTTCACACCGAGGGGGTCACAGGTTCAATCCCTGTCGCATCCACCACTCACATTTCCCCCTAAGGTCAGCATCTTAGCAATTACACCTACCGGTGCGATGTTCGCCGCGTTCCCTGCTGCCCACCAGATTGCCCTCCAGAATGAGCGTTCTGATGTCGGGATCGAGGTGATCGGAACGCGGGCTTCCCAGTTTGAAGATCTCCCTCGACTCGCTCCTTGACTCCGGGCCATGCGCGGAAAGAGAACATCGGAGACATCCTCATGCCTACCCCACGCGTTGGAAAGCGCGCGACTAAGTGCGGAGGCGACCATTGCCCCGTCGCCACACCCGTTCAGCCAACTTCGATGCCGTACCACTTCTGGAGAAGTTGAGCTGATGTTTCGCTGCCTCGCGTGTGGCGCCGCTAAGACGTGGCGACGAGACACTATGTTGGGCCGGGCCAAACCTCTCCTAGGCCTGACCTTGGCCGAGATCCAGCGCCGCACGCCCTGTCCGCGATGTGGTGCGCGCTTGGCCCAGCTCGGGGTCAGCGGCGTGTGGGAGCCTCAAAATCTGGCCGATTGATTTCGCTGGGAAGCAATAGAAGCCCTGCGCGGGGCGGGAGTTGATCCGCAAGCGCTCGGCTACGGATGGCGCCCGCCGCAACCGTGGCATTGACACATGGCGGACACCGTCCTGCACCACGGCGGCCGTCCGCTCGCTGGCCGAATCCGGACCGGCTTCGAAGGAATCGTCCGAGACGCCGGCCCCCAAGGTGAAATTACGCCACATTGGATGCGACACACCTGCCTAACTTGGCTGATGGAGGCCGACGTGACGACCTGGGAGGCGGCGGCATACACCGGAATGAGCCCTTCAATGATCGAGAAGAACTACGGACACCACCGACCGAGCTACCAGAGCCGCGCTCGGACCGCATTGAGAGGCCATACGAGCAAGTAAACCTCAACCTGCGATCAGAGCGCCCCCCCCACCTTGATCGACCGGCGCGACAAGCTTGACCTGCTGCTCCCGACTACCGAGGTATGAAACTTGGGCCGCATAAGCTGCAACAGAGGGTCCTATGTTCACTACGTTGTAGAACTCCTCGGTCGCGCCAACCTCGACGAACTGACCGTCAGCATTTGCGCCAGTCATCACGTCGATTGCGTCAGAAGGCCTAAATGCTCGCAGGTAGCTAGGAGCATCCGGAGAAGCCGGCATCAGGATGCCAAGTGACGCGACAATGTCATCGTCGATGGTCAAGTATCCATCGCCATTATCGTCATATTCCGAAAGATGAAATAGGTCGATCTTTTCACCAACGGACACCTTAACATAATCTTTTTTATGCCCGTAACATTTCCCCATAGAGAATGAATAGGCCCAGACACGGAGTCATGAGCGCTACCCGCAAATTGAAGAACCTCCGGCCGCGAGAGATGCGGCCTGGATTCTTACCTTTGCGCCATCACCCACCTCTCGACTTACCAGGTCTTTCGCCTGAGCTAGGATCATCGCCTCATGCTTCGTCCGTCGCTCACACCCATTCGAACTTAACGCCATTAGGAGGAGCAGCGAGGTCGTCACGAACCTAGAACGTGAAATCATGCAATCGCGCCATCTCATTAAGGCTGCCTCGCCTTTAGGTCGCGCTGATTGGAATGGATTGCTAGCCTTCTAACCGGATCAACCACCCGAACTTGACTAGTTCAAGCCTGCTGCCGGCGGCAACACCGCGTTGGCTCCCCTTCAAACGTGACCAATGATCGAAATTCAGCCAGGAGCGGCGGCTATTTAACGCCCCCCCAATTGCCCCCCCCATCATCGTCCTGATTTTTGAGAACAGAACCGGAAAGCATTGAACCGCAAACAGCCGCATTGTCTCCGCGCTGTAGAGATTTGCGCTCGGGCGAGAAGGCGCGCCGCTGAACGTGACGTTCTTGGAGGGATGCTGTCCTGGCCAGTGGCTCCATCGCAAACCGATGCGTCGTTGGTCCAAGTCGTGCCGGCTCTCTGGGCCAGCTCTAAGACGCGCCGCGATGGGCTAGCGCCAAAACTCTGCGAGATCGACGCGCGCGCAAGAGGGCCACACGCTCCAGAAGGTTGCATTATATCATAATACCATTTATAGTGGTACAACCGGGCAGTGGAGGAGGTGGCGTTGTCAACGCAATTTCTTTCCGCGCAGGCAGCGTACGTACAGCCGGGCGCTGCTGACTTCAAAAGCCCCAGCCATGATCTGTCGCGACACATGCGGTCGGCCGCGCAGGTTGTCAGCGCGCCGCCCTTGCCTTCGCCCAAGGTCACCGGAGTGCTCGACCAGGCCGATATCGATCAGCTCTGGAGCATCATCTCTTATATCGGCGAAGCTTGGAGATTGGCCGCACGTTCCACCTTGGATCGCTCCCGTTTCAAGGATCTCGTGGCGCTGAAGACCACCCAGACGCCGAGCTACTACACGCTCTATCGGATGACGACGGCGCTCTATACGTCCCTGAGCCGTCAGTATGGCCCCAAGGGAGCGCTGGCCTATCTCTACACGCCCAATCCCGCTTCGCCGCCTCAAAACTGGGAGGTCGTCCGGGCGTGGGCGATACAGGAATTTGCCAACCTCTATGTCTCGCAGGGCGCTTTCAGAGCCTACGGCTGGTGGCTCTTCCCCGGCTTTGCGGGCGGCCCGTTCGACGATCCCAACCACTTGCCCTATCGAGGGATCTGACCATGTCGATAGATGCCGAAGTCGTGGTGGTCGGCGGCGGTGTCGCCGGAGGTCTGGTCGCCGAACAGCTTCTCGCCGTAGGCGTTCAAAAGCTGGTGATTCTGGAGGCGGGGCCGCCGGTGCCCATGCGGGATCCTCGCCTGTGGCTGGATGTGGTGACGACTGGCGTCACGCCCTACGCCAAGCTCTATGATGATCCGTCCGACTTCGTGGCCAAGGGCCCGAACCCTTGGAACATCGTCGGCGGGCGTCTGTTCGGCCGGGGCGGCTCGACCTTGCATTGGGGTGGTTGGGCCCCTCGGTTCATGCCTGAGGACTTCTTGCAGAGCACCAATACCGGAAGGGGGTGCGATTGGCCCTACGGCTACGCCGACCTGGAGCCGTACTACGTTCAGGCCGAGCGCTACCTGCAGGTCGCCGGCGATGTCACGCCTGACCAGCGCGACTGGCGTAGCACGCCCTATCCTATGGCGGCCGCCGCGCTGCCGATGACCGCCGGCCCGATTGTCCAAGCGCTTGATCGCATGGGCATCTGTTATCAGCACATGCCTGTGGCGAGAAACACGGTCGCGATCAACGACCAGCCCCAATGCATGACTAATGGTACGTGCGGCTACTGCCCGATCGGAGGGCGTTTCACCGCCGACCAGGCGTTCGACAGACTAAGCGCAGATCCGCGGGTTAGGCTCGGGCGCGCGCTCACGGCTGTCGCCTCGCCCGAAGACGTCCGAGCCGCTCTGGAGCAGCCCACGGACCATGGGCCGGGGCCTGCGAGCGCGGTGGCCATCGCAGGCCTGAAGATGAACCTGCTTCGATGTCCGCTGGGTGTCGGGGCGAGCCTGGGCGAGATCATAGCGGGTGCGAGCCGGCCGGACTTCCCTGACGCGATCGAGCTGGCGAAGCTGAAGATCGCGTCCGCCCAGACCAGCCTTGCCTGCCGCGAAGTGCGCGAACTCAGCGATCGCCGGCCGCCCGATGATCCTCGCGAAAAGCCGATCTCGGCGGAAGCGCTCGCGGAAAATGAGTGGCGCCTGCACCTGACGATCAACACTATCCCGGCCATGGCCTGGTCGACCACGCCGGATGGACTGCTGGACTTCTGCAACCAGAACTTCGTCGACTACGTTGGCTGGACCGCCGAAGAGATTGGGGGCCAGGGCTTCTGGCCGATCTTCCACCCCGACGACGTGGATTACCTGCTGGCGGCTTGGCAGGAGATCATGGCCACCAAGCGCCCCCGCCCAGTCGAATGCCGCATGCGACGGGCGGACGGCGAATGCCGCTGGTTCGTCCTGCGGCAGAATCCGCTGCTGGACGCGCAGGGCAATGTCATCAAGTGGTATGGCGTTGGAACCGACATCGAGGACCGAAAACGCGCCGAAGCAGCGCTCGAGACCGCTCAGGCGGCCTTGCGGGCCAGCGAGCAGAACCTCGACCTCATCATAAATTCACTGCCGGTCCTCGTGTGGTCGGCGCGTCCCGACGGCAGCGCCGACTTCATCAATCGAAGCTGGCGCGACTACGCGGGCGAGCCCGCGGACAAGATCCTGGAATGGGGTTTCCTGGATCTATACCACCCCGACGACGTCCCACAGATGATGGAGACCTGGACCCGGGACATAACCCACAGCCGTTTGGCATCGTCGCGAAGAGGCGTTGAAAGCCGGCGACGGCCTGCGGGATGCTGGCGGTGGCGCCGCTCAGCACCAACCGCTCCACGCCTTGGCCGCGGCCCTGGCAGAGATACTCGACCGCCAAGACCGCGCCCCACGAGTGTCCCAGCAACGCAACCCGGTCGAGCCTAAGCGCGGCGCGGACCGCGTCGAGTTCATCGACCGAGCGCTGGATCGAATAGGCGCTCTCCTCTTCGGGCGCGTCGGCCCGTCCGCAGCCGAGCTGGTCATAGAAGATTACCGGCCGTTCGTCGGCCAACGCCTGCAGGGGCAGGAGGTATTGATGGGAGGATCCGGGCCCACCGTGCAGAGTCAGAAGCGGCGTCTTGGGTCCGTCGCCGAACTTCCGCCAATAGATCCTGCCGCCGGGGACGGTCGCGTAGCCCTCCGCCTGAGGCGCGTCCCCCAGCGCCGGGCTGGTCGCTGCGGCTAGGCCTGACGCCATCAGATCGGCCGCGCCCGTCAGGGCGCCTCGTCGCGTCAAGCGGTCGTATGTCATGTTGGAACTCCAGATAAGACAGAAAAGCCGCCCGCCGTACGGCAGCGGTCTAGCCCGCGAGGGCCAGGGCCACGAGCGGGCGATCAGAAACTCAAGGTTTCCGAAAAGGGCTCACGTCTCAGGCTGGGGATCGCTGCTTCCCCTGTCGGCGACAGCCTGCGGTCCAAGGACTTGCTCGGCGCAGTCGGTCGCTATGAACGCGATCATCGGCGCGCCGGCGACGAGCCTTCTGACGATCGGCCCCCCCCCTGTTCACCGAGAAGCATTGCAAGGAGCCCGAGCAGCGCGATGGCGGGAGGCGCCGGAGAGCGCACGCCCATTAGTCCATAGAGAACGCCCACAAGCAGCCCCGAGCCGATCGACAGCAGGTAAGGCCTCATGGGATCGCTCCATCAAGATGTGAGCCGCCATTGCCCGGGACGAGAGACAGCGGAAATTGCAAGGAACGCCGCGACCGATTGTGACACATGTCGATTTCGGCCGCCCTGAGCGTCGTGGCTTGAACAGATCGGTTGCTCGCTCGCCTGCCAGCGCAGGCAGACGGAAATCGCGTTGGCGCGGCAAGGACGCTGCACAAGGCGCCAGCTTCGCGAAGATTGACTGCCGTTTACTGGGCTTTACACGCGTCTCGCGCTCCATCCGCTTAGGATCATTAGCGAATACTCCTTTCGAGCAAAGCAAATGAGCCAACTGCAAATCAGCGATAGTCGAGGCTCGGACACCATAAGCCTGCCGACCTCGTTCACCAGGCACAGAGCGTCCTCTTCCGGGTATTTGCGGTTAGGGGGCCTCCTTCCGTGGCAAACCCAGCGCGTCCGCGAATACGTCGAAAGCGGACTCGATGGCCGGCCGTCGATAAAGGGGGCGGCGGAGCAAGCCAAACTGAGCCCCAGCTATTTCTCGCGCCGTTTTAGGCAGTCATTTGGAATGACATTCTCGCAGTTTGTCGCCCGCCGCCGCGTAGCCCGCGCCCAATCGATGATGATCCGGAGCCGATCAAGCCTTTGCCAGATCGCGCTGGCTTGCGGCTTCACAGACCAAGCCCATTTTACACGCACGTTCGGAGGACTAATCGGGTCCACGCCTTCGGCATGGCGTCGGCTAGCCGCGCAGCCCATCGAACAGAGCCACGTCACGGCCGCCTGCTAGTATCTAAGCCCCCTGTCTCGGCGTTTCGGCCTTGCTCATTTCCTTCAAGGGCAGGCCGACACCTCGAAGCGGCTTACCGCAGCCAAGCGATGCGAGCGAGCGTGGCGCTTACTGAAAGCGGCCATTGCGAACTTCTCAGAAGAGTCAGCTCTCCCTGGTCGTGCGGCACGGTGGGAAGGCGTGATAGGCATCGCC
>NZ_QFQZ01000135.1 GCF_003243465.1 Caulobacter segnis
GCGCTGCTGGCCGCCGGCGAGCGCCGCGCCGCCGTCGCCTACGAGGCCAGCCGCAAGGGCTACGCCGCGGGCCTGACCGACCTGACCACGGCCCTGCAGGCCGAGCAGTCCTGGCGCGGGGCCCGCACGGCCCTGACCGGGGCCCAGACCCAGGCGCTGCAACGCGCCGTCCAGACCTACAAGGCGCTCGGCGGCGGCTGGACGCCCGCTAGCGTCCCCCAGAAGCCTTCCGCGCAATGAGACCCGCCCCGATGACGACCCGCTCCCTGCTCGCCACCGCCCTGGTCAGCGCCGCCCTCGTCGGCGTCGGCGGAGGCCTCTCCGCCTGCGGCAAGAAGACCGAGACCGAGGCCGCCAAGCCGGCGGGGGCGCAACAGGCCCGCGCCGTCTCGATCACCCGGGTCGAAACCCGGTCGCTCGGCGGCGGCTTCAAGGCCTCGGGCCAGCTGATCCCACGCGAGGAGGCCGCCGTCGGCTCGGAACTCTCCGGCTACCGCGTCGCCCAGGTCTTCGTCGAGGAAGGCGCCTGGGTGAAGGCCGGCCAGCCGCTGGCCCAGCTGGACAACACCCTGCTGCGCGCCCAGATCGCCCAGCAGGCGGCCGTCGCCGCCCAGGCCGAGGCGGAAGCCAAGCGCGTCACCGGCCTCGACGGCCAGGGGATCCTCTCCCAGGAGCAGATCGAGAGCCGCCGCTATACGGCCAAGGCCCAGACCGCCGCCCTGGCCGAGCTGCAGACCCGCGACCGCCGCATGACCATCACCGCGCCGGTCTCCGGCCGGGTGCTGGAACGCACGGTGCGTCCCGGCGACGTCGCCGGCGGCAGCACGCCCTGGTTCCGCATCGCCCGCGACGGCCTCGTCGAGCTGAACGCCGAGGTGGGCGAGGCCGACCTCGCCAATGTCCGCGTCGGCCAGCCGGTCCAGGTCACCGCGCCCGGCGGCGCGACTGTCTCGGGCAAGGTTCGCATCGTCAGCCCACTGATCGACTCCAGCACCCGCCTCGGTCGCGTGCGCGTGCAACTGCCCTTGAACGAGGCCCTGCGCGCCGGCGGCATGGCCAGCGCCGCGTTCGGCGCCTCGGGCGTCCAGGTCGCCGCCGTGCCCGAGGCCGCCCTGCGTCTTGACGCCGAAGGCGCCTCGCTGATGACGGTCGACGCGAACAACATCGCGCGCCAGATCCCGGTCAAGACCGGGGCCCGGGCCGGCGGCTGGGTGCAACTGCTGGACGGCCCGGCGGTCGGCACGCGGGTGCTGCTGGGCGGCTCGGCCTTCACGCTTGACGGCGACAAGGTCAAGCCGATCGAAAAGGCGGCCCGCTAATGTCGCAGATCCGCGTCTCCGCCTGGGCGATCAAGAACCCGATCCCGATCGCGGTCCTGTTCATCGCCCTGATGCTGGGCGGCATCGCCAGCTATTTCATGCTGCCGATCAAGCAGTTCCCGAACATCTCGTTCCCGATGGTCGTGGTCACCGTCACCCAGAGCGGCGCGGCCGCCGGCGAGATGGAGACCCAGATCACCCGTCCGGTCGAGGACGCGGTGGCCAGCCTGTCGAACGTCAAGAGCATCCGCTCGACCGTCGTGCAGGGCGCGTCCACCACCCAGATCGAATTCGAGATGGGCATGGACCTGCAGAAGGCCGTCGACGACGTCCGTTCCAAGGTCGACCAGACCCGCGCCGAGCTGCCGCGCGAGATCGACGAGCCGATCGTCCAGCGGATCGAACTCGACTCCCTGCCGATCAACACCTACGCGGTCTCGGCCCCGAACATGTCGATGACGGACCTGTCCTGGTTCGTCGACGACACCATCGCCCGCGCCCTGCAGGGCGAAAAGGGCGTAGCCCAGGTGGCGCGCGTGGGCGGCGTCGACCGCGAGATCAACATCGTGATCGACCCCGAGCGCATGGCCGCCGCCGGCGTCACCGCTCCCCAGCTCAGCAGCGCCCTGGCCCAGTTCAGCCAGGACGTCCCGGGCGGCCGCGCCATCGTCGGCGCGCGCGAGCAGACCGTCCGCGTGCTGGCCGCCGCCCATACGGCCGAGGACCTGCGCGCCCTGACCATTCCGGTGGCCGGCGGCCGCTATGTGAAGCTGACCGACGTCGCCCAGGTCGGCGACGGCGCGGCCGAGCCCCGGGCGTTCGCCCGCCTCGACGGACGGCCGGTCGTGGCCTTCCAGGTCAGCAAGACCAAGGAGTCCAGCGACGTCCAGGTCGAGGACCGCGTCAATCTCGCCATCAAGAAGCTGGAAGCCGCCCATCCCGGCGTGACCTTCACCAAGATCTACTCGGTCGTCGACGACACCCGCGCCAGCTTCGACGCCACGGTGCGCACCCTGGTCGAGGGCATGATCCTGGCCGCGATCGTGGTGCTGCTGTTCCTGCGCGAATGGCGCGCGACCCTGATCACCGCCATCGCCATGCCGATGTCGCTGGTGCCGACCTTCATCTTCATGGCGATCATGGGCTTCTCGCTCAACGTCGTGACGCTGCTGGGCCTGACCCTGGTGATCGGCATTCTTGTCGACGACGCCATCGTCGAGATCGAGAACATCGAAAAGCGCGTGGCCGCCGGCCAGCGTCCCTACGAGGCGGCCATCGTCGGCGCCGACGCGATCGGCCTGGCTGTCGTGGCCACCACCTTCACCATCGTCGCGGTGTTCGCCCCCGTGGCCTTCATGCCCGGCATTCCCGGCCAGTTCTTCCGCGAGTTCGGCCTGACGGTCGCCGTGGCGGTGCTGTTCTCGCTGGTCGTGGCCCGCCTGCTGACCCCGCTGCTGGCCGCCTACTTCCTCAAGCCCGTGGCCCACGCCAAGCCGCGCAAGCCGTTCGAGGGCTCCTACCGCAAGGCGCTGGACTGGGCGCTGGACCACCGGATCGTCAGCTGCCTGATCGGCGTGGCGATCTTCATCGGCTCGGTCGCCCTGTCGGCCGGCCTGCCCACCGGTTTCCAGCCGCCGGCCAACAACAACTACTACTACATGAAGGTGCAGGGCCCGCCTGGCGCCACCGCCGCAGACATGGACCGGGCGGTCGGCCAAATCACCAGGCTGTTCGCCGCCCGCCCCGAGACCGCTCACGTCTTCGCCCAGATCGGCTCGCAGGTGGCGGGCATGGGTCCCGGCGGCGGCGGCGGCGGCTCGGACCTGCGTGACGGCACGATCACCGTGGTGCTGCACGACAAGCGCGAGCTGCGGGTCACCGAGATCCGCGCCCTGATGCGCGACAAGCTGCTGGACCTGCCCGACGTTCGCCTGAATCTGCTCAGCGACGACGGCGCCGCCGAGGTCCAGACCATCCTGACCAGCGACGACGGCGACGCCCTGGAGCGCGCGGCCCTGACGCTGGAGCGGCAGATGCGTGGCGTGGCCAGCATCGCCGATCCGCGCCCGGCCACCCCGCCCAGCGGGCCGGAGATCGTGATCCGGCCGCTGCCCGACGAGGCCGCGCGGCTGGGCGTCTCGACCGCCGACATCGCCGCCGTGGCCCGTATCGCCACGGTCGGCGACATCGACGCCAACGTCGCCAAGCTGACCGACGGCGAGCGCCGCCTGCCGATCCGGGTGCGCCTGCCGGACACGTCCCGCGCCAATCTCGACGAGATCAAGGCCCTGCGCGTGCCCACGGCCTCCGGTGGCTTCACGCGCCTGGACACCGTCGCCGAGGTCGCCTTCCAGGCCGGTCCGGCCAAGATCGAGCGCTACGCCCGCAAGCGCCAGCTGACGGTCGAGGCCGACCTCGCCCCCGGCGTGGTGCTGGGCACGGCGACCAAAGACATCGACGCCCTGCCGGTGATGAAAAACCCGCCCAAGGGCGTGGCCAAGGCCACCGCCGGCACGGAAGAAGCCATGGGCGAGCTGTTCGGCGGCTTCGCCATCGCGCTCGGCTCGGCGGTGTTCCTGGTGTTTGGCGTCATGGCCCTGCTGTTCGGCAGCTTCTTCAAGCCGATCACCATCATGTCGGCCCTGCCGCTGGCGATCGGCGGCGCGTTCATCGGCCTGCTGGCCTTCGGCATGAGCCTGTCGATCCCCTCGATGATTGGCTTCCTGATGCTGATGGGTCTGGCGGCCAAGAACTCGATCCTGCTGGTCGAGTACGTGATCGAGGAAGAGCGCCAGGGCGTTCCGCAGCGCCAGGCGATCCTGGACGCCTGCCGCGAGCGAGCCCGGCCGATCATCATGACCACCCTGGCGATGATGGCCGGGATGCTGCCGACGGCGCTCGGCCTGGGCAAGGGCTCGGAGTTCCGCCAGCCGATGGCCGTCGCCGTGATCGGCGGACTGATCACCTCGACCGTGCTGTCGCTGGTGCTGGTGCCGGTGGTCTATGAGATCATCGACGACTTCGAGAAGTGGCTGAAGCCCAAGCTGGCGCGGTTCGTCACGCCCAAGGACGCGCCGGGCGAGGAGGTTCGGGACAACGCATGATCGTCCGCGCCTACCGTCCCGGCGACGCCCAGGCTGTCATCGACGTGATCCTGCCGATCCAGCGCGAGGAATTCGGCTTTTCGATCACCGCCGAGGACCAGCCGGACCTGGCCGACATCCCCGGCTGGTACCAGACCGGCGCCGGCCAGTTCTGGCTGGCCGAGCAGGACGGCCGGGCGGTCGGGACGATCGCGCTGAAGGACATCGGCGGGGACGCGGTCGCGCTCCGCAAGATGTTCGTCCGTCCCGAGGGACGCGGCGCGGCGGGGGCGGCCGCCGCCTTGCTGGCGACGGCGCTGGAGCACGCGCGCACCCACGGCGTCGGCGAGGTCTGGCTCGGCACCACGGAGCGCTTCCAGGCCGCGCACCGGTTCTATGAAAAGAATGGCTTCACCCAGGTCGCGGCCGATGACCTGCCCGCCGCCTTCCCGCGCATGGCGGTCGACACCCGGTTCTATCGGCTGGCCCTTTAGCCCCTCGCTCAGTCCCGGCGGGGGGCGTAGCTGAGCCGGCACACCGTCCAGCCGTCCTCGCGGGCCATTTCGAAGCGCCCGCCCAGTTGCTGGGCCATGGCCCGGACGATGCGCAGGCCAAGGCTCTTGGACCGGGCCGGATCGAACCCCGTCGGCGGCGCCGCGCCATCGTTGGCGACGCTGAGGACGTGGGTCAGGCCGCCCTGATCGAGGCTCACCCGCACCCGCCCCTCCCCGCCATCGCCGAAGCCATGCTCTAGGGCGTTGTTGAAACTCTCCAGCATGACCAGGGTCACGGGGGTGGCCTGGTCCGGGTGAAGAGGCTCGTCGCCGCCTTCCAGGGTCAGGTTCACCCGCGCCCCGGCCGCGGCGGCGGCGCTGGCCAGCAGGGCCTCGGCGAAGACGCGGAAGGGCGCGGGCTCGCCGACGGCGTTGTGGAGCTCGCGCTGGATCTTGGCGATCACTTCGATCCGCGCGCCGGCCTGATCCAGCACGTGGCGGGCGTCGGCGTCCATCACGCCCTGGCCCTGCAACCGCAGCAGCGCGCCGGCGACCTGCAGGTTGTTGCTCACCCGGTGATGGAGTTCGCGATACAGCAGGTCCCGGCTCTCGGCCAGCGCCCGATAGCGCTCTCGCTCGCCGCGCAACTGGTCCAGGGCCTGCCGCATGCCATCGATGAAGAAGATGTCGACCGCGACGACAAAGACGTAGAAGCCCAGGGCCAGCGCCACCGGAAAACCGAAGTTGAACACGCGCGCCGGCGGGATGAAGAAGTACCAGGCCGCCAGGCCGCACAGCGTCGCGCACAGGATCGCCGGCCTCAGCCCCAGGAAATAGGCGCAGACCACGACAGCCGGGAAGAAGGTCAGATAGGGAAAGCCGGGCGGAAAAAAGCCGTCGAGGCCCAATCTCAAAAGAAAACCCAGGCCCGCGATCAGAATGGCCAGGCCATAGCGCGCCGCTGGATTAGCCTTGATCTTTCCGCGCAAGTCCAAGTGCTTCTCCCCCGTTCCGGGATTTGCTCGCTTTTTCCGGGGAGGGCGTCAAGCGGCTACCCGACATAGCGGGGTGTTGGATCGCTCTCCATGGGGAGAAGGCTGGGAGGGGGAGGCGCCAAGCCCTCACCGACAAAGCAAAAGGCCCCGGAGATTGCTCTCCGGGGCCTTCGCTTAGATCAGTTCAGCTGTCGCTGAGGATCGATCGATTACTCGACGATCTTCGAGACGACGCCGGCGCCGACGGTGCGGCCGCCTTCGCGGATGGCGAAGCGCAGCTTTTCTTCC
>NZ_QFQZ01000035.1 GCF_003243465.1 Caulobacter segnis
GGTCGCCGCGCCGGTCGGCCTCTACTCGGCGATCTACCTGTCGGAATACGCCAGCCGCCCGGTGCGTGGCGTGGTGAAGCCCCTGCTCGAGGTGCTGGCCGGCGTGCCCACCGTCGTCTACGGCTTCTTCGCCGCCCTGACCGTCGGTCCGCTGTTCCGCGCCGGCTTCAACGCCATCGGCGCGGCCCTGCCGCCCGGTCCGATGGCCACCTACCTGATGGAAGTCCAGAACCAGATGGCCCTGGTGGCTGGGGTGGTGATGGGTATCATGCTGATCCCGTTCGTCTCCTCGCTGTCGGATGACATCATCAACGCCGTGCCGCAAAGCCTGCGCGACGGCAGCTATGCGATGGGCGCGACCAAGTCCGAGACGGTCAAGAAGGTCGTCCTGCCGGCCGCCCTGCCTGGCATCATGGCCGCCATGCTGCTGGCCATGTCCCGCGCCGTCGGCGAGACCATGATCGTGACCATGGCCGCCGGCCTGCAGGCCAAGCTGACCGCCAACCCGCTCGACACGGTGACCACCGTCACGGTCCAGATCGTCACCCTGCTCACCGGCGACCAGGAGTTCGACAGCCCCAAGACGCTGTCGGCCTTCGGTCTTGGCCTCACCCTGTTCGTGGTGACGCTGTGCCTGAACATCATCGCCCTGCGCATCGTCCAGAAGTACCGGGAACAATATGACTGACGCGACCCTCGGCGCGGCCGCCCCGCGCTCGGCCTTCTCGGCCGCCGACGACCGTCTGAAGAAGCGTCACCGCGCCGAGCGCCTGTTCAAGGCGCAGGGCATGGCCGCCATCATCATCGCCATGATCTTCCTGGTGGTGCTGGTCGGACGCATCGTGGCCCAAGGCTACACGACGTTCGAAAGCCACACGCTCAGCGTGCCGGTCTATCTGAACCCGGACCGCATCGACACGTCCGACCTTTCCGGCGTCAATTACGACTATATCGTCGCCGAGGCGGTGATGAAGAAGCTGGGCGTGCAGGACGACGACCTGGGCACCACCTCCAGCAAGGTCCAGGACCTGGTGTCGCGCGACTTCGGCTTCCAGCTGCTGAACAAGATCAAGGCCGACCCCAAGCTGATCGGCCAGACGATCACCGTCTCCGGCCCGCTGAAGGCCGACGCCGACCTCTACTTCAAGGGCGAGCTGAAGCGCTCGACCGCCGAGGGCGACCGCAAGCTGGACAACCAGCAGCTCGACTGGCTGGACCAGCTGAAGAAGGCCGGCGCGATCAAGTCGGGCTTCAACTTCGCCTTCTTCACCAACTCCGACTCGACCGAGCCCGAACAGGCCGGCGTGCTGGGCGCGGTGGTCGGCTCGGCCATGATGCTGTTCATCACCGCCCTGATCGCGGTGCCGGTCGGCGTGCTGGCGGCCGTCTACCTGGAAGAGTTCGCGCCGAAGAACCGCTGGACCGACATCATCGAGGTCAACATCAACAACCTGGCGGCCGTGCCGTCCATCGTCTACGGCCTCCTGGGCCTGGCCTTGTTCATCAACTGGCTGAACGTGCCGCGGTCCTCGCCGCTGGTCGGCGGCCTGGTGCTGGCCCTGATGGCCCTGCCGACCGTGATCATCGCCACCCGCTCGGCGCTGAAGGCCGTGCCGCCCTCGATCCGCGAGGCCGCCCTGGGCGTCGGCGCGAGCAAGACCCAGACGGTCTTCCACCACGTGCTGCCGCTGGCGATGCCCGGCGTGATGACCGGCGCCATCCTGTCGCTGGCCCACGCCCTGGGCGAGACCGCGCCGCTGCTGATGATCGGCATGGTCTCGTTCGTGCCCGGCGTGCCGGAAGGCTTCACCGGCGCGGCCACGGTCCTGCCGGTCCAGGTGTTCATCTGGGAGAACGCGTCCGAGCGCGCCTTCCACGAGCGCACCGCCGCCGCCATTATCGTCCTTCTCGTCTTCATGATCGTCATGAACGCCGCGGCCGTCATCCTGCGCCGCCGCTTCGAGCGCCGCTGGTAGGTTTCCCATGACCCAGATCCTGAACCCTCTCGCCCATCCTCTCCTGCGCGGACACGCCATGACCGTCCAAAGCCCCGATGACACCGCCGGCAAGCCGGTGATCCAGACCACCGTGCCGCAGGCCGCCGCCGTCGCTCCGGTGGGCGAGCCCAAGATCAAGGCCCGCGACGTCAAGGTGTTCTACGGCGAGAAGCAGGCGCTGTTCGACGTGAACCTGGATATCCCGGCCAAGTCGGTCACCGCCTTCATCGGCCCGTCGGGCTGCGGCAAGTCGACCTTCCTGCGCTGCATCAACCGCATGAACGACACGATCGCCTCGGCCCGCGTCGAGGGCTCGATCGAGATCGACGGCGCCGACGTCAACGCCAAGAGCGTCGACCCGGTGGTCCTGCGCTCGCGCGTCGGCATGGTGTTCCAGAAGCCGAATCCCTTCCCGAAGACGATCTTCGAGAACGTCGCCTATGGCCCGCGCATCCACGGCCTGGCCACCGGCAAGGCCGAGCTGGAAGCCATCGTCGAGAGCAGCCTCAAGAAGGCCGGTCTCTGGAACGAGGTCGCCGATCGCCTGCACCAGCCGGGCACCGGCCTGTCGGGCGGCCAGCAGCAGCGCCTGGTGATCGCCCGCGCGATCGCCGTGTCGCCGGAAGTGATCCTGATGGACGAGCCCTGCTCGGCCCTGGACCCGATCGCCACCGCCAAGATCGAGGAGCTGATCGACGAACTGCGGACCCAGTTCTGCATCGTCATCGTCACCCACTCGATGGCCCAGGCCGCCCGCGTGTCGCAGCGCACGGCCTTCTTCCACCTCGGCAAGCTGGTCGAGAGCGGCCCGACCGAGGAGATGTTCACCAATCCTCGCGACAGCCGCACCCAGGACTACATCACCGGCCGCTTCGGCTAATCGAGCCCGGGAGGATCACGCCATGACCGAACATACCGTCAAATCCTACGGCGAAGAGCTGGCCCACCTGACCGCGGAAGTCACCCGCATGGGCGGCATCGCCGAGAGCCAGGTCGCCGATTGCATCGCCGCCATCGCCCGCCGCGACGGCCCGCTGGCCCAGGCCGTGGTCCAGGGCGACGAGCGCCTGGACGCCCTGCAAGGCGAGATCGAGCGCAAGGCGTTCCGCCTGATCGCCCTGCGCCAGCCGATGGCCGTGGACCTGCGCCACGCCGTCGCCGCCCTGAAGATCTCGATGAGCCTGGAACGTTGCGGCGACATGGCCAAGAACATCGGCAAGCGCGCGCTGATCCTGACCGAGGCCGACCCGATGACCGCCCTGACCCGCTCGATCGAGCGGATGGGCAAGCTGGTCCAGGGGCGCCTGAAGGACGTGCTCGACGCCTACACCACCTCGGACCTGCAGCGCGCCATCGGCGTGTGGAGCCGCGATGAGGAGGTCGACGAGCACTACAACTCGATCTTCCGCGAGCTGCTCACCTACATGATGGGCGATCCCCGGACGATCAACGCCTGCGCCCACCTGCTGTTCGTGGCCAAGAACCTCGAGCGTATCGGCGACCACGCGACCAACATCGCCGAGATCATCCACTTCGAGCTGACCGGCGAGGAACTGGTGTCCCAGCGGCCCAAGCTCGACGTCGTTGCGCAGTAAGGCGGGAGGCGATCCGAAGTGACTCCCTACGTTCTGGTGGTGGAAGACGAAGACGCCCTCGCCACCCTGCTGCACTACAACCTCGACAAGGAAGGCTATCGCGTCACGGTGGCCGGCGATGGCGAGGAAGCCCTGACCCTGGCCAGCGAACGCGCGCCGGATCTCGTCATCCTGGACTGGATGCTCCCCAAGGTGTCGGGCATCGAGGTCTGCCGCCGCCTGCGGGGCCGGGCGGAAACCCGTAATGTGCCGATCATCATGCTGACGGCGCGCGGCGAGGAGAGCGACCGCATTCGCGGCCTCGACACCGGCGCCGACGACTATGTGGTCAAGCCGTTCTCGATGGTCGAGCTGACCGCCCGCGTCCGCGCCGTGATGCGCCGCATCCGTCCGGGCTTGGCCGACGACCGCATCACGGTGGGCGACATCGTGATCGACCGCGTCGCTCACCGCGTGAAGCGGAACGGCAAGGAGGTCCATCTGGGCCCGACCGAGTTCCGCCTGCTCGACTATCTGATGCAGCATCCGGGCCGGGTGTTCAGCCGCGAGCAGCTGCTGGACGCGGTCTGGGGCTCGGACGTCTATGTCGAGGCCCGTACGGTCGACGTCCACATCGGCCGCCTGCGCAAGGCGCTGAACGGCTCGTCCGATGGCGATCCCATCCGCACGGTCCGCTCCGCCGGCTATTCGCTGGATCTCGACGCGGCCTGATCCGCCTCGTCACCCCGACTTCACGAAGCCGCGCGCCACCTCTGGCGCGCGGCTTTTTGTTTGCGGCGGACATGGGCGAGCCAATGGCCAAGGTAACCTCGGCGTGTTTTCGCAAGGATCTTACGTCTTCGTCTGAAGGTCGTGAGGCGGAATGTCGCTATCTTGTGGGTTGCCGAATTCATGACCCATTAACCGCGCCCGGCCGACCCTTCGCTGGGCGTATCGCGGACTTCTACTCTATATTCGGCGCCATTTCGGCGGTTAAGAGCTCAGTAATCATGAGTGAAATCGCATTCAACTGTGTTGGTGCTCCCGATTTTAGCCAGATATTAGCGTTCGCATGTTTGGTCTCTAGATGCGTCTGTAGGCGCAGGATGGCGGCCTAGAGGCGAAGGGGCGTCATTTGTGAACAAAGAAAAAGAGCAACGCCCTCCACTGCTTTTACAATCTCTTTGTCTTGGTCCTGATGAAGGTCGGAGCCTCCCATGCGTATGACAATCAAGCTCAAACTGGCCCTGACCTTCGGGGCCCTCATCCTGATGATGGCGTTCGCCACCCTGTTCGGCATAAGCGAACTCCGGGTCCTGAACCGAGGCCAGGCGGCCATGGTCGAGGGCCCCGTCGCCCAGCTTCAGCGCAGCCAGGGTCTGGGCATGGCGCTGCTTGAGGTGATCCGCGCCGAAAAGAACATGGCCTTGGCGGACGACGCCAACGAGCTGAAGACCCAGAACGCCAAGGCGGACGAGAGCAAGGCCAAGGTCGCCAGCCTGCTCGAGGCTGGTCTCGCCCACGCCTCGGTGGCGGGCAAGCCCAAGTGGGAGGCGATCGCCCGCGATTGGGAGCTGTTCTCCGAAAGTGACGACTCCGTCCGGCGCGACCTGATGGAAGGCCGGCGCGAGCAGGCGAACTTGCTGATGCGCACCGGCCAGCGCCAGGTCACCAACCGCATCACCGCCGCGGTGGATGATCTGGTGAAGGTGCAGGAGGACCGCCTGGCCGAAGCCGCCGCCGAGAGCGAGCGCGCCTACGCCACGTCGCGCAACGCTTTGCTGGCCGTGATCGTGGTCTCGATCCTGCTCGCCGCCGCCGCGGCCGTCTGGATCGCCCGGACCATCGCCCAGGGCTTCGCCAAGATCAGTGGACTGGCCAATGCGGTGGCGCTGGGAGACTTGGACCAGAACGTCACGGTGAAGACCAATGACGAGATCAAGGATCTGGTCGAGACGGTCAACCGCATGACCGCGAACCTGCGCGCCACGGCGGGCCTGGCCGACCAGGTGGCGGCCGGCGACCTGTCGGTCCAGATCACCCCGCTGTCGGACAAGGACGTGCTGGGTCACTCGCTGAAGGGCATGGTCCAAAATCTCCGGGGAACCGCCGACGTGGCCGACCAGATCGCGGACGGCGACCTGACCGCCCAGGTCAAGGTGCTGTCCGAGCGCGACATGCTCGGTCTGGCCCTGGAGCGCATGGTCGATCGTCTGCGTGGGATCGTGGCGGACGCGGTGACCGCCTCCGAGAACGTTTCCGCCGGCAGCCAGGAGCTGTCCTCGGTGGCCGAACAGGTCAGCCAGGGCGCCACCGAGCAGGCCGCCTCGGCCGAGCAGGCCTCGGCCTCGATGGAAGAGATGGCCGCCAACATCAAGCAGAACGCCGACAACGCCAGCCAGACCGAGAAGATCGCCCGCCAGTCGGCGGTCGACGCCGAGACCTCCGGGCAGGCCGTCGCCAAGGCCGTCGCCGCCATGCAGACGATCGCCGAGAAGATCACCATCGTACAGGAAATCGCTCGCCAGACCGACCTGCTGGCCCTGAACGCCGCGGTCGAGGCCGCGCGCGCGGCCGAGCATGGGCGCGGCTTCGCGGTGGTGGCCTCGGAGGTGCGCAAGCTGGCCGAACGCTCGCAAAGCGCCGCCGCCGAGATCGGCGAGGTGTCGACCGAGACCGTCAAGGCCGCCCAGGCCGCGGGCGACATGCTGACCACCCTGGTGCCCAATATCCGCCGGACCGCCGAGCTGGTGTCCGAGATCAGCGCCGCCTGCCGCGAGCAGGATATCGGCGCCAGCCAGATCAACGACGCCATCCAGCAACTCGACAAGGTCACTCAGCAGAACGCCTCGGCGTCCGAGCAGATGTCGGCCACGTCCGAGGAGCTGGCCGCCCAGGCCGAGGAGCTCCAGACCTCCATGGCCTTCTTCCAGATCGACGCCGGGGAACGTCGCGCGCCGGCGCGGGCGCCCGCCAAGCGCCCCGTCCCGCGCAAGCCGGCCAAGCCCGACGCCCGCAAGAGCGTGGCCGGGCAACAGGCCCGGGCCAAGGGCTTCGCCCTGGACATGATGCAGGGCGGCCCCGACGCGGATGACGAGGCGTTCAAGGGCTACGCCGCCTAAGGGCGCGCGGGTTCCGCCCTTGACCCGGCGGCGCCCGCGCGTCACACCCCGCGCTCATGGAAAAGCTGACCATCCTCCTCGTCGGGTCCGGCGGGCGCGAGCACGCCCTGGCCTGGAAGATCGCCCAGTCGCCGCTATGCGGTCGTCTCGTCGCCGCGCCCGGTAATCCCGGTATCGGCAAGGTCGCCGAGCTGAGGAACGTCAAGGCGACCGACGCCGACGGCCTCGTGGCCCTGGCCCAGGAGATCGGCGCGGACCTCGTGGTGGTCGGCCCCGAGTCGGCGCTGGAGGTCGGCCTCGCCGACAAGCTGGCGGCGGTCGGCATCCCCTGCTTCGGCGGCAGCCAGCGGGCGGCCCAGCTGGAGACCTCCAAGGCCTTCACCAAGGACTTCTGCCAGCGTCACGGCCTGCCGACGGCGGCCTATGGCGTGTTCGAGGACGCCGCCTCGGCCGGCGCCTTCCTCGACACCCTGGAAGCGCCGTTCGTGATCAAGGCCGACGGTCTCGCGGCCGGCAAGGGCGTGGTGATCGCCGCGACCCGGGCCGAGGCCGAAGCGGCGGTGCTGGACATGCTGGGCGGTCGGTTCGGTTCGGCCGGCGCGCGGGTGGTGATCGAGGAGTTCATGCACGGCGAGGAGGCCTCGCTGTTCGCCATCTCCGACGGCAAGACCGCGGTGCTGTTCGGCGCGGCCCAGGACCACAAGCGCGCCTATGACGGCGATGAGGGCCCCAACACCGGCGGCATGGGCACCTATTCGCCGCCGCCGGTCCTGACGGAGGCCCTGATCGACCAGGCTTGGCGCGAGCTGATCGTCCCGACGGTCGAGGGCATGGCCGCCGAGGGCAACCCCTATGTCGGCGTGCTCTACGCCGGGCTGATGCTGACGCCGACGGGTCCGAAACTCGTCGAGTACAACGCCCGCTTCGGCGATCCCGAGTGCCAGACCCTGATGCTGCGCCTGGAAAGCGACATCGTGCCGATCCTGCTGGCGGCCGCGAAAGGCGAACTGGCCTCCGCCGAGCCGCCAAAGTGGCGCAACGAGGCGGCGATCTGCGTGGTGCTCGCCGCCGAGGGTTATCCCGACGCCCCAAAAACCGGCGGTCGCATTCAGGGCGCCGACGCCGACTTCGGCGGCGAGGTCGTGGTCTTCCACGCCGGCACGACCCGCGAGTTCGAAGGGCGGCTCGTCGCTTCCGGTGGGCGTGTGCTGAACGTGTGCGCCCTGGGCGCGACGCTCAGCGAAGCCCGCGATCTGGCCTACGCCGCTCTGGGAAGCGTCAGCCTGGAAGGCGGCTTCTACCGTCGCGACATCGGCTGGCGGGCGCTTTCCAAATAGCTCCCGCTCTCCACGAGGGTTGCGCGGCGCGTCGCACCCTCTAAACTCCCTTTCAAACAAGCGTTGGGGAGAAGCGCGCCATGGCTCAAGCCGCCGAACAGTCCGCCCAGGACCTGAACTCGGGCACCAAGCCGGTCGACCCGCGCCACGCGATCGACGAGGTCAAGCTGGCCGCCTGGCTGGAAGCCAATGTCGAGGGCTATGCCGGGCCGCTGGAGGTGCGCCAGTTCAAGGGCGGCCAGTCGAACCCGACCTACCAGCTGGTCACGCCGGGCCGGAAATACGTCCTGCGCCGCAAGCCGCCGGGCAAGCTGCTGCCCAGCGCCCACGCGGTCGACCGCGAATACAAGGTGATCTCCAGCCTGAACAAGGCCGACTTCCCGGTCGCCAAGGCCTACGCCCTGTGCATGGACGAGGACGTCATCGGCACGATCTTCTACGTGATGGAGAACGTCGAGGGCCGCATCCTGTGGGACGGGACCCTGCCGGACTACCAGCCGGCCGAGCGGCGGGCGATCTACGAGGCGCAGATCGACACCCTGGCGGCGCTGCACAACGTCGACTACGCGGCCGTGGGCCTAGCCGATTACGGCAAGCCCGGCAACTATTTCGCGCGCCAGATCGACCGCTGGACCAAGCAGTACAAGGCCAGCGAGACCACCCCGATCCCGGAGATGGACCGGCTGATCGACTGGTTGGCCAAGACCGTGCCCGCCGATGACCAGACCTCGATCGTCCACGGCGACTACCGTCTCGACAACATGATCCTCCACCCCACCGAGCCGCGCGTGATCGCGGTGCTGGACTGGGAGCTGTCGACGCTGGGCAATCCGCTGGCCGACTTCAGCTACTTCCTGATGAACTGGGTGATGCCGTCCGACCAGCGCGGCGGCCTGGCCGAGATCAAGGACCTGGAAGCCTACGGCATCCCCACCATTCCCCAGGCGGTCGCGCGCTACTGCAAGGCCACGGGCCGCGACGGCCTGCCCGAGCTGGACTGGTATTTCAGCTACAACCTCTTCAGACTGGCCGGCATCTGCCAGGGCATCGTCGGTCGCGTCCGAGACGGCACGGCCGCCAGCGCCCATGCGCAGCTGATGGAGGCGCGCGTGCCCGTCCTGGCCAAGGGGGCCTGGGAGTTCGCGCGCAAAGCGGGGGCTTGAGGGGCTTTATGAGGAAACTGCTGTCGGGCGCGTGCGCCCTGGTTCTGGCCGGGGCGCTGGGCGGCGTCGCTTGCGCCGAAACCGTCTTCGTCCAGGCTGGCCGCCTGCTGGCCGATCCCGCCACGGGCAAGGTCGAGACAGCCAAGACCCTGGTGCTGGAGAATGGCAAGGTCGTCCGCGTCGTCGACGGCTATGTCGCCGAAAAGGGCGGCAAGGTCGTCGACCTGAAGGACAGCTTCGTCCTGCCGGGTCTGATCGATAGCCACGTCCACCTCACCGGCCAGCAGGGCCCGACCTCGCGCCTGGACGAGGTGACCCAGTCCTCCGCCGACCAGGCGATGGTCGGGGCCGGCTATGCGCGCAAGACACTGATGGCGGGCTTCACCACCGTCGCCGATCTGGGCGCCGAGAACCAGGCGATCTTCGCCCTCCGGGCGGGGATCAAGCGCGGCGACGTGCCGGGACCGCGGATCATCGCCGCCGGCTCGGCCGTGTCGATCCATGGCGGCCATGGCGATATCAACGGCTTCTCCGACGAGGTCATGCACGTGCTGCGGCCGGCCTCGGTCTGCTCGGGCGCCGACGATTGCCGCCGCGCCACGCGCGAGCAGGTCTGGCACGGCGCCGACATTATCAAGATCACCGCCACCGGCGGCGTGCTCTCCAACACCGCCGCGGGCCTGGCCCAACAATTCTCGGACGACGAGCTGAAGGCGATCGTCGACGCCGCCCACAAGATGGGCCGCAAGGTCACGGCCCACGCCCACGGCGTCGACGGCATCAACAGCTTCCTGCGGGCCGGCGGCGACTCGATCGAGCACGGCACCTATCTCGACGCCGAGAGCATCGCCCTGTTCAAGAAGAACGGCGCCTATCTCGTCCCGACCCTGATGGCCGGCGACTTCGTCTATCGGGTCGCCTCGGGCCCCAACAACTTCCTGACCCCCGCCCAGACCACCAAGGCGCTGGACGCCGGTCCCAAGATGCTGGCCATGGCCCGTCGCGCCCACGAGGGCGGGGTCAAGATCGCGTTCGGCACCGACACCGGCGTCTCGGCCCACGGCGACAACGCCGGCGAGTTCGCCCTGCTGGTCAAGGCCGGCCTGACCCCGCTGGAGGCCATCCAGACCGCCACGGTCAACGCCGCCGACCACTTCTCGCTGAGCAGCGAGATCGGCAGCCTGGCGCCCGGCAAGGCCGCTGACCTGATCGCGGTGAAAGGCGACCCTCTGAAGGACGTCACCGAGCTGCAGCATGTCACGTCGGTGATCAAGGGCGGGGTTGTCTACAAGTAGGGCCATGAACCTTCCGCCCCGTTCGGGGGCGGACGATCGCGAAGCGGTCAGGTGGGGGCGGGTAAGGTGATTTCGCGCGGACTGACCCCCTCCGCGCCTATCGGCGCTCCTCCCCCTGAGGGGGAAGAAGGTTCGGCTACACCCCAGCCTTCGCCAGCAACTCCGCCAACGCCGCCTCGTCATCGAAGCGGGCGCGGACGGGCCAGGGCGTCACCCGCGCGCGCCAGGCGGGCGGCAGGCGGATCCAGTCCTTCTCAGTGGTGACAAGGCCCGCGTCATAGGTCTTGGCGCGGTCGGCCAGCATGTTCAGCGTCGCCTCGTCATAGGCGCCGTGGTCGGGGAACGGCGCGAAGTCCACCAGCTGGCAGCCAGCCGCGGTCAGGGCCTTCTCGACCTTCCACGGCTTGCCGACGCCGGCGAAGCCGACCTGGGGACCTTTGGGCACGGGGGCGGCGGACTCCAGGCGCGCGACGAGCACCGGCATGTCACCGAACGTGACCAAGAGATCAAAGTCCGGCAGCGGCATGTCGATCGGCAGCAGCACGATCACCGCGTCGGCGCGGGCCAGGCCGGTCTTCAGCGGCTCGCGCATGGGGCCGGCGGGAAAGACCCGGCCGTCGCCGAACGGCCACTCGCCGCCGCGCGTCTCGCCGTCGACCACGACCAGCGACAGCGCCTTGCGGACGCTGGGGTTCTGGTGGCCGTCGTCCATGACGATCGCCCCGGCGCCCGCCGCCGAGGCCGCGATGGCCCCCGCCGCGCGGTCGCGGGCCACCCACATCGGGAAGTCCTGGGCCAGCATCAGCGGCTCGTCGCCGACCTCGGCGGCCGTATGGCTGGCGGGGTCGACGCGCACCGGGCCCTTCAGCTTGCCGCCATAGCCGCGCGACAGGCCGTGGGCTTCGACGCCGCGACGGGTCAGGGTCAGCAGCAGCTCGCGGACGATCGGCGTCTTGCCCGCGCCGCCCATGGTGACGTTGCCGACGCAGATCACCGGCGCGGCGACTTCGGTCGGGATGGTCTTGGCGATCCGGCGCGCGGTCGAGGCGGCCCACAGCCACGAGATCGGGGTCAGCAGGGCGCGGGTCAGCGGGGCGGGCCCGCCGCTTCTCACGTACCACCAGCGGGGCGTGCCGAGTTTCATGGAACCAGCTCAAGAATACGGGAGAGGCCCGCGCGCGCCTCGGCGTCGCGGGCGTCGACATAGGCGCGAGCGCGTGCGGCGCGTTCGCGCGCGGCGGCGGGGTTAGCGAGGTCGGCGGCCAGAGTCGCCCCAAGCCCTTCCGGCGAGGTCATCACCACGCCGCCGGCGGCTTCGAGCCCGGCGAAGGCCGAAGCCCAGTTCTCGACGAACGGGCCGCTGATCGCCGGACAGTCCAGGCGCGCGGCCTCAAGCGGATTATGGCCGCCGATGCCCTCGACCAGGCTGCCGGCGATGACGGAGGCCTGCGCCAGGCGGAGCCACAGCCCCATCTCGCCCAGGGTGTCGGCGACCACGACATCAGCGCTCTCGCCCGGCGCCTGGCTGCGAAGGACTGCGGTGAGGCCCCGCGCCTCAGCCAAGCTCGTGATCGCCGGACCGCGCTCGACATGGCGCGGCGCCAGTACGACCGGTGGTCGATCGGGCAGGGCGGCGACGGCGTCCAGAACGATCTCGTCCTCGCCGGGATGGGTGCTGGCGATCAGCAGGGGCGGACGGAGGAAACGCGCGCGCTCGACTGAGAGGGCGGGCTCGTCGACCGGCAGCGGCGCGGCGCCGAACTTCAGGTCGGCCTCGCCGGCGACCCGGCCGCCGAGGGCCTCGAAGCGTTCGTGGGCGCGGGCGTCCTGGGCCAGGATCAAATCAAAGCCCGACAGCAGCTGGCGGGCCGCGTCGGGACGCTTCTTCCAGCGGGCGAAGCTGCGGTCCGACATCTTGGCGGAGACGAGCGCCAGGCGCGTTCCGGCGGCCTTGGCCTCCAGCAGCAGGTTGGGCCACAGCTCGCTCTCGACGAAGACGGCGAGGTCGGGCTTCCAGAGCGTGATGAAACGCCTCGCCGCGCCGGGCGCGTCGACCGGGACGTACTGATGGATCGCGCCGGCCGGCAGGCGCTTGGCCAGCAGGGCGGCCGAGGTGGTGGTGCCGGAGGTGACCAGCACCGTGACCTCGCGGCGTTCCGCGCGCAGGCGCTCGACCAGGGGCAGGATCGACAAGCTCTCGCCGACGCTGGCGCCGTGCAGCCAGACCAGCGGACCGGCCGGCCGCGCGCGGTCGCTTCGTCCCAGGCGCTCGGAGAGGCGCGCCGGATCTTCCTTGCCCCGGCGGGCGCGGCGGGACAGCAGCGTCGGCGCGAGCGGTTCGAGCAGGCCTGTGGCGGCCCGGTAGAGGCCCAGGGACAGGGTCACACCACGCCCCTAGACCACGCCGGCGGGCGCCAGGCGGCAGGCGTGGGCGCCGTGGCTGGTCTCGACCTGGATGGTGGCGTGGCCGATGTTGAACTTGCTGGCCAACTCCGCGCAGGCGTCGTGCAGGAACTGGTCGTGATCGGCGTCCAGCGGACGGACGACATGGGCGGTCAGGGCGTTCTCGGTCGTGCTCATCGCCCAGATGTGCAGGTCGTGCACCTCGGAGACGCCGGGACGGCTCGCCAGCCAATCGCGCACCTTGCCGGGATCGATGCCGCGCGGCGTGGCGTCGAGCGCTAGGTCTAGAGAGTCGCGCAGCAGGCCCCATGTGCCCAGCACGATCACCGCGACGATGGCGAGGCTGACCACGGGGTCCAGCCACAGCCAGTTCGTCAGGCTCATCGCGAAGGCGGCGACTACTACGCCCGCCGAGACGGCCGCGTCGGCGGCCATGTGCAGGAAGGCGCCGCGAACGTTCAGGTCTTCCTTCGAGCCCTTCATGAACATCAGGGCCGTGGCGGTGTTGATGGCGATGCCGACGGCGGCGACGATCATCACCGGGCCGGTCTCGATCGGTTGCGGATCGGCGAAGCGCCGCACGGCCTCCCAGGCGATCGCGCCGACGGCGACCAGCAACAGGGCCGCATTGGCCAGCGAGGCCAGGATCGTGCCCTTGCGCAGGCCATAGGTGCGGCGAAGGCTGGGCGCGCGCTTGGCCAGCACCGCCGCGCCCCAGGCCATCAGCAGGCCCAGCACGTCAGACAGGTTGTGCCCGGCGTCCGCGAGCAGGGCCAGGGAGCCGGTGATCAGGCCGGCGGCCGCCTCGACGACCACGAAGCCCACGTTCAGCGCGGTGCCGATCGCGAAGGCGCGGCCGAAGTCCTTGGGCGCGTGGCTGTGGCCGTGATGGCCGTGGCCATGATGGTGATGGCCGTGACCGTGCGCGTGATCATGATCGTGATGATCATGGTCGTGGTGATGCGCGTGTCCGGGGTGATCGTGAGCCATGGTCCTACATCCCACCAAGCAAGGGCCGGATCAATCTTCGACCAGGGCTTCGGCCCGCCGGGTGACCGCCGAAAGGCGCGCGGCCCATTCCTCGACCAGTTGGTCGGGGTCGTCGCCGCGCCCGGCGCCGGTCGGGCCGTCCCACACCATGGCGGCCTTGGCGAAGGGCAGGGGGATCATGGTCTGGTCCCAGGAGCCCAGGCGCAGGCAGGGCTTGGCCGCCAGGCCCACGAAGATCACCGGCGCGCCGGTGACGCGGGCCAGGGACGGGGTGCCCTTCTCCATGTGCTCGGCGGGGCCGCGCGGACCGTCGGGGGTGATGGCGACGCCGCCGCCGTCCTTCACCCACTTGACCATGTCGCGGAAGGCTTGCTCGCCGTGCTTGTTCTTGGCGAGGTCCGTCTTCTTGGCGGACGAGCCCCGGATCGCCGGAAAGCCCAGCTTCTCGACCGTGCGGGCGATGAACTCGCCGTCGTTCGAGCGCGAGATCAGGGCGCGCATGTCCTGGCGGCGCGAGAGGTCCTGCGGCCAGCTCAGCGGCGACATCGGGATGCGCGAGTGCCAGAAGCACAGGATCGCGCCGACGCCCGTCTCGCGGCCTCGCGCCCAGACGGCTTCGGCCTGCTCGCGACCCTCCTCGGTCATGCGGAGGGTCTTGAAGACCAGTTTCGAATAGCCGGCGAAGATCGAGGACAGCAGCCAGATCACGAACGGCGAACGCAGAGGCCTCAAGCGTCGCCCTCCAGGGTCGGCGCGTCCGGGCTGTGGTCGAGATCCTGGGCCTTGGCCAGACGCGCATAGAGGCCGCCGGCCTGGACGAGCGCGACGTGCGATCCGGTCTCGACCACCCGGCCCTTGTCGATCACGTAGATGCGGTCGGCGTTCCTCACGGTCGACAGGCGGTGGGCGATCAGGATGGTGGTCCGGCCGGCCATCAGCCGCTCCAGCGCCGCCTGGACCTGGGCCTCGCTCTCGGTGTCGAGGGCGCTGGTCGCCTCGTCCAGAAGCAGGATCGGGGCGTTCTTCAGGAAGGCGCGGGCGATGGCGATGCGCTGGCGTTGGCCGCCCGACAGGCGCGCGCCGGCCTCGCCGACGGGGGTGTCGTAGCCCTCGGGCAGGGCCAGGATGAAGTCGTGGGCGGCGGCCTGACGCGCGGCGGCCTCAATCTCCAGCTGGCTGGCCCCGGGACGGGCGTAGGCGATGTTGGCCCGGATGGTGTCGTCGAACAGGAACGGCTCCTGGGTGACCAGGGCGATGCGGTCGCGCAAGGACGCTAGGGTCACGGTCCGCACGTCGCAGCCGTCGATCGTCACCGCCCCGCCGTTCACGTCGTAGAAGCGCGGGATCAGGTTCAGGATCGAGCTCTTGCCGCCGCCCGAGGGACCGACCAGGGCCACGGTCTCGCCCCGGCGCGCCTCGATCGAGACATCCGACAAGGCCGGGATGTCGGCGCCGTACGAGAAGGTGACGTGGCTCAGGGCGATGGCGCTGTCGCCGGCCGGCAGCGGCTTGGCGTCGGCGGGATCGACGATGGTCGGCTGGACGTCGAGGGCCTCGAACAGCCGGCGGGCGGCGGTCAGGCCCTCGCTGAACACCGTCTGCAGATTGGCGACCTGGCGTAGCGACTGGGCGGCGATGCCCAGCAGGATCACGAACTTCAGGAAGCCGCCGGCGGTGATCGGCGGCAGGGTGAGAGGCCCGACGGCCAGGGCGCCGGTGATGGCGCGCCAGCCCGCATAGGCGAACACCGCCGCGATCACCAGCTGCGAGAAGAGCTCGGTGGCCGGGGCGGCCATGGCTCGGGCGTTGCTGCCCTTGATCAGGTGACGCTGGCGGCGCTCGACCACGGCGGCCACGCGGCCTTCCTCATAGGCCTCGCGGTTCTCCATCTTGACGATCTTGACCCCGTCCAGGCTTTCCATGATCGCGGTGGAGAGGTTGGAGGTCTCGCCCATGGCGCCCTTGGCGGCCTTGGTCGTGCGCTTGGAGAAGTTGCGGATGATGCCGCTGACCCCAGGCACGATGATCAGCACGCCAGCCGCCAGGATCGGATCGCTCTTCAGCAGCGCCCAGAGGGTGATGGCGACGGTCAGAGCCTCGCGGACGTAGTTGATGACACCGGTGGTCGCCGCTTCGCGGATCAGGCCCGCATCGTAGAGCACCGACGAGACGTAGGAGCCCGAGTGCGCGCCGCGCAGGCGGGCGAGATCCGCGCGGATCAGGCGGCCGAACAGGCGGGTCTGCATGTCGCCGACCACGCCATTGCCGATCCGGTTGATCAGGCTGGCCTGAATGACCTGGAAGACGCCGCGGGCGATGGCGAGGGCCGCGATCGTCAGGGGAACCCAGATCATCGCGCCGGGCTGCGGCTTGGCGATCAGCTTGTCGACGGCCGGCTCGACATACTCGCCCAGCATGACGGTCAGGCGGGCGACGATCACCGCGCTGATCATCGAGACCGCGAAGCCCTTCCAGCGGGGCGCCAGGAACTCGCGCCACATCCGGCCCATCAGGGCGCGGTTCGAGGGCTGGCGGTCCGGTGTCGTCATGGGGGAGGGGTCGGATTTCAGGCGGAGGCTGTCAATGACTTGCGAGCCGCACTGGCCGGTAAAAGCGACAGCATAAGGGCCGGTTTTGCCTTTCGGGCGGCTCTATCCTACTTAGACCGCGCATTTCGCAAGGATCGTCCCGCTTGGCTAAGTTCGACCTCACCACGCCCTGGGGCCGGTTCAAGACCTATCTCCACTATCTGTGGAACGACCACGCCTATCTGCGGCTGGGCTTTTCCAACGCCCACTGGATCAGCCCCGAGATGGTCCGCGCCAACCAGCCCTGGCCGTTCCAGCTGGCCTGGTGGAAGAAGCAGGGCATCAAGACGATCGTGAACCTGCGCGGCGGCTTCGACGGCAGCTTCTACGCGCTGGAAAAGGACGCCTGCCAGCGCCTGGGCCTGAACTTCGTCGACTTCACCATCACCTCGCGCGAGGTCCCGATCCGCGAGCGGGTGCGGGGGGCCAAGGAGCTGTTCGAGACGATCGAGTATCCGGCCCTGATGCACTGCAAGTCCGGCGCGGACCGGGCCGGGATCATGAGCGTCTTCTACGCCCACTACCGCCTGGGCCAGCCGATCCGTGAGGCGATGAAGCAGCTGGGCCCGCGCTACCTGCACATCAAGCACGGCAACACCGGCGTGCTGGACTACACCTTCGAGCAGTACCTGGAGAAGGGCGAGCCCAAGGGGCTGAGCTTCAGCGAATGGGTCGAGAGCGAGGACTACGATCCGGTCGCGATGAAGAAGACCTTCCGGGCGGGAATGCTGGGGAAGGTGCTGACGGACAAGATTCTGCGGCGGGAGTAGGGGCGCAAAATCCTCCCCCCGTGGGGGAGGCGGCCGAAGGCCGGAGGGGGGAGGGCTGTTGAGCGGGCCTCATCCCCCTCCGTCGGCTTCGCCGACACCTCCCCCGCTAGGGGGAGGATTTTTTGTTAGCCCTCGCTCGGATCCAGCAGCTTGTGGGCGTGGATGATGAAGTAGCGGGCGTGGGCGTTGTCGACCGTGGCCTGGGCCTTGGCCTTCCAGGCCTTGTGGGCCTCGTCGTAGTTCGGATAGGCGCCGACGAATTCGACCTTCGACAGGTCGCGGAATTCGGTGCCGGCGACGTCCTTCAGTTCACCGCCGATGACGAGATGAAGAAGCTGCTTATCGGGCATTTGGAGCAAGTTCCTGCGAGGAATTGGTTTTATGGCAGCTCGATATGCCCGACGCGGTTAAGGATCAATGGCGCAAGCGCCTGATTGGCGCAGACCAGGCTCGGAACCTGCGGGACAGGCCGATTATAGGCGAAGCTGTGACCCTTATGATCACTTAACGTGGCGCCCGCGCGACGAACGATCAGGTCGGCGGCCGCCAGGTCCCATTCGCTCTTGGGCGACAGCGCCACCGCCGCGTCGAACGCGCCGGAGGCCACCAGGCACATGCGATAGGCGATCGAGTTGCGGCTCTCGATCCGCATCTGCGGCCAGGGCTCGCGCCAGGCGGGATGGGCGAACATCTTGGCGTCGCCCAGCATCGCGGCTCCGAGCAGTTCGTCCGTGGCGCTGGGCGCGATGGGAACGCCGTTCAGGGTGGCGGGGCCGTCCAGCGTGGCGGCGTAGGTCTCCGACAGGGCCGGGGCATGGACCACGCCGGCGATCGGCCGGCCGTCCTCGACCACGGCGATCGAGACCGCGAACCACGGCTTGTTCTTCATGAAAGCTACGGTCCCGTCGATCGGGTCGACGACGAACTGGCGGCGGGTGGCCAGACGGGCCGGATCGTCGGCGGTCTCCTCAGACAGCCAGCCGTAGTCGGGGCGCTCGGCCTTCAGCTCAAGTTTCAGAAGGGTGTCGACGGCCAGGTCGGCGTCGGTGACCGGCGAGCCGCCGGACTTGGACCAGATCTTCAGGCCGCTCTCGCGCGCCGAGAGCGCCAGCTCTCCCGCTTGCCGGGCGGCCTCGATGATCAGGTCTAGGTCGTTCATTTGCCCGCGATGGCCAGGGCGTCGACCAGCAGCGACGGACTGTTGCTGGCGCCGCGCAGCTCCAGGTCCGAGCCGGGCACGAGACGCGCATAGATGTCGATCAGGTTGCCGGCCACGGTGATCTCGGTCACCGGCCCGGTGCTCTCGCCGTTCTCGAACCAGAACCCTGCGCAGCCCACCGACCAATCGCCGGTGTTGCCGTTCAGCGAGGGGCCGAACATCGAGGTGACGACGAGGCCGGTCCCCGCGTCCCTCATCAGGCCCTGCAGGTCTTTCTCGCCCGGCTGGACCGTGAGGTTATGCGGCGAGACGCCGGAGGGGCCGGCGAGGCCCCGCGAGGCGTGGCCGGTGGTGGCGAGGCCCAGCTGCTTGGCCGAGCTGGTGTTCAAGAGCCAGGTGGTCAGCACACCGTCGTCGATCAGGGCGCGAGCCTGTGTCGCCACGCCTTCGTCGTCGAACGGCGCCGAGCCGAGGCCGCGCACCCGGTGCGGGTCCTCCAGCAGATGGACGCCGCGGGCGAAGATCGGCTGGCCCAGCCTGTCCTTCAGGAACGAGGTGCCGCGGGCGATCGACGGGCCGGAGATCGCGCCGATCAGAGGGCTGATCAGGCTCATGGCCAGGCGGTTCTCGAAGATCACCGGGGCGGTGGTCGAGCTGATCTTGCGCGGGTTGAGGCGGGCGACCGCCTGGCGGCCGGCCTCCATGCCGATGTCGCCGGCGGCCGGCAGGTCGCCGAAATGACGGGTCGAGCGGCCCTCGCCGCCGCGCTCCATGCCCGCGCCCTCGCCGGCGATGGCCGAGGCCGAGATCGAATGGCCGGTGGCGGCGTGAGTGGCGTGGAAGCCTTCGCTGGTGACCATGGCCCAGCGCGACGACGACCAGGCGGCCGAGCCGCCGTCAGAATTGGTTACGCCCTTGACCGCGCGGGCGTGCGCCTCGGCGGTGCGCGCCTGGGTCTCGAGCGTCTCGGCCGTGGGCTCGTAGGCGTCGACGAGGTCTAGGTCGGGATAGGGCGCGCGGGCCAGGCGGTCGGCCGGCGCCAGGCTGGCGTAGGGATCCTCGGGCGCCAGGCGGGCCATGGCCACGGCGCGCTCGATCAGCTTGGCGCGGGCCTCGGCCGAGATGTCGGAGCCGGAGACCGTGGCGCTGCGCTGGCCGATGAAGACGCGCAGGCCGAGGTCCCGGGCCTCCTCGCGCTCGACTTCTTCCAGGTCGCCCAGGCGGACGCTGACGGAGAGCGACTGGCGCTCGGCGAAGACAGCCTCGGCCGCGTCGGCCCCGGCCTTGCGCGCGGCGGCGACCACGTCATGCAGCAGGTTTTCGTCCATGCGGTCTTATGGACGACGCGCGTGGGCCGGGGCAAGGGTTTCAACCCCTTCCTCCCCCTCTGGGGGAGGGGGACCGCCGAACGGCGGTGGAGGGGGCGAACCACGCTTCGCGACCCCCTCCGTCTCGCCGCGTATTCGCGGCGATCCACCTCCCCCTAATGGGGAGGAAGGATAGCTAGGCGATGGCCGAGATCAGCAGGGCGACGCCCGCGAAGATGTAGGCCAGCCAGGTGGCGATCATGCCCGCCGCGCGGGGGATCGATACGCCGCCGCTGTTGGAGAGGCCGATGGCGTGGGTCACGCGGCCGGCGAACAGCAGGAAGCCGATGATGTGGATGGTCAGGGCCGAAGCGCCGGCGACGGCCAGCACCGCCAGGGCGGCGATACCGGTCGGGACGTACTCCGTGGCGTTGCCGAAGGCGCGGATGGCGCGCGCCAGTTCTGGAATGCCCTCGTCGCCCAGCGCCACCTTGTGTTTCTGCCGCAGGCGCACGACCAGCACCGACAGGATCAGCAGGAGAAAGAGGTGCAGCCCGGCCCAGAGGGCGGCCGCATGGCCTGAGACGATCGTATCCATGACTTGCACAAACCCTATGACGCCGCCCGCCCCGAGCGGCCGGTCATATGAGACCTTCCGCCCGGTGACGGCAACCCGGTGCTACTTCGCCGCCTCGCGGGCGATCGGATAGAGCAGATGGTGGTCGTCGTAGAAGGGCGTGCGCTTGTAGAACCACGCGAGACGCGCGTCGGGATCGGCGGCGAACTTGGGATCGGCGGCCAGCTTGGCCTCGAACTCGGCCTTCAGCTTCGGGTCCGCCGCCATCATCTTCTCGGCCAGCGGGGCGATGGCGTAGGGCTCGATATATTCGACGCGGCTCAGCACCTCGGGGACCATGCCCCAGGCGAAGACGCTCTCGTTCGACTGCGGCTCAAGCAGGAGGACGACGAGGTCGCCCAGCGGCTGGTCTGTCGGCACGCGCACCGAGCCCTTGGGGAAGGTCCAGTCGCGCGTTTCCGTGGTGACCTTCTCGACGCTGATCTGCACGTGGCCCTCGTTGGCGCGCGTGGCGATCTTGGGATCGACCAGGCGGATCATCTCGACCTTGAGCGTTGTGTCGGCGGGCAGGGTCTCCAACGCCACGCCGTGCAGCTTCAGGCGCTCGATGATGTCGGCGCGGTAGCTCGGCACATAGTACGCCGCCGGGCGCTTCAGGGTCAGCGAGGGCTTGGAGCCATAGAACGGGACGTTCCAGATCTCCGGATCGGCCTCGCCCAGCCAGCGCACTTCCTTCCGGCCCGAGGCGGGGCTGTCGTAGTATTCGTATTTGATGCCCTTGAAGGCGCGCGTGTAGGCCGGCTTGTCGTCGGACACGAAATTGGCCGGGATCTCCGCCGGGCGCAGGGCGCTGTCGGCGGCGATGGCGGTCCGCAGGTCACCGCCCTTGTCGGCCAGCAGCTTCATCGCCGTCTCGATGAAGACATAGGTCCCGAGCACCCGCTGGGCGTGGGGCTTGAGGCTATGGTTCTCGATCAGGATGGTCGGCACGTGGGCCGCCGCGCCCCAGCCGTTCGAGAAGCGCTCGCCCAGGCCCCCATCCGAGAAGCCGGCCTTGGGATTGTGCTCATCGACGCCGAACACCAGCTCGCCCGGGATGTGGCCCTCGGCCTCCAGGCTCTTGTTCATGACGGGCTTCAGCACCCCGTCCAGCCACTTGGCGATGGCCGGCGAGCGGTTCCAGACGCCGTTCTCGCCGTTGAAGCCGTAGGTGACGTCGTATTGGTAGTCCATGCCGTCGGTCACGTGGACATCGACATAGAGATCGGCCTTGTACTTGGCCTGCAAGCGCTTCAGCGCCTGCATCTCCGGCTGGTCCAGCTTCATGAAGTCGCGGTTCAGGTTCTGGTTGGTCGCGGTGTTGCGCCAGCCCTGGATGCGCGGCCCGCGCTGGTTGGGGCGAGAGTAGGGGCCCGAGCGCTCATGGCCGTCGACCGACAGGATCGGGATCAGCACCAGGTTGACCTTGTCCAGCAGCTTGTCCTTGCCGTGGAAGGCCATGTCCCGCAGCAGCATCATGCCGGCGTCCTTGCCGTCGATCTCGCCGGGATGGATGCCGGCCTGGACCAGCAGCAGTGGCTTTTGGGGATCGAGCTTGTCGCCGTCCTTGGAGGCGATGACCGCGAAGATCGCGCGGCCCTGCGGCGAGACGCCGAAGTCTTCGACGCGGATCAGCTTGCTGGCCTTGTCGAGCTTGTCGAACCAGGCGCGAGTGTCGGCGTAGGTCGGCGAGAAGTCGTGCTCGGCGTCGGCCTCGAACGGCGTCACCCAGGGATCGGCCTTGTCGCGGATCAGCGCCTGGCTGGCGCCCTGCCAGTGCGGGGCTGGCGGCAGGAAAGCTTCGTCCCACGGGGCTTTAGCGGGAGGCGTTTGGGACATGGCGGGACTCGCGGACAGCAAAAGAACGGCGGCGATCGACAGAATGCTTCGCATGGATTGTTCCTCGACCATGCCGCGGCGCCCGGCAAGAGGTCAGTCCGCGAACACACGCCTCAGGATGTCCAGAAGCTCCGAAAGGGCGGCTTGGTCCAGCGTCCCCACCTTGCGCAGCATCCGTTCACGCGCGACCGACTTGATCTGGTCGGGCAATATCAGGCCGCTTCGTCCCGCGAACGCCACCGTCGGCCGGAAAGGCGACGGGCGACTGCCGGTCGTCATCGGCACGACGATGTGGACCGGCAGGTGGTTCAGGCCATCGGGCGATACGACCACGCAGGGTCGGGCCTTCTTGCTTTCGCTGCCGACGGTTGGGTCCAGCCGAACCAGCCAGATATCGCCACGGGCTACCAAACCCAGTCCTCGTCGTCAGTCAGAGGCGCATCTAGCCATTCCCGCTCTTCTTCGGTCAGGCCCAGGGCGGCGAGCTCCTTGGCCGCCTCTTCCCAGCCTTCGCGCGGATCGGCGGTGACAGGCGACAGATAGACCCGACCGTCTTCCGCCACGAAATCGATGCGATCGCCAAGCTTGGCGCCCAGCGTCTCAAGAACCGGCTTGGGGATGATCACCCCCGCCGAGTTGCCGATCTTACGAATGGCCGAGGATATGGCTTACTCCGTTAGAACGGAGTAATAACACGCCTTCGTCGCTACTTCCAGATCGGCTTGCCGTCACCCGGCAGGCCCAGCCGCGCCCACTTCTCGCTGACGGCGTCGACGACGGCCTGGTCCATGCGGATCTCCTCGCCCCACTCGCGCTTGGTCTCGGGCGGCCACTTGTCGGTGGCGTCGAGCCCGATCTTGGAGCCGAGGCCGCTCTCGGGGCTGGCGAAGTCGAGGTAGTCGATTGGGGTGTGCTCGATCACCGTGATGTCCCGCGCCGGGTCCATCTTGGTGCTGATCGCCCACATCACGTCCTTCCAGTCGCGGGCGTTGATGTCGTGGTCCACGACGATCACCCACTTGGTGTACATGAACTGGCGCAGATAGCTCCAGACGCCCAGCATCACGCGCTTGGCGTGGCCAGGATAGGCCTTCTTCATCGACACCACGGCGATGCGGTAGCTGCAGCCCTCGGGCGGCAGCCAGAAGTCTACGATCTCGGGGAACTGCTGGCGGATGAGAGGGATGAACACCTCGTTCAGCGCCTCGCCCAGCACCGAGGGCTCGTCCGGCGGCCGGCCCGTGAAGGTGGTCAGGTAGATCGGGTCCTTGCGCATGGTGATCGCCGTCACCTGGAAGACCGGGAACTTCTCGACGCTGTTGTAGTAGCCGGTGTGGTCGCCGTAGGGCCCCTCGTCGGCGAACTCGTCCAAGAGGACGTGGCCCTCGATGACGATCTCGGCGTGGGCCGGCACCATCAGCGGCACGGTCTTGGCCGGCACGAGATCGACCTTGGCGCCGCGCAGCAGGCCGGCGAACTGGTATTCCGACAGGGTGTCGGGCACCGGCGTCACCGCCGCCAGGATCGTCCCTGGATCCGCGCCCAGGACGGCGCAGGCGGGCAGGGGCTCCTTGTTGCCCGCCTTCTTGTGGCGGGCGTAGTGCTGGGCCCCGCCGCGGTGGGCCAGCCAGCGCATGATGCACTTATCCTTGCCCAGCACCTGCATGCGGTAGATGCCGAGGTTGAAGTCGTCCTCGCGGTCCTTGCCCGGCCCCTTGGTCACGACCAGCGGCCAGGTGATCAGCGGCGCGGGCTCGCCCGGCCAGCAGGTCTGCACCGGCAGCTTGGTCAGGTCGATCTGGTCGCCGGTCAGGACGACCTCCTGCACGGGGGCCTTCTTCACGGTTCCGGGGCGCATGCTCATGACCGTCTTGGCCAGAGGCAGCATGTCGAGGGCGTCCTTGAGGCCCTTGGGCGGCTGGGGCTGACGCAGGAAGGCCAAAAGCTCGCCGACCTCGCGCAGCTCGCCCGCCGTCTCGCGCGGCTCGCCGCCCAGGGTGACGCCCATGGCCACGCGCTTGACCGTACCGAACAGGTTGGCGAGCGCCGGCATTTCCGAGCGCGAGCCGTCGGGCAGCAGGACGTTCTCGAACAGAACCGCCGGACCGCCCGTCGCCAGCAGGCGCGTCTGGATCTCGGTCATCTCGAGCACACTGGACACGGGCTCCTTGACCCGGACCAGTTCGCCCTTGGCCTCCAGAACGTCAATGAATTCGCGGAGGGATCGGTAGGCCATGGGGATGCTCGTAACTGGAAACGTCTAGTTGGCTACGGCCAGGTCGTCGGCGTGGATCATCGGGCCCTCGGTGAACCCGAGCTCGGCCTCGATGGCGTCCGAGCGCAGGCCCGCGATGCGCTGGGCGTCGGCGCTGTCGTAGCGGACGATGCCGCGCGCGACCTCGCGGCCCGTCTCGTCGCGGACCCGGACGGCGTCGCCCTTGTCAAACGGGCCCTCGATGGCGCGCACGCCCGCTGACAGCAGGCTCTTGCCTGCCTCCAGCGCCTTGGCGGCGCCGGCGTCGACCGTGACCCAGCCCTGGGGCGCCAGGGAGCCGGCGATCCAGGCCTTGTAGGCGGCGGCGGGGGACGCGCCGGCCTCGATCAGCGTCGCCTTCTCGCCGTCGGCGATGGCGGCCAGCGGCCGCGGGCGCGAGCCCAGGGTGATCAGGGTGGCGCAGCCGGCGGCGCGGGCGATGCGGGCGGCGGCGATCTTGGTGGCCATGCCGCCCGTGCCGACCCCGGCGGCGGCGTTGGCGCCCTCGGCCATGCCGGCGATCTCCGCCGTGATCTCGCTGACGAGCGGGATGTGCTCGGCCTTGGGGGTCTTGCGCGGGTCGGCGGTGTAGAGGCCGTCGATGTCCGACAGCAGCACCAGCAGGTCCGCGCCCGCCATCTGGGCCACGCGCGCGGCGAGGCGGTCGTTGTCGCCGTAGCGGATCTCTTCGGTGACGACGGTGTCGTTCTCGTTGACCACCGGCACGACGTCCAGGCCCATCAGGGTCTCGGTCGTGGCGCGGGCGTTCAGCCAGCGGCGGCGGGTCTCGGTGTCGTCGCGGGTCAGCAGGATCTGGGCGACGCTGAGGCCATGCGGCTCGAAGGCCTCCTCCCAGGCGCGCATCAGCAGGGACTGCCCGGCGGCGGCGGCGGCCTGCTTTTCCGGCAGGGTGGCCTTGCGGCCGGACAGGCCCAGGCGCCGGCGGCCCAGGGCCACCGCGCCGGACGACACGACCAGCAGCTGCTTGCCCTGCTCGCGCAGGGCGGCGGCGTCGGCGCAGAACGCCTCGAGCCACGCGCGGTCGGCCGCGCCCGTCTCGTCGTCGACCAAGAGGGCCGAGCCAACCTTGAAGACGATGCGGCGGGCGCTCTTGAACGCCTCGCTGGCCTGGCTCACGGCGTCCAACCCCCGGGGGTCTCGTCGACGTGGTCCTCGTCGTCGTCGATCTCCTCCTCGAGATCGCCGCGACGGATGCGAACCTGCTTGTAGGCGGCGCGCAGCAGCGCCGTCACGCCCTGGCCCGAGACGCCCGAGACCAGGCGCGGCTTGACGCCGGCGACGGCTTCCAGAAGGGCGACCTTCTCGGCGAGCGTCTCCTCATCGAGGGCGTCGATCTTGTTCAACGCCAGGATCTCGGCCTTGTCGGCCAGCTCGTCGCCATAGGCTTCCAGCTCGCCCCGGATCGTCTCATAGGCGCCGACGATATCGTCCTGGGTGGCGTCGATCAGGTGGATCAGGGTGGCCGAGCGCTCGACGTGGCCCAGGAACCGCGTGCCGAGGCCCGCGCCCTCCGATGCGCCCTCGATCAGGCCGGGGATGTCGGCCAGCACGAAGCGTTCGCTGCTGGACAGGTCCACGACGCCGAGGTTCGGGGTCAGGGTGGTGAACGGATAGTCGGCGATCTTGGGCTTGGCGGCGCTGGCGGCGGCCAGGAAGGTCGACTTGCCGGCGTTGGGCAAGCCCACCAGGCCGACGTCGGCGATCAGCTTCAGCCGCAGCCAGATCCAGCGTTCCTCGCCTTCCTGGCCGGGATTGGCGTATTTCGGCGCCTGGTTGACCGGGCCCTTGAAGTGCAGGTTGCCCCAGCCGCCGTTGCCGCCCTTGGCCAGCAGGATGCGCATGCCGGCGTGGTCGAGGTCGGCGATCAGGGTCTCCTTGTCCTCTTCGAGGATCTCGGTGCCGACGGGAACCTTCAGGACAACGTCTTCGCCGGCGGCGCCATGGCGCGCGCGACCCATGCCGTGCACGCCCGTGCCGGCCTTGAAGTGCTGCTGGTAGCGATAGTCGATCAGGGTGTTGAGGCCTTCGACGGCCTCGATCCACACGTCGCCGCCGCGGCCGCCGTCGCCGCCGTCCGGGCCGCCGTACTCGATGTACTTCTCGCGGCGGAACGACACCGATCCGCCGCCGCCGTTACCGGAGCGGATGTAGATCTTGCATTGGTCCAAGAATTTCATGCGGTCCTTTTGTCCCAAGGCGTCCCGCGCGTCGAGCCAAAACCCTGCTGGCGCCGTGACGCTTGGCCACAGCCCCTTGCCCCAGAAAAGGGTGATCACCTGTCGGCGTCGTGACGAAATGTTAAAACACGGTATGCGACAAAGTGTCATGGCAGCAAACCGACGTGTGTTCGCGGCGGAACTGGAGGCTGACCTTGGCGACCGAAGTAGAAGGTGACGTTATTCTCGAGAAGGATCTGGTCGAGCTGTCGACCCAGGAGATTCATCGCAAGTATAGCGCCGAGGCCTCAGTTCACCGCAACATCCTGATCAGCCGCGGAACCGGCGTCGCGCCGCAATGGCGCGACTTCAAGGTGTTCCTGGGCGAGGTCGGGCTGCGCCCATCGCCAGAGCACACCCTGGTCCTGCTGAACCGCTACGAGCGGACCTACGGTCCTGGCCGGGCGCGATGGATGACGGCCGAGGAGCAGGCCGCGCACGAGGAAGAATTCGACCGCCTGCGCGCCGAGCAGCAACGCGAGGAGCAGTTGCTGCTGCACAAGGCCGCCGCCACCAAGCGCGCCAGCACGCCGGGCGCGCCGTCGTTTGGCCAATGGACACCGATGGCCGGCAAGCAGGTCGCCTATCCCGACGTCGCCAAGAAACTGGCCATTCCGGTCGCGGCGCTGTCCAAGACCATGCCGCCCGGCGCCAGCGCCGACGAGCTGGTCAAGCGCGCCGACACCGCCAATGACCTGATCAACGAGAACGCCTCGTGGCTGCCGCCGGACCCGGCGCGGAAGGCGGGCTTCTTCGAGGCCTACCGCATCTGGCACCTGCAGGTGCAGCCGCAGTTCAGCAAGGCCGCGACCCCGACCTTCCTGTTTCTCTACATCGCCCTGCCGGTGATGAAGCAGTGCCGGGATGAGCTGGTCGATCTGGACCTGTGGAATCCGCTGGGCCAGCGCGCCCTGAACGCACGCGACAACCATGTGGCCTGGAAGAAGTACACCGAGTTCATGCCGCGGGCCCAGGTGGCGATGATGGAGATCCCCATCTACGCCACCTATTCGCTGCTGACCGACCTGGACGCCCTTTGTGAGCGGATCCTGGTCGCCGAGAAGCGATTCCGCGAAGGCCCGCAGAAGGTGATCCACACCCACCGCGCGGCCTGAGGGCGGCGAGACGCCCCTAGGCCAGCCAGACCATCATGCGCGTCGCGGCCGGCTCGCCGCGCGCGACCGACGGCTTGTGCTCGACCACGCCGGTGTAGAGGAAGCCGGCCTTGACCAGAACGCGCCCCGAGGCCTCGTTATCGGCGAAGTGCCCTGCGGTGACATAGCGCTTGTTCCAGGCGCCGCGCGCCCAATCCAAGGCGCTCTTGGTCGCCTCGGTGGCGTAGCCGCGCCCCCAGTAGGGCCGGCCGATCCAGTAGCCCAGCTCGACCTGGCCCTCCAAAGTCGTGAACAGGCCAACCACGCCGATCAGCCCCTCGTCGGCCAGCTCGATCGCGAAGGTGTTGTCGCGCGAGCGATCCTGGGTTCCGCAGCGGGCGACGAAGTCTTCGGCGTGAGCGCGGGTGTAGGGCGAGGGCATGCGCGTGGTCATGCGCGCCACGTCATGATCGACACAGAAGGCCGCCACGCGCTCGACATCGGCCTTGACCGGAACGCGCAGCGTCAGCCGCTGGGTTTCGATGACGGGTCTTTCTTCGATGACGCACATCGGCGCCTCCCAAAGGTTCCTCCGGTCCTCCTTGAAGTGGGACCGTGACGCCGCCATGGCGAAGCTTGGTTTGGATGGCGGCGAGACAAAACAAAAGCGGGGAGCCCGGCGTTCCGGACTCCCCGCTAGAGATCGTCTGTCCGGATCGTCTTCAACTGAAGCACGATCCGCAGAAACCTTGGTTCGTGCTTACTCGGCCGGTTGAGCGGCCGGGGTAACGGTCACGTAGGTGCGGTTGTGCTTCTTGGTCACGAAGCCCACCGCGCCCTGTACGAGCGCGAAGAGGGTGTGATCCTTGCCAATGCCCACGCCCGAACCCGGGTAGAACTTGGTGCCGCGCTGACGCACGAGGATGTTGCCGGCGAGAACCTTCTCGCCGCCGAACTTCTTCACGCCAAGGCGCTTCGACTCTGAGTCGCGACCGTTGCTGGACGAGCCGCCTGATTTCTTGTGAGCCATCTTGCTCTCCTACCTTTAGAAGGCGTCGCCCTTAGGCTTCGCCTTCCTCCGTGGTGGCGGCGGCCTTCTTAGGGGCGGCCTTCTTCTTCGGGGCGGCTTCGGCGGCCGGCTCGGCGGCGGCGTCGGCAGCCTTCGGAGCCTTGGCCTTCTTCGGAGCCGGAGCGGCTTCGACGGCGGCCGGGACCGAGAACGGCACGGCGGCGTCGCCGAGGCCGCGAGCGCGGGCGTCCAGGATCACCTTCGGGGTCAGGTCGATCGACCCTTCCCACTTGGCTTCCTTGCCGGCGCCGGCGACGGACGTGACGCGCACGACCGATTCCAGCTGGCGGTGACCGCGGGTGCGGCGGTAGCCCTGACGGCGGATCTTCTTGAAGATCTTCACCTTCTCACCCTTGCGGGTTTCGATCAGGGCGCCCGTGACGACAGCGCCGTCGACGAGCGGAGCGCCGACCGTCACGGCCTCGCCTTCGCCAAGCATCAGGACTTCGTTGAAGGCCACGGCCGCGCCGGGTTCACCTTCAAGCTTTTCGACCACCAGCAGGTCGCCGGCTTGAACCCGGTACTGCTTGCCGCCGGTTTTGATCACCGCGTACATAGGTTTAGCGCCTTAAAAACGTGCGTTCGCAAAATAGGGAACGCCCGCTCGGAAACCCGGCGGGCGAAGAGGGCGCGACTTATACAGCCGCGAGCCTGAGAGTCAACGGCGTCGCCATGGGAATCCGGAAGGGTTTCCCCCTAAATGCGAGAAGTTCGCGATGATCCCTGGCGTGTTACTTTATAACACGCTATATCGTTGGCCGTGAACCCGACGCTTCTCGCTCCCATCGCCGCCACCGGCTTCGCCGTCGCCTTCCTGCACGCGGCGCTGCCGACTCACTGGCTGCCGTTCGTGCTGGTCGGCCGCGGCCAGCACTGGTCGGCGGGCAAGACGCTGAGCGTCACCGCCCTGGCGGGCCTTGGCCACGTGGCCTTCACCATCGTGCTTGGCGTGGTGCTGGTGGGCGCGGGCCTCGCCGTTCAGCCCCACATGGGGGCGGTGTTCGGCTGGGTGGTCGGGGCGCTGATGGGCGCGCTCGGACTCTTCTATCTATGGCGCGGTCGGCATGACCATGCCCGTGACGACGTCACTACCCGCCGCTACGCCTCGGATCGGGCCGCTATCGTCGCCCTGGTGGTGCTGCTGACCCTGTCGCCTTGCGAGGCGTTCCTGCCGATCTACCTGGCGGGCGTGAAGCATGGCTGGACCGGCTTCCTGACCTTGAGCGCCGTCCTGATGGCCGCCACCGCCACCGGCATGCTGCTGTTCACGACGCTGAGCCTGGCTGGCGTCAAGCGGTTGGGGTTGGAGCGCATCGCCCGCTACGAGTCGACGATCCTGGGTCTGGCCCTGATCGCCATGGGCCTGGGCGTGGCGTTCCTCGAACTGTAAGGGCGCACCGGCTTTTGTTTGCCGGAGCGAGCGCCTAAATAGCGCTCCATGACCCAAGCTTCCTCCGCCGCTTCCGGCAAGATCCCCGTCACCGTGCTGACCGGCTATCTCGGCGCCGGCAAGACCACCCTGCTCAACCGCATCCTCACCGAGGAGCACGGCAAGCGCTACGCCGTGATCGTCAATGAGTTCGGCGAGGTCGGCATCGACAACGACCTGGTGGTCGGCGCCGACGAGGAAGTGTTCGAGATGAACAACGGCTGCGTCTGCTGCACGGTGCGCGGCGACCTGATCCGGGTTCTTCAGGGCCTGATGAAAAGGAAGGGCGGATTCGACGCCATCATCGTCGAGACCACGGGCCTGGCCGATCCCGGCCCGGTGGCCCAGACCTTCTTCGTCGACGAGGACGTCAAGGCGCGCACGGCGCTGGACTCGGTCACCGCCGTCGTCGACGCCAAGCACATCATGCTGCGCCTGGGCGACAGCAAGGAGGCGGTCGAGCAGATCGCCTTCGCCGACCAGATCGTGCTGAACAAGACCGACCTGGTCTCCGAGGACGACCTGCGCCACGTCGAGGCCCGCATCCGCCGGATCAACCCGCTGGCGCCGATCCATCGCGCCCAGCGCTCGAACGTTCCGCTGGAAGCGATCCTGGGCAAGCACAGCTTCGACCTGGACCGGATCACCGAGCTGGAGCCGGACTTCCTCAATCCCGCCCACGGCGAGCCGGGCCATGTGCACGACGAGCACTGCGGCCACGACCATCATCACCACGATCATGACCACGTGCATGACGAGCACTGCGGTCACGATCACCACCACCATCATCACCACGACACCCACCATCACGGGGCTAAGAGCGACGTGCACGACGACGGCGTGAAGGGGATCTCCCTGACGCTCGACAAGCCCGTCGACGGCCAGAAGATCACCGCCTGGCTCAACGACCTGCTGGCCAAGCGCGGCCCGGACATCCTGCGCGCCAAGGGCATCATCGACGTGAAGGGCGAGAACAAGCGTCTCGTCTTCCAGGCCGTGCACATGATCCTGGAAGGCGACTTCCAGCGCGAATGGACCGACAAGGACAAGCGCTACAGCCGCATGGTCTTCATCGGCCGCGACCTGGATGAGGCCGAGCTGCGCGCGGGCTTCGAGGCGACGGCGGCTTGAGGAACGCCCCTCTCCCCCTTCCGGGAGAGGGTGGCCCGCTAGGGCCGGGTGAGCGGTTGAAGATGAGATCCGCCGCGGCAGGCCTGACCGCTGTCGCGGCGGCTTTCGTTTGCGCGACCCCTCATCCGTCGCCTTTGGCGGCACCTTCTCCCACAAGGGGAGAAGGGCCGCTGCGGACAAACAAAAAGCCCCGGAGCCTGAGCTCCGGGGCTTTCGTGTTCTTGGCTGTCGCCGAGGACGATCCTTAGTGGATGTCTTCGTTGATCAGGCCGACCTTGTACCAGCCCGAGGTCTGCAGCTGGTTCAGCACGCCCATGAAGTCGGCGTACATGACGTCGGCGTCGGCGCGGATCATGACGCGTTGGTCGTCCTTCGGACCCGACTGGCCGTTGGCGGCGAACTTCGAGGTCAGGTCCGCTTCCAGGCCGTCCAGGCTGGTCTGACGGTCGGCGATGAAGATCGCGCCCGACTTCTGGATCGAGATGAAGACCGGTTCCTTCGGCTTCGGCGCGTTCGGCGGCGGCGGCGAGGCCGGCGGCAGGTCGATCTTGATGGAGGTCACGGCCATCGGCACGGCGACCATGAAGATGATCAGCAGCACCAGAAGGATGTCCACGAAGGGCGTGACGTTGATTTCGGAATTTTGGCCCAGCGAATAACGGCCACCGCCGCCGCCAGCAAGTTTAGCCGCCATGCCTGACTGTCTCCCAGAAGGCCACGCGCCCCGCGCGCGCCTGAAAATGTCATTACCGCGCCACGTCTGGCGCAGACGGGCGCGGAAGTAAAGCCCGAGGACGCGGCGCAATAGCAAGCCCCTTTTTCAGACTTTTTGCCGAACGCCGTTCGAACGGGCGCCTGGGGCCAAACGCGCCTCGAAAGGCATCGCCTTGAAAGAGTCTGGCCGTGAAGGCCTCGGCGCCTTATCTCGCGCGCATGATCTTTTCCTTCGACGCCTTCGTCACCGACGTCCTTTTCGACCGGTCCGGCCGCGCCGCCTTCGCCTTGGGCGACGGGACCGTGCGCCTGCAGACCGAGGATGGCTTCGTCACCGTGGAAGCCCATGGCGGCCCGCTTGGCGGCGCCGTCCTGGCTGCGGCCGCCCATCCCAGCGGCGCCGGAATCGTCACCGGAGGCGACGACGGCCGCGTGGTCTGGACGCGAATCGAGAACGGCGAGGTCGTCGCCACGGTCCTGGCCGAGGTGAAGAACAGGTGGATCGAGCACGTGGCGACCAGCGCCGCCTCGGGCCTGATCGCCTTCACCGCCGGCAAGGAGGTCCATGTCCGCGACGCCGCCGACCCGTCCTTCGCCCGGACCTTCACGCACGAGAAGACGGTGTCGGGCCTGGCCTTCGAGCCCAAGGGCCGCCGCCTGGCCTCGGCCACCTACGGCGGCGCCTATCTCTGGTACGCGCGGATCGCCGACCAGAAGCCGCAGCTCCTGAAGTGGGCCGGCAGCCACATCGCCGTGGCCTTCAGCCCCGACGGCAAGTTCCTGATCTCGTCGATGCAGGAGAACCAGCTGCACGGCTGGCGCCTGTCGGACGGCAAGGACATGCGGATGGGCGGCTATCCCGCCAAGATCAAGAGCCTGGCCTTCTTCGACAAGGGCAACCTGCTGGTCACGGCCGGCGCCAACGGCGCGGTCATCTGGCCGTTCGCCGGGGCCAGCGGCCCGATGGGCAAGGAAGCGGCCGAGATCGGCTTCTCCCGCGATTCGATGGTCGTGCGGGTCGCGGGCATCGACACCCACCCCGTCTGCCTGGCCGGCCAGGACAACGGCAAGATCTGGGCCGCCCACATGCGCAACGGCCGCATCGAGACCCTGAAGGCCGAGAAGGGCGCTCCGATCAGCGCCCTGGCCGTCAGCGCCGACGGCAAGCGCTTGGCCTGGGGCGACGAAAGCGGCGAGGCCGGGGTCATGGAGATCCCCGACATCAGCGGCCCGCGCCAGTTCGCGGGGTAACGTCCATCCGACCTTCCCGGCGAACGCCGGGACCCAGATGGAAAAGCGTTGACGCGGTCGCCATGAGCGCGGCGTTCTTCCAATCAGCCCAAGTGCTTTGGGATCTGGGCCCCGGTATTCGCCGGGGAAATCGGAGGTAAGACGTTAGAACCCTTTCAACTCGCCCCACTCCTCGAACGGGGCGCGGCGGGAGCGGAAGTTGCTCACCGGGGCGTCGGCGTCGCGGTAGCCCAGGGCCATGCCGGAGAACAGCATGTGACCCTCGGGCAGGCCGACATGCGCGTCGACCAGCTTGTTGTAGTGCGACCAGAACTCTTGCGGGCAGGTGTCGAGGCCGCGCTCGACCGCCAGCAGCATGAAGGTCTGCATGAACATGCCGACGTCGCTCCACTGCGGCGGGCCGCAGCGGCGGTCGATCGAGAAGAACAGCTGCACCGGCGCGCCGAAGCCCTGGCCGTTGGACGCGAACCACTGAAGACGCTTTAGCTTGTCCTCGCGCGGAATGCCCAGCGCGCCGTACATGTCCTCGCCGACCTGGAAGCGGCGGCTGCGCAGCGGCTCCCACAGGTTGGCGGGATAGACGTCGTATTCGGTGGGGTCGGGCGAGGCGACACGGGCCAGCATCGCGTCGGTCAGGGCCTTCAGCGGCGCGCCGGAGACGACCTGCACCCGCCAGGGCTGGAGGTTGCCGCCGGAGGGCGCGCGCGCGGAGAGTTCCAGCAGCTCGCGCACCAGGGCGGCGTCGACGGGATCCGGCTTGAAGGCGCGCACCGACATGCGGCGGTTGACGGCGTCGATCACGTCCATCGAAGGCTCCCTTGAATCTTCTCGCCATTGTGCGTGCGACAGCGGCTTTTGCTCTGGCTAGCATCCCGCCGCAGGGTAAAGACAAGTCCGTTCGATTTGGTCTTCTCGATCCTGGGGGCGTTCCTTGCGGCGGCTGTTGCGCAACATCGCTTTGGCTCTGTTCATCATCCTGGTCGCCGGACCGATCGTGGCGGTGCTGCTGTTCCGCTTCATCCCGCCGCCGGTGACGCCGCTGATGGTGATCCGGGCGGTCGAGGGGAAGGGGCTGGACCATCGCTGGCGGCCGATCGACGAGGTCGCGCCCGCCCTGCCGCGCGCCCTGATCGCCGCCGAGGACGCTCGGTTCTGCGAGCACCACGGCTTCGACTTCAACGCCCTGCAGAAGGCCTACGCCAACAACGAGGCGGGCAAGAAGATTCGCGGCGGCTCGACGATCAGCCAGCAGACGGCCAAGAACATCTTCCTCTGGCCGGGCCGCTCCTATGTCCGCAAGGGGCTGGAGGCCTGGTTCACCGTGCTGATCGAGGTCGGCTGGGGCAAGAAGCGGATCATGGAGGTCTATCTGAACTCCATCGAATTCGGCCCCGGCATCTATGGCGCCGAGTCGGCCTCGCGCCGCTATTTCGGCGTCGGCGCCGACAAGCTGACCCAGGCCCAGGCCTCGCGCCTGGCGGCGATCCTGCCAAGCCCCCTGAAGTGGCGGGTGATCAAGCCGGGCAAGTATGTCGCCAAGCGCACCCAGAAGATCGGCAAGGCCTCGGGCGCGGTGCGCCGCGACGGCCTCGACGACTGCATCGGCTAGCTGTTCCACCATCCGCGCGTGGCGGGACAGGCGTCGAGCGCGCGCCGATAGCCGTCGCGCTGGCGTAGCCGCTTCACATAGTCCGTCTCGACCTCGCCCAGCGCAAAGTCGATGTTCCTGCGGGCCATCTCCAGGGCGTAGCCGACCGAGATGTCCGCCGCGGTGAAGTCTTCGCCGGCCATGTACGGCGCCTGCGCCAGTCGGCGCGTCACCAGGCCCAGGCGGCTGGTGAACACATGCATCGCCTGGCGGACGGTCCAGTTGTCGCGGTCGGACTCGGGGGCGAAGTGCTTGGCGCCGGTGAGAAAGAACACCGAGGCCGCCAGTCCCGCCTCGCCCAGGTGCAGGAACTGCTGGTAGGCGGGGAAGGCCGGATCTTGGGGAGCGGGCGCCAGCGCGGACGGTCCGTAGCGGCCCAGCAGGTACTCCATGATCGCGATCGACTCGACCATGACGACCTCGCCGTCCCGGATCGCCGGGATGAAGCCGGCGGGATTGATCGCCAGGAACTCTGGATCATTCTCGACCCCGGCCAGCATGTCGACGTCGCGCAGGCGATAGGCCAGGCCCATCTCCTCCAGCAACCAGACAACGCGGAAGCCTCGGCCTTCTCCGAAGACGGTGATCATCCGCGCATGCCAAGGAGCGCGAACAGCCCGCCTTGCGGGTCGACGGCGTTGACCACGAAGGCGCCGCCCGGAACCTCCATCGGACCGAGCTGGATTTGGCCGCCGCCCGTCTTCACCCGTTCGATCGCCGCGTCCAAATTCTCCACGCAGAAGTAGTAGAGCCAGGAGTGGCCGGGGCCTTGGCTATCGCACATGCCGCCGATCGCCGCGGCCTGGGGGCCGAAGGTCTGGTACACGCCCATCTCGCCCATGGGCACGGCGTCGTGCTTCACCCAACCGAAGAGCGGCGCGTAGAAGTCGAAGGCCTTCTCCCAGCCCGCCGCGTTCAGTTCGGACCAGCCCAGAGAGCCGGGCGACATCTGCTGCGGACGCGGCGGCGGCGCATCGAGCGATCCCCGGAACAGGATGAACATCGCCCCTTGCGGATCGGCGACGACCGCGAAGCGGCCGACGTCCGGAATATCTTGCGGCGCCTTGTGGATCGCGCCGCCGGCGGCCTCGACCTTCGCGGCGAAGGCGTCGACGTCATCGACGCCGAGATAGCCCAGCCATCCGGCCGGGACGTCCTTCATCTCCAGCATGCCGCCCACGGGGACGTCGCCAGCCTTGAAGATCGTGTACGGGCCGTTCGGGCCCGAGGAGGCCTCGGCGGTCCAGCCGACGACGGCCTTGTAGAAGGCCTCGGCCGCCGCGGCATCTGGGGTGACCAGTTCGAACCAGACGAAATCGCTTGCCATGAGGGTCTTCCTGCGAAGGGGGGAGGGCGGTGACGGGCGAGCCGGGGGCATGGCCTCGACCAAGGTGTTCCAGGCGCGGATCATCAGCTGGGCGGGTGTCAGGCGGCCGCGCCGCCGCAGCAGGCGGGCTTGGGCGCAGCGTCCTCGTACTCGTCGTGGCGGCGGACGAAGTGCATCGTGGCGTCCTCGTTGCGGCCCAGCGGCGCGCGATCGAGGATCATCAGCGTGCCCAGCATCTCCTCGGGCCCACGGGCATAGCTGGAATAGGTGTGGAACACCTGGCCGTCGGCGTCGCGATAGAAGGCCGACAGGCCCGGCAGCTCGTCATGGCCCTGGGCGGCCGGCAGGTTGGTGAAGTTGTAGTCGATCGTCTCGCCGGCCAACGCCTCGGGGGTGAACGAGACATGGAAGTCGCGGTTGAAGTCGCTGTCGTGGGCGGAGACCCACGGAAACGTCCAGCCCATGCGCCGCTTGTAGGCCTGGATCTTCGGCAGCGGCGCGCGGGACACCGCGACCAGGGTGACGTCGTGGTGGTTCAGGTGCGGCAGCGTCCCGTCGAAATGGTCGGCCATGAACGAGCAGCCTTCGCAGCCCGCCTCCCAGTCCGGCCCGAACATGAAGTGATAGACCATCAGCTGGCTGCGGCCATCGAAGAGGTCGCCCAGCGTCTTGCGGCCGCTGTCGGTGTCGAAGGCGTAGGGCTTGTCCAGCTTCACCCAGGGCAGGGCCAGGCGCTCGGCGTTCAGGGTGTCGCGAGCGCGGGTGTGGGCCTTTTCCTTCAGCAGGAGGGCGCGGCGCGCTTCGAGCCATTCCTCGCGGGAGACCACCGCGTGCGACATCACGTCCTCCGTAAGCTGAGCTGTTTTTCCTTGACTAATAACGTTGATATCAACATAAATGGACCATGTCAAAGCCGGTCGTGATTCCCTTCGAAACGACGATCCACGTCCGCGACACCTGCCTGTGCCTTCACGTCCAGCGGGCCGCGCGGGCCCTGGCGCGGCGCTTCGACGAGGCCCTGCGGCCGCTGGGCCTGACCAACGGCCAATTCTCCCTGCTGATGTCGCTGAACCGGCCAGAACCGGCGGGCATGGGCGGCGTCGCCAACCTGTTGGCCATGGATCGCACGACCCTGACGGCGGCGCTGAAGCCGCTGGAGCGGCGGGGGCTGCTGACGGTCGCGCCCGATCCGAAGGACGGCCGCGCGCGCGTGCTCAGCCTCACCGATGACGGACGGGCCCTGTTGGCCCAAGCCGTGCCGATCTGGACGCGCGAACACGGCAAGCTGGACGAGGACCTCGCCGGCGGGGCGGACAATCTTCGCGCCGGCCTGAGGGCGATCGCCTAGTCGACGGCCAGGATCACGTCGGACGCTGCGATCCGGGCCTCGACCCGCGCGCCCACCGGCAAGGACCAGGCGGGATCGTCGGGCCTCAGGGTCGCCACGAGGCTCTTTCCCGCCGACAGGGCGACCGTGACCTCGGCCGAGGTCTCGCCGGCTTCGCGATCGACGATTTCGCCCGGCAACCGGTTGTCGCCGTCTCCCACGTTCAGGCGAACGAAGCTGGACTTGATCAAGGCGACGGCGGGACGCCCGGGCGCGAGGGCCAGGTCCTCGACGCTGCGCTGGGTGATCGAGGCGCGCAGAGCGAGGCCCTCGCCCAGCCACAGCGTGACCCGCGCCGTGACGCCATCGCTTTCGATCGCCTCGATAACGCCTCGCAGCGCATTGCGGGCGCTGGTGCGCAGGCCCAGGCTCCAGAGCAGATCCGCGTCGCGCGAGAGGTCCGCCTCCAGCCTTGCGAAGGCCGCGCCGACCTCGCGCTCGGCGGCCCGGAAGGCCCGGATCACCGCCTGGCCCCGCGCGGTGACCTGCGCCGCCCCGCCGCTGCGGCCGCCCGGCGCGGCGCTGACCAGGGGCGCGTCGAACAGGTTGTTCAGCGCCTGCACCCCGTCCCAGGCGCCCTTGTAGGAGAGGCCTGCTTCCTTGGCCGCCGCGCTGATCGAGCCCAGCCGGGCGATGGCCTCCAAAAGCGCGATGCGTTCTAGCCCCACGCGCGCCAGGCCGCCACGCTTGAGGATCAGGGAGGCGCTGAAGTCATCCGTCACTGGTCGGCCCGCGTTTCTACCGTTATGTAGTCGAGCTGCATAACCGCAGCGCCAAGACCAGGAGTACCAGATGATCGCCCGTCGTCCGATGCTGATCGCCGCCGTCGCCGGAGTCCTGTCGCTGGCCCTGGGCGGCGCGGCCTTGGCGGGCGAGACCAAGGTCGCGGTCGCCGCCAATTTCACCGAAGCCGCGCGCGAGATCGCCGCCCGATTCAAGGCCAGGACCGGCCATGACGCGACCCTGAGCTTCGGGTCCTCGGGCCAGTTCTACACCCAGATCGCCAATGGCGCGCCGTACGAGGTGTTCCTGTCGGCCGACGTCGAGCGCCCGCAAAAGGCAGAGGCCGAGGGGCTGTCGGTCCCCGGCTCGCGCTTCACCTACGCCACCGGCCGGCTGGTGCTGTTCAGCAAGACGCCGGGCCTGGTGGACGCCAAGGGTGCGGTGCTGGCCAAGGGCGGGTTTGAGAAGCTGGCGATCGCCGATCCCAAGGCCGCGCCCTACGGCCAGGCGGCGGTCGAGACCCTGACCAAGCTCAAGCTCTACGACGCCCTCAAGCCGAAGATCGTGCAGGGCGCCTCGATCACCCAGGCCTTCCAGTACGTCCAGACGGGCGCGGCCGAGCTGGGCTTCGTGGCGCTGTCGCAGGTGATCGACGAGAAGGTCGGCTCGCGATGGGTCGTTCCCGCCTCGGATCACTCGCCGATCGAACAGCAGGCGGTGTTGCTGAAGACCGGCCAGAACAACCCGGCGGCCAAGGCCCTCGTCGCCTTTCTGAAGAGCGGCGAGGCGAAGGCGATCATCCGACGCTACGGCTACGAGGTCCGCTGAGGATGGGCGAGGTCCTGTGGCTGACGGCGAAGCTGGCGGGGATCACGACCCTGCTGCTGCTGTTCCTGGCCACGCCGCTGGCGTGGTGGCTGGCGCGGGGACGCTCGAGGTGGCGCGCGCCGGTGACCGCCCTGGTCGCCCTGCCGATCGTGCTGCCGCCGACGGTGCTGGGCTTTTACCTGCTGATCGCGCTCGGGCCCAAGAGCCCGCTGATAGCGCTGCTGGCGCCGTTCGGCGTGCGGACCCTGGCCTTCACCTTCGAGGGTCTGGTGATCGGTTCGCTGATCTATTCGCTGCCGTTCGCGGTGCAGCCGCTGCGCAACGCCTTCCTGGCCGTCGGCGACGAGCCGCTGGAGGCGGCCGCGACCCTGGGCGCTTCGGCCTGGCAACGCTTCTGGCGCGTGGCCCTGCCGCTGGCGGTTCCCGGCTATGTCGCCGCCGCGATCCTGACCTTCGCCCACACGGTCGGCGAGTTCGGGGTGGTCATGATGCTCGGCGGCAATATCCCCGGCGAAACCACCGTGCTCTCGACCGAGATCTACCGTTTGGTCGAGGGTTTGGAGTGGGGACAGGCGCACCGCCTGTCGCTGCTACTGCTGGCCTTCGCGTTCACGGTGCTGCTGGCGCTGTTGAGCTTGGAGAGCCGATCCAAAATCCTGCTGCGTCGCGATGCATGAGCAGCTTCGGTCGCGACTGACAGCTTAGAACCAAAACACCGTGTCATCCCGGAAGCCTCCTAGAGGCTATCCGGGACCCAGGGGGCGAAAGAACGCCGAGCCCGTGGCCCCTGGGGCCCGGCTCTTCGCGCTACGCGCTGCGGCCGGGATGACACGCCTTTGGAGGTGTGAGTCTCCGATCAGCACCCGTCCAGGTGATAGCGGATCAGCGCCCGGGCCGAACGGGCCACGGCGCGGACCGGGCCGTCGGCGCCGAGGGTGACGCGGGCGGTGTAGGAGCCTTCCATCAGCAGCATCAGGGCGTCGGCGAGGTCGTCGTCCTTGGCCCCGGCGCCGCGGCACAGCTCGGTCAGCCGCCGGTGCAGCTCCTTCTTGTAGTTGACCGACACCACCTGCGCGGGGTGGCCTTCCTCGTGCAGCTCGATGGCGGCGTTCGAGAGCGGGCAGCCGTGGACGTCCTTGTTGCAGGCCTTGGTCTCGAAGGCGTCGAAGATCGCCTCCAGCTGGGCGCGCGGCTCGCCGCAGCAGCAGGCGGTGACGCCTTCCCACCAGGCCCAGTATTCACGCTCCTGCTCGCGCAGCACCTCGGCCACCAGCTCGTCCTTGGACGGGAAGTTCCGATAGAGGGTCATCTTGGTGGCGTCGGCCTCGGCGGCGATGGTCTCGACGCCGACGGCGCGGATGCCGTGCTGATAGAAGAGCTCGCGGGCGGTCTCGAAGATCCGGTCGCGCGCCGGACGCTTGGACGCAGGCGCGCAAACGGCCGCTTCCTTATCGCCCACAACCCCGTCCCCAGAATTTCTTGGCGCCATTTTGGCGGACCTCTCCTTGACGTGCGAGTTACCGGTCAGTATCTCTCGCCAAGAGCGATGATACCGAACGGTCTCGTCACATCCTAAATCGTCATTCCGGTCGCCCGGGTCAAGTAACCGTCCCTGCGACATTTGATCCCTTAAACCCCTAAGGAGCGCGCGCCAATGCCCCCGCAAACAAACGTTTACGCCGCCGCGCCCCAAGTGGCCCCGTCGGCGGCTAAGTCCAAGGGTTTCCTCGGTTTCTTCAGGGCCAAGGTCGAAGACGGCCACGACTGGACCACCGTCCGCACCTTCGGCTCGTCCAAGCGCCGGACGGCGCGTCTCCCCGTCCTCGAATAGCCCTCGCGTTTCTCCGTCTCCTCCCCCGACAGGTTCCTCCCCCCATGCGTCTCCAACCCGTCATCACGTCCTTCGCCGGCCTCGCGGCCGTGGCCGTGCTGGCCGCCTGCTCGGCCCAGGCCAAGCAGGACGCCGCCGCCGCGCCGCCGCCCGCCCAGGTCACCGTCACCGATGTCGCCTTCAAGTCCCTGCGCCAGTGGGACGACTTCACGGGCCGCCTCGAGCCGATCGACACCGTCGAGATCCGTCCGCGCGTCTCGGGCTATATCGATGGCGCCCAGTTCGCCGAGGGCGCCCGCGTCCACAAGGGCCAGGTGCTGTTCCAGATCGACCCGCGCCCGTACAAGGCCGAGGCCGATCGCGCCGCCGCCGAGGTGGCCCGCGCCAAGGCCCAGCTGGATCTGGCGGTGGTCAATCGCGAGCGCGGCCGTCGCCTGATCGAGCAGAACGCCCTGGCCCAGAGCGAATTCGATCGCCTGGCCTCGGAGGAGCGCGCGGCCCAGGCCAATCTCGCCGCCGCCCAGGCCGCCCTGCAGACCGCTCGCCTGAACCTGGAATGGACGCGGGTGACCTCGCCGATCGAAGGCCGGGTCTCCAAGGCCATCATCACCCGCGGCAACCTGGTCACCCAGTCGTCGCTGCTGACGACCGTGGTGTCCGACACCCCGATCTACGCCGAGTTCAACGCCGACGAGCAGACCTTCCTGAAGTACGCCGCCGCCGAGCGCGGCAAGGGCGGGCCGGTCTATATGGGCCTGATGACCGAGGACGGCTATCCGCACGTCGGCAAGCTGGCCTTCATCGACAACGCCCTGGACGCCAAGAGCGGCACGATCAACGGCCGGGCGATCTTCGCCAACGCCGACGGCCGCTTCACGCCGGGCCTGTTCGCCCGCATCCGCCTGGTCAGCGCCGAGAGCCAGACGGTGGCCCTGGCGCCCGATCGCGCCGTGGCGACCGACCTCGGCAAGCGCTTCGTCGTGGTGGTCAACAAGGCGAACAAGGCCGAGTACCGACCCGTCGAGATCGGCCCCCTGGCCGGCAACCTGCGCATCATCCGCTCGGGCCTGAAGCCCGGCGACCGGGTGATCGTCGGCGGCCTGCAGAAGGTCAAGCCCGGCGACACGGTCGCGCCGGTCCCGGTCAAGACCGAGAAGGTCGACCTGGATCAGCTGGCCCAGGTCGAGAGCCCGATCCGCCAGAACTAAGAAAGCCTTCTTCCCCTAGCGCCCTTCAAGCCCGCCTCTCCCCTCATCTGGGGAGGGGTGTGGCCGCACACGTCTCCTCCCCGGAGCTCCAGGACGACCCGCATGTCCTTTTCCAAGTTCTTCGTGAACAGGCCCCGCTTCGCGGCGGTGCTGTCCATCATCATCTTCATCGCCGGCCTGGTGTCCCTGCCCCAGCTGCCGATCAGCGAGTATCCGGAAGTGGTGCCGCCGACCGTGGTCGTGCGCGCGGCCTATCCTGGCGCCAACCCGTCCGTCATCGGCCAGACCGTCGCCGCGCCGCTGGAGCAGGCGATCAACGGCGTCGAGGGGATGATCTACCAGTCGTCCCAGTCGGCCGCCGACGGGGCCATGGTGCTGACCGTCACCTTCGCGCTCGGCACCGACCTCGACAAGGCCCAGGTCCAGGTCCAGAACCGCGTCGCCCAGGCGCTGCCCAAGCTGCCCCAGGAGGTGCAGCGGATCGGGGTGACGACCGACAAGGCCTCGCCCGACCTGACCCTGGTCGTGCACATGATCTCGCCGAACAACCGCTATGACATGCTGTATCTCAGCAACTATGCGCAGCTGAACGTGCGCGATCGGCTGAAGCGCATCGACGGCGTCGGCGACGTGCAGATCTTCGGCGCGGGCGCGTACTCGATGCGCGTCTGGCTGGATCCCGAGAAGCTGGCCGCCCTGTCGATGACCGCCGGCGACGTCGTGCGGGCCCTGCGCGAGCAGAACGTCCAGGTGGCCGCCGGTCAGCTGGGCGCGCCGCCCAACGCCGGCTCGGGCGCCGACTTCCAGCTATCGATCAACGCGCCCGGCCGCCTGACCGACGAGGAGCAGTTCCGGAACGTCATCATCCGCTCGGGCGAGGACGGCCAGATCACCCGCCTGGGCGACGTCGCCCGCGTGGAGCTGGGCGCCAACAACTACGCCCTGCGCAGCCTGCTCGACAACAAGTCGGCCGTCGCCATGCCGATCTTCCAGCGTCCGGGTTCGAACGCCCTGGAGATGGCCGCCAACGTCAAGAAGACCATGAAGGAGCTCAAGAAGGAGTTCCCTGAAGGCGTCGACTACGAAATCATCTACGACACCACGGCCTTCGTGCAGGAGAGCATCGACTCGGTGGTCCACACCCTGATCGAGGCGATCATCCTGGTCGTCATCGTGGTGGTGATCTTCCTGCAGGGCTGGCGCGCCTCGGTGATCCCGCTGATCGCCGTGCCCGTGTCCCTGATCGGCACCTTCGCCGTCATGCTGATGCTGGGCTTTGGCCTCAACGCCCTGACCCTGTTCGGCCTGGTTCTCGCCATCGGCATCGTCGTCGACGACGCCATCGTGGTGGTCGAGAACGTCGAGCGGAACATCAGTCTGGGTCTCGCCCCCGCCGAAGCCACGCGCAAGGCGATGGGCGAGGTCACGGGACCGATCATCTCCACGGCCCTGGTGCTGTGCGCGGTGTTCATCCCGACCGCCTTCATCAGCGGCCTGTCGGGCCAATTCTACCGCCAGTTCGCCCTGACCATCGCCATTTCGACGGTGATCTCGGCGATCAACTCCCTGACCCTGTCGCCGGCCCTGGCCGCGGTGCTCCTGAAGTCGCACGACGCGCCCAAGGACCGCTTCCAGAAGCTGATCGACGCGGCCCTGGGCTGGCTGTTCAACCCGTTCAATCGCTTCTTCGCCAAGGCCTCGAACGGCTATGTCGGCGGCGTCGCCAAGACCCTGGGCCGTTCGACCGCGGGTCTGGTGGTCTACGGCGTGCTGCTGGCCCTGACGGTCTTCGCGTTCGCCAAGACCCCGACCGGCTTCGTGCCGCAGCAGGACAAGGCCTATGTGGTCGCGGTCGTGCAGCTGCCCGACGCCGCCTCGCTGGACCGCACCGAGGCGGTGATCCGCCAGATGGGCGAGATCGCCAACACCGTGCCTGGCGTGAAGCACTCGGTGGCCTTCCCGGGTCTCTCGGTGAACGGCCTGATCAACAGCCCGAACTCCGGCGCGGTGTTCTATCCGCTCGACGACTTCAAGGACCGTCGTGACCGCGACAAGCAGGCCGGCGCCATCGTGGCGGCTCTGAACCAGAAGTTCGGCGCGATTCCCGACGCCCAGATCGCCGTCTTCCCGCCTCCGTCCGTCCAGGGCCTGGGCACCATCGGCGGCTTCCGCATGCAGATCGTCGACAAGGCGGGCCTGGGTCCGGAAGAGCTGAACAAGGCCACCCAGAACCTGATCGACAAGGCGCGCAAGGACCCGGCCCTGGCGGGGATCTTCTCCAGCTACCAGGTCAGCGTCCCGAAGATCCAGGCCGACATCGATCGCGAGAAGGCCCGGGCCCAGGGCGTGTCCCTGACCGACCTCTTCGAGACCATGCAGGTCTATCTGGGCTCGCTGTACGTCAACGACTTCAACCGCTTCGGGCGGACCTACGAGGTCAATGTGCAGGCCGACCAGCGCTTCCGCCTGCAGCCCGAGCAGATGCTGCGTCTGCAGACCCGCAACGGCGACGGCCAGATGATCCCGCTGGGCGCCTTCGTCAGCTTCCACGAGACCACCGGTCCGGACCGCGAGAGCCACTACAACGGCATGCTGACCGCCGAGATCAACGGTGGCCCCGCGCCCGGCTTCTCGACCGGCCAGGCCCAGAAGGCCCTGGAAGACCTCGCCAAGAAGGAGCTGCCCAACGGCATGGGCTACGAGTGGACCGAGCTGACCTACCAGCAGATCCTGGCGGGCAACACGGCGGTCTTCATCTTCCCGCTCTGCGTGCTGCTGGCCTTCCTGGTGCTGGTCGCCCAGTACGAAAGCTGGAGCCTGCCGCTGG
>NZ_QFQZ01000036.1 GCF_003243465.1 Caulobacter segnis
GGGACCGGGTCGCCAGCCCGGCCCGCCCGCCGGGGGCCTCTTTCGGAAGCGGGTTAAAACCCCGCGCGTCGAAGGCTCATCGGATAACGGCTACGCGGAGCGTCCTGGCTTCGTCGAAACGGTAATCACTCTATCCTCATCCGGACGAATGTCCGGGCGCTCCGCTTCCCCTTCCGTCCCTTCAGCGGCCCCCCGCGTGAAGCGGCGAAGCCGCGCGCCTGCCCACTTCCTGGCCACGCCATCGCTTTCGCACCCGCCGCGCCATTGCTGACTCCCCAGGGCGCGAACCGGTGCTATGACTCCCCCGCCATTGGGGAGAGTCCTTGCTCATGTACCGTCGCTTACTGGCCGCCTCGGCCGTTTTCGCCCTGCTTTCGGGCGCCGCCTACGCTCAAGACGTCAAGACCGCCGAGGCCCTGCGCGACAAGGCGCTGCTGGACCGCACGGCCTGGGAGATCACCGAGGACCTCACCACCACCATCGGCCCGCGCCTCGTCGGCTCGCCGGCCATGGAACGCGCCAAGGACTGGGGCGTGGCCAAGTTCAAGGCGCTGGGCTTCACCAACATCAAGGTCGAGCAGTTCGCCAAGCCGTCGTGGACGCGCGGCGAGGAGAGCGGCGAGCTGGTCGCGCCCTATCCGATGAAGTTGAACGTGCTGGGCCTGGGCCGCACCGTGCCGACCCCGCCCGGCGGGATCGAGGCCGACGTCGCCCTGTTCAAGACCTTCGCCGACCTAGTCGCCGCGCCGGAAAGCGCCGTGAAGGGCAAGATCGTCGTCATCACCCAGCCGATGGTCCGCACCCAGGACGCCTCGGGCTACGGCGTCGCGGGCATCTCGCGTCGCGCCGGCCCGACCGAGGCCGCCAAGCGCGGCGCCGTCGCCATCCTGATCCGCTCGATCTCGACCTCGGACTCGACCGTGGCCCACACCGGCGTCACCGCGTTCGGCGACGGCGTCGCGACCGTGCCCTCGGCCGCCATCGGCGTGCCGGAAGCCGAGCAGTTGGAGCGCCTGTCCAAGAAAGGCCCGCTGCGGATCAGGCTGAAGCTGGCCTCGACCACCGACCCCAACGACGTGGCCTGGAACATCTCGGGCGAGATCAAGGGCTCGGAGAAGCCGGACGAGGTGATCGTCATCGGCGGCCACCTGGACAGTTGGGACGTCGGCACGGGCGCCCTGGACGACGCCACCGGCATCGGCATCACGACCGCCGCGGCCAAGCTGATCGGCGAGCTGCCCAAGCACCCCAAGCGCACGATCCGCGTCGTGATGTGGGGCTCCGAAGAGAGCGGCGGTTCGTCGGAAGCCTATCTGGCCGCTCACAAGGACGAGGTTCCCAAGATCGTCCTGGCCGGCGAGAGCGACGAGGGCGCCGACAACATCTTCGCCCTGAAGCTGCCGGCCGGCGCGCAGGGCACGCCGTTCGCCACGACCGTGGCCAACGTGCTGTCGCCGCTGAAGATCCTGGTCGCCCGCGAGGCTTCGCGCGGCGGCGGCGCCGACATCTCGGGCCTGGAGCAGGCCGGGGTGCCCTCGGTCGAGATGCGCCAGGACGCCAGCCGCTACTTCGACTACCACCACACCATGGACGACACCCTGAACAAGGTGCGTCCGAACGAACTGGCCCAGAACGTCGCCGCCTGGACCAGCCTGATCTACCTGGTCGCCGACAGCGATATCGACTTCCGGGCGCTGAAGCCGGCCGGCGCGGCCCCGGCCGCGAAGTAGGCTTCGGCTAAAATACAGTGTCATCCCGGACGGCCCAGCGGGCCGATCCGGGACCCTGGGGCCAAGCGCGCTGCGGCGGCCCCTGGGGCCCGGCTCTCCCCCCGGCTCAAGGCCGGGGTCCGGCCGGGATGACACGGCTTTGTTCCGCGTCTTGCGGTTGGCAGGCGCGTCCGGGCTGACTAGGAGTGGCTGAACGCCACAGCCTTCCAAAGAGTCTCCCGCCTCATGACCCAGCAGCCCCTCTCTGGCCGCCATATCGCCGTCCTGCTGGGCGGGCCCTCTTCGGAACGCAAGGTCAGCCTGGTCTCGGGCGCGGCCTGCGCCGACGCGCTGGAGCGGCTGGGGGCCAAGGTTACGCGGATCGACGCGGGCCCCGACATCGCCCAGGTGCTGACGGCGGCCAAGCCGGACCTGGTCTTCAACGCCCTGCACGGCGAATGGGGCGAGGACGGCTGCGTCCAGGGCGTGCTGGAAACCCTGAAGCTGCCCTACACCCACTCGGGCGTCCTGGCCTCGGCGCTGGCCATGGACAAGGCCAAGGCCAAGGCGGTGCTGGCGGCGGCCGGCGTCATCGTGCCTGGCGGCGGCCTCTTCAACCGCCACGACGTGGCCCGCGACCACGTCCTGCCGCCGCCCTACGTGGTCAAGCCGAACGCCGAGGGCTCGTCGGTCGGGGTGTTCATCGTCAAGGAGGGCGCCAACCGTCCGCCCGAGGAGGTCGGCGCGCCGTCCTGGACCTTCGGCGAGGAGGTGATGGTCGAGCCCTATGTCCGCGGCCTCGAACTGGCCGTCGCGGTGATGGGTGAGGCGAATGGTCCCAGGGCGTTGGCCGTCACCGATATTCGGGCGTCCACAGGTTTTTATGACTACGAGGCGAAGTACTCGGAAGGCGGTTCGATCCACGTCCTACCGGCCCCAATCCCCGATGGCGTAAGGGATCGAGCCATGCGGATGGCCGAGTTGGCCCATACCGCTCTTGGTTGCCGAAGTGTGACCCGGTCCGATCTTCGTTATGACGACATTAACGACCTTCTGGTCCTTCTAGAGGTCAATACGCAGCCCGGCATGACTCCGACCTCGCTCGCTCCCGAGCAGGCCGCCCACGTCGGGATTCCGTTTGATCAACTGGTTCTATGGATCGTGGAGGACGCTTATGCCCGCCGTAACGCGGGGGGGACCGCCTAAGCCTAGGCGACCCCGGGCCGAAGCGCCCGCAAGTCCGAGTAAAGGCCGGGCCGCGCCGCGAGGCGCGCCGCCGGCCGCCAAGCTGCACGCCGCCAAGGGCGTGGGCCTTTCGCCCACGGTCGCCCTGAGCGTCGCGGGCGCGGCTCTGGGGCTCGGACTGGTGGTGATGTTGGCCACAGGACACCGCGCCGAGCGTATCGGCGCGTCGATGGCGCATGGCGTCGACGGGGTGTTCGCCTCCGCCGGGTTCAAGCTGAAGACCGTTCATATCCGCGGGGCTTCGGCGACCGCCCAGACCGACATCCTGAAGGCCTCGGGCCTTTATCTCGACCAGCCGACGCTGGGCCTGGACCTGGCGGGCGTCCGCGAACGGGTGCAAGGCGTGGGTTGGGTCAAGGACGTCCAGGTCGTGCGCATGCTGCCCGACACCGTGCTGATCTCCGTCCAGGAGCGGCCGGCCCTGGCGGTCTGGCAGAACCAGGGCCGGATGAAGGTGATCGATGCCGAGGGGCGGGTGATCAACGAGGCCGACCCCGCGCGCTTCCCCCAGCTGCCGCTGGTGGTGGGGCAGGGCGCCGACCAAGCCGCGGGCCTGATCCTGCCGGCCGTGGCCTCGCGGCCGCGGCTGCGCGATCGCCTGGAAGCGCTGGTGCGGGTGGACGACCGCCGCTGGGATCTTCGGCTGAAGGACGGATCGCTTATTCAGCTTCCGGCCATTGACGAAGAATCCGCGCTGATTCAATTAGATCAGCTCGACCAGCGGCAGAGAATCCTGGACATGGGTTTCGCGCGGATCGATTTGCGCGACCCCGAAATGGTGGCTGTGAGACCTCGCGACGCGGCGCTGCCTGGGCAGCCCGCGGCCGGCGGGGCGTAATGGACTTGATGGGCTGAGGTGACGATAGCGATGTCGCGAATGGAGGACCGGAAACAGGCTCGCGAGGGCCTGAAGGCGACGCTCGTGCGCCAGCCCGCCATCGCGGCCGTCGACCTGGGCGCGTCCAAGGTGACGTGCTTCATCATGAAGCCAGACGGCATCCACCGCGAGAACCGCACCCTGACGACCTCGGGCGTCGGCTACGTCCAGTCGCGCGGCGTGCGCGGCGGCGCGATCGTCAACCTCGACGAGGCCGCCCAGGCGATCGCCCAGGCCGTCGAGCGCGCCGAGACCGTGGCCGGCGTCAACGTCCAGGGCGTCAGCGTCTGCACGGCCGGCGGCCAGATGGCCAGCCACCGCGTCCACGCCCAGGTGTCGCTGGGCGCCCGTCCCATCTCGGACGCCGACCTGTCGCGCGCCATCGCCTCGGCCCTGGCCCAGGTACGCATCCCCGGCCGCAAGCCGATCCATCTCTTGCCGATCGCCTGGTCGGTCGACGGCCAGCGCGGCATCCGCGACCCGCGCGCCATGTTCGGCCGCTCCCTCGGCCTGGAGCTGCTGGTCGTCTCGGTCAACGAGAACATCTTCCACACCCTGGCCCACTGCGTGGAGCGGGCTCACCTGTCGTTCGAGGGCATCGTCGCCGCGCCGTTCGCCTCGGCCCTGGCGGCCCTGGAAGAGGACGAGATGGACCTGGGCGCCGTCTGCATCGACATGGGCGGCGGCTCGACCTCGGTGGCGGTGTTCAACAACGGCGCGCTCTGCCACGTCGACAGCCTGGCCGTCGGCGGCGGGCACGTCACCCAGGACATCGCGCGCGGCCTGCAGACCTCGGTGGTCGGCGCCGAGCGCATCAAGACCCTGCACGGCAGCGCCATCGCCTCGGCCAACGAGGACCGCGAGATGATCGAGGCGCCGCCGCGCGGCGACGATCCGGGCGCGGGTCCGGTGATCGCGCCCCGGTCGCTGCTGAAGGGCATCATCCAGCCGCGCGTCGAGGAGACACTCGAATTGCTGCGCGAGCGGCTGAAGGCCTCGGGCGCGCCGGTCGAGCCGGGCGCGGGCATCGTCCTGACCGGCGGCGCCAGCCAGCTGGCCGGCGTGCGCGAAGTGGCCGTGCGGGTGTTCGATCGCCCCGTGCGCCTGGGTCGTCCGCGCCGGGTGCCGCACCTGGCCGACGCCGCCTCGGGCCCGGCCTTCTGCGCCGCCGCCGGCACCCTGCACCGCACCGCCTTCGGCCCGCGCGAAGCGGTCTCGTCCAAGGCCCTGGCCGGCGGCGTCGCCCGCAAGCGTCCCCTGGATCCGAACGCCAGCCCGATTTCGCGCGCGGCGGCCTGGCTGCGCGATAACCTCTAGGCGGACGATCTCGCCAAATCTTAAGTCTGGTTAACTCTACTGTTTAACCTTATAGGCCCGGCCGAGCGTCTCGACCGGGCCTTTTTACTGGCGAAAGCTTGGCCGCGACGGCGGAAACAGACTCAGCGGCGTTCGGTCGCACGTCCCTGTGGATCCTTCGGGAGGCCTTGGTTCGCATGGCTTTTCTGTTGATGAACCACATTTTATCCCACGGTGGCGCTCGACCGGCTCACGACTCAGATTATGCAGTTAACTGCCGATTAACGATGGTGGTTGTTCTGTTAACACGATCGTCGAGGCATCCCCGGCGATTGGGTGTCGCCGAGGTCTTATCTGACGATTTCGGCGTAAGGACGCGAGGGTCCCATGGCTATTTCTCTTTCCGCGCCGCGTACGACCGAGCTGAAGCCGCGCATCGTGGTCTTCGGGGTTGGCGGCGCTGGCGGCAACGCCGTGAACAACATGATCGAGGCCGGCCTCGAGGGTGTCGAGTTCGTGGTGGCCAACACCGACGCCCAGCAGCTGCAGTTCGCCAAGACCGATCGGCGGATCCAGCTCGGCGTGCAAGTGACCCAGGGCCTCGGCGCCGGCGCGCACCCGGAAGTGGGCATGAGCGCCGCCGAAGAGTCCTTCCCGGAAATCGGCGAGCACCTCGACGGCGCGCACATGGTGTTCATCACCGCCGGCATGGGCGGCGGCACCGGCACCGGCGCGGCTCCGATCATCGCCAAGTGCGCTCGTGAGCGCGGTATCCTGACCGTCGGCGTCGTGACCAAGCCCTTCCACTTCGAAGGCCGTCATCGCATGCGCTTGGCCGACAGCGGCATCCAGGAGCTGCAGCGCTACGTCGACACCCTGATCGTCATCCCGAACCAGAACCTGTTCCGCGTCGCCAACGAGCGCACGACCTTCGCCGAGGCCTTCGGCATGGCCGACCAGGTGCTGCACTCGGGCGTCCGTTCGATCACCGACCTGATGGTCCTGCCGGGCCTGATCAACCTCGACTTCGCCGACGTCCGCACGGTCATGACCGAGATGGGCAAGGCGATGATGGGCACCGGCGAGGGCACTGGCGAAGACCGCGCCCTGATGGCCGCTCAGAACGCCATCGCCAACCCGCTGCTGGACGAAGTCTCGCTGAAGGGCGCCAAGGCCGTGCTGGTCAACGTGACCGGCGGCATGGACATGACCCTGCTGGAAGTCGACGAGGCCGCCAACGCGATCTCGGACCAGGTCGATCCGGAAGCCAACATCATCTTCGGCGCGGCCTTCGATCCGTCGCTGGAAGGTGTGATCCGCGTGTCGGTGGTCGCCACCGGCATGGACGGCGCCTCGATCCAGCAGATCGAGCCCAAGCCCGTGTCGCGCAACACTTCCGCCGCCCCGCTGATCGCCGAGACCTCGCGTCCCGCGCCGCAGCCGGAGCCGGCCCGGCCGACCGCGCGCTACGAAGCCGCCCGTCCGGCCGAGCGTCCTTCGGTCTTCGCCCAAGCCCCCGAACCGGCGCCGGCTCCCGAGCCCGAGATCGTCATGTCCGCCCCGCAGCCGGCCGTCCAGCCGGAAGCCGAGCTCTACTATGACGAGCCCGTTGTCGCCGAAGAGCCCCGCGTCGCCCAGCCGGCGGCCCGTCAGGTGAACCGGATCGTCGATCCGCTGGTCGACGACGGCCCGCAAGAGCCGCTGTTCCCGGAGAGCAACTTCTACGAAGAGCGCCGGCCGCAAAAGCAAGGCGGATGGCTGTCGATGTTCGGCGGCGGTCGCCAGCGCTACGAGCAGCAGGCTTCGGCTCCGCAGCCCCAGGCCCGCACGACCCAGAGCGCCCGCCCTCAGCTGGCGCCGCTCGAGACGCCGAAGGCCGACGACGGCGAGGACCTGGAAATCCCGTCTTTCCTGAGGCGCCTGGCCAACTGAAAGGCCGCCCCCAAGGAGAGACCTGAATAGCTGAACGCCCCGGAGGAGACTCCGGGGCGTTTTGCGTTCTCCAAGCTGCACGCAGAGTGGTGTTATAAGATAACATTTCCGTTGAGGCGGTGCGGCTGGCGCGCTAGATGTGTTACATTGTAACGCAAGAGGCGCGCGTGACCGTCCAAGCCCCAAGGCCCCCAGGCCGCATCGACCGCCGTCTGCCCGTGACCGTGCTGTCGGGCTTTCTAGGCGCCGGCAAGACCACCCTGCTGAACCACGTGCTCGCCAATCGCGAGGGCAAGAAGGTCGCGGTCATCGTCAACGACATGAGCGAGGTCAATATCGACGCGGCCTTGGTCGCCGAGGGCGGGGCGAACCTGTCGCGCACCGACGAGACCCTGGTCGAGATGTCGAACGGTTGCATCTGCTGCACCCTGCGCGACGACCTGCTTCAGGAGGTTCGCCGCCTAGCCGCCGAGCGGCGCTTCGACTACCTGCTAATCGAGTCCACCGGCGTGTCCGAGCCGATGCCGGTCGCCGCGACCTTCGACTTCCGCGACGAGGCCGAGCAGAGCCTGTCGGACGTGGCGCGGCTGGACACCATGGTGACGGTCGTCGACGCCTTCAATTTCCTGCGCGATTACGGTTCGCGCGACAGCCTCGCTGATCGGGGCGAGACGGCCGGGGAGGGCGATGAACGCACCGTCGTCGACCTGCTGGTGGAGCAGATCGAGTTCGCCGACGTGATCGTGCTGAACAAGGCCGACCTGGTGTCGCCCGATGACCTTGGCCGCCTCGAGGCGATCGTCGCGACCTTCAATCCGCAAGCGCGGCTCGTGCGTTCCGAGCGTGGCGCCGTCGCGCTGGACGAGGTCCTCGACACCGGCCTGTTCGATCCTGTCCGGGCCGAAGGCGCGGCCGGCTGGCAGAAGGCGCTGATGGGCGAGGTGCTGCCGGAAACCGAAGAGTACGGGATCAGCCATTTCGTCTATCGCGCGTCCAAGCCGTTCCATCCCGAGAAGCTGAAGGCGTGGCTGGACAGCGAGTGGCCGGGCGTCATCCGCTCGAAGGGCTTCGTGTGGCTGGCCACCCGCTATGACCGCGTCGGCGGCTGGAGCCAGGCCGGCGCCGCCACGCAGTTCGGTCCGCATGGCCGCTGGTGGGCCAGCGCGCCGGAGGACTATTGGCCAGACGATCCAGCCTGGCGCGCGGCGATCCAGAAGGTCTGGAAGCCGGTTCACGGCGACCGTCGTCAGGAGATCGTGCTGATCGGCCAGAACATGGACCGCGAGGCCCTCACGCGGGGCTTCGACGCCTGCCTACTTTCGGACCTGCAGTTCGGCTTCGGTCCCAAGGCCTGGGCCAAACTGCCGGACCCGTTCCCCCAATGGGGCTGAGGAACGACAGGGCCGCCGACGATTTCGAGGAGCCTTCGGCGGCCTGGGTGGCGCAACGGTTCGGTGTCAGCCTGGAAGAGGCCGAATGGGTGCTGGTCCTCTATCGGTTCCAGGCGCTGCACCCAGACGGCCCCGAGCCCGGGCGGTTCTACTGCGAGGCGCTTTAGGTCGTCGCCTCCGGGGCGGCCGAGACATAGGCCGCGGATCTGGCGCGGGCCGTCTTCAACGCGCCGCTCGCGGCGAAATAGACCACCCCGGCGAGAAGCACCGCCGTCGTGGCGACGCTGGCCTCGGGGCCGAACGCGCCGCCCGTCAGCCACCAGGGCGCGCCGGCCTTGGGCGCCAGGTCGATGACCAGGCTCTGCACCGGAATGCGCTCGCCGCTGACGTCGAGGCCGAAGCCGACGCCCAGCAGCCAGTTCCAGGCGCTATGCCAGGCGCACACGCCCCACAGCGAACCCTCCTTGATCGCATAGAGGCTGATCATCACGGCGAACAGGACCAGGTTGACCATGGCGAAGGCCAGCTCCTTGGACGGACTGATATTGCCGCCGTGCATCAGGGCGAACAGCACCGCGTTGACGACGATGCCCGCGATGAGGCCATGGCGGGACGCCACCAGCTGCATAAGCCAGCCGCGCATCAGCAGCTCCTCGGTCGCGCCCTGGATCATGAAGCCGCCGAGCAGGGCCAGGATCGGCAGGAACAGCAGGGGCGAGGGCGCCGTCCAGACGCCATGCCCTTCGACGCGGTAGCCGCCCGACAGCCAGATCAGGCCGATCACGCTGCACAGGAAGCCCACGCCGACCGCCAGGCCGCGCAGGTAGCGACGCAGGACCTGACCATTCAGGCCAAGCGCCGACGGCGGCCGGCGCTCGAACAGCCGGACCCAGGCCAGCAGGAACGCGGACGTCACGCCAAAGCCGAGCAGTTGGATCAGGATCGGGAGCCACTGGGTCGTGAGATCGGCCTTGTGGAAGCCCATCGGCTTCAGTGCGGCGAAGACGGTGACCAGCTGGCCCAGGATGAAGAAGACGATGATCAGCGGGATAGCCGCCGCGGTCCACGTGCGGCGATGTCCGGCTTCTCGTGGTCCGAATAGTTCTACGTTTTTCAAGTTCGCCCCGATCTATGATCCAATCCCCGTACTCGGGAATTTCCCCGAGCTGTTATTCGAGAAAATAGCCAGGCTCGGCACTTAAATTTATTTCATCGAGGACGCGCTGAGCGGCGGCGTCCTGACGTCACCTCTCCCCACGGCCGGTGAAATCCGCTACTCGGTCACTTCGTGCCAAGATCCGCGGGAGATCGGTCACAATGAAGCTGACGCGAACGGACCGGAAGATCCTGCAGGTCCTGCAGCAGGACGGCAAGATCTCGAACGTCGACCTGGCCGAACGCGTCGGGCTGTCGCCCAGCCCCTGCCTGCGCCGGGTCAAGCAGCTGGAGGCTTCGGGCCTGATCAGCGGCTATGTGGCGCTTCTGGACCGACGCAAGGCCAAGCTGGACGTGCTGGCCTATGTCGAGGTGCAGGTCGATCGCCACAGCGAGGAGGCGGCCGAGGCCTTCAAGCAGGCGGTGCTGCGCGAGCCGGAGGTGGTGGGCTGCTACGTCATGACCGGTGGCTACGACTACCTGCTGAAGGTCGCCGTGCCCAATCTCGACGCCTATGCGGACTTCACCATGAAACGCCTGCTGAAGATGCCGGCCGTGAAGGACATCCGTTCCTCGTTCGTCCTCGACACGATCAAGGATTCCACCGCCCTGCCGCTCGACTATCTCGATTGATCACTTTGATGATGATCAAGTATCATCGGTTGGCACGATGTGACCTAGTTGGTGCTTAAGGCGGTCATGATCGCCACGTTCTGACTTCGCCTTCGCGATAAGCTGCCCGCTCTGGTGTTTTTGGAGCGGCCGCATGCTCGTCCTGGATCGCAAGCCCGTCACCGCCTCGCCCGCGTCGCCCATGCGGCCGGCCCTGGATCGCGTCCAGGCCTACAAGTCGGGCATGACCCTGGCCGAGGCGGGCAAGCGCACCGGACGCTCCCAATTCTCCAAGCTGGCCAGCAACGAGAACCTGCTGGGCGCCAGCCCCAAGGTCGCCGCCGCCGTCGCGGCCGCCATCGCCGAGCCTGAACTTTATCCGGACCCCTATTGCGAGACGCTGCGCGCCGCGATCGGCGGACGTCTGGGCGTCGACGCCGGCCGGATCGTGGTCTCGCCGGGCTCCGAGGCGCTGATCGACTATCTGTTCCGGGCCGTGCTGCACCCGGGCGACGCGATCCTGTTCTCCAGCCCGACCTTCCCGGCCTATGACATCTTCGCGCGCTGCGCCGAGGCGCGGATCGTCGACGTGCCGCGCCTGGCCAACTTCGACCTCGACGTGCCGGCCTTCAAGGCGGCCGCGGCGCAGGGCCCCAAGCTGCTGGTCCTGTGCACGCCCAACAACCCGACCGGCAACGCCCTGACCGCTTCGGACATCGAGGAGATCCTCTCGGTCACGCCGCGCTCGACCCTGGTCTTCGTCGACGAGGCCTATCGCGAGTACCACGAGGCGTTCGACACCTTCGCCCTGCTGGACGCCTGGGGCGGCCCCTGGGTCTCGGCCCGCACCTTCTCCAAGGCCTATGGTCTGGCCGGCATGCGCGTCGGTTATGGCGTCGCTTCTTCGGCCGAGCTGGTCGGTTATCTCGATCGCCTGCGGCCGGCCTTCAATGTCACCGCCGTCAGCCAGGCCGCCGCCTTGGCCGCCTGGAACGATCCTGAACACCTGGCCCGTACGGTCGCCCTGACCATCGCCGAGCGCGGCCGCATCGAGGCGGCGCTGGACGACCTGGGCGTCGAGCACACCCGCAGCGAAGCCAATTTCGTCTTCCTGCGCGCGCCGGCCGGCCCAGAAGCGACCGCCATGCGTTTGTTGCAGGAAGGGCTGATCATCCGCCCGACGCCGGTCGCCGGCGGCTGGGTCCGCATCACCATCGGCCGCCCGGCCGACAACGACGCCCTGATCGCCGCCCTTCCGGCGGCGCTGGCGAAATAAGATAAGAATTCTAGGGAGAGAGCCGCCCATGACCCTCGTCACCGACCAGAACCCCCTGGGCCTCGACGGCTTCGAGTTCGTGGAGTTCACCAGCCCCGATCCGGCCGCCATGAAGGCCCTGATCGAGCAGCTGGGCTTCGTCGCCGCCAGCAAGCACCCGACCAAGGCCGCGACCCGCTACAAGCAGGGCCGCATCAACCTAGTCGTCAACGAGGAGGCGGCCGGCCAGGTCGCCGACTTCCGGGCCGAGCACGGTCCGTCGGCCAACGGCATGGCCTTCCGCGTCGAGAACGCCGAGCAGGCCTATGCCGACGCGATCAAGCGCGGCGCCAAGCCCGCCGACGCCAGCCGCTCGTTGCTGGGCGAGGGCGCCAAGGTGCTGGAAGGCATCGGCGGGTCCTTGCTCTATCTGGTCGACCGCTACGGCGATGCGGGCACGATCTATGACAGCTGGGAGCAGGTCCCGGGCGCGGCCCTGGCCGAGGCAAAAAACAATGTCGGCCTCGACCTGCTGGATCACCTGACCCACAACGTGAAGCGCGGCCAGATGCGCACTTGGTCGACCTTCTACAACCAGGTCTTCGGCTTCGAGGAGCAGAAGTACTTCGATATCAAGGGCCAGGCGACCGGCCTGTTCAGCCAAGCGATGATCGCGCCCGACAAGGCCATCCGCATCCCGCTGAACGAGAGCCAGGACGACAAAAGCCAGATCGAGGAGTTCATCCGCCAGTACAACGGCGAGGGCATCCAGCACCTGGCCCTGACCACCGACAACATCTACGACACCGTCGAGAAGCTGCGCGCCCGGGGCGTGAAGCTGCAGGACACGAGCGAGACCTATTACGAACTGGTCGACAAGCGCGTCCCCGGCCACGGCGAGGACCTGGAGCGCCTGCGCAAGAACCGCATCCTGATCGACGGCAATGTCGGCGAGGAAGGCCTCTTGCTACAGATCTTCACCGAGAACCTGTTCGGCCCGATCTTCTTCGAGATCATCCAGCGCAAGGGCAACGAGGGCTTCGGCAACGGCAACTTCCAGGCCCTGTTCGAGAGCATCGAGCTCGACCAGATCCGCCGTGGGGTGATCACGGTCGAGGCGTGAGGGAGCAAAATACCCTTCGGTGTCATCCCGGCCGAAGCGTAGCGTAGAGCCGGGACCCAGGAGTGATGGAGCGCCGCGCGCGCCGCCCCTGGGTCCCGGATAGCCTCTTCGAGGCTTCCGGGATGACGAGGGAATAAGTGCTGAATAAGGGCACGGAAACGCAGATGGACCTCCGCTACCAGACCGGCTTCGGCTCCTATTTCGAAACCGAGGCCCATCCCGGCGCCCTGCCGGTGGGGCAGAATTCGCCGCAGAAGGTTCCGTTCGGCCTCTATGCCGAGCAGCTGTCGGGTTCGGCCTTCACCGCGCCGCGCCATGAGAACCGCCGCAGCTGGCTCTACCGCCTGCGGCCCAGCGCCGGGCACGGGCCATATGCGCCCTACGCCCAAGACAAGCTGGACTCGACCTTCGGCGGGCCGGTGACACCTAACCGCCTTCGCTGGAGCCCGCTGGAGATCCCGGCCGCGCCGACGGACTTCGTCGACGGCCTCGTCACGCTGGCCGGCAATGCGGACGTCGCGACGCTGTCGGGCATCGGCGTCCACGTCTATCTGGCCAACGCCTCGATGAAGAACCGGGTCTTCTACGACGCCGACGGCGAGCTGCTGATCGTGCCGCAGATTGGCGTGCTGACCCTGGTCACCGAATTCGGCGTGCTGAGCGCCGGTCCTGGCCACATCGCGGTGATCCCGCGCGGCGTGCGCTTCCGGGTCGAGGTCGAGGGGGCCTCGCGCGGCTATGTCTGCGAGAATTACGGCGCGGCCTTCCGCCTGCCGGAGCTGGGGCCGATCGGCGCCAATGGCCTCGCTAATCTGCGCGATTTCGAGACGCCGGTGGCGGCCTTCGAGGACATCGATGCGCCGACGCAGGTGATCCAGAAGTTCCAGGGCGCGCTCTGGGCCGCCGCGTGGGATCACAGCCCGCTGGACGTGGTGGCCTGGCACGGCAACCTCGCGCCGTACCGCTATGACCTGTCGCGGTTCAACACGATCAACACGGTCAGCTTCGACCATCCCGATCCCTCGATCTTCACGGTCCTGACCTCGCCCAGCGACACGCCGGGCGTGGCCAACTGCGACTTCGTGATCTTCCCGCCGCGCTGGATGGTGGCCGAGCACACGTTCCGTCCGCCCTGGTTCCACCGCAACGTGATGAGCGAGTTCATGGGGCTGGTGCACGGGGCCTACGACGCCAAGGCGGGCGGCTTCGTCCCGGGCGGGGCCAGCTTGCACAATTGCATGAGCGACCACGGCCCCGACGCCGCCAGCCACCGCAAGGCCACGGAGGCCGAGCTCGCCCCGCACAAGATCGACGGGACCCTGGCCTTCATGTTCGAGAGCCGCTGGGTGATCCGGCCGACGAAGTTCGCGCTGGAGACTTCGGCGCTTCAGGACGACTATGACGCCTGCTGGTCGGGCTTCCCCAAGGCTCGCCTGGTTTAACGACAACAAGAAGGAAGCGCCGATGAAGCTCGCGTCTCTCAAGGGCGGCCGCGACGGCCGGCTGGTGGTGGTGTCCAACGACCTGGCCTGGTTCACCGACGCCGGCACGGTCGCTCCGACGCTGCAGGCCGCCCTCGACGACTGGGACCGCTGCGGGGCGCTGCTGCGCGGTCTGGCCGAGAGCCTCGAGCACGGCGCCGTGCCGCGCGAGCGCTTCCACGAGCATGACGCCGCCAGCCCGCTGCCGCGCGCCTATCAGTGGGTCGACGGCTCGGCCTACGTAAACCACGTGCAGCTGGTGCGGAAGGCGCGCGGCGCCGAGATGCCAGAGAGCTTCTGGACCGACCCGCTGATGTATCAAGGCGCGTCGGATGGCTTCCTGGCCCCCCGCGATCCGATCCCGCTGGCCGACGCCAGCTGGGGCTGCGACCTGGAAGGCGAGGTGGCTGTGATCGTCGATGACGTGCCGCTGGGCGCCAGCCGCGAGGAGGCCCTGGCCGCCATCCGGCTGGTCATGCTGTGCAACGACGTCTCGCTGCGCAACCTGATCCCAGGCGAACTGGCCAAGGGCTTTGGCTTCGTGCAATCCAAGCCGGCCAGCGCCTTCTCGCCCGTGGCGGTGTCGCCCGACGCGCTGGGCGAGGCCTGGAAGGACGGCAAGCTGCACGGCGCCCTGCTGGTCGAGCTGGACGGCAAGGACTTCGGCCGCGCCGACGCGGGCGTCGACATGACCTTCGACTTCGGGACCCTGGTGGCCCACGCCGCCAAGACGCGGCCGCTGTGCGCCGGCACGATCGTCGGATCGGGCACGGTCAGCAACCGCGACGCCGACGGCGGCCCCGGCAAGCCGGTCAGCGAGGGCGGCGTGGGCTATTCGTGCCTCGCCGAGCTCCGCACCGTCGAGACCATCTTGCATGGCTCGCCCAAGACGCCCTTCCTGCTGGGCGGCGACACGGTCCGCATCGAGATGAAGGACGCCAAAGGTCACTCGATCTTCGGGGCCATCGAACAGACGGTCGAACGGATTTGACCGTCGAGAGCGCCGCCGCCGTCGGCCGGGTCTGGTCGACGCCGTCCGGGGTGAACCTTGGCCCGCTGGACCTGATCAGGGACGGCGCCGCGCGGAACTATGTCCTGCAGATTGGCGACAAGCGCTTTCACGGCTTCGTAGTCCGAAAGGGCGAGGCGGTGTTCGGCTATGTCGACCGCTGCCCGCACGCCGGCCTGCCGCTGGCCCAGCAGCTGGATCAGTACCTGACGCCGGACGGCGCTCTGATCGCCTGCGCCTGGCATGGAGCGGTGTTCAGCGTGGAGGCGGGCCTCTGCCTCGGCGGGCCGTGCGTTGGCGCCAAGCTCGCGCCCTGGCCGGTCGAGATTACGGAAGGACGGATCCGCACCGCCTGACGCCCAAAAAAGAACGGCCGCCTCCCAGGAGGAGAAGGCGGCCGAGTCATTGGGAGGAAACGCCCGAAAGGACTGAATTCCATATAGCCGTTTGAATTCGGTCTGACAACGTTGTCACGCAAATAATTTCGCGGAACGGTGAAATGCCGTTGGGCTTGTCATCCCGGCCGTAGCGCAGCGAAGAGCCGGGACCGCGAAAATCGAATACCTCCGCTGCGGTCCCGGATCGGCGCGCTTCGCGCTGGTCCGGGACGACAGTTCGGCGGATTACTTCTTCTTGGCCGCCTGGACCTCGATCTCGACCAGCATGCCGTCAGCGACGAGGGCGGCGACCTGGCTGGTGATCCGCGAGGGCTTGTTGGGTTGGGCCGCGGTGCCGAAGTAGGTCTTGTAGCCCTCCATCATGCCGGCGAAGTCCATCTTGCCATCCTTGGCCGGATCGCCGACCAGCAGGACGCGCATCATCACGACGTCGGCCATGGTCGCCCCCTGGGTCTTCAGGGCCGCCTCGATGCGGCCCAGCACGCCGAGGGTCTGGGTTTTGGTGTCGCCGAACTTGGCCACGCCCGTGGCCTTCTCGTCGATCACGGGCGGGGTCATGCCCGAGACGTAGATGGTGTCGTAGCCGGCCGGCACGGTGACGACGCTGGCGATGGCCGACTTGGGGTCGCCGCCGCGGACGATTTCCTGGGCGTGGGCGGCGCCGGCGAGGGCGCAGAGGCCGGCGGCGAGAGCGATCAGGCGTTTCATGGGGTCTTCTCCCTGTGATGAGTTAGTGGGCCTGCAGGCCGCGCGCCGTGGCGGCCGCCTGGACGGACGCGCGGGCCGTAGCGACATCGGTCGCCTTGACCGCCGCCGCCTTGTTGCTCCACGCGCCACGGACATAGGTCAGGATGGCTGAGAGGTCGGCGTCGGACAGGTCGTCCTTGAAGGCGGGCATGCCCGCGCGGCCGTTCAGCACCGTGGTGATCACCACCTGGGGCGGACCCTTGACCAGCGGCGAGCCGTCCAGCGCCGGGAAGGCTCCCTTGACGCCCTTGCCGTCGGCTTGGTGACAGGCCGAGCAGTTGTCCATGAACAGGGACTTGCCGTCGGCGGACGCGATCGCCGGAGCGGCGAGACCGCCGGCGAGCGCCAGGGCGGCGAAGCGATAGGCGAAAGTCATGCGTTTCCTCGGAACCTAGGCTTGTTGGACGCGAGCGTGGATCTTGGCGATCTGCTGCCAGGCCGACTCGATGGCGCCGGCCTGCCATCCGCCTAGGTAACTCAGGTGCTCGCCGGCCAGATAGAGGCGGCCGTCCGGTTCACAGAGCACGGGATAGGCCGTCTTGCGGCCGTTCGCCCCCCATTCGGCCCAACCGCCCAGATTGTACTCGGCCAGGTGCCAGCTGAACGAGAAGGCGTTGTCGAAGTTCTCGGCGTATTCCGGGAAGATCTTCTGGCCGGCGGCGACCGCGAAGGCGGCGCGATCGGCGGGCTTCTTGGCGCTGATCTTGGCCGCCTCGCCGCCGAACGCGTAGTAGCCCAGCAGCACGCCCTTCTGCCCCTGCCAGCCGTAGGAGGGCAGGGTGATCGAGCCGATGCCCGGCAAGTCGGTATAGACGTGGCCGCCATAGATGTGGTGCTTGTCTTCCCAGAACCGGCTCTTCATCTGCAGGCCGATCTTGTTGACCGGCGCATAGGAGACGCCCGACATCGCCGCCTTGAACGGCGCCGAGGCGTCGAGGTCGATCTGCTTGAGAACGCTCAGCGGAATGGTGCACAGGCAATAGTCGGCGGTGACCTCGCCGGGCTTGCCGTCGGCGCCCTTGAACGACACCGTCACGCCGTTGGGCGATTGCTTGATCTTCTCGACGACCGTCGAATAGCGGATCATCGGCGCGACCTGCTTCTCGAAGGCCTTGGCGATCTGGTCCATGCCGCCGATCGGCTGCAGCATGGTGCGCTGCTGCTCGAAGCCGGTCACCGAGCTCAGCACCCGCCAGGCGTTGCTGTCCAGCACGTCCTTGAAGGCGAACGGCGGCAGCTCCTTGCCAGGACCCGGATCGACGCCGGCGCCAGGACTGACCGAAAAGCCCCGCCCTTCGGTGCCCTTGTAGGTCAGGTCGGACTTCGAGAGCCGGCCCTCGGTGACGAGGTAGGCGATGAACTTCTCGCGATCGAGGCCCGAGAGCGGCGCGTCGAGTTGGCCCTGGCTGGCGGCCTTGGCCACCACCTCGGCGGTGTAGCCGCGGATGTCGGCGGCGATCTCGCCCTTGCGCACCGGCTTGCCGGCCAGCGGCCCGGAGGCCTTCTCGAAATAGACGTAGGACGCGTCGTTGTCGTTGACGAAGCTCTCCAGCGGCACGCCGAACTGCTTAGTGTAGTGCAGGGTCGAGCGGTGGTGGTACGGGATCCGCCACGGGCCGTGGTTGATGTAGTGGCCCTCGTCGAACTCGCAGGTCTGGGTGTTGCCGATCAGGTCGGTGTGCTTAAAACCCTTGCGTGCGGTCTGGCAGCGGCCGCCGGCGAATGAGCGCGCCTCCAGCACCTGCACCTGATAGCCGGCCTTGCTGAGCTCGTAGGCGGCGGTCATGCCCGCCAGGCCCGCGCCCAGAATCACGATCTTGGTGTTCTTGGCCCCGCCGGTCAGCGTCGGTGGCAGCTCGGTGGCCGAAGCCTGGCTGAAGCCCAGGGCCTCCATCCCCGACAGGACCAGCGACATGCCGCCGACCGCCGCCAGACTCTCGAAGAAACGCCGGCGCGTGAGTACGCCACCCGCCGCCACCGCATCCAAACCACTCATCAATAGCCGCCCTTGTTCTTGGCCGGGCGGCGTCTTGTGCGCCCGGCTTTGCCCGGCCGTTTGACCGGAACGCGGCTATCTCGAAATTCACGCTTGCGCCGCGCAATCCGTTTTCAGTCGAGACGTTCACGGAGCTGTTCGACGCCCGACCAATGGGCGCCTGCACAGGTTATTGAGCGATCGCTGTGCGGGGCGGAAAGATCCTCGCGGACTCGCCGAATCCTTGTTTTTCTCCTGCTTCGGCCCTCGATGATTAGAATCTCATGACCTCAGCACCCGCCGCCCTCCGCCTTCGCCTCGCCCGGCCCGAGGACATGCCCATCCTGTCGGCCTTGATGGATCGGGCGATCGGCGAGCTGTTGCCCGCCTTCCTGCCGCCCGAGGGCGTCACGGCGTCCTATGAGGTGATGGGCCTGGACACCCAATTGATCGCCGACGGCACCTATTTCGTGGTCGAGGAAGGCGAGGCGATCGCCGGCTGCGGCGGCTGGAGCCGGCGCGCGACGCTGTTCGGCGGCGACCACTCCGCTGGTCGCGACGCGGCCCTGCTGGATCCCGCCAAGGACGCCGCGCGCGTGCGGGCGATGTACACCCACCCTGATCACACGCGAAAAGGCGTCGGCCGCATGGTCCTCGACGCCTGCGAGGCCGCGGCGCGGGCGGAAGGGTTCACGCGCGCCGAAATGGCCGCGACGATGGGCGGCGTTCCGCTGTATCGCGCCTGCGGCTATCAGGACATCGAGCCCTTCGAGGCCGAGACCTCAAGCGGCTATCGGGTCCCGCTGATCCGGATGGGCAAGGCGCTCTGAACGCTACGCGCAAAGGCGCATGGGCTCGGCCATCTCGTCGGTGGCTTCAGTCTCGAAAAGCTCGAACGCCTGCTCCCAGGCGGTCAGGCGGGAATCGCGCAGCTCGGCGTCGTCGGTGATCCGCACGATCTGGTCCTCGCGGTCGTCCCAGACCAGGCTGATGTCGGTGACCCGGGCGGCGTCACGGCCCAGCAGCAGGAAGATGTCGGCCCTGGCGGCGCGTTCGTGGCTGACCCGGCGCAGGGTGCGGCCGCCGCCCAGGTCCCGGTGGATGTCGGCATAGTCGAGCACCGCCGAGATCATGGCGGCGTTGACGGGGGCGACGGCCCAGGGGGAACAGGCGAAGCGCGACATCAAGGGCTCCTCAGGCGGTGTCCAATCTCGACGCTTGAAGATTGTTCGCGCGCTGCGACAGAAACGGTCGTATAAGCGCAGCCCATGCGACACGAGAAAGCCACCCGTCTTCTGCACCTGGCCCGGATGCTGGCCGGATCCGCCGAAGGCTTGACCCTGGACGAGATGGCCCAGGCGCTCGGCGTTGGCCGTCGGACCGCCGAGCGGATGCGCGACGCCGTCTGGGCGGCCTTTCCCCAGATGGAGGCCATCGACGACCCGCCGACCAAGCGGTTCCGCATCCCCTCGGGCCTGGACGGCGTGTTCCAGACGCCGACCGCCGAGGAGCTGGCGGCATTGCGCACGGCGGCCGACGGCTACAAGGCCTCCGGCGCCGACGCCCGGGCGGCGTCGCTCTACGCCCTCGAGGCCAAGCTGCTGGCGGCGCTGCGCGGCTCGGCCCGCCGGCGCGTGGCCCCCGACGTCGAGGCGCTGGTGCAGGCCGAGACCATCGCCATCCACGCCGGACCGCGGCCCTTCGAGGATGCGGCCGTGCTGTCGGCGATCCGCGCCGCCATCAAAGGCCTCCAGGCCCTGTCGTTCCGCTACGAAGGCGGCAGCACGCCCGGGCGGACGCGGGAGGTGACGCCGCTGGGCGTCCTGTTCGGCCGCAGCAACTATCTGGTGGCGTTGGAGGGACAGGGCGGCAAGCCGCGCTCCTGGCGCCTGGACCGGATGAGCGACCTGAAGGTGCTCGACAAGCCAGCCTCGCCGCCCGAGGACTTCTCGCTGCAGGCCTTCGCCGACGAGAGCTTCGGCATCTATCACGACGAGATCCAGGACGTGGTCCTGCGCATCCGGCCCGAGGGCGCCGAGGACGCGCTGCGCTGGCGCTTCCACGCGACCCAGACGGTGACGCCGGAGGCCGACGGCTCGGTGCTGGTCACCTTCCGCGCGGGCGGGATGCGCGAATTGGCCTGGCACCTGTTCACCTGGGGCGACAAGATCCAGATCGTCGGCCCCGAGGCCTTGAAGGCCAAGATGATCGAAGAGCTGCAGGAAGCTGGCCGCGCGCACGGGGCGTGGTAGGGAACGAGATGAATTACCGCCACGCCTTCCACGCCGGCAACTTCGCCGACCTGCACAAGCACGCGATCCTGCTGGCCATGCTTTCGGCTTTGCAGGACGAGAGCCGCGCCCTGTCGGTGATCGACACCCATGCCGGCGCGGGCGCCTATGACCTCTCCGGAGAGATGGCGCGGCGGTCCGGCGAGGCGCAGGCCGGGATCTTCCGCCTTAAGGCGGCCAGCGATGCGCCGGCGGTGTTTGGGCCGTTGCTTGCGGCGGCGCTGAAGATCAACAGCGGCCAGGCCGGCGATCTCTATCCGGGCTCGCCGCTGCTGATCGCCCGCGCGCTGCGCCAGGGCGACCGCTATGCGGGCTGCGAGCTGCGGCCGGACGATGGGCTGTTGCTGGCGAAGACCCTGGCGCCCTACGCCAACGCCCAGGCCTTGGAGGCCGACGGCTTCGCCACCGCCGCCGCCCAGGCGGGCCGGGGCGGGCGGGCTTTCGTACTGATCGACCCGCCGTTCGAGCGGCCGGACGACTACAGCCGGATCGCCGAGACCACCCGGGCGGCTCTCAAGCGCGCGCCGGACGCGGCCCTGGCGATCTGGCTGCCGATCAAGGACCTGGAGACGTTCGACGCCTTTATCCGCGCGATGGAAACCGTCACGAAGGACCTGCTAGTCGCCGAACTCCGCCTGAGGCCCCTGATCGACCCGATGAAGATGAACGGCAGCGCGATGGTGATGATCGGCGCGCCGGCCAGCGTCGAGGCGGCGGCGGCCGAGGCCGGCGACTGGATCGCCGCGCGCCTGGGCGAGGCCGGCGGGCGCTCCCGCGTCTGGCGCGCCTGACGTGAAGCTCAAGGCGGCTCCCAGCCTTGCTGAAGCCCTGCCGGTCTGGCTGAAGATCGGCCTGCTGGGCTTTGGCGGGCCCGCTGGGCAGATCGCCCTGCTGCACAAGGAAGTCGTCGAGAGCCGCGACTGGGTCGACGAGGACGAGTTCGCGCGGGCCTTGAGCTTCTGCATGCTGCTGCCCGGGCCCGAGGCTCAGCAGCTGGCGACCTGGCTGGGCTGGCGCCTGCACGGGATCCGAGGCGGCGTGGCGGCGGGGCTGCTGTTCGTCCTGCCGGGCCTTCTGGTAATGCTAGGCCTGTCGGCCCTGTACGTCGTCCATGGCCGCTCGGACTGGGCCGCGCCGGTGCTGCTGGGCCTGAAGGCCGCCGTGGTGGCGCTGGTGCTGCAGGCCCTGCTGAAGATCGGCAAGCGGGCGGTCAAGGACCGCATGTCGGCCTTCGTCTGCGGCGCCGCTTTCCTGCTCCTGGCCTTCACGGCCGTGCCGTTCCCGCTGGTGGTGCTGGGCGCGGGCGTGCTGGGCTGGCTGTCGGCAAAGGATGTGTCCGAGCCCGTCGCCGACCCGACGTCGCCGACGAGGGGGCAGGGGCGGACGGCGCTCGCTTGCCTAGTCCTATGGCTTGCGCCGATTGGTCTGGCCTGGCTGCTGGCGCCGGGATCGACCCTGGCCTGGATGGGACTGGCGTTCGGCGGTCTGGCGGCGATCAGCTTCGGCGGCGCCTATGCGGCGTTGGCCTATCTGGGGCAGGCGGCCTCGGCGTTCGGCTGGCTTACGGCGACCCAGATGCTGGATGGCCTGGGCCTGGCCGAGACCACGCCGGGCCCGCTGATCCTGGTCTTCGTCTTCGTCGGCTTCGTCGGCGCGTTCCAGACCGCCGCTCCGGAGTGGGCCTGGGTCCTGGCGATCCTAGGAGGGCTGATGGCCGCCTGGACGACCTTCGCCCCCTCGTTCCTGTGGATCTTCGCGGGCGGACCGCTGTTCGAGCGCTGGGGGCGGCGCCCCAGTCCGGCCCGCGCCCTGGCCCTGATCTCGGCCGCCGCCGTCGGCGTGATCGGGCAGCTGGCCCTGTGGTTCGCCCTGCACCTGCTGTTCCGTTCCGGCCAGACGCTGGAGGCGGGCCCGGTCAGGGTGCTGCTCCCGGACCCCGCGAGCCTCGACTACGCCGCCCTTGGCCTGACCGTCTTGGCGCTGGCCTTGGCGAGCCGTCTGCCGATGCTGGCGATGATCGGCGTGATGATCGCCGCCGGCGTACTATTGAAGATGGTCGGGCTCAGCTGACGTAACGTCATTATTTTCGCGCTTGCGAACGTGGTTTCTGTGTTATGCTGCGGCGCACAAAATCGCGGCAGCCGGGAGCGCCCCATGGTTTCCTCGTCCTCGTTCTTTCCCGAAGTAAATTCCGACGCCATCGAGCCTCAGCTGGCCCCTCGCGTCGTGGTCGGCGCGGCGTCGCCGCTGTGGCTGATGTTCGGCGGCGCGGCCGTCGCGGGCGCCGCCTACTGGTGGTGGGCCTCGCGCTGGCGCGAAGCCGTCAACCTGGAAGCGCTGATGGCGCTGGCGCCCGAGCCTGTCGCCCCGGCCCTGGAGTCCGAGGCGATCTTCGAGGCGGCGCCGGAGCCGATCTTGGAAGCCTTTGTCCCCGAAGTCGTCGCGCCCGAAGAGGTCCTCGTCGACGCGGTCGAGGCGGCCGAAACGGTGATGGACGCGGCCGAGGAGACGGCTTCCATCGTGGCCGAGAGCGCGGTTGCGGCCGTCGATGCGGCCAATGACGCTGTCGCTGAAACCGTGGCGCTGGAGCCCGAGATCGCCGCCCCGGCGGAAGAGCCTCCGGCTGAGGTGGTCGAGCCCGTCGTCGCCGCTGCGGTGACCGTCGCCGACGACCTGACGCGACTGGTCGGCGTCGGTCCCAAGCTGGCCACCGCCCTGGCCGAGCTGGGGGTCACGCGCTTCCAGCAGATCGCGGAATGGACACCCGCGACGCTGGCCGAGATCGACCTGAAGCTGGCCCTCAAGGGCCGCGCCGAACGTGACGCCTGGATCGCCCAGGCCAAGCGTTTCGTGGAAGCGGCTGGAGCCGAGGTCGCGGAAGCCTAGGCTGGATCAGGGCGCCGCTCCATCATCAGGATCGGCGATCCGCGATAGGTCGCGTGCGTCTTTGCGCGAAACCCAGTCTTCACCGCCAAGGCGATCGAGGCGGCGTTCTCCACGCCGATGATGCAGGGCACGACGTCCGGCGCCAGGGTTTCGTCGATCCAGGCGAGCCCGGCGCGGACCGCCTCGGTTCCAAAGCCCTGGCCGTGCGACCAGGCGGTCAGCACCCACCCCATCTCGGGCAGGCCGTCGAGGCTGGGCTCGAGTTCGCGGCGCAGGTCCGCAAAGCCGACCTCGCCGACATAACGGCCGGTCGAGGTCTCGCGCACCGCCCAGTAGCCGAAGCCCATGACGTCCCAGAGGCCGCGCGCGCGCAACAGCCGCGTCCAGCTTTCCTCGTCCGTGAACGGACGGCCGCCGAGGTGGCGGGTGACGACGGGATCGGCCCACATGGTCCGGCTGTCCTCGAAATCGGCCAGGGTCGGCGGCGCCAGGGTCAGGCGAGCGGTGATCAGCACGGGGGCGGGCATCGATAGCCTGTTTGCGGTTCGGGCGGAGGGCAGGCTACACGGGCCAGAGCCTCAGGAAAGAGCCCATGACCTCGCCCGCCGACGCCATCGCCGCCCGTCGCAAGCTGACCAACAAGCTGATCGCCGCCAAGGACGCCGCGCGTCTGAAGCCCTTCTTCGATCCGCGCGTCACGGTGATCGCCGGCGACGGCTCGCTGCTGCTGGGCGCCGAGGACGTGCTGGCGGCCTTCGCCGGACAGTTCGCCGAGCGAGGCTTCATCGCCTATGTCCGCACGACCGAGGACATCACCCTCAACGTCGAGGGGAGCCGCGCCGCCGAGCGCGGCCGCTGGGTCGGATCCTGGAAGGACGCGCCCGAGCAGTCCGGGACCTACCTGGCCACCTGGAAGAAGGTCACCGGCCAGTGGGTGATCGAGAACGAGGTGTTCGTGACGCTGGCGTGAGCGGTTCGGCTGGACGCGGCGTCGTGACTCGGCATTAGTTTGGCCCGCTCTTGGCGGCGGTCTCACGGCTTCGTCCTCAAAAGTGTTCCCAGGGGAGGAAAACCTTGCTCAATCGCCGTCAGATGATGTTCGCCTCCGCCGCCGCCGGCTTCGCCGCGACCGGCGGCCTGCCGTCCCTGGCCCTGGCCCGCGAGGGCGAGGCCGCCAGGCTGAACGCCCTGTTCGACGAGATGATGGCGGTCCAGCTTCGCCGGTCGCCGGAAACCGCCGCGGCCCTTGGCCTCGACAGCGGTGATCTGGCCTGGACCAAGGCCCTGCTCGGCGACCGATCGTTCGCCGCCATCGAGGCGGGCGCGGCCATCACAGCGAAGCAACTGGCCGCCCTGCGCGCCATCGACCGCCGCGCCCTGAAGGGCATGGACGCGGTGAACTACGACACGATCGAATTCGTGACGTCCGTGCGCGACGAGGGCAATCGCAAGTTCACCTATGCCGGCGGCGGCTCGGGCGCGCCCTATGTGCTGAGCCAGCTGACGGGCAGCTACATGTCCATCCCCGACTTCCTGGACACCCAGCACAGCATCGAGACCAAGGCCGACGCGGACGCCTATCTGGCGCGCATGGAAGGGTTCGCCCGGCTGATGGACCAGGAGACGTCCATCGCCAGGCGCGACATCGCCGACGGCGTCATCCCGCCGGACTTCATCATCGACAAGACCCTGGTCCAGATGCGGGCCTTCGCGACCACGCCGACCGCCGACGCCCCGCTGGTGACGTCGCTCGCGCGCCGAGCCCGAGAAAAGAACATCGCGGGCGACTGGGCGGGCGAGGCCACGAAGATCTACGAGACCTCCGTCCTTCCCGCCCTCAAGCGCCAGATCGCGCTGATGGAGAGCATCCGCCCAAAGGCCAACCACGACGCGGGCGTCTGGCGACTGAAGGACGGCGCCGACTACTACGCGCTCTCGCTGAAGACCTACACGACCTCGACCCTGACGCCGGACGAGATCCACCAGCTGGGCCTCGACATGGTCAAGTCGATCGAGGGCCAGGCCGACAAGCTGTTCAAGACCATCGGCATGACGAAGGGCACGGTCGGCGAGCGGATGCGCCAGCTGGGCCAGGACATCTATCCGAACACCGACGCGGCCAAGGACCAGCTGATCAAGGACCTGAACGACAAGGCCGCCTGGATCCAGAAGCAGCTGCCGGCCTATTTCGGTCAGTTGCCAAAGGCGCCGCTGGAGATCCGCCGCGTCCCGAAGGCGACCGAGGCGGGCGCCCCGGCCGGCTACTACAATTCGCCGTCGCTGGACGGCAAACGACCCGGAATCTACTGGATCAACCTGCGCGACACGGTCGAGCAGCCAAGGTACATCCTGGCCACCCTGACGGCCCACGAGGGCGTCCCGGGCCACCACCTGCAGGGATCGCTGTCCAACGAGGCCAAGGGGCTGCCCATGCTGCGCAAAAGCGTGGGGTTCTCAGGTTATGACGAGGGCTGGGCGCTCTACGCAGAGGAACTTGCCGTGGAGATGGGCGTCTACAAGACCGATCCGCGCGGCCATCTGGGCATGCTGCACGACGCCCTGTTCCGCGCGGTGCGCCTGGTGGTCGACACCGGCATGCACCACAAGAGGTGGAGCCGCGAGCAGGCGGTCAAGTACATGGCCGAGACCATGGGCGACGAGGAGAGCGGGTCGATCACCGAGATCGAGCGCTATGTCGTGTGGCCGGGCCAGGCCTGCAGCTACATGATCGGCAAGATCGTCTGGCTGCGCGCCCGCGCCAAGGCCCAGAAGGCGCTGGGCAAGCGGTTCGACATCCGCGCCTTCCACGACGCGGGCCTGCTGTCGGGCAGCATGCCGCTGACGGTGCTCGAGCAGGTCATCGACGACTATATCGTGGCCAACGGCGGCAAGGCCTGACGTGCGACGGCAAGGGCGTGCGGCCCTAGCCCCAGCTCTCCGAAGCGCCGGCGCGGCGCGCCACGGCGCGAACCGGGGCGGTGGTGCGCAGGGCGGGGGAGGGCTTCTCCGAGGCCTTGCCGTAAAGCCAGCCCTGGGCGAAGTCGACGCCCGCGTTGCGGACGATGTCCTCGACCTCCGGCGTCTCGACCATCTCGGCCACCGTGCGGATCTTGAGGTCCCGGCACATCTGCACCAGGTGTCGGATCATGGCGCCGTCGCGGCTGTTGTCGGCCAGCTCGCGGACATAGCGTCCGTCGATCTTGACGATGTCCAGGTTCAGGCGCTGCAGATAGGCGAACGAGGCGGAGCCCGCGCCAAAGTCGTCGAGGCAGACCATCGAGCCCATGGCGCGCAGGGCCTGGATGTTCTGGTTGGCGAACGCCAGGTCGTCGATCTCGGACGTCTCGGTGATCTCGAAGATCAGGCGACCCTTGGCCTCGTCGAAGCGGGCCAGCAGGCGACCGACCTCGTCGATGAAGGTGTCGCTGCCGATCGTGCGGCCGGAAATGTTCACCGCCAGTCTCAGCGACCGATCGGTGTTGACGGCCAGCCGCTTGACCACCTGCTCGACGACGGCCTTGTCCAGTTCCTCGATCAGGTCGAATTCCTCGGCCATCTTGATCATCGCGAAGGGGCTGGCGCCGTCTTCGAAGCGCACGAGGACCTCGTGGTGGTGCGCCAGGCCCGAAGCCAGGGTGACGACAGGCTGGAAGGCCAGGCTGAACCGCCGCTGACTCACGATGGCGCCCAGCGCGCCGGCCTGGGCTAGGGTGCGCTTGACGGACCGGTTCATCGCGTCGTTCAGGCTGGCGCGGGGCGCGCCCTTGACGCCCTCGCGGAGGAAGTCGTCCAGGGCGTAGCGCAGCGCGCGAAGGGCGCGCGCCGAGTTTCCCGGGCTTTCCAGCGGCACGACCTGGGCCATCGCCGGCGTACTGACCAGCGCCGACAGGCGCTGGAGCATGTTCTCCTGCGGATTATCGCGCGTCCTGACCAGGGCGAAGCGATCCTCCGACAAGCGCGTCGCGGCCGAGCCGCCGTGCGACTCGGCCCGCACCGCGCCGGCCACGCGCACGTCCAGCTCCGCCGCCTCGCTGGGCGAGAGGCCGTCGCGCAGGGCGCCCAGGCCGGAAAATTCGATCATCGCCAGCTCGAGCTCCACGCCCGTCACGCGCGCGGCCTCGAACAGGCCCTTGGCGATGTCGTCGAACGCTTCGCGCGGCTGCAGCTCGCCAGGCTTGAGGGCGGGCGCAAGGGCATGGGCGGTGGTGATCGCGCAGGAGATGCGGCCGCCGTTCTCGGGCAGGGCGCGCAGGGTGACGCCGACGGAGCGTGTCTCGTCCTCGGCCAGGCGCAGGACGATCGGCCCGCGGCGAAGGCCGTCGTTGGCGCAGGCCAGGACCGTATCCATCAGGGGGCGGTCGTCGGGATGGAACAGATCGCTCCAGGCCGTGTTCATCAGCGCCGCCTCGCTGCGGCCCACAAGGCGTTGGGCGGCGCCGAGCGCCAGGCGCACCTGGCCGTCGCGCAGCTCCACTAAGAGGTCCGCGCTGGCGAAGGCCAGGCCCAGAAGGCGGCGTGGATCGATCGACAAGGGCGCTCTACTCCAAGACGTGCCAGTACCCTTCCACACAGGGCTTAAGGAGCGGTTGCCCGGCGAGACATGCTTGGCTCGATCTGGGTTCCAGCGCGGTTTCGGCCCACGTCAGAAACGGTCGTTTCTTTGTTGCGGAACATCTTGCGAACATGGAACAAAGGCGGTACGCATTAAGGGTGTTCCACAGGTCGTTGAGACGCGGCGCCGCAAGCGCCCGAGCGGCCCACCGGAATCATGGGATAGAGGGCGGACCAACAATGACCAGTCAGGCGGCTTTGAAACTCGTGGCCAAGGAAGAAGGCGATAAGCAACGCGCGCTAGAGGCGGCTCTCGCCCAGATCGACCGCGCGTTCGGCAAGGGCTCGGTGATGAAGCTGGGCGAAAAGGGCAAGGTCGAGATGGAGTCGGTTTCCACCGGCTCGCTGGGTCTCGACATCGCGCTCGGCATCGGCGGCCTGCCCAAAGGGCGGATCATCGAGGTCTACGGACCGGAAAGCTCGGGCAAGACCACCCTGGCCCTGCACGTCGTGGCCGAGGTGCAGAAGGCTGGCGGCACCGCCGCCTTCGTCGACGCCGAGCATGCTCTGGACCCGTCCTATGCGCACAAGCTGGGCGTCAATCTCGACAACCTGCTGGTCTCCCAGCCCGACAACGGCGAGCAGGCGCTCGAGATCACCGACACCCTGGTGCGGTCGGGCGCGGTCGATATCGTCGTCGTCGACTCCGTGGCGGCCCTGACCCCGAAGGCCGAAATCGAAGGCGAGATGGGCGACAGCCTGCCGGGCCTGCAAGCGCGCCTGATGAGCCAGGCGCTGCGCAAGCTGACCGCCTCGATCAACAAGGCCAACACCATCGTCATCTTCATCAACCAGATCCGTCACAAGATCGGGGTGATGTATGGCAGCCCCGAGACGACCACGGGCGGCAACGCGCTGAAGTTCTACGCCTCGGTGCGCCTGGACATCCGCCGTACCGGCTCGGTGAAGGTCCGTGACGAGATCATCGGCAACAACGTCCGCGTGAAGGTGGTCAAGAACAAGGTGGCCCCGCCGTTCCGCGAGGTCGAGTTCGACATCATGTACGGCGAGGGCATCTCCAAGCTGGGCGAAGTGATCGACCTGGGCGTCAAGGCCGGCATCATCGAGAAGGCCGGCTCGTGGTTCTCGTACGGTAGCCAGCGTATCGGCCAGGGCCGCGACAACGTCCGCGAGTTCCTGAAGAACAATCCCGACATCGCCAAGAGCATCGAGGCGGCTGTCCGCAAGTCGTCGCAGAAGATCGAGGAAGAGCTTCTGGTCGGCGGTCCCGAGGAGGGCGAGGAAGAATAGGCCTCGCGCAAGCGCCTTTGCGAGGAGCCAGATCCCGGCTCCTCGTCGAAAGAGCTTCGGAACAGCTGCTGGGAGCCTCTCGCTCCGGGGCCTGTTCCAGGGTTTCGCGGCCCTCGCATCAGCCACGGGCGGTCCCCGCCTTCAACACGCCCGCGGCCCCACCGCCGCGACGGCCGCGATCAGGCCGCCTGGACCCCATGCCAGGCGGCCTATTTTCTTTGAAAAGGCGGCGAGGCGGGCGGCCAGGGCCGAGGACGTCGCCGCCGCACGATCTTCATCTTGCTCCCAAAGGGGGCACGGCGCACAACCTTAGGGCGGAGGCGAGATGATGCGTTCGATGCTTGTGGCGATGGCGATCGCTGGACTTCCGACCGCCTTGCTGGCGGCGCCCCAGGATCAGCGGGCCCCCTGTCGCCAACTGGCCGAGCAGGTGCGGCAACGCGCCCGAACCCTCCCGAACTTCCTCAAGCTCGACGCCGATCACCTGTTGGCGCCGACCCTGACGGCCCGCCCCGCGGTCACTTCGCCGCCCGCCGCTGTCCGGGCGGCGGCCGAACGGCTGCTCGACATCGAACCTGGGGGCGGCGTGGCGTTGTCCGTGCTATCGCCCGGCGTCTGGCGGGCCGAGCGCCGTGAGGGCACGGCCAACTGCACGCGCGATGTGTTCTTCCGCCTGGAGCGTGGACGTGCGGTGACCTTGCCGGCCCCGCCGGCGTTCACCGATCTCTGTTGGACATCCAGCCGAAGTGTCGGCGCGATGAACCATGTCCCGGTGCTGGTGCAGCAGGACGCAATTGATGGGCCGCTCCCAGGCTTCGACGCCGAGATCACGCCGTGGCGGCAAGGCTGGCGTCCGGCGTGCCGGCTCTCGGTCCGTTATCGCGACGCCTTCACGGTCACCGAGGCGTTCGGCGCTGATCTGACGCTTCGCCGGGGCGCGGCGCCGCTGGCGTCCCAGCTGGCCAGCGCCCTGGCGCGGAGCCGCGGCGTCTCGGAGCCATCGCTGGCCTCAGCGGCTCCGATCGCGGTCGCCCGCCGCCACCCCGCGCTGATGACCGCCGCCAAGCGGTTGGCCGAGCGCGACATGGCCGGCGCCGACAGTCTCCCGACGTTCGGGCAGGCGGCCAAGACGCAGTTCACCGACTTCAGCGACACGGTGACCGCGACGGTGGTCAGCCTCGATGGCGAGCCGATGGTCGCGCGGGTGGGGATCGGCGGCGTGGGCTGGCGGCCGATCGGCGACTACCTGGTTGTCCTGTACCGGCAAGGTACATCGGAGCTGACGCCCGTGGCGAGCTTCGTCGTCACTCAGACCCTGACAGGCCTGCTGTCCGCCACGGCCAGTGCGCCCAAGCCCTGGACCGATAACCGCTAGACCGCCGCTAAGTCGCCACCGTCCGCGACAGGTCGCGGGACGCTTGATCCGTCCGCCGCCGGCGACCGGCCCGGCGGCGTGAACCCGCCTTTTCACCGCGAACGCGACTCCCCATTTTCCGAGTCGTTTCCCCTTCGCTAAAAACCGCGCTATGCAGCGGCCGACTCCCGGCCGCTCGCCGGACCGGTACGCCAGACTTGAGACGCTCATGCCCAGCCTGAACGAGATCCGCAGCACCTTCCTCGACTACTTCGGCAAGGCCGACCACGCGGTGGTTCCGTCCGCGCCGCTGGTGCCGCAGAACGATCCGACCCTGCTGTTCGTCAACGCCGGCATGGTGCCGTTCAAGAACGTCTTCACCGGCGCCGAGACGCCGGCCCATCCGCGCGCGGCCAGCTCGCAGAAGTGCGTCCGCGCCGGCGGCAAGCACAACGACCTCGACAACGTCGGCTACACCGCCCGCCACCACACCTTCTTCGAGATGCTGGGCAACTTCTCGTTTGGCGACTACTTCAAGGAACAGGCGATCCACCACGCCTGGACCCTGTTGACCGGCGAGTTCAAGCTGCCCAAGGAAAAGCTGCTGGTCACGGTTTACCACACCGACGACGAGGCGGCCGACCTGTGGAAGAAGATCGCGGGTCTCGGCGAGGACCGCATCATCCGCATCCCGACCAGCGACAACTTCTGGTCCATGGGCGACACCGGCCCCTGCGGCCCGTGCTCGGAAATCTTCTACGACCACGGCGAAGGCATTGCCGGCGGCCCTCCGGGCAGCCCCGATGAGGACGGTGACCGCTTCATCGAGATCTGGAACCTCGTGTTCATGCAGTTCGAGCAACTGGCCGGCGGCGAGCGCGTGTCGCTGCCCAAGCCCTCGATCGACACCGGCATGGGCCTGGAGCGGATCGCGGCCGTGCTGCAAGGCCAGCACGACAACTACGACATCGACCTGTTCAAGACCCTGATCGCGGCCTCGGTCGAGCTGACCGGCGTCAAGGCCGAGGGCGCCCAGGCCCCGTCGCACCGCGTGATCGCCGACCACCTGCGTTCGTCCTCGTTCCTGCTGGCCGATGGCGTCTCGCCCTCGAACGAAGGCCGCGGCTACGTCCTGCGCCGCATCATGCGCCGCGCCATGCGCCACGCCTATCTGCTGGGCGCGCAGGAGCCGCTGATGCACCGTCTGGCGCCGACCCTGGTCGCAGAGATGGGCCAGGCCTATCCGGAGCTGCGCCGCGCCGAGGCGTCGATCGTCGAGACCCTGCGCCAGGAAGAAGAGCGCTTCCGCACGACCCTGGGCCGCGGCATGGGCCTTCTGGACGAGGCGACCGCCAACCTGTCGGCCGGCGGCGTGCTGGACGGCGAGACCGCCTTCAAGCTCTATGACACCTACGGGTTCCCGCTGGACCTGACCCAGGACGCCGTGCGCGCCAAGGGTCTGACGGTCGACACCGACGGCTTCGACGCGGCGATGCAGAAGCAGCGCGAGATGGCGCGCGCCAACTGGGCGGGCTCCGGCCAGCAAGGCGCGGCCGCCGCTTGGTTCGCGATCAAGGAAAAGAACGGCGCGACGGACTTCGTCGGCTACGAGACCACCGAGACGACGGGCGTGGTGAAGGCGATCGTCCTGGACGGCGCCGAGGTCGAGAGCGCCGTCGGCGGCCAGACCGTCGAGGTCCTGCTGGACCGCACCAGCTTCTACGCCGAGAGCGGCGGCCAGGCCGGCGACCAGGGCGTGCTCGAGGCCAATGGCCGCGAGAACCGCGTGATCGACACCCAGAAGCAGGCCGGCGAGCTCTATGTTCACCGCGTCGAGCTGTCGGGCGATCTGAAGGTCGGCGATCAGGTCGTGGCCTCGGTCGACGCCGAGCGCCGCCACACCACCCGCTCCAACCACTCGGCCGCCCACCTGGTGCACGCCGCCCTGCACCACGTGCTGGGTCCGCACGTCGCCCAGAAAGGCCAGATGGTCGACGGCGAGCGCATGCGCTTCGACTTCAGCCACGGCGGTCCGCTGACGGCCGAGGAGCTCGACAAGATCGAGGCCGAGGTCAATGAAGTGATCCGCCAGAACGTCCCGGCCGAGACCAAGGAAATGGCCCCGCAGGAGGCCATCGAGGCCGGCGCCGTGGCGCTGTTTGGCGAGAAGTACGGCGACAGCGTCCGCGTGCTGACCCTGGGCAAGTCGCTGACCGACGAGGCCAAGGCCTATTCGGTCGAGCTGTGCGGCGGCACCCACGTGGCCCGCACCGGCGACATCGCCCTCTTCAAGATCGTCTCCGAGCAGGGCGTCGCGGCCGGCGTGCGCCGCATCGAGGCCCTGACCGGCGAGGCGGCCCGTCGCTTCCTGCTGGACCAGGCGGGCGTGGCCAAGTCGCTGGCCGACCAGTTCAAGACCCCGGTCGCCGAGGTGGCCGCGCGCGTCGACGCCCTGATCGCCGACCGCAAGCGTCTCGAGAAGGAACTGGCCGAGGCCAAGAAGCAGCTGGCCCTGGGCGGCGGCGGCGCGGCCTCGGGTCCGGAAGATGTGAACGGAACGGCCCTGATCGCCCGCGTCCTGGACGGCGTCGGCGGCAAGGAGCTGCGCGGCGTGGCCGAGGAGTTCAAGAAGCAGCTGACCTCGGGCGTCGTGGCCCTGGTCGGCACGTCGGACGGCAAGGCCGCTGTCACCGTGGCGGTCACCGCCGACCTGACGGCCAAGTTCAGCGCCGCCGACCTCGCCAAGGCCGCCGTGATCGCCATGGGCGGGCAGGGCGCGGGCGGCAAGGCCGACTTCGCCCAGGGCGGCGCGCCCGACGACAGCAAGGCTCAAGAGGGCCTCGCGGCGGTCAAGGCGGCGCTGGCCGGCTGATCGAGCAGGATCGCCAACACGATGAGGGGACGTCGCAAGGCGTCCCTTTTTTCGTGGCCGCTTGACGAAGACGGCGCACGGGGCTCAAATGGATTACGTTTGTAATCCTGGCGACGCCCCATGTCTCTCCCGATGTCGATGCGACGGCTCGCCGCTGCGGGCGTGGTCCTGGTCCTCGCAGGCTGCGAGCGCGAGGTGGCCAGGACGCCGGCGCATTTCACGCCGCCGTCGCTCTGGCGGGTGAGCGTGGTCGAGGACTCAGGCGGCCAGGCCGGCGCGATCGACGTCTGCGCCAACCCGGAGCTGGTGGGCGCCTTCCAGCGGGCGGAGCCCAAGGTCGGCGGCCTGCCGTGCCTGCCCGTTGGCAAGCCGGCCAAGGACACCCCTGACGAGCACATTTCACGCTGCGAGGTCGGCGGCGCCCGCTACGGCCTCTATGTGACGACGGACCGCAGGACGCCGGACGACTTCACGGTCCGCTTCGCCCTCCAGCCCCTGGAGAGCGCGGTCGGCAAGATCGTCCAGGCCCGACGCTATCAACGCCTGGGGCCATGCCCGAGCGGCTGGAAGGCCGGCGACGAGGGCAAGCCGGGCGGTTCACCGACTTCCAGCGTGCTCACCGGCCAGGGACCGGGTTGAGCGACGGTCGGCGTTAGAAACCGCCGTTAGCGGTGAACCAGCAACAGCACCGCGACCGCCAGGGTGGCCATCGCCGCCGCCGTGGTCAGGGCGACCGTGCGCGCGGCGCCGCGGGCGAAGACATCGTAGGTGCGGGTCTGGATGAAGACGCTGACGGCGGTCGGCGCGGCCGCCAGCAGGGTGGCGCCGGCGCGGAAGGCGGGCGGGGCCGGCGTCAGGCCGATGACCAGCCAGGCTCCCAGCGGGAACAGGACCAGCTTGGCGATCGCCGCCGCGGCGATCGGCGCCGTGCGTGGCCGAGCCTGGCCTCCGGTTTCGCGAAGCCCCAGCGCCGCGCCAAGCGCCACCAGACCGACAGGGCTGCCCGACGCCGCGGCCAGGTCGAGCGCGCGATCGAGGGCTTGCGGCGTCTTCAAATCCAGCAGGGCGAGCGCCACCCCGGCGAACGCCGCCGCGACGACGGGATTGCGGAAGGCCTGCAGGATCGAGCGGCCGACAGAGCGCCCGGCCGCCCAGCCGAGCAAGCCCACCCCCGCGGCGGACAGGACGACGAAGTCGACCGCGATGACGCCGGCCGCCAGTCGCGCGGTCTCGGCCCCCAGGACCGCCCCGGTGATCGGCAGGGTCAGGAAGGCGCTGTTGCCGACGCCGCTGGCCATCGACGCGCCGGCCTGCTCGGCCTTGCTCCATTTCAGCGCCCGGCCCAGAAGCACGACCGCCGCCATGACCACGAGTCCCACGAGGGCGTAGGCCGCGAGACCCGCCGCCAGCTCGGGCGGCGGACGGCCCAGCCGCGACAGCGAATGAAGCAACAGCGCCGGAAAGCCGATCCAGTAGACATAGAGCGACAGGCCACGCGCCTGCTGGGCGTCCAGCAGGCGCAGGCGGCTCAGCGCCAGTCCGGCGCCGACCAGCAGGAAGAACGGCCAGACGCGGCCCAGGACATCGGCGACGACAGCGATCACGAAAGTAGCTCTTTCAGCCTTGGCGCTCGTCGGCGGGCAGGCGGATGTGCGCCAGCTTCCAGGTGAACAGGGCCTGGCGCTCGAAGGTGAAGACCGTCGTCTTGCCGCGCGCACCCGGCCGCTTGACCGCGATGCGCACCCGGTTCGGATCCCAGTAGGCGATGGTCGGATGAGGTCCCGTGAACGCCTGCTTCAGCGCGTCGCCCGAAGCGGGGGCGGGCGGGGCAGCGCCCGGCGCGTAGCCGCGGGTCAGGGCGCTGAAGCCGGACACCGTCAGATAGCGGTCGACCTTGGGCTCCGTCGGCGCGATCGGCTCCACGGCCTTCTTGAAGACCCCCAACGGGTCGCGCCAGATCGAGGGCGCTTCGGGCTTGGCGGCGGGCGCGTCGGCCACCAGTTGCGCCGTCAGGCTGCTGCGGACGGCGGGGAAGTCGACCAGCTCGCCGATCGCCTGGACGTCCTCGTACTGGGCGGCCGCCTTCAGCGCCCGGAACGCGAACCAGGGCGCGGAAACGAAGGCGGCGGCGAACACGAAGATCGCCAGCACGATCAGATCCCAGATCCGCTTCTGCAGGGTCATGGCGTCTCCGACAGGTCAGCAGCGCATAGACAGCCTTACGGGCCTAGCGTCCACAACGAAAAACGCCCCCGGAGGTGATCCGGGGGCGCTCTTGAGCCGTCTTCGCTAAAGCGAAGCTTAGGCCGCGGCCATGGCCTTCTTCAGGTTCTCGTCGATCTTGTCGAGGAAGCCTTCGGTGGTCAGCCAGCCTTGCTTGTCGCCGACCAGCAGGGCCAGGTCCTTGGTCATGTAGCCGCTCTCGACGGTGTCGACGCAGACCTTCTCGAGCGTGGCGGCGAAGTTGGCCAGCTCAGTGTTGTTGTCCAGCTTGGCGCGGTGGGCCAGACCACGCGTCCAGGCGAAGATCGAGGCGATCGAGTTGGTCGAGGTGCTCTCGCCCTTCTGGTGCTGGCGGTAGTGGCGGGTGACGGTGCCGTGGGCGGCCTCGGCTTCCACCGTCTTGCCGTCCGGCGTCATCAACACCGAGGTCATCAGGCCCAGCGAGCCGAAGCCCTGGGCGACGATGTCCGACTGCACGTCGCCGTCGTAGTTCTTGCAGGCCCAGACATAGCCGCCCGACCACTTCAGCGCCGAGGCGACCATGTCGTCGATCAGGCGGTGCTCGTAGTGGATGCCCAGGGCCTTGAACTGCTCGGCGTAGTGCGCGTCGTAGACTTCCTGGAAGATGTCCTTGAAGCGACCGTCATAGGCCTTGAGGATCGTGTTCTTGGTCGACAGGTAGACCGGGTATTTGCGGTTCAGGCCGTAGGCGAACGAGGCGTGGGCGAACTCGCGGATCGACTCGTCGAGGTTGTACATCGCCATGGCGACGCCCGAACCCGGAGCCTTGAACACTTCGTGTTCGATCGTCTGGCCGTCCTCGCCGACAAACTTGATCGTCAGCGTGCCCTTGCCGGGGAACAGGAAGTCGGTGGCGCGGTACTGGTCGCCGAAGGCGTGACGGCCGACGATGATCGGCTGGGTCCAGCCCGGCACCAGGCGCGGCACGTTCTGGCAGATGATCGGTTCGCGGAAGATCACGCCGCCCAGGATGTTGCGGATCGTGCCATTCGGCGACTTCCACATCTTTTTCAGGTTGAACTCCTTCACGCGGGCTTCGTCCGGCGTGATGGTGGCGCACTTGACGGCGACGCCATGCTTCTTGGTCGCGTTGGCGGCGTCGATCGTGACCTGGTCGTCGGTGGCGTCACGGTTTTCAACCGACAGGTCGTAGTAATCCAGTTCCAGGTCCAGGTACGGGAAGATCAGCTTATCCTTGATGAGCTTCCAGATGATCCGGGTCATTTCGTCCCCGTCCATGTCGACGACGGGATTGGCGACTTTGATCTTGGCCATTGCGGGGCAGTTCCTCTGGCGGTGGCGCGCCTGGAGCGGCCTGGCGCACAGGGCCAGGACGCGGCGCGGACCGGCTGGCTATAGACTGTTGCGTCGCGAGGGAAAAGCGGATCGGTTGGCGCAAGCGCTGACGTTCGATCCTTCAGTTCGTCAGTTGGGGTTTTCCGCCGGCGGGGGCGCGTGCGCGAAAACAGTGTGCGAAGGGCGTTTCAGTAACCGATCGCGTGAATTTCCAGAGTGAGGCCGGTCCGCAGAAGCGACCGGCGCGGGGGTGCTGTGAACGGCAATTCAGTTCCGAACGATCAGGTCGCCAAGCCGTTGGCGCGTCGGCTGCTGACCATGGTCGCGATGCTGTCCGTCGCCGTGACCGGCGTCGCCACGGCGGCGGCCTTCTTCTTCGTCCGCGAGAGCGCGGCCGACGCCCAGACCCGTCATCTGGCGGCCTATGTCGCCGAGCGGGTCAAGACCGAGGATCGGCTGTTCTCGGATCTGGTGAAGGTCCAGGACGCCGCCGCCGAAGCCCTGACGCGGCGCCTGCGGATGGGCGACGGCGCCCGCGACGCGGCGCGGTTCGACGCCCTGTTCCCCGAGCGCGGCGACGGCACCCGCCGCTCTGCGCCGGGGCTTTTCGACGGCGCCCGGATCGGCGAGCGCTATGTCTATGGCGTCGGCGCCTACATGCCGCGCGCCGCCACCCTGACGCCGGCCGAGAAGACGCTGTTCGTCTCGGCCCTGGACGTGGTGGCCGCGACCGGCGAGGCCCAGCTGCGGCACTACGACAACTTCTACTTCTTCACCCCGGACGCGCGGGTGGTGATGTTTGGGCCCAAGCGCGCCGACAAGCTGCTCTTCTATCGGCGCGACGCCCCGCCGAACCTCGACATCGGCGGCGAGGAGATGACCCAACTGACCTTGCCGCGGAACAATCCCGAACGGGTCATGAGGTGCACCAAGCTGCGCCGGTTGATCTCCGATCCCACCGGACGGCGGCTGTCCGTCGCCTGCCTGACGCCGTTCTACCTGAATGGCCGCTTCCTGGGCGCTTTCGGGACCAGTCTGTCGCTGAACTCCTACCTGCTGCGGGCGGTGGGCGATGCGCTGCCAGGCGGCCACAACATGATCGTCGCGGATAGCGGCGAGCTGATCGCCGCCCAGGGCATCTCCCGGAAGGGCGCAGTCGACGCCTTCGCCCTGCGCCGCTTCGAGACCGACAGCGATCTTCGCAACCTGGTTCGGCACGTCCGGGCGCAGAACCGCGACGTCGGCACGGTGCTGTCGCCGCGCGGCGACAGGCTGGTGGCCTACGGGCGCCTGGTGGAGCCGGGCTGGTGGTTCCTGATGACCTTTCCGTCGAGGGACATCATCTGGTCGTCGCTGAAGACCGCCTCATGGGTGCTGCTGTTCGGCTTCCTGGGCGTGCTGGCGCAAATCCTGCTGCTGTATCGCCTGACCAACCAGATGGTCGTCGCGCCGCTTCGCAACCTCGCCGACGCCCAGCGGGCGCGCAACCCCGCGGCGGCGGCGTCCATCGAGACCCGCGAGGACGAGATCGGGGCGCTGGCGCGGTCGCTGCGGGGCCAGCGCGAGCAGAACGACGAACTGCTGCGCTCCCTGGAAGAGCGCGTGACCCAGCGCACCGCCGAACTGGAGCGGGCGAACCAGGCCAAGTCGGTCTTCCTGGCCAATATGAGCCATGAGCTTCGCACGCCCCTGAACGGGGTGATCGCTATCGGCGACCGCCTCGCCGAGGAACAGGACCCCGCCGTGCGCCGCGAGCTGGCCGCCTTGGTCGCATCCTCGGGGCGCCTGCTGGAGCAGGTGCTCAGCGATATCCTGGACGCATCCAAGATCGACGCCGGGGAGTTCCAGCTGACTCCCGAACCCTTCGACCTGGCCCTGCTGGTCCAGGGCATGGCCGAACTCCATGCGGCGGCCGCCCAGGCCAAGGGGCTGGTCTTCCGTTGGTCGGTGGCGCCGGAGGCGGCGGGAACCTATCGCGGCGACCCGGGCCGCATCAGCCAGATCCTCTCGAACCTGTTGGCCAACGCCGTGAAGTTCACCGACCAGGGCGAGGTGGCGCTGGAGGTGGACCGCGTCGAATCCGGTCCGCGCTTCGTGGTGCGCGACACCGGTGTCGGGTTCGACGCAGCCGTGCGCGAGCGCCTGTTCAAGCGCTTCGTGCAGGCCGATCAGTCGATCACCCGCCAATACGGGGGAACGGGTCTTGGTCTGTCGATCTGCGCCGCCCTGACCGCGAAGATGGGGGGGCGGATCAGCGCGGACGGCGCGCCGGGCCAGGGCGCTCGTTTCGAGGTCGTCCTGCCTCTGCCCCGCTGCGACCAGGCGCCGTCCAAGGCCCAGGAGGAGCCTGTCGGCGTCATCTCGCTGGAGGGGCTGCGTGTTCTGGTGGCCGAGGACCATCCCACCAATCGCAAGGTGGTCGAGGTCGTCCTGCAGCCGTTCGGCGTCGACCTGACTCTGGTGGGCGACGGCGAGGCGGCGCTGGCGGTCCTGGACGAAGCGCCGTTCGACGCCGTGCTGATGGATATGCAGATGCCGGTGCTGGACGGCCTGTCGGCCACCCGCGCCATCCGGGCCCGCGAAGCGGCTTCCGGCGCGCCGCCCATGCTGGTGATCATGCTGACCGCCAACGCCATGGAGGAACACATCGCCGCGGCGCTCGCCGCCGGCGCCGACCTTCACCTGGCCAAGCCCCTGCATCCGGCGCAACTGATCGAGGCGCTGGCGCAGGCGAGGCTCTAAAAGGATTTCATCACCGTGCGGCCCGCCTCGGCGATGATCGCCTCGCGCGCGCGAGCCTCGGCGGGGGAGCGCGTGAGGAACACCGCCAGGGCGATGCGGCGGCCGTCTTTCAGCGCGATCAGCGCCACGGCGTGGCTCTCCGCGACGCCGCCGAGGTCGGGACGCGCCGAGCCCGCCGCCTGCCAGATGCTGGCGCCCTCCGGCAGGACGGCGGCCAGATAGCCCGGATCACCGCCGAGCAGCGGGCGAGGATCGGCGCTCGCGAAGACCTCGCGCGTGTTGAAGGTTTCGAGCAGCCGGACCATGCCGACGGGCGTGGCGGTGTCGCGCGGGTCGGCCTCGTGGCGACGGGCGGCCGCGCCGCGCTGGGCGGGTGGGATGGCTTCGAGCGCTTGACGCCAGGCGGCCTCGCCACGCCAGCCCTGGCGGAACGAGCCCAGGCCGACGGCCTCGGTCTTGATCTGGCGGCGATAGCGGTCGACCGAAATCCCCGCCAGTTGCCTAACGTCCAGCCAGCCGTTCACCGCCCCGGGGCCGCCGATCCGCTTGGTCAGCAGGTCGAGCGCGGTGTTGTCGCCGGCGCGGGCGAGGTCTTGCAGCTCCCGAACCGTATAGGCCTGGCGCGCAGGCCAATCGTCGGCGATCCGGCTGGGCGGCGGCGAAAGATCGACGTCGCGGACGGCGATCGTCTCGCCCAGGTCCAGGTGACCCGCCGCGTGCTCGGCCGCGACGGCCGCCAGGATCGGGACCCGCGCCGCCGCGCCCAACACGAACGACCTGTCGCCATTGAAGCCCCAGAGCTGGCGCGTGCCCAGGTCCTCGGCCGCCACGCCCAGAACGGCCGGCGCGGCGCGGGCGGCGATAGGCTCCATCGCCTTCTGCAGGGCCTTGGGATCCATGGCCGGCTCGCCCTGGCCCAGCATCGGCTTTTCCCGGCAGGCGGCGACGATGGGCAGGGCGGCGAGGGCGGTCAGGAAGGCGCGGCGCGTCATCCCGCCTAAACGCGGCCGTGACGGTTCGGCTGCTTGCCCTCTTGCATCCGGCGCGCGGTCGGCGGCAAAGGGTGCGGATGACCGACGAAAACCCGTCCGCCTCGGCGCGACCCGCGCCGCCCTGCGTGATCCTCAACGAACCCCAACTGGCCGAGAACATCGGCTCGGTCGCGCGGGTGATGGCCAATTTCGGCCTTTACGACCTGCGCCTGGTCCGGCCGCGCGACGGCTGGCCGCAGGAGCGCGCCTGGGCCAGCGCCTCGGGCGCCAGCTGGCCGCTGGACGACGCCAAGGTGTTCGACAGCCTGGAAGCCGCCATCGCCGACCTTAAGCTGGTCTACGCCACCACGGCCCGCCCGCGCGAAACGCGCCTGCCTGTCTATACGCCACGCGAAAGCGCCGCCCATCTTGCCGAGGAGGTCGCCCAAGGCCGCCAGGTCGGCCTGCTGTTCGGCGGCGAGCGGGCGGGGCTGGAGACTCACGACATCGCCCTGTGCCAGGCCATCGTCTCGATCCCGATCGACGAGCGCTTTCGCTCGCTGAATCTCGCCCAGGCGGTGTCGATCAACGCCTACGAATGGAAGATGACCCAGGACGACCGGCCCTGGAAGAAGTTCGAGCTGAACGTCGAGGAGCCCGCCGACCAGGCCGCGATGCTCGGCCTCTACGAGCATCTCGAGGACGAGCTGGAGAAGGCCGGCTTCTATCATCCGCCCGAGAAGAAGCCCTCGATGGTCCGCAACCTGCGCGTCCCCCTGGCCCGCGCCCGCCTGACGGACCAGGAGGTCCGCACCTTCCGGGGCGTAATCACCGCGCTCAGCAAGGGCCGAGGACGCGTGCTGGCCAAGCTGGCGGAGAAGGCGGCCAAGAAGCCGACCCCTTAGCGGCGGCCCCCTTAAGGAAAAACGGGCGGCGGCGGAATTGACCTGGATCATCCGCCGCCGGATCGACGAGGCGCAAGCTGGCTCCAGTGGTTAGCAAGGAGCCTTTCCATGAACCCTGACGCCATCACCCTCGTCGTCGTCGCCGACGGCCGTCGCGCCCGCCTTCTGGAACAGCCGCGCATCGATGGCCCGCTGCATGACCGGCCCGAATGGCTGGCCGACGTGAAGGAACATCACGATCACGCCGCCCCCAGCCACATCACTCACGCGGGCGACGCCCGCGATCGGGCTGAAAAGGCTTTCCTGACGGCCCTGGCCAAGCGCCTGGAAGGCCTGGCCGCCAGGCACCATTTCGATCAGGTCGTGCTGGCCGCCCCGCCGCGCGCCCTGGGCCACCTGCGCTAGGCGCTGCCGGCCGGCCTGGCCCGCAAGGTCGTCGGATCGGATCCGCACGAGCGCGTCGACGCCACCATCATCACGCTGGAAGCCGCGGTTCACGCCGCGCGCTACGCCCACGCGGCCTGATACCCGCCCGGCGGCTCCCCGGGAGCGGTAGACGGGAGACGAGCGGCCCTTGCGCCGCTCGTCTTTCCCGCGTTCACTCCTGTCAAACAAGCGTTCGCGAAATGAACGCCGGGAGGGCGCCATGAACCGTCGGGAAATGCTGGCCATGGCCGGCGCATTGGGATTCGCTCCTGGCCTTGCGGCCTCGGCGGCCTTGGCGGCGGACGCGACGGCGGCGCGAGACGCCTATCTCTACGCCCTGCCGCTGATCGAGATGGCGACCACCCGGGCGCGGATGCTCAAGGCGCCCGGCGCGGCCATCAACCGCCTGGATCACGCGCGGACCCTGGCGGACCACACCTCGCGCCGCGTGACCACGCCCAACAACGACACCCTCTACTCCATCGCCTTCCTGGACCTGACCAAGGGGCCGGCGACGCTGACCATCCCGCCGATGGGCCAGCGCTACTACTCGGCCGCGGTCATGGACATGTTCACCAACAACAACGTGGTGCTGGGCACGCGCACGATCAGCGGGGAGGGCGGGATCTTCACACTGGTCGGTCCGGGCCAGGCCTCGACGGGGCCCAATCCCGTGCGGATCGCCACGCCGCATGCCTGGCTCCTGCTGCGCGTGCTGACCGACGGCGGAGACGACCTGGCGGCCGCGCACAAGGCGCAGGACGGGTTCTTGCTCAAGGGGGCGCCCGCCGCCCCGGTCCCCGCCTATGCGACCCGCGACGCCGCGCCGGACGCCTATTTCGCCGCGGCCCGCGCGCTGCTGGCCAGCGACCCGGCTCCGCCGAGCGACCTGCGTATCCTGCGCCGCACCGCCGCCTATCTGGGCGCGGGTCCGTTCGACGCCGCCAGCGCCGCCGACGGCGTCGACGAGGCGCGGCTGATCACCCAGTTCGCCAAGGGGCGGCAGACCTTCACCGGCGGCTGGGCCTATCCGCGCCCGAGCCTCGGCGACTTCGGCCAGGACTATCTCTACCGGGCGATCGTCGCCCTGCAGGGGCTGGGCGCGCTGCCCGTGGCCGAAGCGATGTACATGAAGGCCGCCGGCGACGACGAGGCGGGACTGTTCACAGGCGACGGACTCTACCGCCTGAGCCTGCCCGCGAAGCTGCCGCTGGACGGCTTCTGGTCGCTGTCGATGTACGAGGCCACGACCGACGGGCAGTTCTTCTTCACCGACAATCCGCTGGGTCGCTACACGATCGGCGACCGCACGAAAGGCCTCAAGCGCAACACCGACGGATCGCTCGACATCTGGATCGGCCGCACCGACCCAGGCGGCGAGCGCTCGGCCAACTGGCTGCCCGCGCCCAAGGCGGGGCCGTTCGCGATGTACCTGCGCGCCTATCTGCCCCGGGCCGAGCTGCTGGACGGCCGCTTCCGCCTGCCGCCGGTGACCAAGGTCTAGCCGGCCAGCACCCGCTCCAGGTGCTCGACCAGCAGGCGCACCTTGGCGGGCAGCAGGCGCAGGTGCGGATAGACGGCCCAGACCCCCTCGTCGGCGGGGCGATGGTTATCGAGCAGGGGAATGAGCCGTCCTTCGGCGATCGCCGCGTCGACATAGAAGTTGGGCAGCTGGCACACGCCCAGGCCGCTTAGCGTCGCGTCCAGCACGGCCTGGCCGCTGTTGCAGCGCCAGCGACCGCGCGGCTTGAAGGCGATCTCGCGTTCGCCGTCGCGGAACGGCCAGGTGTCGCTGGCCCCCAGCACGCAGGCGTGGTCCTCCAGGTCGACGATCTGCTTCGGCGCGCCGGCCCGCGCCAGATAGTCCGGCGAGGCGCACAGCCGGCGCGTGCGCGAGGCCAGGCGCTTGGCGATCAGCCGGCTGTCGGTCAGGCGGCCGAAGCGGATGGCCAGGTCGAAGCCTTCGCTGACGATGTCGCGAACGGCGTCGTCCAGGTCGATCTCGATCGACAGCCGCGGATGGGAGAGGGCGAAGGCGTTGACGGCTGGAACCACGAACCGCTCGCCATAGGCGGCCGAGCAGGTCATGCGCAGCAGGCCGCGCGGTTCGCCATCCTCCTCGCCCACGGCGGCCAGGGCCTCGTCGCGGTCCTGGATCAGCTGTCGGCAGCGGGCGAGGAAGGCGCGCCCGGCGTCGGTCAGGCTGACGCGGCGGGTCGTGCGGTAAAGCAGGCGGGTCTGCAGCCGTTCTTCCAGGCTCGCCACGGCGCGACTGACCCCCGAGGTCGACAGGCCCAGGCGCGCTGCGGCGCGCGAGAAGCTCTCGGCCTCGGCCGTGGCCACGAATTCGTCGATGCCATCCCAGCGGCTCATGGCCGCGTGGTGGGTGAATTATCCCCATTATGCAACAATGTTTTGCGCCGGGCGGGATTATCGCCAGGCCTGCGGGGGCGTACCAAGGGCGCCGAAGATCTCAGGAGACCTCCCGATGAAGACCCGCGCCGCCGTCGCTTTCGAAGCCAAGAAGCCGCTGGAGATCGTCGAGGTCGACCTGGAAGGGCCCA
>NZ_QFQZ01000136.1 GCF_003243465.1 Caulobacter segnis
TGGTTCATCCTGGGCGGCGGCGCGATCTTCGCGGCCTGGCCGTTCGTCTACGCGATCAGCTTCTCGGGCTTCTACCTGGCCCTGTTCGTGGTGCTGGCGGCGATGATCCTGCGGCCGGTCAGCTTCAAGTACCGCTCCAAGCGCCCGCATCCCAAGTGGCGGTCGTTCTGGGACTGGGGGCTGTTCGTCGGCGGCTTCTTGCCGGTCCTGTGCTTCGGCGTGGCGCTGGGCAACGTGCTGCAGGGCGCGCCCTTCCGCCTGGATGGCGACCTGCGGGCCTTCTACGAGGGCAGCTTCATCGGCCTCTTCTCGCCATTCGCCCTGCTGTGCGGCCTGTTGTCGGTGGCCATGCTCGTGCTGCACGGCGCGGCCTGGATCACGATCAAGGCCGAGGTCGGCCCGGTCACCGAGCGCGCCCGCCGGATCGGCGAGATCGCGGGCCTGGCCAGCATCGTGCTGTTCGCGGCCGGAGGCTTCTGGGTCGCGTTCGGCGGCCTGGGCTTCCGGATCGAGGGCCTGGCCGACGCGGCCGGCGCCTCCAACCCGCTGCGCGGCGCGGCCGCCGTGCGGGCGCCCGGCGCCTGGCTGGACAACTACGGCCGCCACAGCTGGATGATCACCGCGCCTGTCCTCGGCTTCGTCGGCGCGGCGCTGGCCCTGGCCGGCATGCGTTGGAACCGGGCCTGGCTGGCGTTCGGCGGCTCGTCGCTGTCGACGGCGGGGATCATCGGGACGGTCGGCCTGTCGATGTTCCCGTTCATCCTGCCCAGCGCGTTCGACCCGCGCTCCAGCCTGACGGTCTGGAACGCCTCGTCGAGCCACCTGACCCTGTTCGTCATGCTTGTCGTGACGGTGGTCTTCCTGCCGCTGGTGCTGCTCTACACCGCCTGGGTCTACCGGGTGCTGTGGGGGCGCAGCACCACCGGCGCCCTGGCCACCAATCCCGACCTCTACTGATCCGAAGGAAACGAACCGATGTGGTACTTCACCTGGATCCTGGGCCTGGGCCTGGCCGTCGCCTTCGGCGTGCTGAACGGCGTCTGGTACGAATTCAACCTGGCCGACGACGGCGACGAGGGTCTGTCGGAAGAGTAGCCTCCGCGACATTTGAGCGCGTCGTTCCGGCGTTTGGCTTAACGCTTGCTAAAGAGGGCTCGGGTTTAGCTGGCGAGGTGTCCCGGAGCGCGTCGAAGCGCGGCCCCGGGGCCAGGCTTTACGTTCCCGGGGACCGCTTATGACCGACACCGCCGCGCCTGCTCTGGAGCTCATCTCGTTCTGCATCGGCGAGCAGGAATTCTGCATCGACGTGAAGACCGTCCGCGAAATCCGTGGCTGGACCCCCGCGACCCCGATCCCGCACGCGCCGGCCTATATGCGCGGCGTCATCAACCTGCGGGGCGCGATCATGCCCGTCATCGACCTGCGCAACCGCCTGGGTCTGGGCGTCACCATCCCCGAGACCCGCCACGTCATCGTCGTGGTGGAATGCCAGGACCGCCTGGCCGGCATCCTGGTCGACGCCGTATCGGAAACCTTCACCGTGCCGCGCGAGAGCCTGCAGCCGGCGCCGGACGTCGGCGAGGAACTGCGCTATCTCCAGGCCATCATCTCGATCGAGAACCGCCTGATCAGCTACCTGCGCATGGACGACGTGTTCCCGGCGCAGGTCAGCGAAGCGGCTTGAGATTGATCTCTCCTCCCCCTCTGGGGGAGGTGGCCCAGAGGGCCGGAGGGGGCAGCGCGGCCTAGACGGCGCTCGCCCCCTTCAGTCGGCTTTGCCGACAGCTCCCCCAGAGGGGGAGCAGAGTCTATGACCTCACCCCTTGCGCACGATGCGCGCCGCCGCGGCGTGGAAGCCGGCTTCGGCCTCGGCGGAATCGGCCACCGCCGCGTGCCGGTCGCGGGCGACGCCCATGTTGCTGGCCGCGTAGCTCTCCGAGACCTTGCGGGCCTCCTGGGCGCGCAGGGCGGCGTTCGAGGCGGCCGTCTCGTGCCAGTCGGCCAGGGCCTCGGGCGTCAGGTCGTCGGCCGCGTCCGGATGCGGCGCGACGTCGCCGAAGCCGATCGCCACGAAGCCGTGGATGACGCCGCCATAGTCCTCTTCCGACAGCAGGAAGGTGATCTGCCGTTCCTCGAACTGGCCGGTATAGGTGTCGGTCGAGGGATCGAACTCGCGCAGCACCAGGATGTCGCCGACCTTGAACTCGCGGTCGTTGCGGCGGATCTCGAAGCGCTTCTGGCCGGAGCGGACGGCGGCGAAATACTTGGGCCAGGTCTTGAGGTCGTGGCGGTGCATGGCGGGTAGGCTTTCCAAACTCGAAGCGGGCGGTTCTGGCGGCCGAAGCCTAGCGCAGGGTTAACCGCCGAAACATATCCCCAAATTCCGACTTCCCCGGCGAATGCCGGGGCCCAGATACATCCGGGCCGGTTTGGGTGAGCGCGCCATCCACCTCATAAGCTTCGGACGCGCTCGTGGGTTCGATCTGGGCCCCGGCATTCGCCGGGGAGATCGGAGTATTATCAGCTCACTCGTCGATGCAGACCCGGACGATCTCGGCGCGCAGGTCCGGCAGGCCCAGGCCCTTCTCGGACGAGGTGGCCAGCACGCGCGGGAAGGCGGCGGGGCGCTTGGCGATGGCCTTCAGGGTCTCGGCCACGACCTTGTCGACCTCGGCCGGCTTGATCTTGTCGGCCTTGGTCAGGACGATCTGATAGGAGACGGCGGCCTCGTCCAGGGCGTCCAGAGCCTCCAGGTCGACCTTCTTCAGGCCATGGCGGGCGTCGATCAGCACGTAGACGCGCTTCAGGTTGGCGCGACCGCGCAGATAGGCGCGGCCCAGGTCCTGGAACTTGTCGGCGATCGAACGGGAAACCCGCGCGAAGCCATAGCCGGGCAGGTCGACCAGGCGCAGCTGCTCGGCCAGCAGGAAGAAGTTGATCTCCCGCGTGCGGCCCGGCTCGTTCGAGGCTCGGGCCAGGTACTTCTGGTTCACCAGGCCGTTGATCAGGCTGGACTTGCCGACGTTGGAGCGGCCGGCGAAGGCCACCTCCGGCAGGTCGGCGGACGGCATGGCGTCCATCCGCACCGCGCCCATGACGAACGAGACCGGCTGGGCGAAGAACACCCGCGCCCGCTCGATCTCCTCATCCGTGAAGATCGGATCCTCGCTCATCAGGTCGCGCTGACCGTCTTGCCCTGCAGGCGCGCGATGATGCGGTCGATCGGGTTCTCGACCTTGTAGCGGCGCATCATCACGTACTGCTGGACGATGGTGAGCACGTTGCTCCAGCACCAGTAGATCACCAGGCCCACGGCGAACTGCGACAGGGTGAAGGTGAAGATGATCGGGAACAGCTGGAAGATGCGTTGCTGCATCGGGTCGCCGGCCGGCGGGTTCATCGCCGTGGTCAGCCACATGGTGAAGCCGTAAAGCAGCGGCCAGACGCCTATGTGCAGCGGGCCGTCCAGGAAGCCGCCGATCAGCGGGGCCGTCGCCGGGTTCCAGTGGATCAGGCCGAACAGGGTGAAGATCGTCGACGGATCGCGGGCCGACAGGTCCTGGATCCAGCCGAAGAACGGCGCGTGGCGCATTTCGATGGTGACGGTCAGCACCTTGTACAGCGAGTAGAAGACCGGGATCTGCACCAGCATCGGAAGGCAGCCCATCATCGGGTTGATCTTCTCCTTCTGGTACAGCTGCATCATTTCCTGCTGCTGCTTGGCCGGATCGTCCTTGTGCTTGGTCTTCAGCTTCTCGATCTCGGGGGCGATCTTCTTCATCTTCGCCATCGACTCGTAGCTCTTGTCCGCCATCGGATAGAGGATCAGCTTGAGCACGACGGTCAGCAGCATGATGGCCAGGCCGAAGTTGCCGACCAGCTTGTAGAAGATCTCCAGCAGGTTGAAGATCGGGCGCGTGAAGAAGCGAAACATGCCCCAGTCGACCGCGTCGTCGAAGCGTGGGATCTCGGCCTTGGCGCTGCTCCAGAACTCCCACCACGCCGGCGGCTTGGCGCCGCCGTACTCGTACTTGCGCAGCAGCGGCACGGTCTTGGCGCCGGCGAACAGGCGGGTGGTCTGGGTCAGGGTGGCGCCCGGGTTCAGGGCCTGGGTCGGGCCGACGAAGTTGACGTCATAGACGTCGACGCCGGCCACGTTGGTCACGCGGTACTGGGCCTTGATGGCCTCGGTCTGGCCGGGGATCAGGGCCGCCAGCCAGTACTTGTCGGTAATGCCGGCCCAGCCGCCGACCGAGTCGAAGGTCGTGAGCGGCTTGTCCTTCTTCCACTTGCCGTACTTGGCCAGTTCCAGCTTCTGGTCCTTGCCCGAGCCCAGCACGCCGATGGCGCCTTCGTGGACGATCTGGGTCTTGCCCAGGTGGTCGGTGATGCCCTGGCGCTGGACCGTGGCGTAGGGGGCCAGCTGGAAGGCGGCCGCGCCGTTGTTCTTCACGCTGTCGGTGACCGAGAACATCGCCTGGTCGTCGACGGCGATCACGCGGGTGAAGGTCAGGCCCATGCCGTTGTCATAGGTCAGGGTCACCGGCGAATTGGGACGCAGCACCTGGCCCGGCGCGGCGGTCCAGACGGTGCGGCTGTCGGGCAGGCCCGGCAGGTTGGCGCCGGCCCAGCCGAAATCGGCGAACCAGGCGTGCTCGGCGCCCTCGGGGCGGAAGAGCTCGACCGGCGGCGAGTTCTTGTCGGTCGTCTCGGCGTACTTGCGCAGGAAGAGGTCGTCGATGCGGCCGCCCTTCAGGGCGATCGAGCCCGACAGCGCGGGGGTGTCGACGGCGATCCGCGGGCTCTGGGCCTTGGCGGCGTCGCGCGACAGGCGCAGGGGAGCGGGGTTGCCGTTGGCGTCCAGCGGCACGCCGGCCTGGGCGGCCGTCTGCTGCTGCGCGGCCTTCTTGGCGCGCATCTCGGCCTCGGCCTGCTTCTGCTGCGGACCCAGGATGAAGAACTGGTACCCGATCAGGATCGCGAACGCGATGGCGAGGAACGCCATCGTGTTTTTGTTGTCGTTCTGCATGGAGCGCTTAACCGGAAACTGTCTGATCGGGTTGTTGGGAAGAGGCGGCGGGAGAGGGTCCGCCGGATGATGACCGCGAGACCTTGCTTCTCACGCCATCATGCTCGGCGGCGAGGCTTATCAGCGCGGTTTTGACGTCGTCAAGCAAACGTCCCCATTCGCGCGAGCCCGTACCGCCGCGCGCGATGAACACATAGTCGTGCGAGGGGCGCGCATGAAGGGGCAGGACCAGCCGGGCGGCCTCGCGCAGGCGGCGCTTGGCGCGGTTGCGCTCGACGGCGCCGCCGATCTTCTTGGTGGCCGTGAAGCCGACGCGGACCACCGGATCCTCGTCGGCGCGCTTGCGCATCTGGATGAACACCGCGCCGCGCGACAGGGCCGGGGCCTTGGCCGCCAGCAGGAAGTCGGGGCGCTTCTTCAGGCGCTCGAAGCGCAGCGGGGCTTCATGCATGGCTTCAGGCATGAAAAAAGCCGCCTTTCCGGCGAGAACCTGAGACCAGGTCTGTGGAAAAGGCGGCTTTGATCATGATCTCGCCTCCCGAAGGAGGAAGAGCAATTAGGCGGTCAGGCGCTTGCGGCCCTTGGCGCGGCGACGCGCGACGACCTTTTGGCCATTCTTGGTGGCCATACGCGCGCGGTAGCCGTGACGGCGGGCACGCACGAGCTTCGACGGCTGGAAGGTGCGCTTCACGACGTGGCTCCGAAATGCAAAACGTTGGACGCGAAGCGGAGGGCCTCGCGAGTGAGGGGCGGTGGATAAAAGAACGAAGGCGGGATGTCAACCTGAGTCGACCGCGTGGAGCCTGCAGCCCACATTCGCGCATCTCTTTACCGTGTCATCCCGGCCGTAGCGAAGCGAAGAGCCGGCGACTGTGTTGGGTCAACCGGGCTTTTGCCAGGGCTGGTTGGATTTCAGCATGCCGTTTGCGGCGACGACGAGCTTTCTGGCGATGGCGACGAGGGCGACCTTGGCGGGCTTTCCGGCTT
>NZ_QFQZ01000137.1 GCF_003243465.1 Caulobacter segnis
AGCAGGGCCACCAGTTCCATGTGCTTCGCGGGATAGCCGGCGCGGAGCAGCGCCTTCCAGTGGGCGATCGGCTGGCCGTACTTCTTTTCGATCGACGGAAAATAGGACGCCGGGCCCTTCACCTTGTCGTCCGCCATGTCGCTCTCCCCTGATGCGCGGGCGCGAATAGAGCGTGATCACGCCCGGGCCGCAACGCTCGGTCTAGGAGAGCCGCCCCAGCGCCGCCTGGCCCGCCGCCACGCCGGTGGCGAAGCAGGCCTGCAGCAGGTAGCCGCCGGTCGGCGCTTCCCAGTCCAGCATCTCGCCGGCCAGGAGCACGTTCTGCCGGCCCTTGAGGAACAGGCCGTCCAGGCTCTCGAAGCGCACCCCGCCGGCGGCCGAGACGGCGCGGTCCAGGGGCTGGACACCGGTCACGCCCAGGGGCGCGGCCTTGATCGCCTCGGCCAGGGCCGCCGGCGCCGGCGGCAGGTCGACGCCGTGCGCCTCGCGCAGCAGATTGATCTCGACGGGCGAGAGCTTGACCGCCTTGCGCAGGAAGTTGGCCAGGGTCTGGCCGCCGCGCGGGGCGTGCAGGCGCCGCTCCAGGGTCTCGACCGGGATGTCGGGCCGCAGGTCGACGGTCAGGGTGGCCCCGCCGGCCAGGGCCGCGTCGCGCGCCGCCCCGCCCAGGGCGTAGACCGCCCCGCCCTCGAGGCCGTAGCGGGCGACCATCGCGTCCCCCCGCGACCGCGCCTGCCCCAGGCCGAGGGCCACGTTCTTCAGCGGCTCGCCGGCGAAGCGCTCGGAAAAGAACGCGCTCCAGCCGATGTCGAAACCGCAGTTGGCCGGGCGGAACGGCGCGATCTCGCAGCCGCCCACCCGCAGCAGCGGCGCCCAGGCCGCGTCCGAGCCGAGCTTGGGCCAGCTCGCCCCACCCAGGGCCAGGACCGTCGCGCGCGCCCGCACGGCCTGGCGGCCGTCAGCCCCCTCGATCAAGAGCCGGCCGGCCGCGTCCCAGCCCTTCCAGGTGGAGCGCGGCTCCAGGGCCACGCCCAGCCCCTCCAGCCGCGAAAGCCAGGCCCGCAGCAGCGGCGAGGCCTTCATCGTCTTGGGAAACACCCGGCCGCTGGCCCCGACGAAGGTCTCCTGCCCCAAGCCTTGCGCCCAGGCGACGAGGTCATTGGGCGTGAACGCCTCCAGCATCGGCCGCAGGGCGTCCGACCGCTCCGCGTAACGCCCGGCGAAGCGTTCGAAGTCCTCCGAGTGGGTGAGGTTCAGCCCGCCGCGCCCGGCCATCAGGAACTTGCGGCCGAAGGTCGGCATCTTCTCGAAGACGGCGACAGACTTGCCGGCTTTGGCGACCGTCTCGGCCGCCATCAGCCCCGCCGGCCCGCCGCCGATCACGGCGACGTCGAGGATCCGTTCGTCGGTCACGTCAGGCGGCCTCGATGTCGGTCAGGGAAAAGTCCTCGCCCTTGTAGAGCAGCGGAACGCCGTGGACCTTGGCGCAGGCGTAGGAAAAGCAGTCGCCCATGTTGAGGCGCGCCGGGTGGAGACCCTTGCCGAAGCGGGCGTGAGCGTCGATCGCAAGCTGGCCTTCCAGAGCGCCGATCTCGACGACCCGCGCGCCAAAGCTGGCCAATAGGGCCCTCAGGCGCGCGCTCACCACCTCGACCGGATCCCTACCCTCACGCGTCACGGCCCGGACCGTTTCCCATATCGCCATGGGCGACGTGAGGATGACCTCGGCGTCGGCTAAAGCGATACGCAGGCGCTCGCGCTCCGGCTCTTGAAGGATGATGGCCACCCAGGCCGAGGCGTCGACAAACATCAGTCGCCGTTGATCATGTCCATGAAAGCCTTATCGGCCTTCAGGCCCGTGCGCGGCATCTTGTCGAACTCGGCAAGAATGGCGTCGACGCGCGCCAGCTTCTCGGCCCGCGCCTTTTCGCGCGCCGCCAAGGCCTCGGTCGCGGCCAGCTTCACGGCCTCGGTGATGCCGAGCTTGGTCTTTTCGGCCAGCTGGCGAACCAGGGCGTCGGTCTCGGGATCGCGGACGTGGAAGGGCATGGCGGGGCTCCGTCTAGCCGGAAGGTAACATCGGCTAGCCGGAGCGACAATGCGGGGGCCCCATCTCCCCCAAACGCAGAACGGGCGCTGGATCGCTCCAGCGCCCGTCCGCTTACGCTTTACTGAAAGTCCAGGCTTAGCCGATCGAGGCGATGTCGACCTTGAAGCCCGGGCCCATCGTCGAGGACAGGCCGACGCGACGGATGAACACGCCCTTGGCGCCCGAGGGCTTGGAGCGGTTCAGGGCTTCGATCAGAGCCTTGACGTTGACCAGCAGGGCTTCCTCGGTGAACGAGGCCTTGCCGATGCCGGCGTGAACGATACCGGCCTTTTCGACGCGGAACTCGACGGCGCCGCCCTTGGCGTCCTTCACGGCTTGGCCGACGTTCGGGGTCACGGTGCCGACCTTCGGGTTCGGCATCAGGCCGCGCGGGCCCAGCACCTTACCGAGGCGACCGACCAGGGCCATCATGTCCGGGGTCGCGATGACGCGATCGAAGTCCATGAAGCCGCCGGCGATCTTTTCGTACAGGTCTTCGGCGCCGACGTGCTCGGCGCCCGCGGCGGTCGCTTCGGCCGCCTTGGCGTCCTTGGCGAACACGGCGACGCGGACGTCACGGCCGGTGCCCGACGGCAGGTTGACGACGCCACGGACCTGTTGGTCGGCGTGACGCGGGTCGACGCCCAGGTTCACCGAGATCTCGATGGTCTCGTCGAACTTGGCCTTGGCGTTTTCCTTGACCAGCTTAATGGCGGCGTCGAGCGCGTGCGCCGCGTCGCGGTCGCCGGTCCAGGCCTTGATGCGCTTGGGTTGCTTAGCCATTGGATTAGGCCTCCACGATCTTCAGGCCCATGGCCTTGGCGGAGCCTTCGATGATCTTGGCGGCGGCCTCGAGATCGTTGGCGTTCAGGTCCTTCATCTTCTTTTCGGCGATCTCGCGCAGCTGGGTGCGGGTGATCTGGCCGACGGTCTCGCGGCCGGTCAGCTTGGCGCCCGACTTCAGGCCCGTGGCCTGCTTCAGGTAGAAGGTGGCCGGGGGCGTCTTGGTGACGAAGGTGAACGACTTGTCCTGATAGACCGTGATGACGGTCGGCAGGGGGGTGCCCTTTTCGACGTTCTCGGTGCGCGCGTTGAACTCCTTGCAGAAGCCCATGATGTTGACGCCGCGCTGACCCAGAGCCGGGCCGATGGGGGGCGAAGGCGTGGCCGAGCCAGCCTTCACCTGGAGCTTGATGTAGCCCAGGATCTTCTTAGCCATACTATCCTCTCGTGAGGGCGAGAGCCCTCGCTGGTGAGCCGTGGTGCGGGCTTGGCGACCCTTCCACGGATTTGATCTCGCCGCGGAGGCCGAAGCCCAAACGACGAGCGCGCCCCAGGACGCGGGGTCCGGGAGCGGGGCGGGGCGTGTGGCAGGCGGGGGGTGCGGAGTCTAGGGGGATGGGGGGGGGACCGTCGGTAACCGACGCTTTCGAGTTCCAAGATGGAGTGGGCATTACTGCCACTCTGCACGATCGGCTACGGCTCACCCCAGGATTGATGGCCCTAGCTCGTCTTCACTAGGTGCCTCGCCCCGCTCATACCAGAACGGCTTTGCCTCCGCTGACCGGCTTATGAAGACTTTGTCAGCGAAAGCCCGCGTCCGGCGATTTATCTCATCAACGTCGGCAAGTGGGATTTCAAAGTAGCCCTCCACCCCCTTCTTGTTCAGGAGGAGCAGACAGTCTGGGCTTATCGGGAGTGTGATCTCCAGGGTCTTATACATAAGCGCCGGAGCGCGATGCATAGGCGGCCTTTGATGGGCCGCGGGATCAAACCAAACACACGGGTCGTCAGAGGTTATGAATCCCGTCTCGTCGGTCGTCGTCAGAAACGCTGCGCTGAAGCGAGTTAGATGCGGGACAAGCGATTTGACCGTCGGGAGCAGCAGCTTTTGGAGCGGCTGCTCGGCGAGTTTCCTGACCTGGTCTTCGGACATTGAAGGGCCGCTAGAGATGCTTCGAACGCTGGCGGCCCGCTTGCGCTGCTCCGGGGTCATTTTATCGAGCCCCCGCTTCATCTGGTCGATCCGATCGATGACCGGCTCCCAGGTCGCCCGCATGTGTTCACGCGCGGCGGGGGTACGGAACTTTTGGGCCGCGACGAAGGCCATAAATACCGCCAGTTCTCGAGGCGGAAGCTTGGCGCGCTTTTCGACATAGTTTTTCCGGGCAACGCCAAAGGCTGTTTCCAGGCGCTGTAAGGCCATTTCGATCCCAAGGTCGCGCTCGCCGCCTTCGCCGAAGCGGGTGTACATCTCCGGTTCCCAAAGCAGCTTTACGGGTGGCCGGTTTGTTGGCGCCCCGCCCTCAACTGGAAAGGACCAAACATAGGGCTCGTGATTCTCGGGAGTGTTCGGATCCGTCCACGCTTTTAGATAGCTCTTGGCGACGAAATGCTGCTTTCGATGCGAGGCCTTTATCACGGCTCTCCTCCGTTTGGAGGACGATGCCCGATTCAGTCGCCAACGGTCGAGTAACCCCTCACCCTCCCACCGCTGCGCGGCGGGCCCCGCCCTCTCCCTCTGGGAGAGGATTCAACACGCCCGACCTCCCCAGGTCGGAGCCAACCTTACATCTCTTGGAGGCTGGAGCGTGCGGGGCCGGGCGGGTTGGTCAAGGACGGCGCTCCGCGCCGCCGCCGCGCGGCCGCCCTGCGGGCGGTCCTTGAGCAACCCGCCCGGCCCCGCGATCGTCTCGCCGTGAGATGTAAGGATGGCTCCTTATCCGGGGAGAAGAGGCGACGACGCCGCTTAACGGACCTGGCCCGACAGCTTCAGCAGCTGCTTGCGAGACGCCGGACTTACCTCCCGCCAAGGCGCTGAAACGCCGCAGCTATAGTTGACCACGTAGCTGCCCTTGGCGGCGACGGGCCATCCTTCGGCGACCGCATCCGGGTCTTCGGCGGGGTTCAGGAAAAGCAGGTATTCGCCGCCGATGTCATGAGCGGCGGGCAGCGCCAGGCCCGGCAGATCAAGGTAGAACCCGCCGCTGTTGCGGAAGGTGAAAAAGCGAAGGGACGCGGGTGGGCGCCCCTTGTAGGCGCGCAGCACCTCAAGCCGATACTCGGTCCAGGATTCGTCTTCGTCCGAAAGATGGTCGCTGGCCGATAGCACCCTGGCCCTCACGACCAGTTGGGCGTCGCTGAACTCCTGAGCGACGGAGGTCTTGGCGTCGAGCACGCCCTTGTAGGCGCAAAACGCCTGCGCCCCAGGCGCGGCGATGATCGACAGAACGAAGACGCAGGCTGCGCCGAACTTTCTCATGGACGGATCATAGGCGCGAACATCCGCAGCATGTCATCCATGAACGCTGGAGAACCTGCTTATTGGAATAGCTCGAGCGCCTCGCCGTTGACCAAGATCGCCTTCGGAGGGCCAGACGGCCTGAACCGCACGGTGACTGGCTGCATCGCGCCGCCGCTGTCAGGGATTGGCGTGAGGCGCATCTCGCCGCCAGCCACCCGGACCTCGACGCTATACGGCGTGTACTGCCCGAAGTACTTTCCATCCCTCAGAAAGATCACGCGCTGTCCGCCGCGCGGCGCGCAACCAGCACAGACCGGCGCGAGCTGGTAGCGATAGTCATAGACGTCGAACCGATGCGCGCCGGCGCGGACTCTTCTTTTAAGGACCGCCGAAAGCTTGTCGTGAGCGCAGTCCAGCGATCCGCTGAACGTCGCGACCGAAAGAACGCGGCCCAATTGGCCGAGGCAGGTCTGCGGAGCCGGCGCCTCAGCGTTCGCGACCGCCATGATCAGCGCGAAGATCATGTCGAGCCATCCCGCCGACTAGCCGTGCTCCCAAGAGGATCAAACAATCACTCGTCTCTCTGGAGATCACAAGGTGCGCCTGGGTGGCGCCCAACCTCCTGGGCTGGAGCTGACGCCTCTCGCTGCGTCCAAGCGGCGGCGAACGCGGCCGGGG
>NZ_QFQZ01000037.1 GCF_003243465.1 Caulobacter segnis
GGTAGCTCAGTGGTAGAGCAGCCGGCTGTTAACCGGCTGGTCGTAGGTTCGAATCCTACCCGCGGAGCCATCTCTTCTTTCCTGCACGATTTGGTTTGGACCGGACGGTTTCGTTCAGCCGGGGCGCCAAAGGTCGCGTCCTTGGCGAGTGACGACTTGGGCGCGCGCTTTAAACCCCGCCTGCGCCGCGCGATCGCATTGCGTTCTGACGATCGGCGGACCTATAAGCCTGCTCGAAAGTCCAGTCCTTCGAGGGATTCCATGAGCACCGACTTCGCCGCCGCGCGGCTGAACATGGTCGAGAGCCAGATTCGCACCGCCGACGTCACCGACCTGCCGCTGCAGGACGCGCTGCGCGTGGTGGCGCGCGAGACGCTGGTCCCCGCCGCGAAGGCCTATCTGGCCTATGCCGACGTCGACATCGAATATGCGCCGGGCCGCTGGCTGCTGCGTCCCCGCGAGGTCGGCAAGCTGCTGCAGAATCTGAAGCCCCGCGAGGGCGAGAAGGCCCTGGCCATCGCCGCGCCCTACGCCGCGGCCGTGCTGGAGACCATGGGCCTGTCGGTGACGCGCGTCGACGGCGACGACCTGAAGGCCGCGCCGGGCGCCGGCTATGACGTCATCGTCTGCGAAGGCGCCGTTTCGGTCGCGCCGAAGGCCTGGCAGGACGCGCTGGCGATCGGCGGTCGCCTGGGCGTTGTCGAGCGCACCGGCCCGGTCGGCCGCGCCGTCATCTATGTGCGCGCCGAGGACGGTGTCGGTCGTCGCCAGGCCTTCGACGCCTCGCCGCCGATTCTGGCTGGGTTCGAGGTCGAGGCCGGCTTCAGCTTCTGATCGGGGCGTCGCGGCCGGGCGCCGCAACGTCTGCGTGAAAAAAGCTTAACTGGCGACGGCAGGCGGTCCGACTTACACGCCTCATAGTGTGGTACGCGAGCTTCGCGTGATTGGGGATAGAACCTAGATGTCGAACCGTCGACGGGCCGGATTGCTGGCCGCCGCTTGCAGCGCCGGCCTGATGGCGGGCGTTTTCACCGCCGCTCAAGCCGAAACCCTGGCCGACGCCATCGCCCTGGCCTACCAGACCAACCCGACGCTGCAGCAGCAGCGGGCCAGCACGCGGGTCGTCGACGAGGGCGTGGTCCAGGCCAAGACCGGCTTCCGTCCGACGATCGGCGGCGAACTGGACGTCACCGGCTCGAACACCTCGCCGCACACGGGCGCCGACGTGAAGGCCTCGGGCAGCGCCGCGACCGTGTCGGTCAGCCAGCCGCTCTATACGGGTGGGCGCGCCAGCGCCAACCTGAGCGCCGCCGAGGCCGACGTGCTGTCGGCGCGGGAGAACCTGCGCTCGGTCGAGCAAAGCGTGCTGATCAACGTCGTCCAGGCCTATGTCGACGTGCGCCGCGACCAGGAACGCCTGCGCATCGCCAAGGAAAACGTCGCCGTCCTGCAGCGCCAGCTGGACGAATCCAACGCCCGCTTCGACGTGGGCGAGATCACCCGCACCGACGTGGCCCAGTCGCAGGCTCGCCTGGCCGCCGCCAAGGCCGGCCTGTCCTCGGCCCAGGCCCAGCTGGAAATCAGCCGCTCGTCCTACGCCGCCCTGGTCGGGCAGACGCCGGGCGAGCTCGCGCCGGAGCCCAGCCTCGCCAGCCTGCTGCCGACGTCGGTGGACCAGGCCTTCGAAGCCGCGCAGACCACCAATCCCAGCGTGACCTCGGCCCGCTACGCCGAGGAAGCCGCCGCCGCCCGTGTCGCCGTGGCCAAGGCCGGCTATCGCCCGACCGTCTCGGCCCGCGCCTCGCTGGGCTACGCCGCCGACCGGCGCGCCGGCGTTGGCAGCCAGTTCGACGACTACGACCGCACCCTGTCGGGCGCGATCACCGCCTCGATCCCGATCTTCACCGGCGGCCTGACGACCTCGCAGGTGCGCGCCGCGTCCGAGCGCGAGAACGCCGCCCGCAGCGCCACCGACAGCGCCAAGCGCACGGCGATCCAGCAGGTCTCGAACGCCTGGAGCAACCTGCTGGCCTCGCGCGCCAACCTGGTCTCCAACGAGGAGCAGGTGCGGGCCACGCGGATCGCGTTCGAAGGCGTGCGTCAGGAGCAGCAGGTGGGCCTGCGCACGACCCTGGACGTCCTCAACGCCCAGCTGGAACTGTCCAACGCCGAGCTGGCGCTGGTCGGCGCCCGTCGCGACGAATATGTCGCCAGCGCCGCGGTGCTGCAGGCCATGGGTCAGCTGGGCGTCACCAAGCTGGCGGCCAACACGACCGCCTACGATCCCAAGGTGTCCTACAGCCGCGTCACGCACAGCGTCGGCTGGGTTCCGTGGGAGCCCGTCGTGCAGGCTGTCGACAAGGTCGGCGCGCCGTCGCCCAAGGGGAGCAGCGCGGCGAAGTAAGCGTCGCGTCCCGCGTCGTTTCCGCCCACGGGTTATGCTTAAGCTTGCTTAAGCTGTCCAAGTCTGCACCATCGCGAACTGACGCGCCGTCAGGCGTGTAGAGATTCGTATTCCTTACGACGGCCCAAACATGTCCGATCAGAGCTCCCAAGAACCGACGATGGAGGAGATCCTCGCCTCCATCCGACGCATCATCTCCGAAGATGACGCGCCGGCGGAGCCTGCGGCCGAGGAGGCGCCCGTCGTCGAACCGGAACCGCTGCTCGAGCCGGAGCCGGATTTCGGCGGCGATGGCGAAGACGTGCTGGAGCTGACCGACCCGATCGAGCCGGAATTCGAAGTCGAGCCGCCTCTCGAGACCGTTGGCGATATCGACGTCTATTCTCCGCCGCCGCCCGAGCCGGAGCCGGAACCCGCGCCGCCGCCGCCGATCGCCCCCAGCTTCGATCGCGACGAAGTGGCCGATACCCTGGTTGGCGCGACGGCCGCCTCGGCCGCGGCCTCGGCGTTCGGCAGCCTGAGCTCGGCCCTGCTGATGCCCAAGGACGGTCGCACGCTGGAGGATGTCGTTCGCGAGCTGCTGCGCCCGCTGCTCAAGGAATGGCTGGACCAGAACCTGCCGCGCATCGTCGAGACCAAGGTCGAGGAAGAGGTACAGCGCATCGCTCGCGGTCGCTAACCCCGCTTCGACTCTCGCGAAAAACGAGGCGGCCGCCGCGGCGGCCGCCTTTTTCGTTGCGAATTACCCCACAAATCCAGGCCCCGCAGGTTCCCCGCGCGGGCCGCAGATGGCATATCCGCACCGCCATGCTCGAAAAGACCTTCGATCCCAAATCCGTCGAACCCCGCCTGTACGCCGCCTGGGAGGCCTCCGGGGCCTTCAAGCCTGCTGAGGATCCGAACGCCGAGCCGTTCGTCATCGTGATCCCGCCGCCGAACGTGACGGGCAGCCTTCACATCGGTCACGCGCTGAACAACACGCTGCAGGACGTGCTGACCCGCTTCCACCGGATGCGCGGCAAGGCCGCCCTGTGGCTGCCGGGCACCGACCACGCGGGCATCGCCACTCAGATGGTCGTCGAGCGCCAACTGGCCGCCCAGGGCAATATCGGCCGCCGCGACATGGGCCGCGACGCCTTCGTCGCCAAGGTCTGGGAATGGAAGGCCGAAAGCGGCGGGGCCATCACCAACCAGCTGCGCCGCCTGGGCGCCAGCTGCGACTGGTCGCGCGAGCGCTTCACCCTTGACGAGGGTCTGTCGGCGGCCGTCCGCAAGGTGTTCGTCCAGCTCTACAAGCAGAACCTGCTCTATCGCGACAAGCGCCTCGTCAACTGGGACCCGCAGTTCCAGACCGCCATCTCCGACCTCGAGGTCGAGCAGAAGGAGGTCGACGGCGCCTATTGGCACTTCGCCTATCCGCTGGCCGACGGCGTCACCTACCAGCACCCGATCGCCTTCGACGAGGACGGCAAGCCGACCGATTTCGAGACCCGCGACTACATCGTGGTGGCGACCACGCGGCCGGAGACGATGCTGGGCGACACCGGCGTCGCGGTCCATCCCGATGACGAGCGCTATAAGGGCCTGGTCGGCAAGTTCGTGACCCTGCCGATCGTCGGCCGCCGCATCCCGATCGTCGCCGACGACTACGCCGACCCGACCAAGGGCTCGGGCGCGGTGAAGATCACCCCGGCCCACGACTTCAACGACTTCGGCGTCGGCAAGCGCGCCGGTCTGGAAGCGATCAACATCCTGACGGTCGACGCCAAGCTGAACGAGAACGTTCCGGCCGAGTACCAGGGCATGGACCGCTTCGTCGCGCGCAAGGCGATCGTCGCCCGCGCTGAGGAAGAGGGCTGGCTGAAGGAGATCGAGAAGACCAAGCACATGGTCCCGCACGGCGACCGTTCGGGCGTGGTCATCGAGCCCTTCCTGACCGACCAGTGGTATGTCGACGCCAAGACCCTGGCCCAGCCCGCGCTGAAGGCCGTCGAGAGCGGCGAGACGGTCTTCGAGCCCAAGCACTGGGAGAAGACCTATTTCGAATGGCTGCGCAACATCGAGCCCTGGTGCGTCTCGCGCCAGCTCTGGTGGGGTCACCGCATCCCGGCGTGGTTTGGTCCGGAAGGCTCGATCTTCGTCGAGGAGACCGAGGAAGCCGCCTACGCCGCCGCCAAGGCCCAGTTCGGCGAGAACGTCGTCCTCACCCAGGACGAGGACGTCCTCGACACCTGGTTCAGCTCGGCCCTGTGGCCGTTCTCGACCCTGGGCTGGCCGGAAAAGACCGCGGATCTGGCCAAGTTCTACCCGACCAGCACCCTGGTGACGGGCTTCGACATCATCTTCTTCTGGGTCGCCCGGATGATGATGATGGGCATCCACTTCATGGGTGAAGCCCCGTTCAAGCAGGTGTTCATCAACGCCCTCGTCCGTGACGAGAAGGGCGCCAAGATGAGCAAGTCCAAGGGCAACGTGATGGATCCGCTGATCCTGATCGACGAGCTGGGCTGCGACGCGGTGCGCTTCACCCTGACGGCGATGTCGGGCCAGGCGCGCGACATCAAGCTCTCCAAGCAGCGCATCGAGGGCTATCGCAATTTCGGCACCAAGCTGTGGAACGCCTCGCGCTTCGCCCAGATGAACGAGTGCGTCCGCGTCGAGGGCTTCGATCCGGCCACCGTCCAGCAGCCGATCAACAAGTGGATCCGCGGCGAGACGGTCAAGACCGTGGCCGAGGTGACCAAGGCCCTGGAAGCCCCGTCGTTCGACGAGGCGGCCGGCGCTCTGTACCGCTTCGTCTGGAACGTCTTCTGCGACTGGTACCTGGAGCTGGCCAAGCCGATCCTGAACGGCGATGACGCGGCGGCCAAGGCCGAGACCCGCGCCACGGCCGCCTGGGCGCTGGATGTGATCCTCAAGCTCTTGCACCCGGTGATGCCGTTCATCACCGAGGAGCTGTGGGAGAAGACGGCCGAGTTCGGTCCGGCTCGCGACAGCATGCTGATCTCGGCTCAATGGCCGGACCTGCCCGCCGACTGGATCGACGCCGAGGCCGAGGCCGAGATCGGCTGGCTGGTCGAGACCGTCGGCGAGATCCGCTCGATCCGCGCCGAGATGAACGTGCCGCCGTCGGCCAAGCCCGCTCTGACCGTCGTCGGCGCCGGTCCCGAGACCAAGGCCCGCCTGGCCCGTCACCGCGACCTGCTGCTGACCCTGGCGCGCCTCGACAGCGCCCGTGAAGCGGACGCCGCGCCGGCTGGCTCGGTTCCGATTGTGATGGGCGAGGCCACCGGCGCCCTGGCCATAGCCGAGTTCATCGACCTAGCCGCCGAGAAGGCGCGCCTGACCAAGGAAATCGCTGGCCACGTCGGCGAGATCGAGAAGGTGGGCAAGAAGCTGGGCAACCCCGACTTCCTGGCCCGCGCCAAGGAAGAGGTCGTCGAGGAAAACCGCGAACGCCTCGCCGAAGCCGAAGCCGCCAAGGCCAAGCTGGAAGCGGCGCTCAGCCGGCTGGAGTCGGTGGGTTAGGTCTTCACGGGACGAGAATGGGAGGGCGGCGTCTCAACGAGAGCGCCGCCCTTTCCTTATTTGGCGTAGACCGCGTCGCGCAGCTCGCGCGTCACCTGGCCGTTCATTCCCTCGAACGCCGTGTTGGACAGCAGCACCACGGTCAGGCCGTTCTTCCGATCGACGAACCAGTTGTGGCCATAGACGCCGCCCCAGGCGAGCGTGCCGACGCCTTGCGGGGTGTTGGCGACCGCCGGGGCGTCAAGCACCGCCCAGCCATAGCCGAAGCCCCAGCCGGGCCCCTGCGTCGCCGCCTGCGGGCCGACCTGGTCCCTGGTCATCTCGCTGACCGTGGCGGCTTTCAGGATCGGCGCGCCGCCTTGGCGGATCGTCTCGAGCAGTTTCAGGACATCGCCGGCCGAGCCGACCATGCCCGCGCCGCCGGACGGGAACTCCTTGGCGCTCAGGGCGCGGCTGGGGGCGAAGCGGACGGAGGTCGGGCCGATCGGGACGTCCTGGTTGTCCGTCATCCGCGTCGGCGCGGGCTGGGCGTTGGCGTAGGGCGTGGCCAGGCGGGCAGGGGCCGTGGCGACGAAGCCGGTGTCCTTCAGGCCGAGCGGCCGGGTCACGGTCTCGGCCACGACGTCGGGCAGCGATCGGCCGGTCGCCTTCTCGATCACCTCGCCGAGCACGTCGATGGCGACCGAGTAGCGCCAGCGCGAGCCCGGCGCGAAAGCCAGCGGCGCCTCTCCGATCCGGCGGACGTTCTCGTCGAGGCTGAGACCGGAGAGGTCGATGCCGTCCGAGACGCCCAGCGTGTGATACGGGTGCGACGGGCCCTCGGCCAGACCGTAGGTCAGGCCGGCGGTGTGGGTCAGCAACTGGCGGATGGTGATCACCGGCGTCGTCCCGTCGGCGAGCTTCGGCTTGAAGTCCGGCAGGTAGGTCGTGACGGGCGCGTCGAGCTTGATCTTGCCCTGCTCGACCAACCGCATCACGGCGGCGCTGACGAACGGCTTTGTCACCGAGGAAAAGCGGAAGAGGGCGTCCTCGGTCATCGGCCTGTTCGCTTCGCGATCCGCCAGGCCGGCGGCGCGGTGATAGACGAGCTTGCCGTCGCGGGCGACCAGAACCACGACGCCGACGAGGCGCTGATCGTCGATCGCGCGGTCAAGAACGCTGTCGATCCTGGACTTCAGCGCGGCGTCGGGCGAGTCCGCGAGGGCGGCGGTGGGCTGGACCGTGGCGCAGGCGCCCGGAAAGGCCAACGAGAGACCGGCGGCGGCGACAAGGCCGGTGAGAAACAGGCGCATCAGGGAACTCTCGAATCGTGAGCGCGAGGGGTTCGCACAGCCCATGTGCGTTGACGGCGATCTGGCGCAAGAGGGTCCGGCGTGAGGACGCTGATCTTGTTCGCCTGGTCGGGGTCGAGGTGTCTAACTTATCAATGATCCCCTAGCGTCAAACGCACGTTTGCATCCGGCTTCCGGCTGTGCTCTCTGGTCGTCAAACGCGCTCGCTCAACAAGGCGCGACACACCGGGAGTAAGCATCATGACCCAGGCCGCCGCCGCTAAGTCCATTCCGTGGCCCGCCATGTCGGTTCAGCAAGCCTATGCGCTGATCACCCAGCCGGGCACGCCGGGCGAGATGGAAGAGGTCGAGATCCGCGGCGTGAAGACAAGGGTCTGGAAGAACGCGCCGCCGACCCTGCGCGAGACGCTCCTGATGGGGCGCACGCACGGCGAGAAGATCTTCCTGGTCCACGAGGACGAGCGGGTCAGCTTCGAGGCCTTCTATCGCGCCGTCACCCACATGGCCGCCGAACTCCAGGCCTTCGGCGTACAGAAGGGCGACCGGGTCGCGATCGTCATGCGCAACGTGCCCGAATGGCCGGTGGCCTTCTATGCGGGCCTGACCCTCGGCGCGATCGTCACGCCGCTGAACGCCTGGTGGACGGGCCCCGAGCTGGAGTATGGCCTCGTCGATTCCGGGGCCAAGGTCGCCATCGTCGATGTCGAGCGCTACGAGCGGCTGGCCGAGCACCTTCACAACTGTCCCGAGCTGCAGCGCGTCTATGTCAGCCGCTCGCCGGAAGAGATCAGCCACCCTTATGTCGTCCATTTGGAGGCGGTGATCGGCGGGGCCAACGACTGGGCGGCGCTGGAAGCCAAGCCGCTGCCCGCCGTCGAGCTGGCGGCCGATGACGACGCCACCATCTTCTACACCTCGGGCACCACGGGGAAGCCCAAGGGCGCGATCGCCACCCACCGCAATATCAACAGCAACATCTTCGCCGCCGCCGCCGCGTCCGCGCGCGCCTTCCTGCGCCGGGGCGAGGCGCCGCCCCAGCCCGATCCGAGCGCGCCGCAGAAGGGCGCGCTGCTGTCGGTGCCGTTCTTCCACGCCACCGGCTGCTTCGCGGTGCTGAACCCCTCGCTGTTCGGCGGCGCCAAGCTGGCCATGATGCGCAAGTGGGACGCCGAGCGGGCGATGCAGGTGATCCAGGACGAAAAGCTGACCCAGATGGGCGGCGTGCCGACCATCGCCTGGCAGATCATCGAGCACCCGAACCGCGACAAGTATGACCTCTCTTCGATCGAAGCCGTGGCCTATGGCGGCGCGCCCTCGGCGCCGGAGCTGGTGCGCAAGATCAAAGAGATCTGGCCCAAGTCCTCGCCCGGCAACGGCTGGGGCATGACCGAGACCTCGGCCACGGCGACCAGCAACTCGGCCGAGGACTACGAGAACCGGCCCGACAGCTGCGGCCCGGCCGTGCCGGTCACGGACCTCAAGATCATGACCGTCGAGGCGCCGTATCGTGAGCTGCCGATCGGCGAGGTCGGCGAGCTGTGGTGCAAGGGCCCGCAGGTCGTGCGCGGCTACTGGAACAAGCCGGAGGCCACCGCCCAGACCTTCGTTGACGGCTGGGTGCGGACCGGCGACCTGGCGCGCCTCGACGCCGAGGGCTTCTGCTTCATCATCGACCGCGCCAAGGACATGCTGATCCGGGGCGGCGAGAACATCTACTGCATCGAGGTCGAGAACTGCCTCTACGACCACCCGGCGGTCATGGACGCGGCCCTGGTCGGCATCCCGCACAAGTCGCTGGGCGAGGAGCCGGCGGCGGTCGTCACCCTGAAGCCCGGCGCCGAGGCCTCCGAGGCCGAACTGCGGGCCTTCGTCGCTGATCGTCTGGCCGCTTTCAAGGTGCCGGTGAAGGTGGTGTTCTGGCACGAGACCTTGCCGCGCAACGCCAATGGCAAGATCATGAAGAACGAACTGAAAAAGGTGTTCGTGGAGGGGTGATCCGCCCCTCGCTGGAGGGGGCGATGGTTCAGTCAAAGGCGGCGCGTGTCGATGACTTCCTGGCGGAGGTCCCGCCCGAGCGCCGCCCGGCGCTGGACCGACTGCGCGCCCTCTGCCTCGAGCGGTTCGGCGTCGACAGCGAAATCATGGCCTTCGGCATGCCGGGCTACGGCGACCCCAAGGCGCCGCTGGTCTCGTTCAACAGCCAGAAGCAGTACATCGCGCTCTATGTCGGCCGCGGGGCGCTGGACGCCTTCCCGGAGCGCATGGCGGGGGTCGATCGCGGCGGCGGCTGCGTGCGCTGGAAGAAGCCCGAGGCGATCGACTTCGGGCTGGTCGCCGATTTGTTGGATCACGTCCGAGAACACGGACGCGGGGCGTAGGAGCCGCCGTCCCAGCCGAGCCGGAACGGCGGGTCGTCAGGGCTAGGCGCTGACCGGCGGCCGTTTGTGCGCCCAGGGCTGGGCCTCTTCCAACTGGTAGGCCAGGGCCAGCAGCGTGGCCTCGCCGCCGGCGCGGCCGGCGATCTGGACGCCGACCGGCAGGCCGTCGGCGGTCCAATGCAGCGGCACGCTCATGGCCGGCGCTCCGGCGACGTTCTGGATCGGAGTGTAGCCGACATAGGCCGTCAGCCGCGCCTGGAGTTCCTCGAACGGAACCCAGCCGGCGACATAGCCGAGCTCGACGGGCGGCTTGCCCAGCACCGGCGACAGGATGACGTCGTACTTCGCCAGCCAGGCGTCATAGGCGCCGATGAAGGCCTTCAGTCGCTGCATGGCGGCGGGCAGGGCGTCCTTGGGGAGCTTGCCGACCAGTTCGGCCATGCCCAGGGTGAACGGTTCCAGCACGCTGGCGTCGGGCTTGCGGCCCATGGCCTTCGTCACGCCCGCGACCAGCTCCGCCGCGCCGCTGGCCCATAGCACCGTGAAGTCCTGGCCAAACTGCGCGCCATCGACGGGCAGGGTGGCGGGCTCGACCCGGTGTCCGAGGTCGCCGAGCAGCTTGGCGGCGTTCTCGACAGCGGTCCGCACTTCCGGATCGGGCGCCAGGCCCGTGCCGCCGTTCATCATGAGGCCGACCCTCAGCTTCTTCTTCAGCGGCTGGCCGATCATGCCGATGGGCTTCAGCGGCGCGCCGGCGTCCGTCCGCTCGGTCGCCGCGAACATCGCCGCCGAGTCGCGGACGCTGTGGGTCAGGACGTGGGATACCGACAGGTCGATGCCCCAGCTGCTGGGCCGGTTGGGGATCATCCGGCCGCGCGAGGGCTTCAGGCCAAAGAGGCCGCAATTGGCCGAGGGGATGCGGATCGAGCCGCCGCCGTCGCTGGCGTGGGCGATGGCGACCATGCCGGAAGCCACCGCCGCCGCGGCGCCGCCGGACGAGCCGCCTGAGGAATGCTGGGTGTTCCAGGGATTGCGGGTCGGCAGGAAGCCCATCGGCTCGGTCGTCGGCAGGAAGCCGTATTCCGGCGTCGCCGACTTGCCCAGGGTGACCAGCCCCGCCTTGTCGAAGGCGTCGATATAGGCGGTCTGCTCCTTCTCCGGCTTGGCGCCCATGCTGACGCGCGTCCCGTAGCGGGTCGGCAGGCCCCTGTAGGGATCCAGGTCCTTGACCAGGAAGGGTACGCCCGCGAACGGACCGGAGAGCTTGCCGGCCTTGGCCTTGTCCAGCGCGCGCTCGAAGTCCGAGGCGACCAGGGCCTGGACTTGGGGCTGCAGCGTCTCGATCCGCCGGATCGCCGCCTCGACCAGTTCGGCCGCGCTGACCTCCTTGCGGCTGACCCGCCCGGCGAGTTCGGTGGCGTCTGGCGTCCACGGAGCGGGGGCGGCGGATGACTTGGGCTTGGCGAAGGCCGAGGGGGCGGCGGCGATGGCGGCGGAGGCGGCCAGGAGGCCGCGGCGGCTGAAACGCATGGATGGTTGTCTCCCACGGGCCGGCGTCTTGCGCGCCGGTGATCGCGGTTAAGTTGGCCTGGAAGAGACCTGGGCCGCAACCCCGTGCTACAGGGCCAGCTTCGGTTTTGGGGAGGCGTCGTGGCCCGCAAGCGCATCGATCAGCTGCTCGTCGAGCGAGGCGTCTTCGACAGCCGCGCCAAGGCCCGCGCGGCCGTCGAGGCGGGGCGGGTGATGGTGGCGGGCAAGGTGGTCGCCAAGCCATCCGAAAGCGTCGCCGAGGACGCCGAGATCCTCGCCGAGGCCGCCCATCCCTGGGTGGGGCGGGGGGCGCTGAAGCTGGTCCATGCGCTGGACCTGTGGCCCATCGTCGTGCAGGGGCGGATCGCTGTCGACGTGGGCGCCTCCACCGGCGGCTTCACCGAGGTCCTGCTGTCGCGCGGCGCGGCCCAGGTGTTCGCGGTCGATGTCGGCCGCGACCAGCTTCACGCCAAGCTCAAGGCGGACGACCGGGTGGCGGACCTGTCGGGAGTCGACGCCCGGGCGCTGGACACCAACCGCATTCCCGCGCCGCCGGAGTTGGTCGTCAGCGACGTCAGCTTCATCTCCCTGACCAAGGCGCTTCCCGCCGCCCTGGCTCTGGCCACGCCCGGCGCGGACTTGGTGGCGCTGATCAAGCCGCAGTTCGAGGCTGGGCGCGACCATGTCGGCAAGGGCGGGCTGGTCAAGGATCCCGAGGTCATCGCTCGCGTCGAGGGCGAAATCACCGACTTCCTGGAAGGCGCGGGTTGGTCCGTGAAGGGCTTGGCCGAAAGCCCGATTACCGGCGGCGAGGGCCAGGTCGAGCGCTTGGTCTGGGCGGTCAAGCGCTAAACGAAACCGGCCGCCCCCCAAGGGGAGCGGCCGATCGTCTTCCACAAGATGGCGGGTCGCTTAGTCGACCACTTGGTACCGGCCGTTGGCGTCCGGACAGACGCGCACGAAGCGCTTCTGGACGCGGCCGTCCGGCAGGTAGATCGGGCTTTCGGCCAAGGTGCAGCCGTTGATGTCGGCCTTCGGGCGGTCGGCGACGCGATAGCCTTCGTGGCGCTCGTAGCTGCGCTCGTAATAGCTGTCGCGTTCGGCGTCGCGGCGGGCGTCGTCATAGGAGGACGGCGGCGGCGGGGGCGGAGGCGGTTCGTTATAGGCCACGGGCGGCGGAGGCGGCGGAGGCGGTGGCGCGCGGCCCGGCGTGCAGGCGGCGGAGTTCTTGCCGACATTGGTCCCGATCACCGCGCCCAGCAAGCCGCCCAGAACGGCGCCTTCGGTGCGAGCCCCCTTGGCCGCGATGCCGCTGCCGATCGCCGCGCCGATGCCGGCGCCGGCCAGGCCGCCGCCCGCGCCGCGCTGCGTCGTCGAGCGCTGGCACTCGTCATAGTACGGCCGCTGGTCATAGGCCCCACCCGAGCCATAGGCCTGGGCCGAGGCGAGGGTCGGCGTGAGAACGCCGCAGACGAGGGCGACGGTGACGCCCAGAACGGTCTTCATCTTGGTGGTCCTGCTCTTGGTGGCGGTCATGGTCATGAGAGAGCTTGTCAATTTAGGGGCGAGGCCCGGTCCGTTCGTTGGTCAAGCTATGGCGTAGTCAACATGAACGGCGCCTGACCGAGGTGTTCAGCTTGTCGTCCGCGCGGTATGGACGGCCTCTGCGCGCCGGTTCCCTGGCGCCCTATGGATACCAGATGCGAGAACTGACGATCGACGCGGTCGGCGCCCAAGGCGACGGCCTCTCCCGCAACGCGGAGGGCAAGGGGGCCGCCTTCGTGCCCCTGACCCTGCCGGGCGAGCGGGTGCTGGCCAGGATGGACGGCGCGCGGGGCGAGGTCGCCGAGATCCTCATCCCCAGCCCGGACCGCGTGACGCCGCCGTGCCGCCACTTTGGGACCTGCGGCGGCTGCGCCCTGCAGCACTGGGCGTCTGAGCCCTATCGCGCCTGGAAGGGCGAGCAAATCCGTCTCCAGCTGTCGATGGAAGGGCTCGAGACCGAGATCCTGCCGACCTTCGCCGCGCCGCCGGCTTCGCGTCGCCGCGTTGCTCTGCACGCCCGCAAGGGACCGAAGGGCGTCGGCGCGCTGCTGGGCTTCAAGGAGCGCCGCTCCTGGAACCTCGTGCCGATCGCCGAATGCCCGGTCACCGACCCACGGCTCGTCGCCGCCCTGCCGGCCCTGGCGCGCTTGGCCGAGCCGTTCCTGGAGCACCCCAAGTCCGCCCCGACGCTGCACGTGACGCTGACGGGCACCGGGCTCGACATCGACGTCACCGGCGTCGAGCGCAAGAGCGGCGGGCTGTCGGCCGACGCCCGCATGCGCGCGGCGATGGCCGCCAGCGAGGGCGACTTCGCCCGCGTCACCATGGCCGGCGAGACCGTCTATGGCGCGCGCCAGCCGCTGGTGAAGCTGGGACCGGCGGTGGTGGCCTTGCCGCCCGGCGCCTTCCTGCAGGCCGTGCCGGCCGCCGAGCGCGCCATGGTCGACTTCGCCGTCGCCGAGGCCCAGGGCGCCAGCCGTCTGGCCGATCTCTATTGCGGTGTCGGCACCTTCACCTTCCGCCTGGCCGAGATCGGGGCGGTCCACGCCGCCGAGATGAGCGCGCCGGCCATCGGCGCGCTGAAGGCCGCCATCGGCTCCACGCCGGGCCTCAAGCCCATCCAGGCCGAGGCGCGCGACCTTGTCCGGCGCCCGGTGCTGAGCACCGAGCTGGCCAAGATCGACGTCGTGGTCATCGACCCGCCACGTGCGGGCGCGGCCGAGCAGACGGTCGAGATCGCCAAGTCGAAGGTCCCCAAGGTGATCAGCGTCTCGTGCAATCCGGCCACCTTCGCCAAGGACGCACGCGCCCTGGTCGAGGCCGGCTTCCGGCTGGAGAAGGTGCTGCCGGTCGACCAGTTCGTCTGGTCGCCGCACATCGAGCTGGTCGGCGTCTTCACGCGCTGACATGAGCGGGGGCGAGGCGGGAAGGCGGTTCGAGGCGCTGGACGGCCTGAGGGGCGTCGCGGCGCTCGGCGTGATGCTCTATCACGTCGGCAGCTGGACCGGCCGCCATGGCCTGGTGCCGCACGGCTATCTCGCCGTCGACTTCTTTTTCTGCCTCTCAGGCTTTGTCCTAGCCCACGCCTATGGCCGGCGCGAGATCGGCTGGCCGGGCTTCATGCGCCAGCGGCTGATCCGGCTGTGGCCGCTGATCGCCTTGACCATGCTGCTCGGCGCGACGGTGATCATCCAGCATCGCGAGCGGGTGCCGGGGTGGCTGGGCCTGGGCCTGCTGATGATCCCCCGCGTGTGGACGAGCGACGATGGGTTCTCACCGCTTTTTCCTTTGAATCCGCCGGCTTGGTCGCTGTTCTTCGAGCTGGCCGTGGGGGCGGCGTGGTTCCCGATCCGGCGTCTCGGTGTCCTGGGCCACGTGCTGATGGTCGTGCTGCTGCTGCCCGTCATGCTGTATGTCGCGCACGGCATGGGCGGGGTGCTGACGGGCTGGGATCGCGGCACCTTCGTGATCAGTTTCCTGCGGACGATCTTCGCCTTCCTGCTGGGCTGGGGCTGCTACCGCATCCACCCTTTCACGACCTGGAGCGCGCCAGTCTGGCTGCTGGCGGTGGTGCTGGCGGCTGTGTTGAGTTTCCCGTGGACGCCCTTGAATTGGCTCTACGATTTCGTCTGCGTGAGCGTGGTTTTCCCGCTGATGGTGCTGGCGGGGCGGCGCGATCCGGCGGGGCGCCTCGGCGCGCTGTGCCGGGTCTCGGGCGCGATCTCCTATCCGCTGTACGCGCTGCACTGGCTGGGCTGGGAGCTGATGCTGCGCGGCTTCCGGGCGATCGGGGGCAAAGGCTATCCGATCGGCTTCTCGCTGGTGGCGATCCCTGTGATCATCGTCGGCGCCTGGGCGGTGCTGAAGCTCTATGACGAGCCGGTCCGGCGGCGCTTGAGGGCGTGGCTAGAAAAGTCTGGGCCGGCTGTCGGAAGCGGGCATAGTCGCTCGTCCTAGGCAGGAACGAGGACCGCGATGCTCTACGCCATACTCTGCTACAATTACGAGGACGTCGTCTGCGCCTGGTCCAAGGACGAGGAGGACGCCGTGATGGAGAAGCTCGGCGTCGTCCAGGAGCGCTTGGCGCGGGAGGGGAAGCTCGGTCCCGTCGCCCGGCTGATGCCCACGACCGCCGCCACCACCCTGCGCAAGGACCGCGATCCGCCGCTCGTCTTGGATGGTCCGTTCGCCGAGACCAAGGAGCAGCTGCTGGGCTTCTACGTCGTCGACTGTGACTCGCTGGACGGCGCGCTGCAGATCGCCAAGGACCTGGGCAAGGCCAATCCCGGCGGCTCGTACGAGATCCGGCCGATCGCGATGTTCAATCCCGGTGAGGTCGCCGCATGACCGACCTGGCCTGGATCGAGGGCGCGGTCGTCGCCGCTCGGCCCCAGGCCATGGCGGCGCTGCTGCGCTACTTCCGCGACATGGACGCGGCCGAGGAGGCCTTTCAGGACGCCTGCCTGCGGGCGCTGAAGGCCTGGCCCAGGAACGGTCCGCCGCGCGATCCGACGGCCTGGCTGATCATGGTCGGCCGCAACGCCGCCATCGACGCCGTCCGCAAGACCAGCCGCAACGCGCCGCTGCCGCCCGAGGAGCTGCTCTCCGATCTGGAAGACGCCGAGGCCGACGCGGCCGAGCGCCTGGACGGTTCGCACTATCGCGACGACGTCCTGCGCCTGCTGTTCATCTGCTGTCATCCCGACCTGCCGGCCACCCAGCAGATCGCCCTGGCCCTGCGCATCGTCTCGGGCTTCACAGTCCGCGAGATCGCCCGCGCCTTCCTGGTCAGCGAGGCGGCGATGGAGCAGCGCATCACCCGCGCCAAGGCCAGGATCGGCGCCGGCGACGCGCCGTTCGAAGCTCCCGGTCCCGTCGAGCGGGCGCAGCGCTTCGCCGCCGTAGCGACAATGATCTACTTGGTCTTCAACGAGGGCTATTCGGCCAGCGGCCGGGCGGTGGAGGCGCGGGGTGGTCTCTGCGACGAGGCGATCCGGCTGGCGCGCCTGCTGCTGCGGCTGTTCCCGGCCGAGCCGGAGATGATGGGACTGACCGCGCTGCTGTTGCTGCAGCACGCCCGCGCCGAGGCCCGCTTTTCCGCGGACGGAAACGCCATCCTGCTTGAGGATCAGGATCGAAGCCTCTGGAATCGCAAGATGATCGGCGAAGGCCTCGCCCTGATCGACAAGGCCATGCTCAAGCGCGACCCGGGCCCCTACCAGGTGCAGGCGGCGATCGCCGCCTTGCATGCGCGCGCCGCTCGGCCCGAGGACACCGACTGGCGGGGCGTCGACCAGCTCTACGCCGCGCTGGAGATCATGCAGCCATCGCCGGTGGTGACCCTGAACCGCGCCGTGGCGACGGCCAAGGTGCGCGGGCCGGAAGCCGCCTTGGCGATGGTCGAACCGTTGGGCGCGCGGCTGGACGGCTATTTCCACTATCACGGCGCGCGCGGCGCCTTCCTGTTGCAGGCTGGGCGTGGCCACGAGGCGCGCCAGGCCTTCGACCGCGCCATCGCCCTGGCCAACACCGCCGCCGAGGCCGCCAGCATTCGCCTGTACCTGGATCGGCTCACGGCCGAGGCGAGAACGACCCCACACGGCGCCTGAACGGCGACGCATAGTGAGTTCGCGCTACAAATGTTCTTGAAATGTTCCGTTGTCGTGGCATCATTCCACCATGGCCCTGGCGACGAACATCAAGGGCGCGGTCCCCCGGGGACGCGGCGCGCGCTCCAACCGCACCGGGCGCTTCGAAGCCGTGGAGCGCGAAGCGTTCGACGACGGCTGGGGCGAGGAGGAAGAGCCCCGGCAGCTGAAGACCGAGCTGCAGCCGATGAAGTCGCGGACGATCATCGCCCGCAACCAGAGCCCTGATGTCGGCTTCGATCGCTCGATCAATCCGTATCGCGGATGCAGCCACGGCTGCATCTACTGTTACGCCCGGCCCGCCCACGCCTATCTGGGCCTGTCGCCAGGTCTCGATTTCGAAAGCAAGATCTTCTTCAAGCCGCACGCTGGCGAGCTGCTGGAGAAGGAGCTGGCCAAGGCCAGCTACACGCCGGCGACCATCCATATCGGCGGCGACACCGACCCCTACCAGCCCGACGAAAAGCAACTGCGCGTGACGCGGCAGGTGATCGAGGTGCTGGAGCGCTACAGCCATCCGTTCACGATCATCACCAAATCGGCGCTGATCCTGCGCGATCTGGATATCTATGCGCGGCTGGCCGAGCGGAAGCTGACCCGGGTGGCGATCTCGATCACCACGCTGGACCGCAAGCTGGCGCGCAGCATGGAGCCGCGCGCGGCGACGCCCGGCAAGCGGATCGAGGCGGTGCGGCGACTGACGGAGGCCGGCGTGCCGGTGACGGTGATGTTCGCCCCCGCCATCCCCGGTCTCAACGACCACGAGGTCGAGGCGGTGCTTGAGGCCTCGGCCAAGGCCGGGGCGCGCGGCGCCGGCTATGTGGCGCTGCGCCTGCCGCGTGAGATCGCCCAGCTGTTCGAGGAGTGGCTGGAGACCGATCACCCCGATCGCGCCCGCCGCGTGATGTCGCTGGTGCGTCAGGTGCGGCGGGGCGAGACCTACCGCTCGGGCTGGGGCGAGCGCATGACGGGCGAGGGGCCGGTGGCGGAGGTGCTGCGCCAGCGCTTTCACCTGGCGGTCAAGAAGTTCGGCCTGGACCAGCCGTGGACGCCTCTGGACTGCAGCCAGTTCCAGCGGCCGGTGCTGGGCGGGTCGCAGATGGACTTGTTCGGGTAGGGGGCGTGCAACACGGACTCCAAGCAAAATCGCGCCTTCCTGGGCCTTGTGCCCAGGACCCATGCTGGCGGCGAGCTCACGCGTGTAGCCTAGTAGGAGCTGGTCAACCGAGATCACCTCTCGAATTCAACTGTGGTTGAGCGATGGGTCCTGGGCACGAGGCGCAGGAAGGCAGGTTAAATGTCTTCTAGGCTAGGGCTTGGCTTTGCCGCTTGACCCCGAGCCGCCCTCTGGCGAAGCAGGGGCATGATCTCCGTCGTGCTGCTCGCTTCCGAGGACCTGCCGGGCCTGGCCGGCCAGATGGCCATGCTGGTGCCTGCCGCCGTCGATGGACTGGTCAAGGAGGTGATCCTGGTCGGCCGCGCCGAACCCGGCGTCGAGGCCCTGGTCGAGGATAGCGGCGCGCGGCTGGTCTCGGTCGAGGGCGACGCGGCGGCTTGCCTGGCGGCGGGCGCGGCGGCGGCGCGCGGCGACTGGATCCTGACCCTGCGGGCGGCGCCGGCCTTGCGCGAAGGCTGGCGGGAGCCCGTCGAGAAACATCTCGCGGGCGGCGGCGGAGCTTCGGCTGTCCTGGGCGCGCCGGGCGGGCTGCTGGCGCGCCGGCTGCACGGCGTTCTGGTTCGTCGCCTGGACTGGCCGGCGCAGAGCGGCGAGGAGCGGGCGCTGGCGAAGGCGCTCAAAGCTCGGCGACTGGTCTACTAGCAACGTCCAACGGACCGCCCCGGCGAACGCCGGGTCCGGATCGCGTTGACGCTCTATGAGGGCTCCCGCAGCGGATGGGCGCCTTCACTCAAAAGACTCGGGAAGAAGCTGGGCCCCGGCGTTCGCCGAGGAGGTCGGAGGTCAAGACCGGCCCTACGGCAGGGCGCTGACCAGCTCGCCGATCGAGGTGACCTGCTGCACCTTGGGGTCCAGCCGGAAATCGACCAGCCGCGCGCCGCTGGCCACGGCGTCGAGCGTGCGGTTCTCCGCGCCCATCAGCCTGCGGTAGGTCCAGTAGCTGGCCATCACCTTCTCGACGTAGTTGCGGGTCTCCTGGAACGGCAGGCTCTCGATCAGCAGCAGGCTGTCGCAGTCGGCGCCCAGTTGCTGCAGCGTGCGGTTCAGCGTGCCCGGTCCGCCGTTATAGGCCGCAACGGCGCGGAGGATGTCGGGGCTCTGCAGGCCGCGATCCATCAGCCAGGTGAAATAGTCCTGGCCGACCCGCAGATTGAAGGCTGGATCGAACAACGGCGTGGTGTCGGCGAGCAGCTTGTCGTCGCCGGCGGCGCGCGCGGCGGCGACCGGCATCACCTGCATCAGGCCCACGGCCCCGGCGTTCGAGACCGCCAGCGGGTCGAAGCGGCTCTCCTGGCGCACCAGGGCGTAGACCAGGGCCTTGTCGAGCGTGAAGCCGCCGATCGGCTCCAGGGCGGGGAGGGGATAGTCCTCGCCGCCGACCCGGCGCGTCGGGCGGCCCGCGTTCAGCGGCGCGTTGGCGTTGAGCGCCAGGGCCAGCGTCGTCCAGTCGCCGCGCAGGTTCTCGCTCTCGGCCAGCGAAAGACCGGCGCGCAGCTCCTCGCCGGCTTCGCGCCAGCGACCGATCTGAGCCAGGGCGGCGGCGCGGTGGGCGCGCGGATCCGAGCGTAGCAGGCGATCCAGAGAGGCGCTGTCAGGACCAGCGTAGGCGGCGCGGGTCAGCAGGGCCGCGATCGGATCTTCCAGGTCATCCGACGTCGCCATGCCCGCCAGGGCCAGCTGCCGTGAGGCGATCATGCCGTAGAAGGTGTGGGGCGCGGCGCTGGCCTTGACCAGCCACTGGCGGGCGCGGTCCTCCCCGCCGGCCTGGCTGGCCGCCCGCGCGGCCCAGAAGGCGCCGGCGGCGCGCATCCACTCGTCCTGGCCCGGATCGTCGGCGACCTGCTGGAAGAACCTCTGGGCCTGGCCAGCGTCGCCGAGCCGATAGGCGGAGAGCCCCGCGATCCAGCGCTCGCCGCTGGCGATCGCCAGGGACAGGGCCCGGCGGACGTCGCCGGAATAATAGGCCTCGCGGGCGGCGCGGCCCTTGTCGGCCGCCGGCGGCTTGCGGTCGCCCGCGACGAATAGGGCCGGCGCCATCGGCGCGGCGACAGCCTTGCCGGCGGGCTTGCGCTTGACCGCCAGGGCGTAGATCCGCTCCGCGCCCGCTTCGTCGGCATAGCGGTCCAGCCAGCCGGTCAGCTCGTCATAGCGCGCCGCATAAAGCGTTGGATGCATCAGCTTGGCGAAGGCCAGGCGGCCGGACAGGCTGCGGTCGCGGGTGTTGGCGAAGGCCGCTTCGGCGGCGTCGAAGTCACCGCGATCGACGGCGGCGAAGGCTGCGCGATAGGCGCGGGCGTCGTCCTGCGACAACGGCTCGAGCGCGCTGGCGTGCGCGATCGTAAAGCTGAGGAGGAAGGCCGAAACCACGGCCAGAGCGCGAGTCCAAAGCTGCAAAAGCCATCCGCGCGCCCCCGAAGTCGCGCGTCCCCGTTCAACTGGTCGGCGAGAGTTCTAGTGGGGCCGCTCGGGGCGATCAAGCCGTTCGGTTAATGTCAGAAGGTCTTGCCACGCCTTCTTTTTCTGGGCCGGGGTCCGCAGCAGGAAGGCTGGGTGCAGGGTCGGCATGGCCGGCAGCTCGGTGGCCTTGTCCTCGGACAGCCACTCGAACCAGCGGCCGCGCATGGTCAGGATGCCCTCGTCGCGTTTCAGCATCGCCTTGGCCGAAGCGCCGCCGGCCAGCAGAAGCATCTTCGGCTTCACCAGCGCGATGGCGCGTTCGACGAAGGGGGCGCAGACGGCCTGCTCCTGCGGGGTCGGCGTGCGGTTGCCGGGCGGACGCCAAAAGACGGTGTTGGTGATGAAGGCGCGGCCTTCCAGGCCCGCCGCCTTCAGCATCCGATCCAGCAGCTTGCCCGCGCGGCCAACGAACGGCGCGCCTTGCGCGTCCTCGTCGGCGCCGGGACCTTCGCCGATGATCATCAGCGGCGCGTCGGCGACGCCCCGCGAAAACACCGCCTGCTTGGCGCCCTGCGTCTTCAGCGAACAGCCGTCGAAGGCGGCGATGGCGGCGGCCAGGCTGTCGAGATCCTGGCAGGCGGCGGCGGCGGCCCTGGCCGCGGCGATCGCCGTGGCGACATCGGGACCGCGCACGGCGGCCAGGCTCGGCCGCATGGGCGGCGGAGGCGGCGGCGGCTGGCTCCGGGCCCGAAGCATCGCCGCGCCCTCGGCCAGTCGATCGATCGGCGCGTCGGCGTACGAGACCTCGACGCCCGCATCGGCCCAGAAGGCCAGCAGGCTCTCGACGGCGCGTTGATCGACGGCGGGGCTCATGTCACCGTCATAAAGCGGGACGACCGAAAAAGTCAGCGCTTTTGGCGAAAGCGGGCGACGAATTCGGAACCCCGGAGCGTTGAGAAGGTCCTATCCACGCTGCGGCGCAGCGAAAATTTACGGCGGACGCTTGACCGCCTCCGCGTCACGTCAGGATAAGCTGTGATTCAAACAGCGATAAGACGGGCCGGTCGGCCCAGCCGGGAGAACCCATGAGCGAAGACCTCGAACGCGAGTCGATGGAGTACGACGTCGTGATCGTCGGCGGCGGTCCCGCGGGGCTCTCGGCCGCGATCCGGCTCAAGCAGATGGCCGCCAAGGTCGGGACCGAGATTTCGGTGGCCTTGCTGGAAAAGGGCTCGGAAGTCGGCGCGCACATCCTGTCGGGCGCGGTGATCGACCCCAAGGGCCTGGCCGAACTGTTCCCGAACTGGAAGGAAGAGGGCGCGCCGCTTGAGACGCCGGTCACCAAGGACCGCTTCAAGCTCTTGGGTCCGCAGGGCGAGCTTTCCCTGCCGATGTTCGCCATGCCGCCGTTCATGCATAACCACGGCTGCTATATCGCCTCGCTGGCCAACCTGACCCGCTGGCTCGCCACCAAGGCCGAGGAGCTGGGCGTCGAGATCTATCCGGGCTTTGCGGCCTCTGATCTGGTCTGGAACGACGACGGCTCGGTCAAGGGCGTGGTCGTCGGCGTCGTCGGCATCGCCAAGGACGGCCACCACAAGCCGGACTACCAGCCGGGCATGGAGCTGCACGGCAAGTACGTCTTCATCGCTGAGGGCGTGCGCGGCTCGCTGGCCAAGCAGCTGATCGCCAAGTTCAAGCTGGACGAGGGCAAGTCGCCGCAGAAGTACGGCATCGGCATCAAGGAGCTGTGGCAGGTCCCGCCGGAGAAGCACCAGCCGGGCCTGGCCGAGCACACGACCGGCTGGCCGCTGGACAACAAGACCGGCGGCGGCAGCTTCATGTACCACTTCGGGGACAACTACGTGGCCATCGGCTACGTCGTGCACCTGAACTACAAGAACCCCTGGCTGTCGCCGTTCGACGAGTTCCAGCGCTTCAAGCAGCACCCCTCCGTGCGGCCCTATCTGGAAGGCGGCAAGCGCATCGCCTATGGCGCGCGGGCCATCACCGAGGGCGGCTACCAGTCGGTGCCGAAGCTGACCTTCCCGGGCGGGGCGCTGATCGGCTGCTCGGCCGGCTTCGTCAACGTGCCGCGCATCAAGGGCAGCCACAACGCGGTCAAGACCGGCATGCTGGCCGCCGAGGCCGCGTTCGAGGCGGTCCAGGCCGGCCGCGCCAGCGACGAGCTGACGGCCTACCAGGCGTCCTACGAAAAGTCGTGGGTGGCCAAGGAACTCAAGATCGTCCGCAACGCCAAGCCGCTGCTGGGCAAGTTCGGCACCGCTTTGGGCGGCGCCTTCGGCATGCTGGACATGTGGACCAACCACCTGTTCGGCTTCTCGTTCTTCGGCACCCTGCCGCACGACAAGACCGACGCGGCCTCCACGGGCCTGGCCAAGGACTACCAGCCGATCGTCTATCCCAAGCCCGACGGCGTGATCAGCTTCGACAAGCTGTCGAGCGTCTTCCTGTCGGCCACCAACCACGAGGAAGACCAGCCGGCGCACCTGAAGCTGAAGGACCCGTCGATCCCGATCGCGGTGAACCTGCCCAAGTACGGCGAGCCGGCGCGCCTCTACTGCCCGGCCGGCGTCTACGAGGTGCTCTACAACGAGCAGGGGCAGGACCCGCGCTTCCAGATCAACGCCCAGAACTGCGTCCACTGCAAAACCTGCGACATCAAGGACCCGTCGCAGAACATCGTCTGGACAACACCGGAAGGCGGCGGCGGTCCGAACTATCCGAACATGTAAGCGCCGCGCCTGAAGCGCTCGGAAGCCTCCCGGTTCAAGCCGGGAGGCTTTTTGTTGCGGACCGCCCCGAAACCTCGGAGGGTGCGGGGATGACGCGTATCAAAGTCCTCCTCGCCTGCGTTTCCGTGGCGGCCCTGGCGGCCTGTTCGAGCGTGCCCCGCGAAATCACGATGCGCGGCCCGATCGCCTTGGGGTCGCCGTTGTTCGACACCCGCAGCTCTTACGGTCAGTTCCTCGCCGGCCAGGCGGCCTTGCGCGATGGTCAGTCCAAGCAGGCGGCGACCTATTTCGACGCCGCGGCCGCGATGGACAGCGGCTCCGGCGTGATCGACGAGCGGGCCTTCACCGCCTTGCTGCTGGCCGGCGACATCACCCGCGCCGCGGCGGTCGCGCCCACCGGCGCGGATACGACCGAGGCGGTCAAGCGGCTGAGCGTCCTGACTCGCGTGGTCGAGGCGATCGCCGTGGGCGATGGCAAGACCGCCAATACGCTGCTGACGACCTCGCCGCCCGGCTTTCCACACCAGCAGGCCGCGGCCTTGCTGGCGCCCTGGACGGCCGCGCTGGCCGGCGACAAGGATGGCGCTGTGGTCCAGCCGACCCTGCGCAACGACAAGCTGGTGCAGTTCTTCGGCCAACAGGGCCAGGCGCGCATCTTCGAGCGCGCCAAGCGCTACGACGAGGCCGAGACCGACTACAAGGCGCTGACGTCGAACGCCGCGACCGCCAGCATCTTCACGCTGGACTACGGCGCGTTCCTGGAGCGTCGCAAGCGGCATGAGGACGCCGTGGCGCTGTACGACACCGCCTTGCGCACCGCCCCTAACGACATCGGCCTGATGAGGGCGCGGGCCCGCGCCGCCGCCAAGGGGACGCCGCCGCCGCTTCCGACCATCCGCCAAGGCGCGGCTGAAGGCCTGATCGCCTGCGCGGCCACCTTCGCCGGCGAGCGGCAGGCGCAGTTCGCCCAGGCCTATCTGCGTCTCGCTCTGAGACTGGATCCGGCGCGTGACGAGGCCTGGGTGCTGCTCGGCGACCTGATGAACCAGAACGAGGATCCCAAGGGCGCGATCGAGGCCCTGGCCCATGTGCCGCCGACCTCGACCCACTATGTGACCGCCCAGACCAAGACCGCCTGGGCCCTCAATGACCTGGGCGACAAGGCCAAGGCGCTGGAAGTCGCCCGCGCCGCGGCCGCCGCCGCGCCCGGCGATCGCGACGCCCAGGTGGCGCTGGCCGACCTGCTGCGCTCGGGCGGCCAATGGAACGACGCCGTGTCCGTGCTCGATCCGCTGATCGCCCGCGAGGGCGTTTCGCCCGACTGGCGCCTGCTGTACCTGCGCGCGGTGTCGCTGGAGCAGGGCGGGCGCTGGCCCGAAGCCGAGCGCGACCTGAAGACGGCGCTGAAGCTCAATCCCGAAGAGCCGGAGTTGCTGAACTTCCTGGGCTACAGCTGGATCGATCGCGGCGAGAACCTGAAGGACGCCCTGGCCATGGTCCAGAGGGCCGTCAATGCGCGGCCGCAGTCCGGCGCGATGCTCGACTCGCTGGGCTGGGCCTATTACCGGCTGGGCGACTACAAGACCGCCGTCCAGAAGCTGGAGGCCGCGGTCGAGCTGGAGCCGGGCGACCCCGACATCAACGGGCATCTCGGTGACGCCTATTGGCAGGTGGGGCGCAAGACCGAGGCCGTGTTCCAGTGGCGGCGGGTCCTGAGCCTGGAGCCCGACGACAAGCAGAAGGCCGAGGCTGAAGCCAAGCTGAAGAATGGCCTGGGTCCCGCGGGTGCGCCGGTCGTGAAGTCGACGGCCGCCAACAACTGAGCTATCGCAAGGCCTCGCCTTCAACCGAGTTCTGAAGAGTCATGCGGCTTTCCGCGTTCGCGCCCGCCAAGGTCAATCTGTTCCTCCATGTCGGTGGGCCGGACGCCGAGGGCTATCACCCGATTTCCAGCCTGATGGTGTTCGCCGACGTCGGCGATCAGGTGATGATCCAGCCCAGCGACGCGCCCGCGTTCGAGACGACGGGGCCGTTTGGGGCCAGCATTCCGGCGGGGGACGACAATCTGGTGCTCCGTGCGGCGCGGGCGTTCCACGCCAGGCTGGGCGGGCCGGTTCCGCCCTATCGCCTGATCCTCGACAAGCGCCTGCCGATCGCGGCGGGACTGGGCGGCGGCTCCAGCGACGCCGGCGCGGCCCTGAAGCTGCTGCGCGACGCCTTGGCCCCGGGGTTCACCGACGATGATCTCGAGCCCCTGGCGGCGAGCCTGGGGGCGGATGGCGCGGCCTGTCTCCGCGCGACGGCTCTAATGGCGGAGGGACGAGGGGAGGTGCTTTCCCCAGCCCCGAACTTGCCGCCCCTGCACGCGGTGCTGGTCAATCCAGGCGTGCCTTCACCGACCGGCGCGGTCTATCGCGCCTATGACGCCGCCGTGCATCCTGAAGGGGCCGCTCGGCCGTTCGTTCCGCCGGAACTGGAGACCGCCGAGGAGGCCGCCGCCTGGCTGGCGGTCGCCACCCGTAACGACCTCGAAGCGCCCGCCGTGGCGCTGCAGCCCCTGATCGGCGAGGCGCTGGACGTGCTGCGCGACCAGGCCGAAAGTCTGCTGGTCCGGATGTCGGGCTCGGGCGCGACCTGCTTTGCGCTCTGCGCGGGCGACATCGAGGCCGAAACCCTGGCCGAGCGCATCGAGGCGGTGCGGCCGGACTGGTGGGTGCGGCGCTGCCGCCTGAGCTAGGAGAGAGCCATGAAGCGCCGTGACGTCCTCACCGCCCTGGGCGGCCTGGCCGCCGCGCCGGGGCTGGCGTCGGCCCAGATCTTGAACCTGGCGCCCGCGCCGATCGTGCCGGGGCCGGGCGACGTGCTGGTGGCGCTGGAGACGAGCTTGGGTCCGATCGTCATCGCCCTGAAGGTCAGGCAGGCCCCGCTGACCACGGCCAACTTCCTGCGCTATGTCGACGACAAGCGCTACGACGGCGCGAGCTTCTGGCGATCGGCCAAGGCCAAGAGCCCTGTGGACTACGGCCTGATCGAAGGCGGGCTGCAGGGCGACCCCAAGAAGGTGCTGCCGCCGATCGCGCACGAGCCGACCAGCCAGACGGGCCTTCGCCACGCGGACGGGACCGTGTCGCTGGCCCGCAAGGAGCCGGGCACGGGCGACAGCGACTTCTTCATCTGCGTGGGCGAGGCGCCGTACCTGGACGCCAATCCCGGGGGAGAGGGCGACAACCTGGGCTTCGCCGCCTTCGGCCAGGTGATCAAGGGCATGGAGATCGTCCACAAGATCCTCAACCTGCCCACGCCCGGTAAGGCGACCAACCCGGTCATGGAAGGCCAGATGCTGGATCCCGTCGTGCCGATCACCAGCGCGCGGCGGATTTAGGCGCGCGCCACACGCCGGACGACTTCGGCCAAGTCGGCGGGGAATATCGGCTCGGCGCTGTCGGCGATCTCGTCGGCGTCCCACCAGCGGAGGGTCTGCATCGCCTTGCGTTCGGCGTCGTCGACGCCGTCCAGTCGCGGCGCGGAGGCGGCGCAGCGGCCCAGGAAGAAAGTGTCGGTGTTCTCGAGCAGCGCGCCTTCGTGCTCAAACACGGCGGTGGCCTTGTGAATGGGACCCGTCAGCGGCAGGTCCAGCCCAAGCTCCTCCATCAACTCGCGTTTCGCGCCGTCGAGCGGGTCTTCATCGCCCTCGAGCCCGCCGCCCGGCGTGGCCCAGAACACGACGGTCCCGTCTCGGCGCGTGATCGAGAAGCGGATCAGCAGCACACGGTTGCGCTCGTCGAACAGGATGACGCGCGCCGCCTGGCGCTGGCGAACCGTCATATCAGGCGCGCCAGCAGGACGACGCCGCTGGCCGCCGGGACGAGCAGCAGCTGCGCCAACATCGTACCGGCCACGCGACTGCCCGCGAACCAGACGACGGCTCGGCGGAAGGCGGGCTCGCTGACCCGGCCGTCCATGACGTCGTCGGTCATGATCGACAGCGCCGGATCGATCAGCACGAACAGCAGGATGGTCGCCACGCCGTTGATCGCCGCCGACAGGCTGACCGCCGTGACCCGGAATTGCGGATCCAGGTAGCCGGCGTAGAGCGAGGCGAAGACCCCCACCGTCAGCAGGGCCTGGGCCAGGACGTTGAGCACGATCACCCGCGCCGGGAAGTCGATCTTCTGCTTGAGCGCCGGGATATGGGCCGGCGAGGGCAGGGCGACCGCGTCGCGGACATAGGCGAGGCCGCCCTTGGCGAAGGCGTGCATCAGCAGCTTCGGAATCGAGCGGTGGACTTGGAAGTGAGCGACGGCCCGGGTGAACAGGCGCTGGGCGGTCGGGATGGCCAAGGCGCCGACCAGGGCCGCCAGGCTGGCGCTGGCCATCAGCCACTGGAAGTCCGTCAGCAGGTGTCCGCCTGTGCCCGCTGCGAGGTTGGTCTCGATCCGCTTGGACAGGAACGGGCCCTGGAAGGCGTTCGAGGCGCGCGACAGCAGCACCAGCACATTGAACAGGGCGAACGACATGGCGATCCGCCGTGTGCGCACCCCGGCGATCCGCACCGCATAGGCCAGGGCGCCGATCAGATGAATCACGAAGGTCAGGACGCAGAGCAGGAAGAGTTGGGCGTCCATGACGATCTCCGGTCGAGAGCACTTTCCGGCGCAGCTTGGCCAAGGCGGTCCGAGTCGCAACGAAAAAGGGCGCGGAGATTGCTCTCCGCGCCCTTCGCCCTCCGGTGAAGCGCTACCCCAGCCTTAGCTGTGGTAGGCGCGCTCGCCGTGTTCCGAGATATCCAGGCCTTCTTCTTCGGCTTCCGGCGAAGCCTTCAGGCCGATGATCAGCTTGATCACGAAGAAGACGATCAGCGAGGCGACCAGCGACCAGACGATGGTGACGCCCACGCCCTTCAGCTGGGCCATCACTTGGGTGCCCAGGCTGTAGACCGCGTTGTCGCAGGTCGAGATGTCGCCGTCCTTGGCGCAGCTGGTGTAGTCGACGACGCCGGCGCCGCCCCAGGCGGGGTTGACCAGCAGGCCGGTGGCGATGGCGCCCACGATGCCGCCGACGCCGTGGATGCCGAAGGCGTCCAGGCTGTCGTCGTACTTGAAGGCGTTCTTCACGACCGAGCAGAAGAAGATGCAGATCGGCGAGACGACCAGGCCCAGGATCACCGAGCCCATCGGTCCGGCGAAGCCGGCGGCCGGGGTGACGGCGACGAGGCCGGCGACGATGCCCGAGGCCAGGCCCAGGGCCGACGGCTTACCGCGGGTGGCCCACTCGACGATGATCCACGACAGGCCGGCGGCCGCGGTGGCGACGAAGGTGTTGATCATGGCCAGCGAGGCGTAGCCGTTCGACTCCAGGTTCGAACCGGCGTTGAAGCCGAACCAGCCCACCCACAGCAGGCCCGCGCCGACCAGGGTCAGGGTCAGCGAGTGCGGCGGCATCGGCTCCTTGCCGAAGCCTTGGCGCTTGCCCAGGACCAGGGCGCCGACAAGGGCGGCGATACCGGCGTTGATGTGGACGACGGTGCCGCCGGCGAAGTCCAGGGCGCCGAAGCCCCAGATCAGGCCCGACTTGACCGGCGCGGTCGGCGCCGTGGCGATCGCGTCAGGACCCGGCCACCACCAGACCATGTGAGCCATCGGATAGTACGACAGCAGCGGCCACAGCACGGCGAAGGCGACGATGGCGGCGAACTTCATGCGCTCGACCAGCGAACCGACCACCAGGGCCGCCGTGATGGCCGCGAAGGTCGACTGGAACGAGATGAAGGTGAACTCGGGGATCACCACGCCGGTCGAGAAGGTCGCGACATTGCTGGCGGGGGTGACGTCCTTCAGGAACAGGCGACCAAAACCGCCCACGAAGGTGTCGAGGCCGCCGCCGTCGGTGAAGGCGAAGCTGTAGCCCCACAGCACCCAGGCCACGAAGCCGATCAGGGCGACGGTCGAGACCTGCATCATGACCGACAGCATGTTCTTGGCGCGGACCAGGCCGCCGTAGAACAGCGCCAGGCCGGGCAGGATCATCAGCAGCACGAGCAGCGAGGAGGTCAGCATCCACGCGTTGTCGCCCTTGTCGTTCTTGTCGACGATGGCGGGCGCGGCGGCCGGGGCGGGAGCGGGCGTCGCCGCGGGCGCCGGAGCCGGGGCGGCTTCGGCCGGCGCGGCGGTGGCGGCGGCCGGCGCGGGCGCGGCCTCCTGGGCGAAGGCGGTCGCCCCCAGCGGAGCCCCCGCGATGGTCGCGGCGAGCATAAGCCCCGCCAGCGGTTTGAAGGTGAGTTTCATCTCGGTATCCCCTTGTTCCCGATTACAGCGCGGCCGAGCCGGTTTCGCCGGTGCGGATGCGAACGGCTTCCTCGACGTTCACGACGAAGATCTTGCCGTCGCCGATCTTGCCGGTCGCGGCGGCGGCCTTGACGGCCTCGACCGCCTTGGCGGCGGACGCGTCGTCGACGACCGCTTCCAGCTTCACCTTCGGCACGAAGTTTACCTGGTACTCAGCGCCCCGATAGATCTCGGTCTGGCCCTTCTGGCGGCCGTAGCCCTTCACTTCCGACACCGTCAGGCCTTCGACGCCGGCGGCGACGAGCGCTTCGCGCACCTCGTCCAGCTTGAAGGGTTTGACGACCGCTATGATCAGTTTCATCCGCCTTGCTCCGGCCCGCCGTCCTGCGGGCTTGTCTGCTTTGATTGTGGGAAGCGAGACCGCCCCCGGTGTCATTCACCGCCGACGCCGCGCTTCACGCGCCGCATCGGTTCCCCGGCTTGGCCACGCTATCGGCGACGGTTCCGTGAAGGCGCGCGCTGAAAAGCTTTCGCAAAGGAATTGGCTTCGGCGCCCAATTTTTGGGCGTCGAGCGCTTCGGTTGCGCCGGAAAATAGCGTTTTTGCGGGACGGGACGGCGCTGGCCTCCGAGCCCCCACTTGTCCTAGGGTGCCGCGCTTCCTACCGCCCCGCTCTGGAGACCACCCGCATGCCGCCTCTCGTCCTGAAGATCGCGCCCTGGCTCATGCTGGTGGCGTCCAACATCTTCATGACCTTCGCCTGGTACGGCCATCTGAAGCACAAAAGCCTGGCCCTGCCGGTCGCAATCATTTCAAGCTGGCTGATCGCCTTGCCTGAATACATGCTGGCGGTCCCGGCCAATCGGCTCGGCAGCGGCATGTATTCCACGGCTCAGCTCAAGACCGGCCAGGAGGCGATCACCCTGATCGTCTTTACGCTGTTTTCCTATTTCTACCTGGGAGAGCCGATCAAGTGGACGACGATGGTCGGCTTCGGCCTGATCGTCTGTGGCGCGGCGATGGTGTTCTTCTTCAAGTAACGGCCAAGGTGATCACGACGGCGTGATCCTGGAACCGAGTCCCAGGCTTGGGCGTAAACCGCTCGAACCGAAAGGACCTCGACCATGACCACCAAGCGCCTCCTGACCGCCGCCGCCGCGATCGCCCTGATGGCCGGCGCGGCTCATGCCCAGACCACGGCCGCCCCGGCGCCCGCCGCGCAGGCGCCGGCCGCCGCGTCGCCCGTCGTCGCCAAGGGGGATCTGATCCAGACCGCCCAGGCTTCGGGCCAGTTCAGCACCTTTTTGAAGGCCGTCTCGTCGGTGAACCTGACCAGCGTCCTGAAGAGCAACCAGAACCTGACCTTGTTCGCCCCGACCGACGCGGCCTTCGCGGCCCTGCCGGCCGGCGAACTGGACAAGCTGATGGCGCCGGACAACGGCCCGCTGCTGCAGAAGGTGCTGACCTACCACCTGATCAACGCCAAGGTGGACTCCAGCAAGATCAAGGGCGCCAAGGGCGAGGTCAAAAGCGTCGAGGGCTCGCCCCTGATGCTGGACGGCAGCGGCGCGACGCCGATGGTCGACGGCGCCACCATCGTCCAAGCCGACGTCATGGCCACCAACGGCGTGCTGCACGTCGTCGACAAGGTCCTGCTGCCCAAGGACGTGCCGGGCCTGCAAGCGGCTTCCGCGCCGGCCGCCACCGACGTCGCCGCGACCATGAACGTCGCCGCCAACGAGCAGGTCTCGCCGCCCGCGCCGCCGGAGACGGCCGGCGCCCAGGTCCCGAGCGCCTCCACCACCTCGACCAACCCGACCCCGGCGACGCCTGCGACCGCCACCGACATGGCCGCCGACCCGGCCGCCTCGCCCTCGGCCATGGCCGCTCCGGCGGCCGGTGTCAGCGCCTCGGGCGTCGTGCCGCTGTCCTCGCAATCGCCGGACGCCCAGGCCGCCCTTAAGCCCGGCGACGCCAACGTCGTCTCCAACGGCCCGGTCGCCGACACGACGGCCAACCGCGCCAAGTACGGCGCGCCGGAGTCGAACGCCGGCAAGCGCACCACGCCCAAGGGCAACTAGGCTCTCGGACTTTCGTCCGGCGCGCGCCGGACATCGCTTGAAGCACCGGTCGGCGGGCCCTATGGTCCGCCGACTTTTTTCTAGGCCTGCTTCGATTGATGTCGCGCGAAAAACCCAAGTCCTTCCAAAGCCTGATCCTGACGCTCCATGACTATTGGAGCCGCCAGGGTTGCGTGATCCTGCAACCGCACGACGTCGAGGTGGGGGCGGGGACCCTGCACCCGGCCACGGTGCTGCGCGCCCTGGGCCCCAAGCCCTGGAACGCGGCCTATGTGCAGCCCTCGCGCCGTCCGGGCGACGGCCGCTATGGCGAGAACCCCAACCGCCTGCAGCACTACTATCAGTACCAGGTCATCCTGAAGCCGAACCCCGAGAACATGCAGGACCTGTATCTCGGCTCGCTGGACGCGATCGGCCTTGATCTGCGCACCCACGACATCCGCTTCGTCGAGGACGATTGGGAGAACCCGACCGTCGGCGCCTGGGGCCTGGGCTGGGAGGTCTGGTGCGACGGCATGGAGGTGTCGCAATACACCTACTTCCAGCAGGTCGGCGGCCTGGACGTCTCGCCCGTCGCTGGCGAGCTCACCTATGGCCTGGAGCGCCTGGCCATGTACGTGTTCGGCGTCGACAACGTCTATGACCTGCCGTTCAACGACCCGGACTCGGTTCTGGGCGCCACGACCTATGGCGAGGTGTTCCTGGAGAACGAGCGCCAGCAGTCGGAAGCCAACTTCCATGGCTACGACGTCGCCGTGCTCAAGCAGCAGTTCGAGCAGATGGAAGAGCAGGTGCCGCTGATGCTGGCCCGCTCGTACCAGGGCAAGGCCCTGGTGCTGCCCGCCTACGACATGGTCCTCAAGGCCAGCCACCTCTTCAACCTGATGAACGCCCGCGGCGCGATCGCCGTCGCCGAGCGCGCCAGCTACATCGGCCGCATCCGCGACCTTTGTAAGATGTGCGCCAGCGCCTGGGTCGAGCAGCAGGAAGCCGCGTAAGTCACGATGCCCCAACTTCTCCTCGAACTGTTCTCGGAAGAGATCCCCGCTCGCATGCAGGCCCAGGCCGCCAAGGACCTGGAGCGCATGGCGCGCGAGCACCTGGCCGCCGCCGGCTTCCTGCCCGAGGCCCTGACGACCTTCGCCGGTCCGCGCCGCCTGACCCTGGTGGCCGAGGGCCTGCCGCTGGCCCAGGCCGACCGCAAGGAAGAGCTGAAGGGCCCGCGCGTCGGCGCGCCGCCGCAGGCCATGGAAGGCTTCCTGCGCAAGACCGGCCTGACGCAGGACCAGCTGGTCGAGCGCGACGGCGTCTACATGGCCTTCATCGAAAAGAAGGGCCGCCCGACCGCAGAAATCGTCGCCGAGATGGTCGAGGCCATCGTCCGGGGCTTCCCTTGGCCCAAGTCGATGATCTGGGGCTACAAGAAGCTGCGCTGGGTGCGGCCGCTGAAGCGCATCCTGTGCGTGCTGGACCGCGAGGTCGTGCCGTTCTCGATCGAAGGGATCGAAAGCGGCGACGTCACCGAAGGCCACCGCTTCATGGGTGAGGCCAAGCCCTTCGTCGCCAAGGACTTCGACGAATACGCCGCCGGGCTGGAAAAGCACTTCGTCGTGCTGGACGTCGAGGAGCGCAAGCAGCGCATCCTCGAGGGCTGCAAGACCCTGTGCTTCGCGCGTCACCTGGAGATGGTCGAGGACCAGGGCCTGCTCGACGAAGTCGCGGGCCTGGCCGAATGGCCGACGCCGGTGCTGGGCGACATGGACCCGTCGTTCCTGGACCTGCCGCCCGAGGTGATCCGCACCTCGATGCGCACGCACCAGAAGTACTTCGCGGTCAAGAAGCCCGGCGAGCCGGGTCTGGCCCCGCACTTCATCACCATCGCCAACATCGAAGCCGCCGACGGCGGCAAGGTGATCGCCGCCGGCAACGCCAAGGTGCTTTCGGCGCGCCTGTCCGACGCCCGCTTCTTCTGGGACGAGGACCGCAAGGCCGGCAATTTCGACGCCTGGCTCAAGAAGCTGGACGGCGTGACCTTCCACGCCAAGCTGGGCACCATGGCCCAGCGCGTCGAGCGCATCGTCGCCCTGGCCGGCGAGATCGCTCCGCTGGTCGGCGCCGATGTCGCCAAGGCCAAGGAAGCCGCGCGTCTGGCCAAGGCGGACCTGGCCTCGGGCATGGTCGGCGAGTTCCCGGAACTGCAGGGCCTGATGGGCGGCTACTACGCCCGCGAAGCCGGCCTCGACCCCGAGATCGCCGCCGCCATCCAGGACCACTACAAGCCGCAAGGCCCCTCCGACGCCGTCCCGACCGCGCCGCTGGCGATCGCCGTGGCGCTGGCGGACAAGCTGGATACGCTGGTGGGCTTCTTCGCGATCGATGAGAAGCCGACGGGGTCCAAGGACCCGTACGCCCTGCGTCGCGCGGCGCTGGGCGTGATCCGGATTGTTCTTGAGAACGGGCTGCGGGTGTCGCTCGCCCAGTTCGGCAAGGAAGACCTGATCGCCTTCTTCGCCGACCGCCTCAAGGTCACGCTCCGCGACCAGGGCAAGCGTCACGACCTCGTCGACGCAGTGTTCGCGCTGGGCGACGACGACCTCGCCCGCATCGTCGCGCGGGTCCAGGCCCTGGACGGCTTCCTGAAGACCGACGACGGCAAGAACCTGCTGGCCGGCTACAAGCGCGCGTCCAACATCCTCAAGGCCGAGGAGAAGAAGGGCCCGCTGCCGACCGGCGAGATGCAGGCGCCGACCGCCGACAGCGACGCCGAGGTGGGGCTCTACAACGCCCTGCGCCTGCTCGATAAGCCGCTGAAGGAAACGCTGGCGAAGGAAGACTTCACCGGCGCCATGACCCAGCTGGCCGAACTGCGCGGTCCGGTGGACGCCTATCTGGACGGAGTCTTCGTCAACGAGCCCGAACACCGCGACAACCGCCTGCGGACGCTGGCGGCGGTGCGTGATGCGATGGGGCAGGTGGCGGACTTTGGTTTGATCGCGGGATAGGGAGAAGCCCTCCCACACAAAACCCGTCATCCCGCGCTTTATGCGCGGGACCCATTTGTCCGTCGCACGTGCGGAGAAAGCTCACGCCCTCACGTGGAAGCTGAACCATGGGTCCCGCGCATAAAGCGCGGGATGACGGGGCTGTTGGGTTGGTGGTTAGAACTGACGCGGTACCGGCGTCCAGTTCATCACCTGATCATAGAGGTCATCCCACCGAGGATTGTCCCGCTCGATCAGGTTGATCTTCCATTGCCTCGGCCATTCCTTCAGCCGCTTTTCGCGATGGATGGCTGATGTCATTTCGTCGTGGGTCTCATACCAGACGAGCCGCGTCAGCCCATACTTCTGGGTGAAGCCCTTAAGCTGCTTCTCTCGATGCTGAACGAGACGCGCCTCGAACAGGCTGGTCACGCCGATATAGAGCGTGCCGTAGGGCCTGTTCGCCATCATGTAGACCGCTATGGAAGCGTCGCGCGGGACCATGACCGCAGCATGGCGAGCGCACGATGAAACTCAATCGAAAATTGAGCTACGGCCGCAACAACGCCGCGTAGACAGCGAGATCCCGGATCTCCTCGTCATCCAACCCCCGCGCCGGCCCCTGCATCTGACTCACCGACGGCCCGCTCCGCGCGCCGGTCTTGATGTCCAGCAACTGCCGCGCGATGTACGCCGCCGACCGTCCCGCCAGGGGCGGGGCGACCGGCGAGCCTTTCAGGCCCGGGCCGTGACACGCCGCGCAGGGCTGGCCATTGCCGCCGCCGCTTTCCGCCAGGGCCTTGCCCCGCGCCGTCGCGCCGACCGGCGCGTGAACCACGATCACCGCGTTCGGATCGGCCAGCAGCATGCGCGGCCAGTCCTCCGCCACTTCAATGACCTGGCCGTTCAATGCTTGCGGCGGCTTGCCGGGATCGAGGTCCAGCCAGCCATAGTAGTTCGGCTTGGTCGCCGGCGCGGTCTCGCCCTCCACGACGCGCACGCGCGGCTTGTAGGACAGGGCGGCGTAGTAGGCCGCGGCGGCCGCCAGCTCCTCGTCGGTGACGGTCTTGGCGACCTTGATCATGTCCTGGTTCGTGGGCCAGTTGGCGCGCCAAGACGCGCGCCGGCCTTCGCGGAATTCGCGCACCTGCTGGACGATGTAGTCCGCCGACAGTCCGGCCAGGTTCGGCGTGCCCAGCGAGCCGCCGCCGCCGATCTGGTGGCATTCGGCGCAGGCCATCAGGCCCTTGCGGCCTTGGGCGACGACCTCGGGCGCTGGCGGGTGGCTGTCGGGAAACCAGTCGGGCGGGCCCGCGCCCTTGTTCAGCGCCTCGCCGGTATAGGTCACCGTGCTGCCGGGGATGTGTTGCGGGCCGCTGGGATAGGGCGGCAGATTGACCTTGGGCCCCTGCGGATAGGCCCAGCCCAGCAAGGCGCCCGGCGCGGCCGTCGGCTTGGGCTGGCAGGCCGCCAGAGACAGCAGGGCGCCGCCCAGGATCATCGTCGACGACACCGCGCCCAATCGCATCGCAAAGCCCCCCGGCAAGATGAGCGCCGAAGCGCTCGTTGGCCGGCGCTCAGACCTGAGAGGCGCGGCGGCGCAGCCCTAGCCGACCACCTTTTACCCGGCAAGCCTCAGGCGACGGCCGCGTCGAATTCCGCTTTCCAGTCGGCGAACTGCGCGCGGTCGTCCTGGTCCCAGGGATGGAAACCGGGGCGATACCAGGCGAAATAGGTCTTGGCCCCACGGCTGAAGATGCCCGGCTCGCGCCAGACATAGCGCTTCACCGCCTTCAGCGCCGCCTTGGGCGTGTAGCCGTCGGTCTCCAGCAGACGGGCGGCGTAGCGGCTGATGTTGCGGGTGAACATGAGCGTCACCAGCGCCATGGCCCGGCAGCGGACGTAGTAGCGCTTCAGCGGCGACCAGTCCTTGGTCACCTCCAGGAAGACGTCGTAGGCGACCGCCTTGTGCTCGGTCTCCTCCATGGCGTGCCAGCGCCACAGCTTCTCGATCTCGGGATCGGTCGTAGCGAAGAGGTCGCGATGGCGCGCGTGCATTTCGGCCATCATGGCCGTGAAGTGCTCCAGCGCGATGGTCGAGATCAGCATGGCCATCGGACCCCGATCGCGCGCCATCTTCACGCGGCCGCGGATCGTCTCCTCGATCTCCGCCACAGGATAGCGCTCGCGGTCGATCAGGCTGTTCAGCTGATGGTGCTCGCGCGAGTGGATCGCCTCCTGGACCATGAAGCCCCGGGCGTCCTCGGCCAGCTTGCCGGTCAGGCGATCGCGATAGGCCTTCACGGCGTCCATGAACATCCGCTCGCCGTCCGGGAAGGTCAGGGACAGGGCGTTGAACACCGCCGTGCCGACCGGGTCGCCGCCCAGCCAGTGGCCTTGGCGGGCCGAGGCGAGGTCGAACCGGAGGTCGCGCGGGGTGACGTCAAGGTCGTCGGGCGTGTGCTTGGCTTGGGTCGCGGTGTGGGTCATGGCGTTCTGGGCTCCGCCGGTTTAGGGCTTGGACATCGGCCTTAGAGCCTCAGATTTGGTTGTACTGACAAAAATGTCAATAGAAGCGTCCGCGCCTCGTCCGACCCGTATCCGCCGCTCGCCCGAGGCCGCGCGCGAGAACATCCTGGCCGCCGCCGAGGCGATCCTGGTCGAACACGGCCCGCAGGCCCTGAAGCTGGCCGACGTCGCCAAGGCCGCCGGCGTCGTCCACGCCAATGTCATCCACCACTTCGGCTCGATCTCGGGCGTCGAGACGGCGCTGATGGAGCGGATGATCCGCGCCCTGGCCGACACGGTGATCACGGGGTTCAACACCGGCGGCGCGGCCCCCGGCTTCGGCGCCCAGGCCCTGTTCGAGGCCTTCGAGGCGAAGGGCGCGGCGCGCCTGGCGGCCTGGCTGGAGCTGACCGGCGAGAGCCGGCGGATGACCCTTGTCCGCGACGTGGTGGACGAGGTCATCCAGACGCGGGTCGCTCAGGACGTCGGCGTCGACCGCGACGCGATCGTCGATTTCATCCTGTTGAACATCATCCTGGCCGTCGGGACGGGCCTGTTCGGCCCGACGCTCTCGGAGCTGCTAGGGCGGCCTCCCGAGCGGGCGCGGGAGCTGGCGCTGGAGATGGTCCAGGGGCGGATCAGCGCCTTGGGATCGAAGGGCTAGGCGCTCTCGAGCAGCGCCGGCAGCACCTGCTCCGCCAGCAGCGGCGCTAGGCGCAGGTCGCCTGGCGCGGCTGGATCGATCCAGACGATCTCCTCGATCTCGGCGCGCGGCGCGATGTCGCCTTCAACCGTCGTCAGATAGGTCGCCGACTGGACGGTGAAACCGGTCTCGTTGGCCGCCGGGGCGCTGAAATGGCCGAGCAGGTCGGCGGAGACCAGACGACAGCCCAGCTCTTCCTCAAGCTCGCGGGCCAGGGTGGTCAGGTCGTCCTCGCCCGCGTCGCGCTTGCCGCCGGGTTTCATGAAGGTCGAGGTTCCGCGCTTGCGGACCAGCAGCATAAGGCCGGCCTCGTCGCGGATGACGGCGGTGACGATGTCGAGGACGCGGGTCATGGCGGGCTATAGGCGCCCAGCTTCTCCGCCGCCCACGGGGCGAAATAGGTGATGATCCCCGCCGCGCCGGCGCGCTTGAAGGCGGTCAGGCTCTCCAGGATGGCGCGGTCCTTGTCGATCCAGCCGTTCTGGGCGGCGGCCATGATCATCGCGTATTCGCCCGACACCTGGAAGGCGTAGGTCGGCATCCGGAACTCGTCGACGATGCGGCGGACGATGTCGAGATAGGGCATGCCGGGCTTGACCATGACCATGTCCGCACCCTCGGCGATGTCCATGGCGACTTCGCGGATGGCTTCCTCGGTATTGGCCGGGTCCATCTGGTAGGTCTTCTTGTCGCCCTGGCCGGCGGAGAGCTTGGCCGAGCCGATGGCGTCGCGGTAGGGGCCGTAGAAGGCCGAGGCGTACTTGGCTGCGTAGGACATGATCATCACGTCCTGGTGGTTCGCGCCCTCCAGCGCGGCGCGCAGCCTGCCGATGCGGCCGTCCATCATGTCGGACGGCGCGAGGATGTCGGCGCCGGCCTCGGCCTGCATCAGGCCCTGTTCGATCAGGCGGTCGATGGTGGGGTCGTTGAGGATCTTGCCGCCCTCGACCACGCCGTCATGGCCGTGGTCGGTGAAGGGGTCCAGCGCCACGTCGCACATGATCCCGACCTCGGGAGCGGCGTCCTTCATCGCCTTCACGGCGCGGGGGATGACGCCGTCCGGATCGGCGGCGATCGAGCCGGCCGCGTCCTTTCGCGAACCGTCGATGTGCGGGAAGATGGCGATGGCCGGGATGCCGAGGTCGCGGGCGCGGACGGCGGCCTTGGCGGCCTCCTTCACCGACAGGCGCTCGACGCCCGGCATCGAGGCGACAGGGATCGTCCCTTCGCCCTCATGTACAACCATCGACCAGATCAGGTCGGACGGGCGGACCTCCGTCTCGCGGACGAGGCGGCGGACCCAGTCGCTCTGGCGCACGCGGCGCAGACGGGTGTGCGGGTAGGGGGCGAGAGGCGGCGTGGTCATGCCGTTGATTTGGACCGCGCCGCCCGCCGAGGCAAGTTCGCAGGCGCCTTAAGCGCTCCTACGAATAACGGAAGGCCGGGTCATCCAGGTCGATGTTCGGGAAGATCTCCTTCTCGCTCCAGTAGTCCTGGGTGTGGCGCCATTCGGGCTTGTCGCCGGCCTTGGGCAACAGGTGCATGTTGCGCATCAGGTAGCCGGGGTTGAAGTCCTCGGGATCGATCCAACTCCCGATCTTCATGGCCTTGTCCTCGGGGCGCAGAGCCACCTCGACCTGCCTTTTGCCGGCCTTTTCCATATGCGTGAGCAGGCGGCAGACGAAGTCGCCGATCAGGTCGGCGCGCAGGGTCCAGCTGGCGCGGAAGTAGCCGAACACCCAGACGAGGTTCGGCACGCCGGTGAACATCATGCCGCGATAGGTGACGGTGTCGGCGAAATCGAGCGGCTCGCCGTCGATCTCGAAGGCGATGTCGCCCAGCACGCTGAGGTCAAAGCCCGTGGCGGTGATGATGACGTCCGCTTCCAGCGCTTGGCCGGACTTCAGCAGAAGCCCTTTCTCGGTGAAGCGCTCGATCTCGTCGGTGACGACCGAGGCCTTGCCCGAGGCGATGCCCTGGAAAAGGTCGCCGTCCGGCACGAAGGCGATCCGCTGGCGCCAGGGGCGATAGCGCGGGGTGAAGTGCTTCCCGATGTCGAAGTCCTCGCCGAGGAACAGCTTCACGCCTTCGAGCAGCTCGGCCTTCACGGTGTCGGCCTCGGCGATCGAGCGGCGGGTGAACTCGTGCTGGTCGAACAGCACCTTGCGGCGGACGATCTCGTGGATCCAGCTTTCGTCGATCTCCAGCTGGCGCAAGATGTTGGCCAGCTCGTTCTCGTTGCGGCCGGGCACGAAGTAGGTGGGCGAGCGCTGCAGCAGGGTGACGTGGTCGCAGTCGCCGGCGATATTGGGAACCAGGGTGGCGGCGGTCGCGCCGGAGCCGATGACCACGACCTTCTTGCCCTTCAGGTCGAGGTCCTTCGGCCAGGTCTGCGGGTGGACGATGCGGCCCTGGTAGCGGTCCATGTCCGGCCATTCGGGCGTGTAGCCCACCGAATGCCGGTAATAGCCCTGGCACATCCAGAGGAAGTTGGTGGTGTAGGTCTCGACGCCGTCGGGGCCGGAGACGGTCAGGGTCCAGAGCTTGTCCTGGCTGGACCACTCGGCGTGGGTGATCCGGCGCCGATAGCGGATGTGGCGGGCCAGGTCGTTCTCGTCGATCACTTCGCCCATGTAGTTCAGGATCTCGGCGGCGGTGGCGATCGGCGGACCAACCCAGGGCTTGAAGCGGTAGCCGAAAGTGTAGAGATCGCTATCCGAGCGGATGCCGGGATAGGTGTGGGTCAGCCAGGTGCCGCCGAAGCTCTCCAGCGCCTCCAGCACGACGAAGCGCGTTCCCGGCCGCTGATGCGTCAGGTGATAGGCGCCGCCGACGCCGGAAATGCCGGCCCCCACGATGATGACGTCGAAATGCTCGCTGGCCGCGCCGCGCGCGGTCTTCTGAAGCGTCGCCGCTTCGTCCATGCTCGTTCCTCCCGTGCCGGCCGTAATGCGGCCTGGACCCTTGGCGTCTCTGTCGGACGCTCAAGTGATCATCGTACACTTAGAGGGTCGCGCGGCGCTTGCGTTGAATCAAGCAAAACCCGCGAGCGCGGTGTTTAGGGGGCGGCGCGCGAGGCCAGCACCGACGGACCGTCGATCCGGGTCCACAGCTGCGACTTGCACAGGAAGTTGCCGATCACGCAGCCCTTGGCGCGCATGGTCTTGGGATCGACGATCTCGGCGGTGCCGACCAGGGTGACCTTCAGGGTCGGGACCCAGACGCGGCCCTTCAGGGAGCCGTTGTTCTGGGCCTCGAAGTCACGCAGAAGCTGCTTGCCGATCAGGGTGTCCGTGCCGGACTTGCGCGCGTCGGCCTCGGCCTTGGGGCTGGCCCAGACCACGGTGCCGCAGGTGCTGGGGCCGCAGTCCTTGATCTCGAGATGGACGCTGTTCTTGGGATTGCGCCAGACGCCATAGCTGCGCGCGATGTCGCCGCCGTCAGCGGCGTGGGCCGAAGCGGTGATGGCGGTCATGCCCAGGGTCGCCGCAAGGGCGGCCTTTGCAAGTTTCACGAAACGCATAGTCGTTGATGCAGTTTTTCTTGTTGAGAACGGTCAGACTCGACGATCGCCATTTGGGCCGAACGCGGATCGTTATCAAGGGGTGTGGCCTTCCTGCCGATTCAAGTCGTGTAACGGAGGATTTCAGGCCACACCCTTCGTGATGGCTGCCGGGCGTCCGGAACGCTCGCCGCGCGCGCGATTGACAGCCGCCCGTCGGCGCCGCAGTCAGACGGAAACAAGTGAGGGCTGTTCTGCCCCGATCGGGAGGATGTCGCGCATGGATTTCGCGCTGAATGATGATCAAGTCGCAATCCAGGATGCGGCGCGCGCGTTCGCCGAAGGACAGCTTGCCCCGCATTCCGCCGGCTGGGACGAGCGGAAGCACTTCCCGGTCGACGTGCTGCGCCAGGCCGCCGAGCTCGGCTTCGCCGGAATCTATGTGAACGAGGATGTCGGCGGCAGCGGCCTGTCGCGCCTCGACGCCTCGATCATTTTCGAGGCCCTGAGCTACGGCGACGTGCCCGTTGCCGCTTATTTGACCATTCACAACATGGCCTCGTGGATGATCGACCGGTTCGGTTCGGACGATCTGCGCCGCCGTTACCTGCCGCGCCTGACCTCCATGGCGCTGATCGCCAGCTATTGCCTGACCGAGCCCGGCTCGGGCTCGGACGCCGCGGCGATGCGCACCACGGCCAGATTGGACGGCGATCACTATGTCCTGAACGGCGGCAAGGCGTTCATTTCCGGCGGCGGCGTCTCGGACGTCTATGTCGTGATGGCCCGCACGGGCGGCGAGGGCGCCAAGGGCGTCTCGGCCTTCGTGGTCGAGAAGGGGACGCCGGGCCTGAGCTTCGGCGCCAATGAGCGCAAGATGGGCTGGAACGCCCAGCCGACAGCGCAGGTGAACTTCGACAACTGCCGCGTGCCGGTCGAGAACCGCATCGGCCAGGAAGGCGAGGGCTTCCGCTTCGCCATGATGGGCCTGGACGGCGGCCGACTGAACATCGCCTCCTGCTCGCTGGGCGGCGCCCAGTTCGCGCTCGACACCGCCAAGGCCTATCTGGAGACCCGCAACCAGTTCGGCCGGCCGCTGAAGGACTTCCAGGCCCTGCAGTTCAAGCTGGCCGACATGGCGACGGAGCTGGAGGCCGCCCGCCTGATGGTCCGCCGCGCGGCCCACGCGCTGGACAACCGCCACCCCGAGGCGACCAAGCTGTGCGCCATGGCCAAGCGCTTCGCCACCGACGCCGGCTTCCAGGTGGCCAATGACGCCTTGCAGCTGCATGGCGGCTACGGCTACCTCCAGGACTATCCGCTGGAGCGCATCGTGCGCGACCTGCGGGTGCACCAGATCCTGGAAGGGACCAACGAGATCATGCGCGTCATCATCGCCCGCGAGATGTTCCGCCAGTGAGCGTCGGATGATTTATCTCTGTCGCCACGGCCAGACCTTCCACAACCGGGAAGGCCGCATGCAGGGCCAGACCGAGTCGGACCTGACGCCTTTGGGGCAGGCCCAGGCGGCGGCGATGGGCGAGCTTCTGCTCGACCTCATCCGTCGCGATCCGCCGGCCGATTGGCGCATCGTGGCCAGTCCCTTGCGGCGCGCTCGCCAGACCGCCGAGATCATCGGCGCGCGCCTAGGTCTCCCGGTCGCGTTCGAGGATCGCCTGATGGAGATCAGCGTCGGCGACTGGTCGAACCGCCTGCGCGACGAGGTCAAGAGTGAGAACCCGGCGCTCCTGAGCGATCCCGAATGGGCCTTCAAGTCGCCCGGCGGCGAGACCTACGAGGACATCATGGCTCGCCTTTCCGGCTGGCTGGCCGATCAGGCGCCCGAGCCGGAGCGCCGGCTGGTCGTGGTCAGTCATGGCATCGCCGGCTGGATGCTGCGCGGCGCCTATGCCGGTCTGCCGCGCGAGCAGGTGATCCGCCTCGACACCCCGCAGGACGCCATCTTCCGGCTCGCGAACGGGCAGATCGATCGCCTGTCGTGCGCGCCCGTCGCCGAACCCGCCTAGGACAAGCATGACCGAAGACCCCGAAGTCCTGATCCGCGTCGAGAAGAACGTCGGCCGCATCACGCTCAATCGACCCAAGGCCCTCCACGCCCTCACCCTGGGGATGTGCGAGACGATGATCGGCGCTCTGCTGGACTGGCAGGAAGATCCCGAGATCTACATGGTCCTGATCGACCATGCGGGCGAGCGGGGCTTCTGCGCCGGCGGCGACATCCGCATGCTGGCCGAGAGCGGTGCCAAGGATGGCGTCGAGGCCCGGAAGTTCTTCCACACCGAATATCAGCTCAACCACCTGCTGTTCACCTACGACACGCCCGTGGTGGCGATCATGGATGGCGTGGTGATGGGCGGCGGCGTCGGGATTTCGATGCCGGCCCACGTGCGGATCGCCACCGAGCGCACCACGTTCGCCATGCCCGAGACGGGCATCGGCCTGTTTCCCGACGTCGGCGGCGGATGGTACCTGCCGCGCCTGCCGGGCAAGGCGGGGCTGTGGCTGGCGCTGACAGGCGCGCGGATCAAGGGCGCGGACTGCATGCGGCTGGGCGTCGCCACCCACTTCGTGGAGTTCGGCGCCGTCGAGGGGCTGAAGAAGGCCATCGTCGCCGATCCGCGCCGCATCGAAGAGACCCTGCGCAAGTACCGCGCCGACGCCGGCAAGGCCTCGCTGCTGGGCTTCGAGCAGGACCTCAACCGCCTGTTCGTCGGCGAGAGCGTCGATCAGATCGTTGAATTTCTGACCCTCGACTCCAGCGATTGGGGCAAGGCTCAGCTGGAGGTGATGAAGACCAAGTCGCCCCAGACGATGAAGGTCGCCTTCGAGCAGCTGAAGCGCGGCGCGGCCATGACCGACTTCGCCGACAACATGGCCATGGAGTATCGGATCGGCTCGCGCGTCGTCCGCAAGCACGACTTCATCGAGGGCGTGCGGGCGGTGATCATCGACAAGGACAACGCCCCGCGTTGGAATCCCGCCCGCCTTGAAGATGTCACCGACGTGATGTTGGACGAGATTTTCGCGCCCCTGCCGGCGGCCGAGGAATGGTCGCCGCTGACGTGACGGATGTCGTGCGCTAACGTGGTCGACAACGATATAAAGTGCCGGTTTGGAAGGATCGCCATGCGTAAGCCGCTTCTCAGTCTCGTCGCCGTGCTCGGCCTCGCCGCCTGCGCCACGCAACCGATGCTGGGACCGCCGCCGCCTCCGCCT
>NZ_QFQZ01000038.1 GCF_003243465.1 Caulobacter segnis
GGGTAGCTCAGATGGTTAGAGCGGTGGATTCATAACCCACAGGTCGGCGGTTCGATCCCGCCCCCCGCCACCAGGACGGCCGTCTGGCCTGGTCCGCGCCACGGCTTTAGCGCGGGATGTCCGCCCCTTCCGTATACCACGCGCCTCCTAAGCGGCGCGTCGAGCATAGAGAAACTCGATCACCGCGGCGCGCGTGTGAACGTAGTTGGCGTCCTCGGCCATCGCCAAGCGATCGCGAGGGCGCGCAAGCGGAACCTCCAGCAGCTGTCCCACGCGCGCGCGCGGTCCATTGGTCATCATCACGATGCGGTCGGACAGCAGCGTGGCCTCGTCGACGTCGTGGGTGATCATCAGGACCGTGTTGTTCAAGGTGGCGTGGATCTCCATGACGCTATCTTGCAGGTGCGCGCGGGTCAGAGCGTCCAGGGCGCCAAAAGGCTCGTCCAGAAGCAGCACCTTGGGCTCCATCGACAGAGCGCGCGCGATGCCGACCCGCTGCTTCATGCCGCCGGAGATTTCCGAGGGCCGCTTGTCCAGGGCGTGGGTCATCTTGACCAAGTCCAGGTTATGTAGCGTCCACTCCCGGCGCTCGGCCGCCGACTTCGTCGCGCCGAACACCTTGTCCACCGCCAAGGCGACGTTCTCGCGCACGGAGAGCCAAGGCAGCAGCGAGTGGTTCTGGAAAACGACGGCGCGATCGGGCCCGGGGGCGTTGACCTCCTGCCGATCCAGGATGACCGCGCCCGTCGTCACCGGCGTCAGGCCCGCGACCACGTTCAGCAGCGTGGACTTGCCGCATCCCGAGTGGCCGATGATCGAGACGAACTCGCCCTTGTCGATCTTCAGGTCGACGCCGCTCAGCACTTCGGTGCGCACCGCTCCCTTGGCGAAGGTGACGGCGACGTTCTCTATGGAAAGATAGGCCTTGGTCATGGGCTGCGCTCCTAGCTGACGGCGTTGCCGCGCGAGACGAAGTGACCGAGCAGGGCCACCAGACGATCGAGGAAAAAGCCCGTTATGCCGACCCAGGCCAGGGCCACGATGATGTCGGCGATGCGCGAGGCGTTATACTGGTCCCAGATGAAGAAGCCGATGCCGACGCCGCCCAGCAGCATTTCCGAGGCGACGATGGCCAGCCAGCTCATGCCGACGCCGATGCGCAACCCTGTAAAGATGTACGGCGTCGTGGCGGGCAGCAGGATCTTGATGAAGTACTCGACCGGCGACAGGCGCAACACTCGCGCGACGTTGACATAGTCGCTCGGAATGTTCCGCACGCCGACGGCGGTGTTGATGATGATCGGCCAGATCGCGGTGATGAAGATCACGAACAAGGCCGACGGCTGGGCCTGGTGAAAGGCGGCCAGCGAGATCGGCAGCCAGGCGAGCGGCGGAACCGTCCGCAGGACCTGGAAGATCGGATCCAGCCCCCGGTGCGCCCAGCGGTTGGAGCCGACGAAGACACCCAGCAGGATCCCGCACACCGCCGAGATCGAGAAGCCGATCCCGACGCGCTTGAGGCTGGTGAAGACGTGCCAGAACAGGCCCTTGTCCACCCCGCCGTTGTCATAGAACGGATGAAGGATCAGGTCCTTGGACTCCAGCCAGACCTGCTTGGGCGACGGCAGCCCCGCGTAGGAGTCACCGACGATCGCCTGCCACGCCACGAGGATGACCAGCAGGGTCAGGACCGGCGGGATCACGACCCCCGCGGCCGCTTTCGCGCGCCGGCCAAGCTCGGACAGCACCGGGGGCTTGGCTGGCGTCGGGGGAACCGCGGGGACGATCGGGGTGGCGGTCACGAAGGTGGGTTTCGGATAGGTCATTGCGCGCCCTCGCCTCACACCAGCTTCTTGATCGGCTGACTGGCGAGGTAGGCGCCCGGATTGGCCGGATCGAAGACCTTGCCATCGAAGAAGCGCTCGACACCGCGACTGTCGCCCGCGGGACCGGCCTGGCCGATGGTCTTGGCCGCCGCCCGCCAGATGTCGGCGCGATTGACCTTGTCGACCAGCGCCTTGGTGTTGGTCTTCTGGGGCAGCACGCCCCAGCGGATGTCTTCGGTCAGGAACCAGAGGTCGTGGGACTTGAACGGGAAGCTGGCGTTGTCGGCCCAGAATTTCATTCGGTGGGGCGAGTTCTTGAGGCTCCGGCCGTCCCCATAGTCCACCGTCCCCTGCAGGCGAGGCAGGATGTCGCCCATCGGCACGTTGACGTACTGGCGGCCGGACACGATCGAGCACATCGCCGGCAGGTTCGAGGCCTTGTCGCACCAAAGCTGCGCTTCCTGCACGGCGGCGGTGATGGCTTCGGCGGCGCGAGGGTACTTGTCGACCCAGGCGGCGCGCATGCCCAGCGCCTTTTCCGGGTGGTTCATCCAGAGTTCCGACGTGAGGCAGGCCGTGTAGCCGACCTTCTGATTGACCAGCTGGCCGTTCCACGGCTCGCCCACGCAGAAGGCGTCCTGCGTGCCCGCCTTCATGTTGGCCACCATCTGGGGCGGCGGGATCACGATCGTCGCGACGTCGACGTCTGGGTTGATGCCGCCCGCGGCCAGCCAGTAGCGAACCCAAAGGTCGTGGGTCCCGCCGCGGAAGGTCATGGCGACCTTGGCGATGTTTCCGGCGGCCTTCAGCTGCATGAACTTGGGCTTGGCGCCGGCGCTGTTGAGACCGACCTGGACGCTCTTCAGGTCGTTGCCGACCGAAATCCCCTGCCCGTTCGTATTGAGGCGGGCCAGGATATACATCGGCGTCGGCGCGCCGTTGGTGATCGCCCCCGTAGTCATCAGGTAGGGCATCGGCGACAGTATATGCGCGCCATCGATCCCGCCGCGCTCCGATCCCAGGACCAGGTTGTCGCGGGTCGCCGCCCAGGAGGCCTGCTTGACGACTTCGATGTCCGGCAGGCCGTGCTTGGCGAAAAGGCCTCGCTCCTTGGCGATGATCACCGGCGAGCTGTCGGTCAGGGCGATGAAACCGAGACGCGCCTTGGCGATCTCGGGTCCTGCGCCGGCGGCGTGGGCGCCGGCCGGGAACGCGGCCTTGGCGGCCGCCACCGTGGCCGCGGCGCCCATCAGGGCGTGGCGACGGGTCAGGCCGGACTTGGTGGTGTCGGTCTTGCTCATGGTCAGGCGTCCTGGGGCTAGAACTTGTATTCGAGGGTGAGCCAGGTCTTGGTCCGCGAGGCGGGCGGCGCGGCCGTGCCGATCGGGACGCTCTTCACCCGCTGGAAATCCGCGTACTTCAGCTGGACCGAGAGCTTGGTCGTGATGGCGGCGGTGAACTGCAGGTCCCACTCGTGGCCCAGGTTCGCGCCGGTGCGCTGGTCGTCGAAGTCGTGATAGCGGGCGACCAGATCGGTGTTGAAGAAATAGGTCGCTCGGAACCGCGGCTTGACGTTCAGCGAGACGTTGAGGTCTTCCAGGCCGTCGACGAAGCTCTTGTTGCCGCCCGGCGAGACGAAGGCGTCGGACCAGCCGTTGAAGGCGTGGACCGTGGCCAGGGGCGTCGTGAAGCCGCGCGTCCCGTCTCCCTCCAGCGACTCGTAGGACACCTTGGCGGTGTAGATGTCGAAGGTCGCGGCCAGATCCGCACCGAAATAGTCGAGGCTGAAGTCGGGCGTATTGTGATGGTAGTCCGACTGCCGGGCCCAGGTGGCGTTGTAGGCCAGCTGATAGAGCCCCAGCCAGGTCTTGCCCGACGCCTTGGCGCCCTTGGTGATGGATGAGTTGATGGCGGAATTGCCGAAGTCCAGGGCGTAGACGAAGCCCTCGAGACGCAGGGCCTCGGACGGCGACCACATGGCGTTGAACAGGTGGCTGTCACTGTCCCAGTCGCGCAGTTCGCCCAGAATGCGATTCACATGGCTGACATAGGCGTAGGTCGCCTTGAAGCGGCCCCAGGCCATGTCCGCGCGCACGGCGTCGAAGGTCTGCTCGTCCTGGCGCCAACCCACATTGCCCACGAACCGCTGGTCGTCGATCAGGATGCGCTGCCGCCCCGCCGTGACCTGCAAGGCCGCGCTGGGCGTCCAGGTCACCTGGGCGCGATTGAGTTCGGTCACGTCGGGATCGTTGACCACCGGATAGCGCGCCTTGTCCGCCCCATTGAGCGGCGGCGTGCTCGCGCCGGGCACATTGACCGCGTAGTGCTCGCCCCCCGCCTGTCGGACGTCCTCGAACTCGACAAGGCCCCTCAGCCGGTTCCATTCGGCCGTCTCCCACCCAAGCCGGGTTCGGATCGTGAAGGCGTCCGCCCGGTCACGCAGGGTGGCCGTGCGGGTCTGGTCGACCCCCTCGTACCGGGCGCGAACTTCCAGGATCAGCTTTCCCGCGCCGATCTGATCGCTGATCGTCGGCGGCGGCGCGGGCGGCGGCGGCGGCTCGGAAAACGGCTCGCTGGTCACCTCGACGGCCGCGTCGGGGCTTTTCAAGGCTGGTTCGGGCGCGCTCTGCGCGCGGGCCGCGGATCCGCCCGCCAGCGCCAGGACGGCGACGCCAGACAGCAGCGCGGGTCGTAACAAGTTCATGCCTGCATCCCCCAAGGCCAAAAAAAAACGCCCGGAGGGATCGCGATCAGCGATCTCTCCGGACGTCGTTGTCCAATCGACCAGGCGGCTTCATCGCCGCCGGCGGCCCCTTCGGGCCTGCGGGGAACCTCGTTGTCCCCCGCGTCGTCACGAAACAAGCCGGGCTGATTTTCAGCGAACAACGGAAAACACCGCTCTTCGCCGCGCAAACTCGGCGAACGACGGTTTTTGCCCAGCAACCATGCAGCCAAGCTCCGGCGCTTGCCTGCTATTGTCGCGTTCTGAGCGCCTCACGGCGTTTCATCCTCACACGATCAAAGGACTCGACGTCGCCGCATCCGCCCGCCAAGTCGCTGGAGAAGCCATGCACGGGAGCAAGGACATCTTTCTGGGCGCGATCATCTTGGCCGGCGGGGGATCCCGCCGGATGGGGACCGACAAGGCTCGCCTGGCTTGGGGAGGACGGCCCGCCATCGACAGGGTCGCCGAGCTTGCGGTTGGCGCCGGCGCCGCGCGCGTGCTGGTGTCCGGCGGAGACTACGGATTGCCGTTCGTGGAAGACCCCGACCCTCTTGGCGGTCCCACGGGCGGCGTGCTCGCCGCCGCCGAAGCCCTGCGAGCCGAAGGGCTGTCGGCCATGCTCGTGCTCGCGGTCGACGCCCCCACGATCCTGCCCGAGGATTTGGCCGCGCTCTTGGGCCAAGCCCAGGGGGCCTACTATGAGGGCTTCCCGCTGCCGTTTCTCGCGCCGATCGACCGGACGCCCTGGGACGCCCCCGCCGGCCTTCCCCTCCGAAAGCTGGTCTCGATCCTGGGTCTGAAAGCGCTCTTCCCCACCGACGCGCTTGCGCTGCGCCTGCGCGGCGCCAACACCCCGTCCGAGAAGGCGGCTCTGGAGGCGTCGAACCCGGCGCCCACGGATTAGGCGACGCGCGCTCTTCGGGCGCTCAAGCGTGCTTTCCACGCGACAGCCCCCTCGGGTGACGGCAGAGAGCGGGCGATGCGTGTCTTGATCATCGACCCCGACGAGGCGCGGGCCGCGCTTGTCGCCGAGGGGCTGGCGGGTGTTAAGCCGCTGACGGTCGTTCGCGCGCCGGCCTTTGACGAGGTCGAGGCGGCGGCCTTCGGGCCCGACGTCATTGTCATCGCCAGCGAAAGCCCCGACCGCGACACGCTCGAGTCTCTGCGCGACGCCAACGACCACAATCCGCGCCCCATCGTGATGTTCGTCGACAAGTCGGCGCCGGGCCTGGCCGAGGCGGCCGTCGAGGCGGGGGTGGCGGCCTATGTGGTCGACGGCCTGCAGGTCAATCGCGTCCGATCGGTGCTCGAAGTGGCGATGAGCCGCTTCGGGCTGATGCAGCAGCTGCGCTCCGATCTCAAAAAGGCCAAGGCCGACCTGGCCGACCGCAAGGTGGTCGATCGCGCCAAGGGTCTCCTGATGAAGGAACGAGGCCTGGAAGAAGACGCGGCCTACCGGCTTCTGCGCAAACTGGCCATGGACACCGGCCGACCGCTGGCCGCCGTGGCGGCCGATCTGCTGGCGTTCGCCGGCGTCTTGAGGGGCAAGGGCCATGAGTAAGCCGGATCGCCGCCAGCTGAACCTTGGTTTCATACCGCTCAACGACTGCGCCCCTCTGGCGGTCGCCAAGGCGCACGGATTCTTCGAGGACGAGGGGCTGGAGGTCGAGCTCTCGCGCGAAGCCTCCTGGGCCAATGTCCGCGACAAGATCGCCGTCGGCGCGCTGGAGGGCGGCCACCTGTTGGCGCCCATGGCCCTCGCCGCCTCGATGGGCGTCGGCGGCGAACGAACGCCCCTGACGGTACCGCTTTCCTTGAACCTCAACGGCAGCGCGATCACGCTTTCCACCGGATTGATCAAGGCCATGTGGGAGGCCGATCCCGAGATGATGGCTCGGCGACCGCGAAGCGCGCGGCCGCTCGCCAGGGTGATCGCGGCCCGTCGCGAGGCCGGCGAGCGTCCGCTGACCCTGGCGGTCGTCTTCGCCTATTCGATGCACGCCTACGAGCTTCGCTACTGGCTGGCCGCCGCCGGCGTCGATCCGGACCGGGACCTGCGCCTGGTGGTCGCCCCACCGCCGCGGATGACCGAGCGCCTTCGGGCTGGAGAGATCGACGGCTTCTGCGTCGGCGCGCCGTGGAACGCGATCGCCGTCGCCGAAGGCCTGGGCGAAATCATCGTCCGCGCTTCGGAAATCTGGCCCATGGGCCCCGACAAGGTCCTCGGCGTCACCCAGGCTTGGGCGAACGCGCATCCGCAAGCCTTGCAAGCCCTGATCCGCGCGCTGTCCAGAGCCGCCGCCTGGGCTGATACGCCGGCCAATCGGCCCGCCCTGGCCCGCCTGCTCGCGCGCCCCGAATTCGTCGGCGAGCCTGAGGCGCTGATCGCCCAGTCCCTCGCGCCGCCCGCCGACGGCGGCGACGAGGCTCGGCCGCAAGCCGATATCGTCTTCCACCGACATGCGGCGGGCTTTCCCTGGCGCAGCCACGCCCTGTGGTTTCTCAGCCAGATGCTTCGCTGGGGGCAGATCGGACCCGAGATCGATCTCCAGGCCGTAGCCACGAGCGTCTATCGACCCGATCTCTTCAGGAGCGCCATCCAGCCGCTGGGCGAACCGGTCCCCATGGGCGATCGCAAGCGCGAGGGCGCCCACCCGCAGCCGTGGCGGCTTGAGGACGCCAGCGGCCCTATCCTCATGGCGCCCGACGTCTTCCTCGATGGCCGTGTCTTTGATCCGGAGAAGCCGCTGGCCTACGCCTGCGACTTCGAGATCGGGCGCTATACGGGCGGCTCGGAAGACACGACTGCCTGATTTTCGCGCCGCGGCCTCCGCCAGATCGCACATTGTTCGAGCATCTTTGCGCTGAGGCCCGCGGCGCGGTCGGGACGGATTGCTCACCAGCCGGCAATGCGTCCTCCTGATCGAGAATTCGCGGGGCAATGGCGTCCCGCGCACTGTCGGCGTTGATGCCGGCTCGGTTTGGACAATGGCGTCCGGGCGGAGGTTTCCACCTCCGGCCGGGCGCTTTTTTTTGGCCTGTTGGCCAGGAAGGCGCGGTCCGATGGTCTGGGATCGAAAGGCGTTCGAAACCTTGGCGGCGCGCAAAGCCGTCGTCGCGGCCTCCGAGAACATGGCGGGCCGCCCATGATCCCGCGCTCGTTCCTGAAACTGGGACACGCGCCGACCCTGTTCGCCGCGTTCCTGTATTTCGACTTCAGCTTCATGGTGTGGGTCCTGCTGGGCCCGCTGGGCGTGGCGATCGCCAAGGACCTTGGGCTGTCGCCCGCGCAGAAGGGCCTGATGGTCGCCGTGCCGCTGCTGGCGGGCGCGGGCTTGCGGCTCGTGAACGGCGTGCTGGTCGATCACATCGGCCCCAAGCGCACCGGGATCATCGGCCAGCTGATCGTCCTCGCCGGGCTCCTGACCGCCTGGAGACTGGGCGTCCATGACTACAGCCACGTTCTGGCGCTGGGCGTCGTGCTGGGCGTCGCTGGGGCGTCCTTCGCCGTCGCCCTGCCCCTGGCCTCGCGCTGGTATCCGCCCGAGCATCAGGGCCTGGCGCTCGGCATCGCCGGGGCCGGCAACTCCGGCACCGCCCTGGCGGCGCTGTTCGCCCCCGCCCTGGCCCGATCGTTCGGCTGGACCAATGTAATCGGCCTGGCGACGATCCCGCTCGCCGTGGCCTTCCTGGTCTATGTGACCCTGGCCAAGGACGCCCCGAACCAGCCGCCGCCCAAGCGCTGGAGCGCTTATCTGGACGTGCTGAAGAGCGGCGACGCCTGGTGGCTGATGTTCCTCTACGGCGTGACGTTCGGCGGGTTCTCCGGCCTCGCCTCTTCGCTGACCATCTACTTCAACGCCGAATATGGCCTGGACCCGATCGTGGCCGGACTGTTCACGGCCGCTTGCGTGTTCGCCGGCTCTCTCGTCCGGCCGGTCGGGGGCGCGATCGCAGACCGCGTCGGCGGCGCCCGGGCCCTGATGGGGGTCTATGCGCTGGCCGGCGCCGGCCTGCTGCTCGCAAGCCTGCACCAGCCTCACGCCGGCGTCGCCCTGGCCATCATCATGCTGTCGATGATGGCGCTGGGAGCCGGGAACGGGGCGGTGTTTCAGCTGGCGCCCCAACGCTTCGGCGCGGAGATCGGCGTGATCACCGGCCTGGTCGGCGCGGTGGGCGGCGTCGGCGGCTTCTACCTGGCCTCCACCCTGGGCGTGGCCAAGCAGTTGACCGGCTCCTACCAGGCCGGACTGGCCGGCTTCGCCGCCCTGGCCCTCGTCGCCCTCGGCGCGCTCGTCTGGCTCAAGGGCCAATGGCGCGAGCGCTGGCCGAGGCTCTCGGGCCGCCCCCCTGAACTGATCCGGGTTTGAAGGAGCGTCGCATGGGACACGCCAAGCAAAAGCTGGTCGTCATCGGCAACGGCATGGCCGGGTGCCGGGCCATCGAGGAAATCCTCAAGCGGGATCCTGACCGCTACGACATCACCGTCTTCGGGGCCGAGCCCCGGGTGAACTACAACCGCATCATGCTCTCGCCCGTCCTGGCCGGGGAGAAGCGCTTCGACGAGATCGTCATCAACGACGCGGCCTGGTACGCCGACAACCAAATCACCCTGCACCAGGGGGCCACGGTCACGCGGATCGACCGCCAAGCCCGGATCGTCGAGGCGGACGGCGCGCCGGCCGCGCCCTATGACAAGCTGATCCTGGCCTGCGGCTCGGACCCGGTGCGCTTGCCCCTGCCCGGACGAGAGCTCGACGGCGTGGTCACCTTCCGCGACTTGGACGACGTGGACAAGATGATCGCCGCCGCCGACGCGGGCGGCGCGGCCGTCGTGATCGGCGGGGGTCTTCTGGGACTGGAGGCCGCCTACGGCCTGGCGCGTCGCGGCATGAAAGCCACCGTCGTCCATCTGATGGACGTCCTGATGGAGCGGCAGCTCGACAGCGCCGCCGGCTATCTTCTGACCGAGGCGCTGAGCGCGCGCGGCGTGAAGACCGAGCTTGGCGCCCAGTCGGAGGAGATCCTCGGCGAGGACGGCCGCGTCACCGGCCTGAAGCTGAAGGACGGGCGGGTCCTGCCCTGCTCCATCCTGGTCATGGCGGTCGGGATCCGGCCCAACACCGCGCTGGCCGCGGACGCGGGCCTGAACTGCGCGCGCGGCGTGGTCGTCGACGACCAGATGCGCACCTCCGATCCGGATATCTTCGCGATCGGCGAGTGCGCCGAGCATCGCGGCGTGGCCTATGGCCTTGTCGCGCCGATCTGGGACATGTGCCGCGCGCTCGGGACGGTGCTGACCGACGGCGAAGCGGCCTACGAGGGCAGCGTCCTGTCGACCCGCTTGAAGGTCTCGGGCGTCGACGTCTTCTCCGCGGGCCAGTTCGCCGGCGGCGAGGGCTGCGAGGACGTGGTGTTCCGCGACGCCGGGCGGGGCGTCTATAAGCGCTTGGTCATCAAGGACAACAAGCTGGCGGGCGCGGTGATGTTCGGCGACGCGGCCGACGGCGCCTGGTATTTCGACCTGATGCGCGCGGGCGCGGACGTCTCCGACATCCGCGAAACCCTGGTCTTCGGCCAGGCGATCACGGAGGGCCTTCGGGGCCTGGACCCTAGCTCGGCCGTGGCGGCCATGGCCGACACGGCGGAAATCTGCGGCTGCAACGGCGTCTGCAAAGGACAGATCGTCACCGCGATCAATGCGGGTCTCCAGACCCTGGACAGCGTCCGGGCCGTCACCAAGGCCTCGGCCTCGTGCGGCTCCTGCACGCCGCTCGTGGAGCAGCTGCTCGCCCTGACCCTCGGGGACGGCTTCCAGAAGGAGACGGGCCCGAAGGCGATCTGCAAGTGCTCGTCTCACGGCCACGCCGTGGTGCGTGAACGCATTGTCGCCGATGGCCTCAAGTCGCTGCCGGCGGTCATGCAGGCCCTGGAGTGGAAGACGCCCGACGGCTGCGCGACCTGCCGTCCAGCCCTTAACTACTACCTGCTGTGCGCCTGGCCCGGCGAATATGTCGACGACAAGCAGAGCCGCTTCATCAACGAGCGGGTGCACGCCAACATCCAGAAGGACGGCACCTACTCGGTGGTGCCGCGCATGTGGGGCGGCGTCACCTCGCCGTCGGAGCTGCGCGCCATCGCCGACGTGGCCGACAAGTTCCAGATCCCGATGGTGAAGGTCACCGGCGGCCAGCGCATCGACCTGCTGGGCGTCAAGAAGGATGACCTGCCCGCCGTCTGGGCCGATCTGAACGCGGCCGGCATGGTCTCGGGACACGCCTACGCCAAGGGGCTGCGCACGGTGAAGACCTGCGTCGGCTCCGAATGGTGCCGGTTCGGCACGCAGGACTCCACGGGTCTCGGCGTGCGCCTCGAAAAGGTCATGTGGGGCTCCTGGGCCCCGGCCAAGGTCAAGCTCGCGGTGTCGGGCTGCCCCCGCAACTGCGCCGAGGCGACGTGCAAGGACTTCGGGGTCATCTGCGTCGACAGCGGCTACGAGATCCACATCGGCGGCGCCGCGGGCCTGCATATCCAGGGGACCCAACTGCTGACCCGGGTGGCCACGGAGGACGAGGCCGTCTGGGTGATCTGCGCCGCCACCCAGATGTACCGGGAGGGCGGGTTCTACCTGGAGCGGGTCTACAAGTGGATGGACCGGGTGGGCCTGGAGGCCATCCGCTCGGCCATGGAAGATCCCGAGCGCCGCCGGGCCTACTACGACCGCTTCATCTACTCGCAACGCTTCTCGCGCGTGGACCCCTGGGCCGAGCGCGTGGCCGGCCGCGACGCCGGCGAGTTCAGCCCCCTGGCCCGCAGCATGGAGCTCGCCGACGCATGACCCTGATGCCGTCTCCCCAAGACTTCTGGATCGATGTCGGCGCCGTCACCGATATCCCGCGCCGAGGCGCGCGACGCGTGGCCACCCCGAATGGCGACATCGCCGTCTTCAGGACCGGCGACGGCGAAGTCTTCGCCCTGCGCGACAAGTGCCCCCACAAGGGCGGCCCGCTGAGCCAGGGCATCGTGCATGGCGCCGCCGTCACCTGCCCGCTCCACGCCTGGAACATCGACCTGGCCTCGGGCGAGGCGCTGGGCGCCGACGCGGGCAAGGGTTGCGCGCCGCGTGTTCCGGTGCGCGTCGAGGACGGCCGCATCTATCTGGGACGCTAGGCGCGATGGCCGACGGCTCGCGCTCGACCTTGGTGAAGACCACCTGCCCCTATTGCGGGGTCGGCTGCGGCGTGGCCGCCGCCAGCGTCGGCGGGCGCTCGATCGTGGTGGAAGGCGACGGGCTCCACCCGTCCAACCTCGGCCGACTTTGTTCGAAGGGCGCGGCCTTGGGCAAGACCGTCGGGCTGGAGGGCCGGCTCCTCCATCCGGAGATCCATGGCCGGCGTGTCAGCTGGGACAGAGCGTCCGCGCGGATCGCCTCGGCGCTGTCCAGGACCATCGCCAAGCATGGCCCCGACAGCGTGGCCTTCTACGTGTCCGGCCAGTTGCTGACCGAGGACTACTACGCCGCCAACAAGCTGATGAAGGGCTTTATCGGCAGCGGCAATATCGACACCAACTCGCGTCTCTGCATGGCCAGCGCGGTGATGGCGCACAAGCAGGCCTTCGGCGCGGACCTGGTCCCCGGCTGCTACGAAGACCTCGAGCTGGCGGACCTGATCGTGTTCAGCGGCCACAACGCCGCCTGGACCCATCCCGTGCTCGTGCGGCGCATGGAGGCCGCGCGGGCCAGGGGTCAGCGATGGGTCTGCATCGATCCGCGGCGCACCGACACCGCCGAAGCCTCCGATGTGCATCTGGCCATCGCGCCCCAGACCGACGTGCGGCTCTGGAACGGCCTGCTGGCCGACCTGATGCGCAGGGACGCCGTGGACCGCGCCTACCTCGCCGCCCACGTCAGCGGCTACGAGGCCGTCGAGACCGCGCTCGCCCAGGCGGACCAATCGCCGAGCGCCGTGGCGGCCGACTGCGGGGTCGCCGAAGCGGACCTGCGCGCCTTCTTCGACCTTTTCGCCCAGACGCCCAGGACCGTCAGCCTGTTCTCCATGGGCGCCAACCAGTCCGCCCAGGGCGTGGCCAAGGGCTTGTCGATCATCAACGCGCACCTGGTGACGGGCCGGATCGGCAAGCCCGGGGCGGCGCCGTTCTCGATCACCGGCCAGCCCAACGCCATGGGCGGGCGCGAGACCGGCGGCATGGCCACGACCCTGGCGGCCCATCTGGATTTCAGCGCCGAGGATTGCGCCAAGGCCCAGCGCTTCTGGTCGTCGCCGACGATCGCCAGCGCCCCGGGGCTGAAGGCCGTCGAGATGTTCGAGGCCATGCGCGAGGGTCAGGTCAAGGCCATCTGGATCATGGCCACCAATCCGGCCGTCTCCATGCCCGACGCCGGACGTGTCCGCGAAGCGCTCGCCAAGTGTCCGCTGGTCATCGTCTCAGAGGCCATAACCGAGACCGACACCACGGCCTTCGCCCACATAAAGCTGCCCGCCCTGACCTGGGGCGAGCGCGACGGGACGGTGACCAACTCCGAACGCCGGATCTCGCGCCAGCGGCCGATGTTCGCGCCGCCCGGAGAGGCGCGCGCCGATTGGGCGATCATCGCCGACATCGCGTCTCGGATGGGATTTGGCGACGCCTTTTCCTGGCGCTCTTCGGCCGAGGTGTTCCGCGAATACGCCCGCATGACCGCGTTCGAGAACCGGGGCGAGCGGTTCCTGGACATCGGCGCCCTGGGGCGGGCCGATTACGATGCGCTCCCGCCGACCCAGTGGCCGGTCACTGATGGCGGCGGCGTGGCGCGCCTCTTCACCGATGGCCGCTTCGCCACCCCCGATGGCCGCGCCCGGATGGTTCCGGTGCTGCCGGCGGCGCCGGCCTCGCCGACCGACGGAAGCTTTCCGCTGGCGCTGAACACCGGCCGCGTTCGCGACCAATGGCACACCATGAACCGCTCGGCCCTGGCGCCCGAGCTGAACCGCCACACGCCCGAGCCCTATGTCGAAATGCACCCCGTCGATGCGCGCGAGGCGGGCCTGGCCGACGGCATGCTCGCGCGCGTTCGCACCCCGCGCGGCGAGGCCGTCGCCATCGCCAAGGTCACCGACCGCCAGCGCCCAGGCTCCCTCTTCATGCCGATGCACTGGACCACGACCCACGCGGCGCAGGGCAGGACCAACCATCTGATCGGCCCCGAGCGAGACGCCGCCTCGGGCCAGCCCGAGTTCAAGCACACCCCGGCGCGGCTGTCGGCCTGGCGCGACACCTGGCGCGGCGCGTTCTTCGCCCGGCGTCGATACGACTGCCCCGCAGGTTCGTCCCTGATCTGGCGACGTATCGTTCGCGAAAGCTGCCACCTGCACGAATTCGCCGGCCGGGGCGACGAGGCCGAGCGCCAGGACGTCGCCAGACGGCTCGGGGCGGGGGCCGGCGGCGAGATGATCAGCCTCGACGATCCGGCCAGAGGCGTCTTTCGGCGCGCCTGGATCGAAGACGGCCGTCTCGAGCGCGCGCTTTTCATAACCCTGGGCGCGCTGCCGCCGCGTGACTGGCTGGCCGGGCTCTTTTCGGCCGACCAGATCGGCGCCGCCGAACGCGCGGCCTTGCTTGCCGGTCGCCCCCCTGGCGCCGGCGCCGATCCCGGCCCGCTGGTCTGCGCCTGCGCGAATGTCGGCGCTCACCAGATCACGCGCGCCCAGCGGGCCGGCGCGGACACCGTCGACGACATCACCAAGGCCACCGGCGCCGGCGGCGGCTGTGGCTCTTGCCGCGTGGAAATCGCTAGCCTGATCAAAGAGAAGGAAGCCGCGGATGCTTGAGAACAAGGTCATGCTGGTGGGCGCCGGGCCGGGTCCAGCGGATCTTCTGACCTTCCGCGCGGCGCGGATCATCGGACAGGCCGAGGCGCTGCTCTATGACGCCCTGGTCAGCGAGGAGGTCCTGTCCCTGGCGCCGGCCCGATGCCTGCGCATCCAGACCGGAAAGCGCGCCGGCGCGAAGACCTCAATGCCGCAGAACACCATCAATCGGCTGATGCTGCGGCTGGCGCGGCGCGGGCTCAGAGTGGTGCGGCTGAAGGGTGGCGATCCGTCGGTGTTCGGCCGCGTCGGCGAAGAGCTCGCCTTCCTGCGCGCCCACGGGGTGTCTGGCGAAGTCGTCCCCGGCGTCACCGCCGCCAGCGCCGCGGCGGCGCAATTCGGCTTTCCCCTCACCCATCGCGGCGAGGCGCGGCGGATCCTCTACGCCACTGCGCGCGTCGACAACGGCTCGGTCCTGATCGACGGCTGGAGCGCCGCCAAGGACCCCGAGACGACGCTGGCCCTCTACATGGGTCGCGATCAGGTGGGGGCCGTCGCCGCGGAGCTGATGGCTCAGGGCCGTCGCGCCGACACCCCCGCCCTGGCCGTCGAGAACGCCGGCGCGCCCGACGCCCGGGCGATCGCCACCACCCTGGCCACCGCGGCGCAGGCCCTCGCCGCCGCCTCGCCGACCGGGCCGGTCGTCCTCGTCATCGGCGATGTCGTGGCCCGTGCGGAGGTCTGGTCCGACGCGGCCCTCCCCTGCGCCAAGCGGGCGGCGCCATGATGGGCTCGCCGTCCCAGACTCAGCACGCCCGCCTGTTCGCGTTCGAGCAGGACTTCGTGGACAGCCTGCGCTGCGTCCCCATGGCCGTGCGGTTCAAGCTGGACCGGGTGGGGATCAAGTTGACGCTTCGCCAATGGAGCCGCCTCACGCGCCAGGACCGCCAGGAGCTTTTGCTCAGTCCGTGCTCGTCCGACCGCGAGGTCGCGCGTTGGCGCGCCCTGCTCGAGACCCTCGTGGCGCTGCGCGCCGACGAGCCCATCAAGCCCTTGCCGCCCATCGATGACGCCCCCTGGGAGAGGGTCGGCGAAGTTCCCGCGGCCGTGGCGACCTTCGCCCTGTCGAAGGGATTGACGCCGCCCCCACTCGAGGCTTGGCGCGCCCTCGCGCTTCTGGAGCGCTATGCGCTCGTGAAGCTCAGCCGCGAAGGTCACGACAACGTCAACTTCGCCCCCGCCCTGCGCGAGTTTGGGCTCGGGGCCTTGGATGTTGGGACGTGCGAACCGGTCGCCTGCTAGCGCGGCCGGACGCCCTCCAAAACCAGGGCCGTGACCGCTGTCGCGGTGTCTTCCATGAAGCCCTTGTCGGACAGGGATGCGCCCGTCAGCGCCCGCACCTGAACGGCGAAGTCGGCATAGTGCTGGGTCAGGGCCCAGATGGCGAAGATCAGATGCGTCGGCTCGACGGGCGCCAGCCTGCCCGCCGCGACCCAGGCGCGGACCACGGCGACCTTGGCGTCGAACACCGCCTTCAGGGGGCCGGCCAGGACCGGCTTCAACAGCGGCGCGCCCCGCAGCATCTCCAGGGCGAACAGGCGCGAGACCTCCGGATGGTCGCGGCTCATCGCCAGCTTGGCCGCGATCAAGGCGCCGATCGCCTCCGCCGGGTCGTCCTCCGACCGGAAACTGGCCAGCGGCGCCAACCATCGCGACAGCCCCTGCTCCAGCACCGCGACGTAAAGCGCGTCCTTGGAAGGGTAGTAGTAGAGCAGATTGGCCTTCGACAGTCCCGCCGCGCGGGCGATGGCGTCGACGCTGGCGCCCTCCAGGCCCAGGCGCGCGAACACCGACAGCGCCGCCGCCAGGATCGAGGCCCTGCGGGCTTCGCCGGCCTGGGCGCGGCGGCCGCCGAACGCAGCCGCCTCCGCCTCTTCGCCCGCCGATTGGGCGGCCTTGATCAGAGCGCGGGCGCCGGAGGTCGCTGCGCCGCCGCCGCGCGCCGAGGTCTTGCGCGGCGGCTTGACGGACTTGGCGGCGGGACCGGTCATCGGCTCTCGAACTTGGACCAAATGGTCAAACCTGGACCAGATGGTTCGGATTGCGACGTTCGCCGGGATGGTATTCCATGCGGGCCGGACATCACAAGGAGCCGCCTTTATGAGCTCTCCGATCGCCCCGCTGTCGCCCGACTGCGTGATGCTGCCCGCGCGGCCCGAGCCGTTGCCGGTCGATCCCAAGACGACGGCGGTGATCGTCATCGACATGCAGAACGCGTACGCCTCGCCGCGCGGCTATCTGGACCTGGCGGGCTTCGATATCTCCGGGGCGGCCGGGGTCATCGACAAGATCGCCGAGATCCTGCCCGTGGCCCGGGCGGCCGGCATGACCGTGATCTATTTCCAGAACGGCTGGGACGACCAGTATGTCGAGGCGGGCGGGCCAGGCTCGCCCAACTGGTGGAAATCCAACGCGCTGAAGACCATGCGCGCCCGGCCCGAGTTGCAGGGCAAGCTGCTGGCGCGCGGGCAGTGGGACTATGAACTGGTCGATGCGCTGAAGCCGCAGCCCGGCGACATCCAGCTGCACAAGACCCGCTATTCCGGCTTCTTCAACAGCCAGCTGGACAGCGTGCTGAGGGCGCGGGGGATCAGGCACCTCGTCTTCGTCGGCATCGCCACCAACGTCTGCGTGGAGTCGACCCTGCGCGACGGCTTCTTCCTCGAATATTTCGGGACCGTGCTGGAGGACGCCACCCACCAGGCGGGTCCCGACTTCGTCCAGAAAGCCGCCCTGTTCAACATCGAGAGCTTCTTCGGCTGGGTCTCCAACACCACCGATTTCAAGGGGACTTTCGGACAGCTGGCTCCACGCACCTAGGGAGGCGACCATGCCCAAGACCGTCATCACACCGCCCGGAACCCAGACCCCGATCGCGCCCTTCTCGCCCGGAACGATGGCCGACGGGATCGTCTATGTCTCGGGCACCCTGGCCTTCGACAAGGACAACAACGTCGCCTTCCCGGACGACGCCGAGGCCCAGACCCGCCAGGTGCTGGAGACCATCAAGTCGGTGATCGAAACCGCCGGCGGCACGATGGAGGACGTGGTGATGAACCACATTTTCCTGACCGACTGGGTTCACTACGCCCCGATGAACAAGGTCTACGCCGAGTACTTTCCCGGCGACAAGCCCGCCCGCTACTGCATCCAGTGCGGCCTGGTGAAGCCGGGTTTCGTGGTCGAGATCGCCTCGGTCGCGCACGTGGGCAAGAAGTAGCGCGCGGATGACCACGGGCGTCGTCGACGGCGTTTTCTATGAACTCCACGGCGGTCCCGTCGCCGGACGGGACGTGGTGTTGCTGTCGTCGGGCCTGGGCGGCTCAGGAGCCTTCTGGGCGCCGCAGATGGCGGCCCTGACCGCGCGCTGGCCGGTCGTCACCTACGATCACCGCGGCACGGGCCGCAGCGTCCGCGCCCTGCCGCCCGGCCCTTACGGCGTCGGCGACATGGCGCGGGACATGGTCAAGGTCATGGACGCGCTCGGCCTGGCCAAGGCGCACGTGGTCGGCCACGCGGCGGGCGGCAATGCGGGCCTGGCCCTGGCGCTGTCCCATCCCGATCGGCTCGGCAAGCTGGTGGTCGTCAACGGCTGGAGCCAGCCCGACCCGCACCTCAAGCGCTGCTTCGACACGCGCATCCGCCTGCTGAACGACAGCGGCCCCGAAGCCTATGTTCACGCCCAGCCCATCTTCCTCTACCCGGCCGACTGGATCTCGCGGAACCACGACCGGCTGCAGGCCGAGGAGGCGCATCACGTGGCCAGCTTTCCGCCGCGGGAGGTTATGCTGGCGCGGATCAACGCCCTGCTCGTCTTCGACATCGACGCCCGCCTGGAGGCGATCCCCCACCGCGTCCTGGTCAGCGCCAGCGCCGACGACATGCTGGTCCCGATGCGCTGCTCCCAGCGCCTGGCCGCCCGCCTGCCCAACGCCGACTTCCAGCAGGTCGCCTGGGGCGGCCACGGCTTCACCGTCACCGATCCGGAGACCTTCAACGAAGGCCTGGTGAAGTTTCTGGGGGGGACGTGATGGTTGCCCGTCCTCCGATTTCCCCGGCGAATGCCGGGGCCCAGATCGAACCCGCGGCCTTGGTCGGCTGGGCCGGCCCGAAGGCGAGAACACCCCAAACGCTCCGGATGAATCTGGGCCCCGGCGTTCGCCGGGGAGGTCGGATTTAAGGAAATAGAAGAACAGGAACTCCACCCATGCAGGTCGGCGTCTTCATTCCCATCGGCAACAACGGCTGGCTGATCTCCGAAACCTCGCCGCAGTACATGCCGAGCTTCGAGCTCAACAAGGCGATCACCCAGAAGGCCGAACAGCACGGCTTCGACTTCGCGCTCTCGATGATCAAGCTGCGCGGCTTCGGCGGCAAGACGCAGTTCTGGGAGCACAATCTGGAGAGCTTCACCCTGATGGCGGGCCTCGCCGCGGTGACCTCAAGGATCAAGATCTTCGCCACCGTGGCCACCTTGACCATCCCGCCGGCCATCGTGGCGCGCATGGCCTCGACGATCGACTCGATCGCGCCCGGCCGGTTCGGCGTGAACCTGGTCACCGGCTGGCAGAAGGCCGAGTACAGCCAGATGGGCCTCTGGCCCGGCGAGCAGCACTATACCGACCGCTACAACTACCTGGCCGAATACGCGACGGTGCTGAAGGACCTGCTCGACACCGGCGTCTCCAACTTCAAGGGCAAGTACTTCCAGATGGAGGACTGCCGCGTCAGTCCTCATCCCAAGGAGACCAAGCTGATCTGCGCCGGCTCGTCCGACGAGGGCCTGGCCTTCACGGCCCAGCACGCCGATTACAGCTTCGCCCTGGGCAAGGGAGTCAACACCCCGACCGCCTTCGCTTCGGTCAACCAGCGCCTGGAGGCGGCGGCCGCCAAGACCGGCAGGGACGTGGCCAGCTTCATCCTGTTCATGGTCATCGCCGACGAGACCGACGAGAAGGCCCTGGCCAAGTGGCAGACCTATCGCGACGGCGCCGACCAGGAGGCCCTGGCCTGGCTGACCCAGCAGGCGGCCCCCAACGCCAAGGCCGGCGCGACCACCAACACCCAGCAACTGGCGGCTCCGGAGTCGGCGGTGAACCTGAACATGGGCACGCTGGTCGGCAGCTACGAAAGCATCGCCCGCATGATGGACGAGATAGCGGACGTTCCCGGCACGGCCGGCGTGCTGCTGACCTTCGACGACTTCGTGCAGGGCGTCGAAGACTTCGGGACCAAGATCCAGCCGCTGATGAAGAGCCGCGCGCCGCGGTGAGCCTCGAACGCCACCGACGCCGCCCTGCCGCGTGGCGGGCCTGGACGGGGAAGACGCGCCAGAAGCCGACCTCCTGACGCGCGCTCCGGGTCTATTTGATCTGATCGAACTCGATGTCGATCACGACATCCACCTCGGCGCCCACGGGCCCCACCAGGGTCGTCAGGCCAAAGTCGCGTCGGTCGAACCGCCCCGTGGCGGAAAAGCCAAGCTTGGCCCCGTCTCGCGCCTTGCCGACGCCGCCGAACGTGACGTCCAGGACCACGGGCTTGGTCACGCCCAGAAAGGTAAGATCGCCGGCGACCTTGCCCGAGGTCGGCCCGTCAAGCGTGATCGTACGCGACACAAAGCCGATCGTCGGGAATTGGGCGCTCTTGAGGAACTTGTCGCCAGCCAGTTCATCGGCGAAGCCCGCCACATTGCTGACGATCGACTTCGGGTCGATCGTCACCGACAGGCTCGACTGCTCCGGCTTCTGTCCGTTCCACTTGAGCACCCCATCCAGGCGGTCGAAGCGGAAGACGCTCTTGGAGACTCCGCCTTGGTGATCGATTCGGATGACGAGCGCCGCATGGCGTTTGTCCAGCGCGTAGTCGCCGCTGGGCGCGGCGGCTGGGTTGCGATCCGGCGCGGCATGCGCGGCCGTTGAAACCGCAAGAGCCGCGGCCAGGCAAAGAACAAGACGAAGCGTGCGGGTCATGATGGTCTCCTCTTGGCGTCCAGGCGCCGCCCATAGGGCCATAGCAGCCCTCAGCCATATGGCCATATGCCATAAGCACATGTCCCCGGCGGTCGGCGGATGACCTGACGCCTGGCGCGATCGCGAGCCTCCGCCTGGGCGCCCAGAAGTCCAGCGCCTCGCCAAATGCGTGACAGGTTCAGCGCATAGCGGCGGCGGTGCTCAAGATAGGCCGCCTCATGGGCGGCGGTGAGTTCGACCACGCTGCTCCACAGCCAGGACGGGGCGTCCAGGCCGCCGGTGCGATTGCGCGCCAGTTCGTCCAGGACGAGGCGCGCGGTTCCTCGTTCCTCGCGTCGTCCCTGCCCGACGCTTTGCGCGCAGACCGCAACCGCCGGCCCCGGCGGGAGTTTGCTGACGGCCCCCGCGCGAGTTCCCCATGGCCCTGTCCGACCTTCCCCCCGCCTCTCCCGCCGGCGAGACCCTGACGCCCGGCGCCGCCCCGGCGCCGCGCCGGACGCCCAGCAGCCAGCCGCCCGCCGCCGCGGTGGCCGCCGCCCTGGCCGCGACATCGGCTGCGGACGTCGTCGTGCACATGGCCTCCAGCGACCGGCGCGCCGACGAGATCGGTCGTGCGCTCAGCGCCTTCGCGCCGGGAAGGCGCGTCCTGGTTCTCCCCCCGTGGGACTGCCTGCCCTACGACCGCGCCTCGCCCTCGCGCGACGTGATGGGCCGACGCGCGCGCGTCGTCGCCAGCCTGGCGAACGGGGACGCGGCCGGCGCGATCGTCGTGACCTCGCCCGAGGCGCTGGCGCAGCGCCTGCCGCCCGGTCCGGCGATCGCCGAGGCCTTCATGACGCTGAGGACCGGCGCCCCGCTCGACCGCGACGCCCTGGCGCGTTTCGCCGCCCGCACGGGCTATGTGACCGACGAGCGGATCGACGAGCCGGGCGAGATCGCCCTGCTCGGCGAAGTCGTGGACGTCTTTCCGCCCGACGCCGCCAAGCCCGCGCGCATCGTGGTCGACGAAGACGGCGTCATCGCCGAGATCCGCATCTATGATCCGCTGACCCAGCGTTCCGAGGCTGAGGTCGACAGCGTCCTGCTGGGTCCGGCCAGCGAATGGATCCTGCCCGAGGCCGCCACGCCCGAGGGCCCTCCGGACACATGGCCGCCGCGTCCGCCCGGCGTCGAGCACGCGCTCGCCGACCACTACGAGGCGCTGACCAGCCTGTTTGAGCTCCTGCCCCGCGCGCGCCTGTCCGCCGACCCGAAGGCGCCAGACCGGCTCGTCGAGGTCGAGGACCATGTGATCGACGCCCACGCCGCCCGGCTGACCTTGGGCGCCAAGGCCGAGCCGCCGCCTCCGCCGCCGGCGGACCTCTACCTGCTGACCGAGGACCTGCGGACCGCGATGGAGGTCTGGACGCCGCTGGCCTTGCCGCTGGAAGCCGTCGAAGCCGTTCCAAATTTCGGCGGCGCGAAGAGCCCCGGCCGGGCCTTCAGCGATTTCGTCGAGGCCCAGCGCGACGCCGGACGCCGGGTGGTGCTCACGGGCTTGCGGCACGAACTGCGGCCGCTCGCCAAGGCCCTGGCGCGCGGTCTCGATCTGAAGCCTCGGCCCGCCGACGACTGGAACGACGCCAGGTCGGCCGAGGCCGGCGCGGTGTCGAGCCTGGAAGCCGACCTCGAGTCCGGCTTCGTCGATCCCGGCGCGGCCCTGGCGGTCATCGCCGCGGCGGACGTCCTGGGCGGCCGGCTGGCGTCGCGGGCGGCCTCGACGGCCGATCTCGTCCTCGAGCCGGACCTGCGCATCGGCGACGTGGTGCTGCACGAGGATCACGGCGTCGGCGTGCTTCGCGATCTGTCGACCGTCGAGATCGAGGGCGTGGCGCGCGACGTGCTGCATCTCGAGTATCACGGCGGCGACATGGTGCTGGCGCCGGTCGAGGAGATCGGCCGCGTCTGGCGCTACGGCGGCGAGGCCGCGGGAGTGACCCTCGATCGGCTGAGGGGCGACGCCTGGGCGCGACGGCGCGCGGAGGTCAGCCGCCACGTCGATGACGCCGCCCGTCGCCTGGTGGCCCTCGCCGCCGAACGCCAGGCGCGGACCTGCGAACCGATCACGCCGCCCAAGGCCGCCTATGCCCGCTTCGCCGCCCGGTTCGCCTATCCGGAGACGCCGGACCAGGCGGCGGCCATCGAGGCGGTGCTGGGCGATCTCGCGTCCGGGCGTCCGATGGATCGACTGGTCTGCGGCGATGTCGGCTACGGCAAGACCGAGGTGGCGCTCCGCGCGGCCGCGGCCGTGGCGCTGACCGGCCGGCAGGTCGCGCTCGCCGCGCCGACGACCGTGCTCGCCCGACAGCATGTCGAGACCTTCCGGCGGCGCTTCGAGGGCGCGGGGATCGGCGTCGCCCACCTCTCGCGGCTGGTCACGCCCGCCGAGGCCCGCGCCGTGCGCCAGGGCCTGGAGAGCGGCGAGATCAAGATCGTGATCGGCACCCAGGCCCTGGGCAGCAAGGACATGGCGTTCGACGACCTGGCCCTGCTCATCATCGACGAGGAGCAGAAGTTCGGGGCGGCGCTGAAGGCCAAGCTGCGCGGATTGTGCGCCGACGCTCACGTGCTGACCCTGACCGCCACGCCGATCCCCCGCACGCTGCAAGCCGCCATGGTCGGCATCCAGGACGTGAGCGTGATCGCCAGCCCGCCCGCGCGGCGGCGACCGGTCCGGACCTTCGTCGCGCCGTTCGACGCCGCCAGCCTGCGGACCGCCCTGATGCGCGAAAGGCGCCGGGGCGGCCAGAGCTTCGTCGTCGTGCCCCGCATCGAGGACATCGACCCGATCGGCGAGCGTCTGGCCAAGGCCGTTCCTGAGCTGTCCGTGCGGGTCGCCCATGGCGACATGGCGTCCGAGGCCATGGACGCGGTGATGGTCGGCTTCGCCGACGGCGACGGCGACGTCCTCCTGGCGACCAACATCATCGAGAGCGGCCTGGACGTGCCGCGGGCCAACACGATGATCGTCTGGCGGCCCGACCGGTTTGGCCTCTCGCAGCTTCACCAGCTACGCGGACGCGTGGGCCGCGGCCGGATCCAGGGCGTGACCTGCCTGCTCACCGATCCCGACAGCGAGTTGTCGGGAGCCACCCGCGCGCGCCTGTCGACCCTGGAGGCGTTCGACCGGTTGGGATCGGGACTGGCGATCAGCGCGCGCGATCTCGATCTGCGCGGCGGCGGAGACCTGGTCGGCGAGGATCAGGCCGGTCACCTCAAGATGATCGGCGCGGCGCTCTACCAGCGGCTGCTGGCCCAGGCCGTCGCCGTGGCGCGTGGCGAGGCCGAGGCGGACGCCCCGGCGCCAAGCTTGGTGCTGGGCGAGACCGGCGGCCTGCCGCCCGACTACATACCCGACCCCGTAGTGCGGATCGGCCTCTACGCCCGTCTGGCCAGGATCGAGGACGCCGCCGCCATCGACGCCTTCGAGGAAGAGCTGGAGGACCGCTTCGGCGCTCCGCCGGACGCCGTGAAGATCCTCCTGGCCACGGCGCGATTGACCGCCCTGGCGCGTATCGCAGGGATCTTCGAAGTGCGCGCGGGTCCGAAGGGCGTGGTGCTTGTCGCCGCGCCGAAGGTGGTGGCGGCGGCGGCCAGGCGGCTGGCGCGGGCGAAATACCAGGCGAGCCTCGACGGCGGCCGGATCATCGTCGCGGCGCCGAGCGAAGACGCCGTCAAGCGCCACGCCCTGGTCGAACGGATGCTGTCGATCCTCGCCAACGGCTAGGCGCGGGAGTGGACGGAGCGCTGCGCGAGCAACCCGCATTCAAGTGGGGACGAGAGTCGCTACTCCCTGGACTTCAGGCCGAGACGGGCGGGCGCTCGTTGTCCAGTCCGCCGACGACCAGCTTCAGCAGCGGCCGCGTCGCGGCGCCGCCCGAGCCGCGCAGCTCCTCGCCCAGCATGTGGAAGTAGTCGGCGATCCGGCTGTCCTGCTCGTGGCGGGCCAGCACGTCCATCGCCTCGGCGAACTCCTGCCGCGAGGCCGCGCCCTTGGCGGACAGGACCCCCACGAGCGCCGCGAACAGACCCGTCTGGATCTGCAGCAGTGAGGGTTGGTCGGGCATATCCATCTCGACGCTCCATGTCGCAACGGCCACCCAAGTATATTGCCTCGCCGGTTCGAAACGGCCCAATGAAAATGGTGGTCTACATGCGAGGCGAATTGCCACAGGCGGCGCGACGTCAGTAAACACGCCGATCATTATTTACCTGTATTTGGACCTTGCCGCCGCCTGCGCAGTGTCGCGACCTTGCAACCCCTTGCCTCGCAAGGGTTTGCGAGTTCTAAGCTCAAGCCCCCGGCCCGAACCGCGCCACCAGATCGTAAACCTCGCCGGGGAAAACCTGCCGCACGCGGGTGACGCCCCGCCCCTCGCGCCAGGTGCGGCGATCGACGACCAGGCAGGCCGCGCCCTCGTCCAGGGCCAGCAGACGCGCGTCCTCGACATCGGCGTTGACCGCGCTGATGCGGCTCTCGGCCTCGGTCCAGGCGACATGCTCCAGCAACCAGGCGCCGGGCGTGATGGTGGCGAAGTCGGCGGCCTCCATCTCGGGCGCGGCGGCCAGGGCGACCAGCCGGCGCTCCAGGGCGAAGGGACGGCCGTTGGCCTCGTGGACGCCGTCCAGCGCCAGCAGCCGCCCGCCGCCCGCCAGCTCGACCTCGCCGCCCGCCGCGGGATCCGCGTCCCGCACATGGCGCGCCAGCAGGCGGAAGGCGTAGGCCTGCCCCCGCGCCTCGATCTCCGCCTGGATGTCGGGGATGTTGAGGACCGGGGCGTGCACCTTGGGCTGGGCCACGAACGAACCGGCGCGCTTGCGACGCACGATCAGGCCCGCCTCGACCAGCGCGGTCATGGCCTTGCTGACCGTCATGCGGGCGCAGCCGTACTGGCCCATCAGCTCGGCCTCGAAGGGCACGCGATGGCCGGGAGGCCAGGCGCCCGAGCGGATGCGGGCCTCGATCTCGGCGCGGATCCGCTGGTGCAGGGGCGCGTCGGCCAGGCCCGGAGCCTCTCGGATCTGCGCGTCGGTCACTGGACAAGCCCCACTGTTCGCAAATATGACTATACATATTCGCGAGCCCTGCAAGGCCCGCTGTCGACGCGCTGGAGACCCGAGTGACCGAGCTTGTTCTGAACCCCGGCGACGTCGCGCTGTCCGACTGGCGGACGATCTATCGCGGCGCCGGCGCGCGGCTGGCCGACAGCGCCTGGCCGGTGATCGCCGCCAGCGCGGCGGCGGTCCAGCGGATCCTGGCCAAGGGCGAGCCGATCTACGGGATCAATACGGGCTTCGGGAAACTGGCCAGCGTCCGCATCGGCGACGAGGACCTGGCGACCCTGCAGCGCAATATCGTCCTCTCGCACGCCGCCGGCGTCGGCGAGCCCTCCCCCGTCCCGGTCATCCGCCTGATGATGGCCCTGAAGCTTGCCAGCCTGGCGCAGGGCGCCTCGGGCGTCCGGGTCGAGACCGTGCGGCTTCTGGAAGCGATGCTGGTCCAGGGCCTGACGCCGGTGGTGCCCTGCCAGGGCTCGGTCGGCGCCTCGGGGGACCTGGCGCCGCTGTCGCACATGGCCGCGACCATGATCGGCGTCGGCGAGATCTTCGTCGGCGGCGAGCGCGTCCCGGCCGCCCAGGCCCTAAGCGCGGCGGGCCTGTCGCCCCTGACGCTTGGCCCCAAGGAGGGCCTGGCCCTGCTGAACGGCACCCAGTTCTCGACCGCCAACGCCCTGGCGGGCCTGTTCGAGGCCGAGCGGCTGTTCCAGACCGCCCTGGTCACCGGCGCCCTGTCGACCGAGGCCGCCAAGGGCTCGGACACCCCCTTTGATCCGCGCATCCATCAGCTGCGTCGCCACGCCGGCCAGATCGAGACCGCCGAGGCCCTGCGCGCCCTGATGGCGGGTTCGGCGATCCGCGCCTCGCACCTGAAGGAGGACGAGCGGGTCCAGGATCCCTATTGCCTGCGCTGCCAGCCGCAGGTGATGGGCGCGGCGCTGGACGTGCTGCGCCAGGCCGCCGCCACCCTGGCGACCGAGGCCAACGGCGTCTCGGACAATCCGCTGATCTTCCCGGAAGCGGACGAGGCCCTGTCGGGCGGCAACTTCCACGCCGAACCGGTGGCCTTCGCCGCCGACATGATCGCCCTGGCGGTCTGCGAGATCGGCTCGATCGCCGAGCGGCGGATCGCCATGCTGGTCGACCCGGCGCTGTCGGGCCTGCCGGCCTTCCTGACGCCCAAGCCGGGCCTCAACTCCGGCTTCATGATCCCGCAGGTCACCGCCGCCGCCTTGGTCTCGGAGAACAAGCAGAAGGCCTATCCGGCCAGCGTCGACTCGATCCCGACCTCGGCCAACCAAGAAGACCACGTCTCGATGGCCGCCCACGGCGCGCGCCGCCTGCTGGCCATGGTCGAGAACGCCGACGCGGTGCTGGGGATCGAGCTGCTGGCGGCCGCGCAGGGCTGCGATTTCCACGCGTCGCTGCGGTCGAGCGCCGTGCTGGAGGCGGTCCGCGCCGTGACGCGGGAAAAGGTTCCGCACCTGACAGACGACCGCCACTTCCACCCGGACCTCGAGGCCGCTAACGCCCTGGTGCGCTCGGGGGCGGTCATCGCGGCGGCGGGGGGCCTTCCAAGCGTCGCCTGCGGCTAGCGCGCCAGCATCGCCGCGGCCTCGGCCGGGCTCTTCTTGCCGATGTCGCGATCGACGGCGTAGTTGGCCGCCTGCATCGCCTTGACGTCGATGGAGCCGCCCAATGGCTTCAGGGCGCCGATTAAGCGCGGGTCCCCGGCCCGTCTCGGCGAGACCAGGATCACCGCGTCATAGGGCGGCAGCGCACCCTTCGGGTCGGTGAGCAGGACAAGATCATCCGCCGCGATCCGCCCGTCGGACGAGAAGGCCGAGATCACGTCGGCCTCGCGGCTCTCCAGGGCCCGGTACATGAAGGTCGGCTGGAACTGGCGCTTGGCCTTGAAGCGCAGGCCGTAGGCCCTCTCGACCGCCGCCCATTCGGGGCGCGAGAAGAACTCCAGGTCGCCGCCCATGGTCAGGTCCGGCGCGCGGGCGGCGAGGTCGGCCAGGGACCGGATCCCCAGCTGCTGGGCGCGATCGCGGCGCATGGCCAGGGCGTAGGCGTTCTCGAACCCCAGGGGCGCGAGCAGCAAGACGCCGTCTCGGGCCTTCAGGCCGGTCCGCAGCCCCTCCAGCACCGCTTGGCGTCCGGGGTTGTCATTGCGGTTCAGCACATTGGCCCACAGGGTGCCGGAGTAGTCGACATAGGCGTCGATCTCCCCCGCCGCGAGCGCCCGATAGGCCACCGCCGAGCCGAGGTTCACCCGCCGCTGGACGCTGGCGCCCTCGCGCTCCAGCCGCCCCGCCATCAGTTCGGCCAGAATGTACTGCTCGGAGAAGTTCTTGGCGCCGATCACATACGACGGCCGCCCTTGCGCCAGCGCGCCGAGCGCCAGAGGCGCCAGGGCCGCGACGAGGCCGATCGCCAGGCCGACGCCGCCGGCCAGGAGGCGCTTGCCGTCGCGCCGCGCCACCCCGGCCTCGATCAGGCCCAGCAGCCCGTCGACCACCAGCGCCAGCCCCGCCGAGGCCGCGCAGCCGACCAGCACCGCGACCCAGTCCTCGGTCTGCAGCCCCGAGAAGATGTAATCGCCCAGCGAGGTCTGGCCGACCGGTGTCGACAGCGTCGCCGCGCCGATCGTCCAGACGGCCGCCGTCCGCACGCCCGCCATGATGACCGGCGCGGCGATCGGCAGCTCGACCCGCCAAAGGCGCTGGCGATCGGTCATGCCGACGCCCTTGGCCGCCTCGACCACCGCCGGGTCCACGCCCGAGACGCCGGCCGCGGCGTTCCGCAGGATCGGCAGCATCGAATAGAGGGTCAGGGCCAGCAGGGACGGCAGGAAGCCAAGGGCCGGGAAGCCGTGGCCCAGCGTCCGCTCGGCCAGGCCGGAGATCAGCAGCAGCACCGGATAGAACAGGGCCAGCAGCGCCAGGCTGGGAATGGTCTGCACCAGGCCGGCGCCGCCAAGCGCGAGCCACCTCAGGCGGGGGCGTCGCGCGGCGGCGATTCCCAACGGCAGGGCGATGGCGAGCCCCAGGATAAGCGCCGAGGCCGACAGGGCGACGTGCCACCCCAGGCGCTCGGGCAGGACGGCCAGCGCCGCGTCGAGACGGTCAGTCACGGGCCAGCTCCGCGAGGCGCTCGGCCTGGCGCTTCGGCGCGGCGATCAGGTCGGCGACGATCGGGTCCGGATGGCCGGCGAGCAGCGCGCGGGGCGTGGCCTGGGCCAGCACCTGGCCGCTCGCCATCACCACCACCTCGTCAGCCAGCAGCAAGGCCTCGCCGACGTCGTGAGTGACCATGACGGTGGTTAGCCCCAAGGCCTCGTGCAGCCGCCGGACGTCGTCGGCCAGGGTGACGCGCACCACAGGATCCAGCGCCCCGAACGGCTCGTCCATCAGCAGGATCGACGGCCGCGCGGCGAGGGCTCGCGCCACGCCGACCCGCTGGCGCTGGCCGCCGGACAGTTGCGCCGGCTCGCGTTCCGCCAGGTCGCGCGGCAAGGCCACGAGGTCCAGGAGTTCACCGGTCCGCGCCGCGATCGCCTCGCGCGGCCAGCCCAGCAGGGACGGCGTGATCCCGATGTTCTGGGCGACGCTCATGTGCGGGAAGAGTCCCGTCTCCTGGAAAACATAGCCGATCCCCCGGCGCAGTTCGGGGCCCGGCCGCGAGCCGATGTCGGCGCCGTCGACAAGAACACGCCCTGACGTCGGCGTGATCAACCCGTTGATCAGCTTCAGCAGCGTGGTCTTGCCAGCGCCAGACCCGCCGACCAGGGCGACGAAGCGTCCGCGCGCGACGCGCAGGCTGGTCTCCGCCAGAACCGCCCGGCCGCCATAGGCCTTGCTCACCCGGTCGAGAACGATGGCGTCGGTCATGCGGGCTCCGAGCGGCGCGGGAATCGACCATCGCCGGTTCCAAGCCGGAAATCAAAGCGCGGGTGCGACAAGGCGGCGCGCGACAGGTCGTCAGGTTCGCGCAGGCCGAGTCAATCGGGACCATGAGGGCATGGTCAAGGAGCGCCCGATGCCCCCCGCGTCGCAGACCCGTCCGTTCGATCCCCGCGTCCGTCGGCCCCGCCAGTGGCCGCTGGGCGTCGCCGTGTTCGTAGCCGCGGTTCTGAACGTGATCATCTGGAGCGACCTCGTTTCGGTCGCCTGCGCCTTCCTGCGTCTGTGAGTGTCGCGTTTTGTAGTTTTCTTCTCCCCCAAGCGACTTGAGGGCCGCGTCCAGCCTTGGACGCGGCTTCTTTTTTGTCGTCAGCCGCGCTGGGCGACCGCCCGGTCGAGCGCCGCCAGGACGTGCTCGGCCAGACGATCGGCGGCCGGTCCGGCCTCGCGATGGCGGATCAGGGCGATCTCACCATCGGCCAGCGCCGGCGCCTCGCCGCCCAGGATCGCCAGGTCGTCGGGGACCATGGCGCGCGGCAGCACCGAGACCCCGAGCCCCGCCCGCAGCGCCGCCAACTGCCCCGCCACCGAGGGGCTGGTGTAGGCGATGCGCCAGGCCTTGCCCGCCTCGTCCAACGCCGTCGTCGCGCGCCGGCGATAGACGCACGGCGACGGCGCGGCGATCAGCGACACCACCCGGCTGGACGTCAGGTCCTCGCCGTCGCGCCCCACCCAGACCAAGGGCTCGCGCCAAACCCGCACGCCGAGTTCGCCGCCCAAGGGCTCGCGCTTGACCAGCGCCAGGTCGAGCTCGCCCGCGCTGATCCGGTCCAGCAGGCGAAGGGTCAGGTCGCAGGTCACCGACAGGGCGATCCTCGGGTGGCTGCGGGCGAACGCCCCCAGGACCGCCGGCAGGTGGGCGGTGGCGAAGTCCTCGGGCGCGCCGAGCCGCACCTCGCCCTCCACCTCGTCCGCCGCCAGGGCGGCGACGATGTCGTCATTGACCCGCAGCAGACGCCGGGCCTGGGCCAGAAAGACCTCGCCCTTGTCCGTCAGGCTGACGCGGCGCGCGTCACGCCGGAACAGCGGCTCGCCGATCAGGTCCTCCAGTCGCCGCACCTGCAGGCTGACGGCGGACTGGGAGCGGCCCAGGCGCTCGCCCGCCTGGGTGAAGCTGCGGCTTTCGCTGACCATCACGAAGGCGCGGACGAGGTCGAGGTCCAGGTTTGTCGTGTTCGGCATCGCGCGATCTATTACATTTCATCATGATAAAGATGCATTCCATTATCTTATCGAATTCATCGAGCTTGGCTACAGCACGCCGCGCCTCAGTGGGGGGCGTGGCAAGGAGCTCGAGACGATGGATTTGGCGCAGGGTCTGGCGCAGGCCGCCGGAAATCTCACCCAGCCGGCGGTGCTGTTCTTCGTGCTCGGCGCGGGCGCGGCGCTGGCCGGCTCGCCGCTGCGACTGCCCAAGGGCGCCATGAGCTTCCTGTCGATGTACCTGATGCTGTGCATCGGCTTCAAAGGCGGGGCCGAGGCCCGCGCCCACGGCCTGGACCCGACCTTCGTCAGCGCCGCCGTCGCGGGCCTGACCCTGGCGCTTCTGCTCCCCGTCGTGGCCTATGGCGCGATGCGGAAGGCCGGCCTTACAAACCTGAACAGCGCGGCGGTGGCGGCGCATTACGGCTCGGTGTCGGTGGTCACCTTCGCGGCGGCGCAAAGCTACCTGAGCGCGATCGGCCATCAGCCAGCGGGCTACATGTCGGCCGTGCTGGCGCTGATGGAGACGCCCGGCGTGCTGGTCGCGGTGACCCTGGCCAAGCTGATGTCGCCGAACGAGGCGCGGTCGGCCTCGACCGGCAAGCTGCTGCACGAGGCCCTGCTGAACCCGGCCGCCGTGGTGCTGCTGGGCAGCTTCGCCATCGGTCTCGTGGCCACGGCGCCCAGCGCGGCCAAGCTGAATGTGTTCGTCGGCCCGATGTTCCAGGGCGTGCTGTGCCTGTTCCTGCTGGAGCTGGGCGTGACGGCGGCCGAGCGGCTGCGGGCCTGGCGCGAGGTGCGGCCGGCGGTCGTGGCGATGGGCGTAGTGCTGCCGCTGGTCGGCGCGGCCCTGGCGCTTGGCCTGGGCTGGCTGCTGGGCCTGAGGAACGGAGAGCTGGCGGCCCTGACGGCCCTGGCGGGGTCGGCGTCCTACATCGCCGCGCCCGCCGCGATCCGCCTGACCCTGCCCAAAGCGGACGCGGGCCTGTGCCTGACGCTGTCGCTGGGAGTGACCTTCCCGTTCAACATCCTGCTGGGCATCCCGCTATACGCCCAGCTGGCGCTCGCACTCAGCCGGTAGTGGAACGCAGGCGGATGCTGTTAGATCGGCATCCGCATGATTTCCTGGTAGGCCGAGATCACCTGGTCGCGGACGGACATCACCGTCTCCAGGCTGGCCTCGGCCGAGGAAATGGCGGTGACGACGTCGACCAGTTCGGCCTTGCCGGCCACCTGGTCGGCGATCTTGTGCTCGGCGACCTTCGAGGCCTTGGTCGCGTCGGTCATGGCCGACTTCAGAATGTCGCCGAAGTCGAGGCCGTTCTTCTGGCCGCCGCCGATCGAGCCGACGGAGCCCACCGACATGGCGCCGGAGTTGGCGTAGGCCTTGGCGGCGGCGAGCGCGGTGATCATGGCCTAGCCCCTACTTCTTGAGGATGTCGAGCGTGCGCGATTCCATGGCGCGCGCCGTCTCGATGACGTTGAGGTTGGCTTCGTAGGCGCGCTGCGCCTCCTTCATGTCCAAGGCCTCGACCAGCGAATTGACGTTGGGCAGCTTGACGTAGCCGTTGGCGTCGGCGGCCGGGTTGCCGGGATCGTACTCGGTCTTGAAGGCGCTCTCGTCCGGGTCGACGCGGACCATCTGCACGCCCTCGGCGCCCTGGACCTTGGTCGGACGGAAGATCGGCACCTGGCGACGGTAAGGGTCGCCGCCGGCCGTCGTCGCCGTCGAATTGGCGTTGGCGATGTTCTCGGCGATGACCCGCATCCGGCCCTGCTGGGCGCGAAGGGCCGAAGCGGCCACGGACATCGCCGCCATCGGTTGAGACTTGATCTCCGGCATCGCCTAGCTCCTCAGCCGTTCGGCTTGCGCGCCGCCATGCGCAGCATGGTCAGGGATTTCTGATAGAAGCTGATCGCCGCGTCGTAGTTCATCCGCGCGTCGGTCATCTTGATCATCTGGTCCTCGAGCGACACGGCGTTCCCATCGAGGGTGACTTCCGAATCGGTCCCCGCCGTCGCGCGCCAGGCGCTGGGCGCGTTCGACGGCGCCAGATGCGTGGCCGAGGTGGCGATCATCCGCACGCCGTTGGTCGGCGCGGCGACGCCGCCGCGATAGACCGCTCCCGCGCTCTGGTTCATCAGCGAAGCCTGAAAGCTGAAGGGCTTCAGGTCGCCGGGGCGATAGCCGGCCGTGTCGGCGTTGGCCACGTTCTGGGCGACAAGCTTCTGGCGCTCGGTCAGATAACCGAGGCGGCTCTTGAGCATGCCGAAAAGAGGAATGTCATCCGGACCCATGGCGATCATGGTGAAGAAACAGGGTTAATTCGGCATTAAGAACCGTCAGGCACACCAGGGGTGTCGGGGGCCTTTCCCTGCGCCATCTTGTCTCGCTCGGCCGTCATGCCCGTCATCGAATTCATCCGCGCCCTGGCGGCGCTGGCGATCACCCTGGGCCTGATCGGCCTGGCCGCCTGGGCCCTGCGCAAGTTCGGCCCGGACGCCGTGGGCCGGCTGATCGCCGCGCGCCAGGATCGCCGCCTGAAGGTCGTCGAAAGCCTCGCCCTCGATCCGACCCGCCGCCTGCTGGTGGTCAGCCTGGACGGCGAGGAGCGGCTGGTGCTGCTGGGCGACGGCAAGCTGCTGGACTGGACGCCCGCCCCATCCCCCGCCTCCTCGACCGTTTCCGCTCCGGAGCCCGTGGCCTGATGCGCGACCTGATCAAATCCCTGACGGGCGCCAAGCCGGAAGACCTGCGTCGCGCCGCGATCATCTCGGTCCTGGCGGCCATCGCCTGCGCGGTCATGCCGGCCGCGGCCATGGCCCAGTCGGCGGTGAACATCAACCTGGGCACCGGCGCGGGCCTGACCGACCGGGTGGTGCAGCTGGTCGCCCTGATGACGGTCCTGTCGCTGGCGCCGTCGATCGTGATCATGACCACCTCGTTCGTGCGGATCGTGGTGGTGCTGGGCCTCTTGCGGACCGCCATCGGGGTGCAGTCCAGCCCGCCCAACCCGGTGATCATCAGTCTGGCCCTGTTCCTGACCGCCATCGTCATGGGACCGACCTTCGAGCGCTCCTACGACGCGGGCATCAAGCCGCTGCTGGACAAGCAGATCGAGCTGCCCGAGGCCTTCGACGCCGCCAGCGGTCCGGTCAAGCAGTTCATGCTGAGCCAGGTCGACCGCGACGACCTCGCCCTGTTCGTCCGCCTGTCCAAGATCCCGCAGCCCAAGACCGCCGCCGAAACGCCGATCAAGGTGGTGACGCCGGCCTTCATGATCTCGGAGCTGAAGCGCGCCTTCGAGATCGGCTTCCTGCTGTTCATCCCGTTCCTGGTCATCGACCTGGTCGTCGCCAGCGTGCTGATGAGCATGGGCATGATGATGCTGCCCCCGGCGACGATCAGTCTTCCGTTCAAGCTGATCTTCTTCGTGCTAGTGGACGGATGGCGACTCGTCGCCGGCAGCCTTGTCGAAAGCTTCCAGCGCGGCGGGGCGGGCTAGCCCCCTCGCCTTCAAGAAGACCAGAAGACGACCATGACGGTATTTGTTCTCGGCTCCATCAATCTCGACGCGGTCGCGCGGGTCGACGACCTCCCGCGCCCGGGCGAGACCGTGGCGGGCCTGTCGCTCGAGCTCTTTCTGGGCGGCAAGGGCGCAAACCAGGCGGTGGCCGCGGCGCGGATGGGCGCGCCGACCCGTCTGATGGGCGCCGTCGGCGACGACGACAGCGGCGTGGGCTTGAAGACCAAGCTGATGGGCTATGGCGTCCAGGTCGGCGACGTCCAGACCATGCCGAACGTCCCGACCGGCCAGGCCCACGTCTGGGTCAGCGCCAGCGGCGAGAACATGATCGTCGTCACCGCCGGGGCCAACGCCCTGGTGACGCCCCAGCAGGTGGCGAGCGCCGCGCTCGAGGGCCAGCGGGTGCTGCTGTGCCAGCTGGAAACGCCGCCCACCGCCATCGAGGCGCTATTCCGGGCGGGGGCGGCCAAGGGGGCCCTGCGGATCCTCAACGCGGCCCCCGCCCTACCCCAGGGCGCGGCGCTGTTCCCGCTGACCGACATCCTGATCCTGAACCAGACCGAGCTGGCGACCTACGCCAAGCTGCCCCACGAGCCCGTCAAGCTGGAGGAGGTCTCGCTGGCGGCGCGCAAGCTGATGAGCCGCGCCGACCAGACGATCATCGTCACCCTGGGCGCGGCGGGCGTGGCGGGCGTGCGGCGCGACGAAGCCTTCCTGGTCGAGGGGCGCAAGGTCAAGGCGGTCGACACGGTCGGCGCCGGCGACTGCTTCTGCGGCGCCCTGGCCGCGGCCCTGGCCGCCAACATGGACCTGCGCGAGGCCGTCGAGATGGCCAACGCCGCGGCGGCCCTGTCCGTCCAGAAGCCTGGCGCGGCGCCGTCCATGCCCAAGCGCCGCGAGGTCGAGGCTTTCCTGGAAGAAGGCTGAGCAGGCGCGCCGGAGGCGACGCCTCAGGCGGCGCGAATGCCGGAATTGCTTTCGGCCTGGGCGCCGACCACCGCGTCGTAGCCCAGGATCATGTCGACGTCCTTGCCGTTGCTGGCCAGCGGCAGCCGCAGCCACAGGATCGACATGTGCGCCGCGCCGCGCCAGGCCAGGCTGTGAACACCCACGCCCGGCCGACGCTCGTCGACGACCTTGTCCAGCTCCTTGCGCCAGTAGTCGGCGGCGGCGGTGTTGTAGACCTCGGCCAGGCTCTTGCCGGTGATCTCCCGGCCATAGACGCCGTAAAGCCCGGTGCCCGCCAGACGCAGGCGATAGTCGCGCGGCTCGCGCACGACATCGATCAGGCTCACCGTGGGCAACAGGCGCTTCATGCTGGAGGGGTGCAGATCCCCGCGTCCCGGGAGGCTGCCTCCCCGGCGGAGCGACGCCCAGTAGGCGAACATCTCCTGATGAGCGCGCGCGGCCGTGGCAGATGCGCTCAATTGCGCGGACATCTTCAGAGTCCCCAACAAGCCCTTGGAATCACTTCGATTCACTATCGCTTAAGGATCGAATCGCGAGCAAGTGAAAAACAGGCCTCGCGACAAGTTTTCCTCAGGGAGTCAACAGAAACGAAAGACGCCCGCCGTCCGATCTGGACGACGGGCGTTTCCATGTCGGAGGCCCCTCCGACGATTACCTTCAAAGATTCGACTACTTGCCCTTGCGGGCCGGCTTCCGACCGCCCTGCCCCAGGCCCATCTGCTTGGCCAGGTTCGAGCGCGCCTCGGCATAGTTGGGCGCGACCATCGGATAGTCCTTCGGCAGGCCCCACTTGGCGCGGTAATCCTCGGGCGTCATGTCGTACTTGGTGCGCAGGTGACGCTTCAGCGACTTGAACTTGCGGCCGTCTTCCAGGCAGATCAGGTAATCGGGCGTGATCGAGCGCTTGATCGGAACCGCAGGCTCCTTGGGCGGCGCGGGCGGCTCGGCGGCCGGCGCACCGACGGTGGCCAGGGCTTGGTGCACTTGCTTGATCAGAGCCGGAAGGTCGGCCGTCGCCACCACGTTATTGCCGACATAGGCGGAGACTATACCCGCCGTCATCTCGATCAGATCGGATTGATCTTCCATATGCCCTCGCCCGTCGAACATTTTTGCGGTTAGCAACTGATTCACACACGCAATCTCAGCGTCCATACAAACATTGCTAGTCCGGGGCAATACGGGCGCTCAAGGACAGGCGCTGTAAACCTCCAGTCTAAGAGAGCTACTTGACGCCTTTCTCAGGATGTAAGCGTCAGTCGAGTTCCTGAAAGCTATAGAACGCGGATATGAGAAAACCTCGGTATCCGGAATTTCAGGTCTCGAAGTCGCCTGACAGCGGTGACAACGCTGGCCCCTCGCCGCGGAGTATTGGAATGTCGCGCGCGCGTCATCTTTATGGAGCCTTTTTGGCCCTTAAAGCCTCCCCACGATGACCACCGGTGTCATCCGGATTACGCAGGCTGACTTGATCGCCAAGGCGGCGGCCGGCAACCCAAGCCTGCAGACGCGAGACGAGCAATCGTACCCATTTTGGGTGGAGTCCGCCGTGGCGGCGCCAGTGTGCGCCACCACACACCCCGAAGGGCGCTGGCGGGGTCCGCAGCAGGGCCGAAGCGCTAAGGGCGGCTCAGCGGAATTCCGGGTCAGCCCATTCCGGCCAGATGTCCGGCAGGTCGGTCGACACCCTGTTCGGATAAACCGGCGCGCGCTTTTCCAGGAACGAGGTCACCCCCTCCTTGGCGTCGCCGGAGGCCCCGCGCGACTGGATCGCTCGGCTGTCGGCCTTGTGGGCCTCCATCGGATGGGACGCGCCGGCCATGCGCCAGAGCAGCTGACGGGTGATCGCCACCGAAACCGGCGCGGTGTTGTCGACGATCTCGCGGGCCAGGGCCCGGGCGGCGGGCAGCAGCTCGTCCGGCGCGTGCAGCGAGCGGACTAGGCCGCGCTCCAGCGCCTCCTGCGCGGGGAAGACCCGGCCGGTGTAGCACCACTCCAGCGCCGTCTGCAGGCCGACAAGGCGCGGCAGGAACCAGGACGAGGCGGCTTCCGGATTGATCCCCCGACGGGCGAAGACGAAGCCGAACTTGGCCTCGGTCGAGGCCATGCGGATGTCCATCGGCAGCTGCATGGTCACGCCCACGCCCACCGCCGCGCCGTTGATAGCGCCGATGATCGGCTTGAGGCTGTCGTACATCCGCAAGGTCACGCGGCCGCCGCCGTCGCGATAGATGTCGCCCACCTTGCCCTCCTCACGCTCCAGCGCCTGGGGCGCGGAACGGTCGAAGGTGGCGCCGCCCCCGCCCAGGTCCGCGCCCGCGCAGAAGGCCCGCCCCGCGCCGGTGACGATCACGGCCTTCACCGCATCGTCGGCGTCGGTGATGTCGAACACCTCGATCAGGTCCTTCATCATCCGGGCGGTGAAGGCGTTCATCCGCTCGGGACGGTTCAGGGTGATCGTCGCGATCCCGTCCTCGACGTCATAGAGCAGGGTCTCGAAAGTCGGCTTCGACATGGCGGTGGCCTCCCGGCTTTTGCTTTTAAACGATCGTATGACTCAGCCGAGCGCGAGCACAAGGCTTTCCTCCAAAGGCGTCGCTACGCATTCTGGGTCACCTGCGGCAGCGCGTCGCGACGCCAAGCCCGGCAAGCTGAGCCATTGTCATGACGCCCGGGCCCCCACCGGGCGCTTGCCCAGGCGCCGGCGCGAAGCCCCCCTTCGCGTCGGCGCTTCTCCCCGATCACCCCCGCCGGACACCCAGCTTGCTGATCGCGTGCACGAAGTTGTTCGGCGCGATCTCGATGTCGCCGGTCCAGGTCAGGTCCGGGAAGCGGGCCAGGATCTGGCGATAGGCCTCCTCCAGCTGGATCTGGGCCACGCGCTTACCGACGCAGGTGTGCGGGCCGTAGCCGAAGGCGATGTGCTTTCCGGCGTTGGCGCGGGTCACGTCCAGCTGGTCGGGGTTCGGGAACATCGCCGGATCGCGGTTGGCCGCGCCGTAGTACATGATCACCTTCTCACCCTCGCGAATGCGCTGGCCGTTGAGCTCGACATCGCGCGTCGCCGTGCGGCGCATGTAGATCACCGGGCTGACCATGCGGATGAACTCGTCCACCGCGCCGGGCAGCAGCGAGGGATCGGCGATCAGGCGCTGCTTCTGCTCGGGGAACTCGGTCAAGAGCTTCATGACGCCCGAGAGCGTGTTGCGGGTGGTGTCGTTGCCGGCGAAGACGATCAGCAGCCACGAGCCGTCCAGGTACTCGTCCGACAGCACCGCGCCGTCGACCTGGGCCCGCGCGATGGCGGTCATCAGATCCTCTTTCGGATCCAGCCGCCGCTTGTGCAGCATGGTGCGGCCGTACTCGAACATCTCCTCGACGTTGTTGTTGAAGTCCATGACGAACTGCATCAGCTCCAGCGTCGGCTGCAGCGGCGCGTTGGCCTGCTGGACCGCCAGATCCTGGGCGCGCTCGAGATAGTGCATCCAGGTCAGGAACTTGGGCCGATCCTCGGGCGGCACGCCCAGGATCTCGCACAGGGTGAACAGCGGCAGCACCGATGAGAAGTGCTCGACCATGTCGATCGCCGCCCCGCCGGCCAGCTTCGGCTCCATCGCGTCCAGCAGGCGCGTGACCTCGGCCTTCACCCGCTCGGTCAGGCCGCGCAGGTACGCGGGCGTGAAGTACGGCATGTGCTCGCGGCGCAGCTGCAGGTGATGCGGCGCGTCCATGTTGATCATCGTGTCCATCGAGGCGCGGAACAGCAGGGCGTGGCGCTTCTCCGGCGCGCCCATCGACATCAGGATGCCGCCGCGCTGGGACGAGAAGGTCTCCGGATCGCCGTTGACGCGGTGGACGTCCTCGTAGCGTGTGAGGGCCCAGAAGCCCGGGCCGCCCATCGGCTCGGGGTGCCACATGACCGGCGCCTGCTCGCGCATCCGGGCGAAGTCGGCGAAGGGCTGGCCCTTGGTGAAGCGGAAGATGTCGGCCAGGTCGACGCCCTGCAGCGTCGGATAGGTCGGGGGCGTCCCCGGGCCGGCCACGCCATCCACCACCGTCTGGCTGATCAGGTCCATCACGCGTCTCCCTGGAACATTGTTATGGCGGGACGATAGCGCGGAAAGACGACGCGGGAACGGCGCCGCGACGGCAACTTGCGCGATCCCCGAACCTGGGCGCATGCTGCCAACTGAACACTGATCACGCGGGCTACACGCGAGACAGTAAAGGGAGAGAAGCGATGACCGGGATCATCGAGGCCGACTACGTCATCGTGGGCGCGGGCTCGGCCGGCTGCGTGCTGGCCGCGCGGCTGTCCGAGGGCGGTAAGTTCAAGGTCCTGCTGCTGGAGGCCGGCGGCGACGACCGCCCCACCAAGAACCTCTCCCAGTTCGCCTCGAACCTGATGATCCACATCCCGGTCGGCTACTCGTCGACGCTGAAGGATCCCAAGGTCAACTGGCTCTACACGACCGAGCCCGACCCCGGCACCGGCGGCCGCAGCCACGTCTGGCCGCGTGGCAAGGTGCTGGGCGGCTCGTCCTCGATCAACGGCCTGCTCTACATCCGCGGCCAGCACGCGGACTATGATGGCTGGCGGCAGTTGGGCTGCGCGGGCTGGGGCTGGGACGATGTCGCGCCCTACTTCCGCCGGGCCCAGCACCAGGAGCGCGGCGCTTGCGACTGGCACGCCACGGGCGGGCCGCTGAATGTCTCGGACGTGACGACCAAGCACCCGGTCTCCGACGCCGTGATCGCCGCCTGCGAGCAGGCCGGCATCCCGCGCAACGACGACGTCAACGCCGGAAGCCAGGAGGGCGCGACGTACTATCAGCTGACCGTCAAGAACGGGCAGCGCTGCTCGGCGGCGGTGGCTTACCTCCATCCGGCGATGAACCGCCCGAACCTGAAGGTCGAGACCAACGCCCTGGCCGGTCGGATCCTGTTCGAGGGCAAGCGCGCGGTCGGCGTCGCGTTCCGCCAGAACGGCGTCAACCGCGTGGCGATGGCCAACGCCGAGGTGATCCTGGCCGGCGGCGCGATCAACTCGCCCCAGCTCCTGCAGCTGTCAGGCGTGGGTCCCGGCGAGCTGCTGAACCGCCACGGGATCGAGGTGGTCGCCGACCTGCCCGGCGTCGGCGAGAACCTGCAGGACCACTACGTGATGAGCGTGCGCTACCGCCTGAAGGCGGGCGTGGTCTCGGTCAACGAGCAGAGCAAGGGCGGCCGCCTGGCGGGCGAGGCCTTGAAGTACCTCTTCCAGCGCAAGGGCCTGCTCACCCTCTCGGCCGCCCACATCGCCGCCTTCTGCAAGTCGCGTCCCGACCTCGCCGGACCGGACATCCAGTTCCACATCCTGCCGGCGACCATGGACCTCGATAAGCTGGTCAACGAACAGAAAATGGAGCTGGAGGCCGCGCCGGGCCTGACCATCGCGCCGTGCCAGCTGCGTCCGGAAAGCCGCGGCCACATCCGCATCAAGTCGCCGGACCCGAGCGCCTATCCAGCCATCTTCGCCAACTACCTGGCCGATCCGCTGGACCAGGAAGTCGCCGTCGCCGGCCTGAAGTGGGCGCGCAAGATCGGCGAGGCCCCGGCTCTGGCGCCTTACGTCGACCATGAGATGGACCCCGGCGCCGCCGTCGCCAGCGACGCCCAGCTCTTGGAGTTCGCGCGCCTGGCGGGCTCGACCATCTATCACCCGGTCGGCACCTGCCAGATGGGCCACGGGCCGATGGCGGTCGTCGATGACCAGCTACGCGTGCGCGGCCTGGAAGGCCTGCGCGTGGTCGACGCCTCGGTCATGCCGCGCCTGGTCTCCGGCAACACCAACGCCCCCACCATCATGATTGCGGAGAAGGCCTCGGACATGATCCGCGAGGCGGCGAGGACGGCGGTCGCCGCCTAGCACCAAACCCGTGTCATCCCGGACGGCCCGCAGGGCCGATCCGGGACCCAGGGGGTGACAGAGCGCGGTGCGCACCGCCCCTGGGTCCCGGCTCTACGCTCCGCTTCGGCCGGGATGACACATCGAAATAGCGTGAGAAGCAGACGCAAAGGCCCTGATATGCACCCCTTCCACCACGCCCAAACCCAGGCCGACAAGGCCGCCTACGTCATGGCCGGCTCCGGCGAGACCGTGACCTACGGCCAGCTGGACGCCCGCTCGAACCAGGGGGCGCATCTGTTCCGGTCGCTGGGCCTGCGGCGCGGCGACGTGATCGCGATCATGATGGAGAACAACGCCCGCTACTTCGAGATCGCCTGGGCCGCCCAGCGCGCGGGGCTCTACTTCGTCTGCGTCTCGACCAAGCTGACGGCGGGCGAGGCCCAGTACATCCTCGAGGACTGCGGGGCGATGGTTTTCATCACCTCGCCGGCCATGGGTTCGGTCATCGACGAGATCGCCAAGGCGCTGCCGGGGCTCAAGCTCTACGCCGTCGGCGGCGCCCACGGCCCCTACGCCGACTTCGAGACCGCCCGCGCGCCCCTGCCGACAACGCCGATCGCCGACCAGAGCGCGGGCTCGGACATGCTCTATTCATCGGGCACCACCGGCCGGCCCAAGGGCGTCAAGCCCGCGCTCAGCGACCAGCCGATCGACGCGCCCCACGCCCTGCAGATGATGGCTCAGGGCCTGTTCGGCTTCACCGGCGACAGCGTCTATCTCTCGCCCGCGCCGCTGTACCACGCCGCCCCGCTACGCTGGTGCATGGTCGTCCACAAGCTGGGCGGCACTGTGATCGTCATGGAGAAGTACGAGCCCGAGGCGGCCCTTGCTCTCATCGAGAAGCACAAGGTCACCTGCGGCCAGTTCGTGCCGACCCACTTCGTGCGGATGCTGAAGCTGCCCGAGGACGTCCGCGCCAAGTACGACGTCTCGTCGATGACGTCGGCGATCCACGCCGCCGCCCCCTGCCCCGTGCCGGTCAAGGAGCAGATGATCGCCTGGTGGGGCCCGGTGATCTACGAATACTACGCCGGCACCGAGGGCAACGGCTTCTGCTGGATCAATTCGCAGAACTGGCTGACCCACAAGGGCAGCGTGGGCCAGGCCGTCTTGGGCGAGCTGCGCATCTGCGACGAGAACGGCGACCCCGTCCCGCCGCGGACCGAGGGCACGGTCTATTTCGCCAACGGCCCGGCGGTGAACTACCACAACGCCCCGGAAAAGACCGCCGAGAGCTACAACAAGCACGGCTGGACCACCCTGGGCGACGTGGGCTGGGTCGACGAGGAGGGCTATCTCTACCTCACCGACCGCAAGAGCTTCATGATCATCTCGGGCGGGGTGAATATCTATCCGCAAGAAATCGAAAACTTGCTGATCACCCACCCCAAGGTCGCCGACGCCGCCGTGGTCGGCGCGCCGTGCGAGGAGATGGGCGAAAAGGTCGTGGCGGTCATCCAGCCGCTGAACTTCGGCGACGACCAGGCCGCCCTGGCCGAGGAGCTGATGACCTTCGCCCGCGCCAATCTGAGCCACGTGAAGTCGCCGCGCCGCATCGACTTCATGGCCGAACTGCCCCGGCACCCGACCGGCAAGCTCTACAAGCGCCTGATCCGCGACGCCTATTGGGGCAAGGGCGAGAGCCGGATCGTGTAGACACCAAATAGTTGCAAAATTGATAGAACGCCCCCCATAATCAGGTATGGGGCGCATGAGACTCGCAATCGTTGGCGGTGGCGCGAAGGCTGCGGCGATCGCCGCCAAGGCGGCGTGCCTCAAGGCCGTTCGCAAGATCGAGATCGAAACAGTCATTTTCGAGCGCGCGCGCATCGGCGCGAACTGGAATGGCTCACATGGCTATACCGACGGCCGACAATCGCTGTGCACGCCTGCCGAAAGAGATTTGGGCTTTCCCTATGAGCTGGCCACTTACGGCGACGCAGTGGCCAGTCGGATGCAGGCTAACTTTTCCTGGGCCGCGTTCATGGTCTCGACGGAGCGCTACGGTGATTGGGTGGACTCCGGACGCCCTCCCCCCAGCCATCGCGAGTTCGCCGATTACCTCGATTTCTGCGTCAAGCGCTCCAAGGCGGGATTGGTTAGCGGCGATGTTGTGAGCCTGGATCACGCCGATGGATTGTGGCGCGTAGGCTACGAGACCGCTTCCAAAACGCGAAGATCGAAGGAGGGGTTCGACGGTGTCGTAGTGACCGGAACAGGGCCAGCCAAGCGGATCTCGACATTTACAGATCGCCGCCTTTTCGACGGGCGATCGTTCTGGAACGCTTTGACCATCTTACCTGGCTTGGCGGCAGCTGCGCCGGAGTCGCCGATCGTGGTGCTGGGCTCGGGCGGAACTGCGGCCGCTTGCGCCGGTTGGCTTGTGAGGGCCGGCATACCCAATCAGATCGTTATCTTGGGGCGCAGCCCCACGCTTTTCGCTCGCACGGACAGCGCGTTCGAAAACCGCGTGTTCCGGGACGAGGATGCCTGGCGGTCCTTGAGCTTCGACGATCGAAGACGCTTCACCGAACGCCTGACCCGTGGCGCCGTATGGCAAAGCGTTCTGGACGTCCTGGGACGGGCCAAGAACGTCGAGGTCAGACAGGGAGAAATCACGTCGATCCAATTATCCTCTCCGGGTTCGCCATCGTTGTCTTGCCGCCAATCAATCGATCGTCTCAATCGTCGATTCAGCGGTCCCCAGCCTCCCTGGGCGAGTCCGTCGTGGCCTCTTCATGGAGATCCAACCCAGGCAGCATCCACCGGAAGCCTCTAGAGATTCAGTGTGCACGCGGCAATCTCGACGGCATCACCCGCGGTGCCATAGCCGATGGTAAGGCCCGATCCGCCGTGGCCATAGTTGTGGACGACGGGGATCTCTCGGCCACGGATGCGGATTCGCTCTACCTCGAGCCGCACTGAGGAGCGACCTGGCCGCAGTCCAGCCCAGACCTTGACGATCTCAGCACGACGCAGCGATGGCACCGCCGCGTACGCACGGGACAAGATCAGGTCCGTGTCCGACTGTCGTACCTTGGTGTCCCAGTCGCCCTTCTGCGTTGTCCCGCCAACCACAACCGTGTCTGCACCAGGCAGGGGGTGCAAGGGCGAGAGGGTGAAAGAAGGAGGAGGTGGGAGGGCGGGAGGGGGAGATGCCGT
>NZ_QFQZ01000138.1 GCF_003243465.1 Caulobacter segnis
CCGATCGAGGGGAAACGGTCGAGGTCCGGGGCCTCGAACGTCAGCTGGCCATAGGCGGCGAGATCCAGGCGCGGCGCCGGCCACGGCAGGCGGTCGGGCCAGGAGAAGGCGCAGGCGATCGGCGCGCGCATGTCCGGCGCCCCCAGCTGGGCGAGCGTCGAGCCGTCGACATATTCCACCAGGCTGTGAATCACGGACTGCGGGTGGATCACCACGTCGACACGGTCTTCCGGGGTTCCGAACAGGTAGGAGGCTTCGATCATCTCGAGCCCCTTGTTCATCATCGTCGCGGAATCGACCGAAATCTTGGCGCCCATGGACCAGTTCGGGTGAGCGATAGCCTGCTCCGGCGTCGCTTGGGCCATGGCGGCCTTGTCCCAGGCGCGGAACGGCCCGCCCGACGCGGTGAGGATCAGCCTCGCCACACGGTGGGCGCAGTCGGGCTGCAGAACCTGGAAGATGGCCGAGTGTTCGGAATCGACGGGAATCACGGAGCCGCCCGCGGCCTTGGCGATCGCCAGAAGCGCCGGACCGGCGCAGACGAGGCTTTCCTTGTTCGCCAGGGCGATCACAGCCCCGGTGCGGGCGGCGGCGACCGTCGGCGCCAAGCCCGCCGCGCCCACAATGGCCGACATAACCCAGTCCGCGCCCATGGCGGCGGCCTCGATGATCGCGGCCGGGCCAGCGGCCGCCTTGACGCCGCTGCCAGCAAGTCCGTCCCTCAAAGCGGGAAGCTTGGCTTCGTCCTCGATTACGGCGACGACGGGCCGCCAGCGCAGGGCCTGCTCCAGCAGTCGCTCGACATTGCGTCCGGCCGTCAGCGCCAGGATCTCCACCGGCGCGCCGGACTCTTCGAAGAGGCTCAAGGTCGAAAGGCCGATCGATCCGGTCGAGCCTAAAACCACCACCTTGCGTGGCGAGGTCAATGCGCCCATCCCCAGTGATCGACGAGACGTACGGCGGCGATGACGATGGCCGCGAACATCAGGCCGTCGACGCGGTCCAGCAGACCGCCATGGCCCGGAATGATGTCGCCGCTATCCTTGACGCCAAAACGCCGCTTCAGCATCGATTCCCACAGGTCGCCGGCCATGGTCGCCAGGCCGCCAAGGAAGCCGACAAGCGCCGCCGCAGGCCACACGAGCTTCAGCTGGGCGAAGTGCGCGACCAGGACCGCGCCGATCGTCGCCGCCACCAGCCCTCCGATAAAGCCCGACCAGGTCTTGTTGGGCGAAATCTGCGGCCACAGCTTGGGGCCCTTGAGGATGCTCCCGGCGACATAAGCGAAGATGTCCGCGAACCAAGTGACGACAAACAGCAGGAGCGTCCACCAGAGGCCGTCGGGCAGCGACCGCACCCACACCAGCGCGATCACGGCGGGGGCGATATAGACCACACCATAGGCGGCGTCGGCGCGTCGTTCGACGGCGCCCCGCGCGATCAGACCAGCCAGGAACGCGCCGACCAGAACAACCGACCACGCGATGAAGAACTGGTGCAGGAACGCGGCGATCACCGCGACCATGCAAAAGACCGCGACCACGGCGCCGACGGCGCGCGGCGCCTTCGGGGCGCTGATCTTGCCCCACTCCCGGGCCAGCAGGGCCACGCAGATCAGGGCCAGCGCCAGGAACCAGGGGCCGCCCAGCCACACGGCGGCCACGACCGTAGGCACGAGCACGGTGGCCGAGACCACGCGCATTCGGAGATTGCCCCAGTTGAAGCGCTTAGCCGGCGACGGCGACGTCATCGGCCGCGACCCCTCCATAGCGTCGGTCACGGCGACGGTACTCGGCGATCGCGGCCGCCAAGCCTTCGGGACCATAGTCGGGCCAGAGCACGTCCTGGAAGACGAGCTCGGCGTAGGCGCAGTCCCACAGCAGGAAGTTCGAGATCCGACGCTCGCCGCTCGTCCGCACGATCAGGTCGGGCGGCGGGGCGGCGCCTGTCGAGAGAAGCTGGCCAAAGGTTTCCTCGGTCAGGTCCGAAGGCTTGGCTTCGCCCCGGGCGACCTTTTCGGCGAACGCGCGCGCAGCATCGGCGATGTCGGCCTGTCCGCCATAGTTGAAGGCGACCTGAAGCACGAAATCACTGTTCTGGGCGGTGCGCCGCTCAGCCCGCTCGATCACCTCGGCGATGTCCGGCGACAGGCCGGCGCGACGACCGATGATGCGCACCCGCACCCCAGCCTTCGCCAGACGCTCGAGATCGGATTCCACATAGGCCTTGAGCAGGCCCATCAGCTCGGAGACTTCCTGGGGCGGACGACGCCAGTTCTCGGTCGAGAATCCGAACACCGTCAGCACGCCGACGTTTTGCTCCTGGGCGCCCTCGACCGTGCGCTTGAGCGCATTGACCCCGGCGCGGTGGCCCAGGACGCGCGGCATGCCCCGCTGCTTCGCCCAGCGGCCATTGCCATCCATGATAATGGCCACATGCAGTCGCTGGTCGGACGCGCCGCCCGGGGCGCGCGCCGAAACATCCTGCAAGCCGGTGGTCGGCGACATCCGCTTCAACCTTCCCTCGTCCTCTCCCCTACGCGACGGGAAGGGCGATCAGACCTGCATGATCTCTTGTTCTTTGATTTTCAAGGCCTCGTCGATGCGCTTGATGGCTTCGTCGGTCATCTTCTGGACCTCGGTTTCCATCTTCTTGCGCTCGTCCTCCGCGACGGCGCCGTCCTTTTCCGCCTTCTTGAGGTCGTCGTTGGCGTCACGACGCACGTTGCGGACAGCGATCTTCTGCTGCTCGGCGTACTTGCCGGCGATCTTCTGAAGATCCTTGCGGCGCTCTTCGGTCAGGGGCGGAATCGGAATGCGCAGGTTCTGGCCTTCCACGACGGGGTTCAGGCCCAGGCCCGAAGCGCGGATCGCCTTCTCGACCGAAACCACGACGCCGCGGTCCCAGACGCTGACATTGATCTGGCGCGGCTCGGGCACGCTGACCGAAGCCACGGCGTTCAGCGGCGTGGTCGAGCCATAGGCCTCGACCATCACCTGGTCCAGCAGGCTGGCCGAAGCCCGGCCCGTGCGCAGGCTGCCAAACTCTTCCTTCAGAGCGGCGACGGCCTTGTCCATGCGATCGCGATAGCGCGACAGGACAGGTTTTTCGGCGGCGGCCATGACGGGCTCTCCTCGCTTCTTACTGAATTCTAGGCGGTGCGGTCTTGGGCGACCACGGTGTGGGTGCCCTCGCCCCGCAGGACGCTGAGCAGGTTGCCGCGCCCCTTGATCGAAAAGACGATGATCGGAATGTTGCTGTCGCGCATCAGCGCCACGGCCGAGGCGTCCATGACGCGCAGGTCCTTGGCCAGGACGTCCATATAGGTCAACCGGTCATAGCGCTGGGCCGTCGGATCCTTCTTGGGATCGGCGGTGTAGACGCCATCGACGCTGGTGCCCTTGAACAGGGCGTCGCACTGCATCTCGGCCGCCCGCAGGGCCGCGGCGGTGTCGGTGGTGAAGAACGGATTGCCGGTGCCGGCGGCGAAGATCACGACCCGGCCCTTTTCCAGGTGACGCTGGGCGCGGCGGCGGATGTAGGGCTCGCAGACCGTGGCCATCGGAATGGCGGACTGAACGCGCGTCTGAACGCCGATGCGTTCCAGCGCGTCCTGCATCGCCAGGGCGTTCATCACGGTGGCCAGCATGCCCATGTAGTCGGCGCTGGAGCGTTCCATGCCCTTGGCCGCCCCGGCCATGCCGCGGAAGATGTTGCCGCCGCCGATGACCAGGCAAAGCTCGACGCCCGAGCGGACGATTTCCGCGACGTCCTCGGCCACCGACTGGACGGTGTTGGTGTCGATGCCATAGGGCGTCTCGCCCATCAGGACCTCGCCCGACACCTTCAGCAGAACACGGCGATATTTCTGGGGCGCGCTGGTATCGGACATGGACCGCTGTTCCTGAGTCGTCGGCACGCACATTACGTGCGTTCTACAAAACTGAGAGGTGTTTTGCCAACCAGGGCTGTGACAGCGGCTGGTGGGCGCAAAAAGGGCGCGGCGCGCGTCTAGACGCGCCGCGCCCTGAATGTCTGCCGGGCGCCGAGCGGCGTCCTACGGAAGGCCTTAACCTTGGCCGGTCATGGAAGCGACTTCGGCGGCGAAGTCGTCCTGCTTCTTTTCAACGCCTTCGCCCAGGGCCAGACGGGTGAAGCCCTTCACGGTGATCGGCGCGCCCAGGGTCTTGGCGGTCTCGGCGACCAGCTGCTCGACGGTCTGGTCCGGGTTCATGACGAAGGCTTGCTTCAGCAGCACGACTTCTTCCAGGAACTTGCGGATGCGGCCTTCGATCATCTTCTCGACGACGGCCGGCGGCTTGCCCGATTCCAGGGCCTGCTCGGTGAACACGGCCTTTTCACGCTCGATCGCGGCCGGGTCCAGATCGTCCGGCGACAGCGACAGCGGCGAGGTCGCGGCGACGTGCATGGCGATCTTGCGGCCCAGCTCGCGCAGGGCGGCCTTGTCGCCGGTCGACTCGAGGGCGACCAGCACGCCGATGCGGCCGAGGTCCGGCGCGGTGGCGTTGTGGATGTACGAGGCGACGACGCCGTTCTCGACCGTCCACTTGGCGGCGCGACGGACCATCATGTTCTCGCCGATCGTGGCGATCAGGTTGGTCAGGTGGTCTTGAACGGTCTCGCCGCCGGCCAGCGTGGCCGCGGTGATGGCTTCGACCGAACCGTCGGTGCCGATGGCGGCGCCGGCGATCTGGCGCGCGGCGCCCTGGAACAGGTCGTTACGCGACACGAAGTCGGTCTCGGCGTTCACTTCGACGGCCGTGGCGGTTTCGCCCGCGCCCTGCTCGGCCGTGGCGATGGCCACCAGACCTTCGGCGGCGGCGCGGTCAGCCTTCTTGGCGGCCTTCGAGAGACCCTTGGCGCGCAGCCAGTCGATGGAGGCTTCGATGTCGCCGTTGTTCTCAGCCAGCGCCTTCTTGCAGTCCATCATGCCGACGCCGGACTTTTCGCGCAGTTCCTTGACGAGGGCGGCGGTGATCTCAGCCATCGAGTGTCTCCAGATTCAAACGGTTAGCGACCGGGCCTGTGGCCCGCCAAATCTATAAGCATTGGGACCGGGCTTATTAGCCCGGTCCCGTGTCAGGGTCGCGACGGTCCTCAGGCCAGGTGCTCACCCGGCCGAGAACGCGTGGGAAATCAGCCTTCGGCCGATTCCGCAGCCGCTTCGGCGGCCGGAGCTTCCGGAGCCAGTTCGCGGGCCAGGGCCGGCTCGACCGGAGCGACCGAGGCGCCCAGGTCCACGCCAGCAGCGGCTTGACCGGCGGCTAGGCCGTCCAGGACAGCGTCGGCGATCAGGTCGCAGTACAGCTGCAGGGCGCGGGCGGCGTCGTCGTTACCCGGGATCGGATAGGTGATGCCGTCCGGATCGCAGTTGGTGTCGAGGATGGCGACGACCGGGATGTTCAGCTTGCGGGCTTCCAGGATCGCGATCGCTTCCTTGTTGGTGTCGATCACGAACATGATGTCGGGGATGCCGCCCATGTCCTTGATGCCGCCCAGCGACAGTTCCAGCTTGTCGCGCTCGCGGGTCAGCTGCAGCAGCTCTTTCTTGGAGCGGCCTTGACCTTCGCCAGCCAGGACGCCTTCCAGCTCGCGCAGACGCGCGATCGAGCCCGAGACGGTGCGCCAGTTGGTCAGGGTGCCGCCGAGCCAGCGGTGGTTCACGTAGTACTGGGCGCAGCGCTTGGCGGCCGTGGCGACCGGATCGCTGGCCTGGCGCTTGGTGCCAACGAACAGCACGCGGCCGCCGGCGGCGGCGACTTCACGGACCTTCACCAGGGCCTGGTGCAGCAGCGGGATCGTCTGCGACAGGTCGATGATGTGGATGTTCGAGCGCGAACCGAAGATGTAGCGGTCCATCTTCGGGTTCCAGCGGT
>NZ_QFQZ01000039.1 GCF_003243465.1 Caulobacter segnis
CGAGCAGATCGGTGATCGTGTCGCCGGCGGCCAGGGCGACGTCGATGGTGGACTGACCGCGTTGCAGCGAGTCCTTCACGGCGTTCAGCGACTGGGCGTTGGCGGATTGGGTCTTGGACATCGCCCAGATCGCGCCGTTGTCCTTGGCGCTGGCGATCTTCTTGCCCGTGTTGATGCGCTGCTGGACGGACTGCAGCTCGCTGTTGGTGCCATTCAGGTTTTGCAGGGCGATGAGAGCGCCTGCGTTCGTATTGATGCTATTCAGCGGCATACGAATAGGGTCCTTTTCAAGGTCTCCGACGCCATTTTGGCTGCCGGGAGCGTTTTGCTCGAAAAGGTGTGAAGCAATTGCCGGGCCAAAACTGCCGCCCGGCGCCGCCACATCAAGTTGCTGATTTTATTGAGTTATAGCTTCATTAACGACGAAGGCTCCCGGCAATTTCTGCCGAGAGCCTTTCGCCATAGGTAATTATTGCCGGGCACATGTTGCGCACCGGAGGAAAGAGGCGCCGGGCGGTTTTCGAGGCCGCCCGGCGTATCGGAGATCACCCCTTGAACAGCGACAGGATCGTCTGCGGGCTCTGATTGGCGATCGAGAGAGCCTGCACCCCGAGCTGCTGCTTGGTTTGCAGCGACTGAAGCTTGGCGCTTTCCTTCGCCAGGTCCGCGTCGACGAGGTTGCCCACGCCGGCGTCCAGGCTGTCCTGCAGCTTGCCCACGAAGGTCAGGTGCGTATCCAGACCGACCGAGGACGTACCCAGGGAAGACAGTTTGTTCGTGGCCGTTTGCAACGCGTCGGTGATCTTGGCGATCATGGTCTTGGCGTCGCTGGCGGTGCTGAAGGTCGCCGTCAACGACAGACCCAAACCCGCGAGACCGAGGGTCTGGGCGTTGACCGTGAAGCTGCCGCCGTCCGCGTTGGCGAGGAAGACGAGCTTCGCAGTCTTGCCGTTGGCGAGGCTAATGCCGTTGAACGTCGCGTTGTCCGCAGCCTTTTGGATCTGGTCGCGGAGCGACTCAAAGTCCGACTTGAGGGCCTTGAGCGAAGCGGTGTTCAGCGAAGTGTCGGAAGCGGCCAGGGCCTTTTCCTTCATCTTCATGAGCAGATCGGTGACGGTGTCGCCTGCCGCGAGAGCAACATCAATCGTCGACTGGCCGCGCTGGAGCGAATCCTTCACGGCGTTCAGCGATTGAGAGCTCGCGCTCTGCATCTTAGCCATCGACCAGATCGCACCATTGTCCTTGGCGTTAGCGATCTTCTTGCCGGTGTTGATACGGCCCTGAGTGGTGGAGAGCTCCGTGTTAGTGGCGTTCAGGTTTTGGAGCGCCAGAAGCGCACCAGGATTGGTGTTGATAGAGTTCAGCATTGGCTACCTACCGTTTTGGTCGGATTTCTCCGGCGTGCGCCGGGCGGGCGTTTTGCCCGCGCGAACCATCGCAAACGGCGGGCCACCCGCAGCCAAGCTTCGGCGGGCACCTAAATGTTTGAAGTATAAGGATTAAGTCGCCTGGCTGAGCGCAAAACGAAACCGCCCAGCGAATGCAGGATTCGCCGGGCGGCAGGTTTTTCCGGATGAAGTAGGCAAGACGTTCAGTCTTGCGAAAAAGGCAGAATCAGGCGGCGTCGGCGCGCCCGGCCAGGCCCTGCATGATGATGCGGTTGATCTCGATCAGGGGCTCGAAATCCTCCTCCTTGCGCATCACGGCGCTGGAGTGGCGGCTGACCCAGAGGCTGAGCGAAATGATGCTGGCGCGAAGATCCATCGGCAGCTGATTGTCCGGCAAGGAGCAGTCCGTCGCCAAGGCCGACCAGACCTTGCGATTCCAATCCAGCGCGTCGATCCGCCTCGCGAAATCGTCCGCCGGGGCTTGTGACGCTTCCATCAGGGCGCGCGTCACCTGCCCGAACAGGCGGTACTCCATTTCACGGGGATTCTCAGCCCGCGTCGCCGCCTGCTGATACGCCCGAAGAGACATGCCCCAACCTCTCGTCTTCGTATTCAATCAACTTTCGGCTCAGCATCAGAGCCTTGTAGTATTCACGCGCCATGACGTGTTTCGAGATGGCGATGCAGTCCTGAAGAACCCCGGGATTGCGAACAACCCCCATGAATTCAGTCAGACGAGCGGCGAATTCATCATAGAATTTCTCCGCACCGCTCTCGTCCAGGTACATCATCATCACCGGGAAATAGATCCGACGCGACGGCGTCGTCACTTGATCCGGTTGCATGATGTCCTTTTCGCGAAGGACGGAGGCCTTGTTCTGGAGAACCAGAACACCGCGCCGATCTCCGTTCTGGACCACGGCGCCGTTCAGCACAAACTTCTCGCCGGGCTTCAGCGACAGCTTCAAAGGCACCTAAGATCGCTCCTTCGTTAGCGCCGCCTCGCCCGATCCGCCGCGAACGACGGAACGAGGTAAAGGTAGGCGCGGACCGGTTAACGTGTTCTTGCCGCTATTCTTGCGGCGTGTAACGGCCATTTAGGACTCAATTAAGCATAACGCCTCAAAACATGGTTAACACCCTGGTCCGAGGTAAGCCGCATGTCCCGAAAAAGCGCTCTGGAAGCGTCCGCCAGCGCCCTCGCGCAGCCAGACGTGGTCGCGGCGCCTGTCCACGCAGGCCAGATCGCGGACGCGCTCGGCGATTCGGCCTCGACGGAGGCGATCGAGCGCCTCAAGCGCGCCACCCAGCACGTCAAGAACGTCGAAAACGCCAAGCTGCTGTCGCGGGCGATCAACGCCGTCCACGCGCACGACTTCAAGCTGGCCCAGAAGCTGGCCCTGAAGCTGCTCAAGAAAGACGAGATGCTGGGCCTGGCCTGGCACATCCTGGGCATCGCCAGCGAAAAGCTCGGCGATTATGGGTCCTCGCTGCGTGCTTATGACGCGGCCCTGAAACTGCTCGCCGATCACGGCCCGGTGGCCGGCGATCTTGGCCGACTGGCGTTCCGCATGAACATGCCCGAGTTCGCCGTCGGCTTCTTCGCGCACTTCCGGCTGGCCCAGCCCGACAATATCGAGGCGTCGAACAACCTGGCCTGCGCCCTTCGCGAGCTGAACCGCGAATCCGAGGCGATCGACGTGCTGAAGACGGCGATCGCCGACCACCCGGAATCGCCGGCGCTGTGGAACACGCTCGGAACGGTCGTCTGCAACAGGGGCGACGCCGAGGGCTCGATCGTCTTCTTCGACGAGGCCCTGCGCCTCGAGCCCGCCTACAGCAAGGCCTGGCACAACCGCGCCTTCGCCCGCTCCGACATGGGCGACATCGAGGGCGCGCTTTCGGACATCGATCAGGCGCTGAAGCGCCCCGACACCGCCGCCGACGAGGCGATCATGCGCTTCGCCCGGTCGACGATGTCGCTGTCCCTCGGGCGACTGGCCGAGGGCTGGAAGGAATACGACGCCCGCTTCTCGTCGGACCTCACCGAGGCGCCCAACTTCAACATCCCCGGCAAGCCCTGGACCGGCGAGGACCTCAAGGGCAAGTCGCTGATGATCTGCACCGAGCAGGGCCTGGGCGACGAGGTGATGTTCGCCAACATGCTGCCCGACATCCTGGAGCTGCTCGGCCCGGACGGCTCCCTGACCCTGGCCGTCGAGCGGCGGCTGATCCCGCTGTTCCAGAGGTCGTTCCCCAACGTCGAGGTGACCGTTCACCGGACCGTCAAGTACGAGGGGCGCGTCTATCGCGCCGCACCGGAGATCGAGGACTGGAGCCGCTTCGACTACTGGTCGCCGCTGGGCGCTTTCCTGCGCCAGCTTCGCGGCTCGATCGACGCCTTCCCTAAGACCGCCGGCTATCTCAAGGCCGACCCCGCCCGCGTGGCCCACTGGAAGTCGGAGCTGGCGAAGCTCGGCGACGCCCCCAAGGTGGGCCTGCTTTGGAAGAGCCTGAAGCTCGACGCGGAACGCGCCCGGCAGTTTTCGCCGTTCGGCGCCTGGCGGCCGGTGCTGGAGACTCCCGGCGTCAGCTTCGTGAACCTGCAATACGGGGACTGCGAGGCCGAGATCGCCTACGCCAAGTCCGAGTTCGGCGTCGACATCTGGCAACCGCCGGGCATCGACCTGAAGCAGGATCTCGACGACGTCACCGCGCTGTGCGCTTCGGTCGACCTGATCATCGGCTTCTCAAATGCGACCACCAACCTGGCCGGCGCCGCCGGCGCGCCGATCTGGATGCTGACCGCGCCGGCGGCCTGGACGCTGCTCGGAAGCGATCATTATCCCTGGTATCCCCAGGCGCGGATCTTCTCTCCGAACAGCCTGGCCAACTGGAACCCCGCGATGGACGCGGTGGCCCAGGCCCTGCGCGAAATGGCCGCGCGCCAAGGCTGAGGAGCGTCACTCGTGAGCACCACCGTTCGCATGCGCGACGTCGGGGAAGAGGACCGGGACCGGCTGCTGGCCTGGCGCAACAGCCCTGAGGTGTCCGCCTATATGTACTCGGACCACCCGATCGCGCGCGATGAGCACGACCGATGGTTCGACGCGATACCGACGCGCCGCGATCGCCGGTACTGGATCATCGAGGTGAACGGCGAGCCCGTCGGCCTCGCCAATCTGGCGGACATCGACCCGACCCACCGCCGTTGCGCCTGGGCCTATTACCTGGCCAGCCCCAGCGTGCGCGGGCTGGGCGTGGGCTCCTATGTCGAGTTCTGGGTCATAGAGCAGGTCTTCCGGACCATGGGCTTCAACAAGCTGTGGTGCGAGGTGCTGCTGTCCAACGAGGCGGTTTGGAAGCTGCACGAGACCTACGGCTTCCAGCGCGAGGCGCTTTTCCGCGACCACGTGATCAAGAACGGCCAGCCGGTGGACGTCGTCGGCCTGGGACTTCTCGCCCGCGACTGGGCTGACCAGCGGGCGGCCATGATCGCCAGGCTCCGTGGCAAGGGCTATACGCTGGACGGCTGAGGCCGCGCACGCCGCCCCTTGCCAAGCGCGCGAGCGCCGGTAGTTTGAACGGCTCGATTTGAACAACTGTTCGAACCGGAGCGGATCCGGCGGAGATGGGCATGAGCCAGCGCTTTGAAGGCACTTCCGACTACGTGGCCACCGAGGACCTGAAGGTCGCGGTCAACGCCGCGGTGGCCCTTGAACGTCCCCTGCTGATCAAGGGCGAACCCGGCACCGGCAAGACCGTCCTGGCCTACGAAGTCGCCAAGGCCATGGGCGCGCCGCTGATCACCTGGCACATCAAGTCGACGACCAAGGCTCAGCAGGGCCTCTACGAATACGACGCGGTCACCCGCCTGCGCGACAGCCAGCTGGGCGACGAGCGGGTCAAGGACGTCAAGAACTACATCAAGAAGGGCAAGCTCTGGGAGGCCTTCGAGAGCGAGGCGCGCCCCGTGCTGCTGATCGACGAGATCGACAAGGCCGACATCGAATTCCCGAACGACCTCCTGCAGGAGCTCGATCGCATGGAGTTCTTCGTCTACGAGACCGGCGAGACGATCAAGGCCAAGGTCCGGCCGGTGATGATCATCACCTCGAACAACGAAAAGGAGCTGCCGGACGCCTTCCTGCGCCGCTGCTTCTTCCACTATATCCGCTTCCCCGAGGAAGAGACGATGCAGGCCATCGTCGACGTCCACTTCCCGGGCATCAAGCAGAAGCTGGTCGCCGAGGCTCTGCGGATCTTCTACGACATGCGCAAGGTGCCGGGCTTGAAGAAGAAGCCCTCGACCTCGGAGCTTCTAGACTGGCTGAAGCTCTTGCTGGTCGAGGACATCGACGAGCAAGTCCTGCGCGAAAAGGACCCGACCAAGCTGATCCCGCCGCTGCACGGCGCCCTGCTGAAGAACGAGCAGGACGTGCACCTGTTCGAGCGTCTGGCCTTCCTGGCGCGTCGCGAGGGATCGGGCGCCCGGCCGGGCCAGTAGTCGCCCCTCGCCTGCGTCCCCGCCGGGTTACTCGGATTTCACTGGACGCGCGGCGGGCGGACGACCACCTTCCGCGCCACGAGGGAAAGGCCCCGGGGGTAACTATGCGTCATTCGAAATGGCTCGCGGCCACGCTGATGATCGGCGCGGGGGCCGCGCTTCTGTCCGCCTGTCATCGCGCCGAGGAGCCGCCGCGCGAGCACCGCTTGGGCTTGCACGAACCGCTGCGTGTCATCGATCGCCTGGACTGCCCCGAGCACCAGGGCGCGCTTCGCCGCGTTTCGGTCGCCAATGACGGCCAGTCCTGCGTCTATGAGTCCGCCACCGCCTCGGTGGATCTGCGTCTGGTGCGCCTGAATGGCGGCGACGCCGAGGCCGCGCTGGCGCCGATTGAGACCGAGCTGCGGGGCGTCATGCCCCCGCCTCCCCCGACGCCCAAGCCACCGCACCAGATGAAGGGCGACAAGAACCACGCCAGCAGCATTCATCTGCCAGGCCTCTCGATCGACACCAATGGCGAGGCCGCCGATATTCGGATTGGCCACCTGACCATCAACAGCGACGGCGGCGCGGCCGAGGTGAAGGTCAACAAGAACGTCAGCGTCAAGAGCGACGACAGCAAGGGCGAGGTCAACGTCAATGACGATGGCGACGTCTCGATCCGGGCCAACGACAACGGCGCGGAGATCCGCGCCCGCAAGGCCGGCGACGCGGTGCGATCCACCCTGATCCTCGCCAACGACAAGGCCCCGAAGGGCTTCCGCCTGGCGGGCTATGAAGCGCGCGGCCCCAAGGGCGGGCCGCTGGCCGTCGCCGTCGTCAAGGCCAAGACCCGCGACACCGACGACCACGACCTGTTCAAGGACATGAAGGCCCTCGTCCGCCACAACGTGGGCGGTTGAGACCCGCTACTGTAGCGGCGTGACTTCCATCACCTTGTAGGTCAGCGGGCGGCCGTCCTCGTCGGTGACGGTGACGTATTCGCCCAGCGCGAAGCGATGCTCGCCCAGGCGGTGCAGCGGTTCGTCGTCCGTGTCTTCGGCGTTGTCGTAGTCGAAGAACCAGCGGGCGCCGCGGCGGTTGAGGCGGCCGTCGACGGCGTCCTCGTCGGGGGCGAAGCGGCGGACGCTGCACTCTGCCTTCACCTTCGAATAGGCGTGCTCGTCGATGTGGCCGTCTTCGGTCAGCGGCGCGGTCAGGGCGTAGCCGCGATGGTCGTCGCCGCCCGAAAACTCGGTGCCGGGATTGCGCGCCAGACGCATAACGATGCGCGAAAGAGACATGCGGGCGTCTCCCCTTTCTCTCTGTTCTTAGGTTGCGGCGAGATCAGTGCGACAGGAACAGCGACGGACCATCGCTGTTGAGCAGCGTCCGCGTCGTCCCGCCGAAGATGAACTCCTGCAGCCTGGGATGACCAAACGCGCCGGCCACCAGCAGGTTCGCGCCCACATCCCGCGCGGCGTTCAGCAACAGGCCGCCGGCGTCGCCGGAGCCCTCAAGCACCTTGGCCGTCGCCTTCACGCCCCGGGCGGCCAGGAAGGCTGCCAGATGCTCCAGGTCGAAGGCGCGCGACGAGGCGGCCGGCGCGCCGACCACCACGACGGACGACGCCTTCTGCAGCAGCGGCAGCGCCGTCCGCATGGCGCGGCTGGCTTCCTTGCCGCCGTCCCAGGCGATCATGGCGACACCATCGACCTTGAAGCCCGGACGGGCCACCAGGGTCGGGCGCTGCTCGTCGGCGACCAGTTGCTGGAAGGCCTCGGCCAGTGGACCCCGTCCGCGCGCGGCGGCGTCGTCGAAGACCACGACGTCCGACAGCCGGCCTTCCATGGCCAAGCCGGCCCAGACCGGCGACTCCAGGCTGATGACCTTGGTGCGGGGATAGGCGACCTCGGCGGCGACCTTCGTGCAGGCCTTGGCGCCTTCCTGAGCGGCCTCCTTCAGGCTTTCCAGCGCGGTGACCTGCACCCCGCCCATGAACCCCTCGCCCATCCAGGGCATCAGGTCGGCCATGTCGGCCGGCGCATGGACGCAGGCCAGTTCGGCCTGGAAAGCGCCCGCCAGCTTGGCGGCCGATTGCACGACGGCCTCGTCGTGCGAAGTTCCCGCGAGGGGAACCATAATTCTCGCCCAGCTCATGATCGAACTCCCTTTAGGGGCATTTCCACAGATGACGGCGACCGCCACATTGATCTTTCTCAACCGATGGGTCAGTCAACCACCTTCACCGTGAGGAACGATCTCGTGGCCAAAGGGCTGCACAAGGGCAAACAGCCCCGCGCATGGCAGAGGATGCTGTCTGGACGTCGGCTCGACCTGCTCGATCCGTCGCCGATGGACATCGAGATCGAGGACATCGCCCATGGCCTGGCCCGCGTCGCGCGCTGGAACGGCCAGACGATCGGCGACCACGGCTTCTCGGTGGCCCAGCACAGCCTCGTCGTCGAGGAGATCGCCGCCCACATCAAGCCGGACCTGGAGCCGCGCTGGCGGCTGGCCGCCCTGCTGCACGACGCGAGCGAATATGTGATCGGCGACATGATCAGCCCGTTCAAGGCGGCGCTGGGCGTCAGCTACAAGGATTTCGAGGCCAGGCTCGAGGACGCGATCCACATCCGGTTCGGCCTGCCGGCCAAGACCCCCGCGCCGATCAAGAAGCTGATCAAGCAGGCCGACCGCGCCTGCGCCTTCTTCGAGGCGACCCAGCTGGCCGGCTTCAATCACGAGGAGTCGCTGGCGATCTTCGGCGCGCCGCCCCCCGGCTACGACCTTCGCATCACGCCACAGCCGCCGTTCGAGGCGCAGGCCCGCTATGTCCAGCGGTTCCATGTGCTGTCGCGAGCGGCGGGTTATGAATCGGCTCCAGGCGAGGCGTTCGAGACGGAATGAGCAGCTCGGTCGTCATCGGTCTGTCGGCGGTGGTCGTCGCGATCCGCGACGGGGAAGCCGTGGTCCTGACCGTACGACCGCACGACGCCGTCACCGACATCGCTTCGCCGCTGTCCGGCCTGCCCTTCGGTCCCTTCGATCCCGAGGCGCACCGTACGTTCGAGCTGGGCCTGCGGGCCTTCGTGACCGCCCAGACGCGGTTCCAGCTCGGCTATGTCGAGCAGCTCTACACATTCGGCGACAAGGGCCGTGACGCCCCGCGCGCCGAGGTGGGCGCCGGCGCCGCGCGGGTCGTCTCGGTCGGCTACCTGGGCCTGACGCCCAAGGCCGTCGACACCGACGCGCCGGACACCGCCTGGGCCCCTTGGAGCCGGTTCTTTCCGTGGGAAGACTGGCGCGCCGGCCGCCCCGCCCTACTCGACGAGGCCATCGCCCCCGCCCTGCGCCGCTGGGCGGGCGACGACGCCGGCAAATGGTCGCGCGCGCGTCTGGCCTTCGCGCTGGACGGCGCGCCGTGGAACGAAGAGCGGGTGCTGGAGCGCTACGAGCTCCTCTACGAGGCCGGCCTGGCGCCCGAAGCCGCCCGTGACCGCGACCGCGCCGACGGCCACGACCCCGCCGAGCCCGAGGCACTGTCTGCGGCCTTGGGCGAGCCGATGATTTCCGACCACCGGCGCATCCTGGCCACGGGCCTCTCGCGCCTGCGCGGCAAGATCAAATACCGCCCGGTGGTGTTTGAGCTGACGCCCGAGGAGTTCACCCTCTCGACCCTGCAGCGCACGGTCGAGGCGATCGCCGGCGTGCCCCTCCACAAGCAGAACTTCCGCCGCGTCGTCGAACGCGAGGAACTGGTCGAGGGCCTAGGGCGTCTCGACGCCGAGACCGGCGGGCGGCCCGCCGAGCTGTTCAGGTTCCGCCGCGAGATGCTGGCGACGCGTCAGGCAACGGGGCTCTCGCTGCCTCTGCTGCGCGACTAGCCGCGTCTTCCCGCGCCCGCCACTTGGCCTTCAGCGTATGCGAGGTGTCGCGTGAGCCGTCAGGGCTCCAGCCCGGGGGACCGAACACGTAGCCAATCACCTCGCGCGCGGACTTCGCCCCGGCGACGTCACGACCGATCCCCACCCACTCGTGGAAGACGTTGTGCAGGAGGTTGAAGTTGCCCAGATTCTTCACCGTGCCATAGCGGCAGGGCTCCTCCTCGACCTCGGGGATGAACGTGCCGAACAGGCGGTCCCAGATAATCAGGATGCCGGCGTAGTTGGCGTCCAGATAGCGGGCGTTGCGGGCGTGGTGCACCCGGTGGTGCGACGGCGTGTTGAATACCACCTCGAACCAGCGCGGCATGCGCTTGATGGCCTCCGTGTGGATCCAGAACTGGTAGACGAGGCTGACGCCCTTCTGGATCGCCACCATGGCTGGCGGGAAGCCGACGAGCGACAGCGGCAGCCATAGCAGCCAGGTTCCGGCGACGCCACCCGTCCAGGTCTGCCGCAGGGCCGTCGACAGGTTGTAATGGGTCGAGGTGTGGTGGTTGACGTGGCTGGCCCACCAGAAGCGCCGCTCGTGGGCGATGCGATGGAACCAGTAGTAGGTCAGGTCCTCCAGCAGGAAGACGGCGAACCAGGCCCAGATCGCCGTCATTGGGATGGTGAAGACCCGATGGTTCCAGACCCAGACCGTCGCGGCGAAGACCACGCCGCCGAAGAGAATGCCAGCGACCGTGCTTCCAAGCCCCAGGGACAGCGACATGGCCGTGTCGCGCGCTTCGTAATTGGCCCTCGCCTTTCCGAAACGGCCAAGCAGAATCTCCAGGATGATGGCCAGCACGAAGAACGGGATCGCCAGCTGAACCGGATCAAAGGGCGCGTGCAGCATCAGGCGAGGTCCTTGGGCGGCCAGACATCGTCGGCGACGGCGAAGACGGGGGCGCCATCGCCCACCCTGACGGAAAGGCGCCCATGGCTGGGGCGAAGCGCGGAGACGGCGCTCCAAGCCGCCTCACGGGCCACGTAGCCGTCGCCGCGCCGCCAGATCAGCAGGGCCTCGTCGTTCGCCCGCGCGATCAAGCCCGACCCATCTGCTGAAATCCAGACGGCCTCCGGCCGGTGGTCGGGAAACTCGAGGGCCAGAAGCGTCCCGGCCGCCTCGGCGTCGAGCGGCGGCGTGGGCCTGGCCACGCCCAGCCAGGCGGCGATCGCCACCAGCAAGGCGACGGCGACGACCGATCCGCCCAGCTGAATCAACAGCGCCTTGTCCAAGCCCGACACGCCTCCCCTTATCTTATTGCTGTTCAGATTGACGGGCGTCTTGGGCCGTCGTCAAGCGTATCGCCACAAAGAAAACGGCGCGCCCCAAAGGACGCGCCGCTCTTCAGCGATCTTACGATCAGCGTTTAGAAGTGGCGGACGTAGCCGACCGACACCGTCTTCGAACTCAGGTCGCTCTTGGTGTATTCGGACTTCGTCCAGTCGGCGCGGACGCCGTTCTTGCCATCCAGCTTGTATTCGGCGCCGACGCCGTAGTTCCAGCTCTCACGGCTGCCGTCGAAGTTTGTGGCGGCTGGGTTCTTGGTCTCGAACTTGGTCGTGCCGTAGCCGACGCGGGCCAGAAGGTCGAGATTGGGAGTCACGGGCAGGTAGCCCACCGCATAGGCGGCGGCCTGATGCTGCATCTTCACCTTGGCCGCGCCGCCCGGCGTGTAGACGGTGTCGCCATCGACGCCGCCGGCCAACTCGCCCTCGACGCCGAAATTAGGCGTAAACTTGGCGCCGACGCGCCCTTGAATAGCGCCAGTGTCGGCGCCACGCGTCCGAGTTTGGCCATAGTTTACCGAGCCATAGACGTCCGTCGAATTCTGAGCTTGAGCGAACATGGGGATCGCGAGAACCGAACCAGCGACCAGGGTAGTGGCGATGAGAGTCTTCATTGTTGTTCTCCTATTCTACGCGTACTCTTTGCTCCCTCAGCCAGCCTAGAGCTAAGCGGATAACGCGGCGGGCATGCGGCGGTTCACGGCCGCGTTTGGGGCCATTGCGTGGCGGGGCCAAAAAGGCGCTGGATGACGAGGCTGGCTTCCGTGCTATCTACGGCGTCAAACAACTGTCAGAACGCGGGCCATCCTGGAGACAGGAAGAGGACCGCGCGTATCATCGGGACCGTCGTCTTGCCGCAAGCCGTCATCGCCGCCACGGGGCTGTTCACCCCGCCCCACAGCATTTCCAACGCCGAACTGGTCGAGGCCTTCAACACCTACGTCGAGCGCTTCAACGCCGCCCACGCCGAGGCCATCGCGGCCGGCGAGGTCGTCGCCCTCGCCCCCTCCTCGCCCGAATTCATCGAGAAGGCCTCGGGCATCAAATCGCGGTTCGTGATGAACAAGGCCGGGATCATCGATCCCGAAGTCATGCGCCCGATCCTCCCCGAGCGCCCGAACGACGAGATCTCGATCCTGGCGGAAATGGCTGTCGAGGCGGCCAAGCAGGCGATCGAACGCTGGGGCAAGCCGGTCAGCGAAATCGGCGCGGTGATCTGCGCCGCCTCGAACATGCAGCGCCCCTACCCCGCCATGGCGATCGAGATCCAGCAGGCCCTGGGCATCGAGGGCTTCGCCTTCGACATGAACGTCGCCTGCTCGTCGGCCACCTTCGGCATCAAGACCGCCGCCGACTTCGTCACCACGGGCAGCGCCAAGGCGGTGCTGATGGTCAATCCGGAAATCTGCTCGGGCCACCTGAACTTCAAGGACCGCGACAGCCACTTCATCTTCGGCGACGTGGCGACCGCGGTGATCGTGGAGGACGCCGACCAGGCCAAGGACGGCTGGGAGATTCTCGGCACGCGGCTGAAGACCCAGTTCTCGAACAATATCCGCAACAACTTCGGCTTCCTCAACAACGCCGCGCCGGAAGGCATCGGCGCCAAGGACAAGCTGTTCGTCCAGGAAGGCCGCAAGGTGTTCCGCGAGGTGGTGCCGATGGTCAGCGAGATGATCGTCGAGCACGCACAGGACCTGGGCCTGGATCCCTCGACCCTGAAGCGCCTGTGGCTGCACCAGGCGAACATCAACATGAACGAGATGATCGGCCGCAAGGTGCTGGGGCGCGATCCGGCGCCCGGCGAGAACGTCATCATCCTGGACGAATACGCCAACACCAGCTCGGCCGGCTCGATCATCGCCTTCCACACGGCCAATGACGACTTCAAGCCGGGCGAGACGGGCCTGATCTGCAGCTTCGGCGCCGGCTACTCGGCCGGCACGGTGTTCGTGCGCAAGCGTTAGACGTCCGACGTCTCGCGAGTGGCGCGGCGTCCGTTCGGACTGGCGAACCGCGCGCGCCCGTATAGAACTGCGCAAGACTGTTTCGTCCAAGGGTCCGTTCGATGCGATTCCCCGCCCGCCGCGCCGTCGTTTCCGGCCTCGGCCTCGCCCTGCTCGCCGCCTGCGCCAAGAAGAGCGAGGCGGGCGCCAGCGGCTGGGAGCGAATCAAGGCGTCCGGAACCCTGCGCATCGGCCTAGAAGGCACCTATCCGCCGTTCAACTTCCAAGGCTCCGACGGACAGCTGACCGGATTCGAGGTGGACTTCGCCAAGGCGCTGGCCGCGCAGCTGGGCCTGAAGCCTGAGTTCCGCCCCGCCCCGTTCGCCGGCCTGCTGGGGGCCCTGGAGTCGGGGCGCGTCGACGTGGTGATCAACCAGATCACCATCACGCCCGACCGCAAGGCCAAGTACGACTTTTCCGAGCCCTATACGATCTCGGGCATCCAGATCATCACGCTGAAGGCCAAGCCAGGCCCGACCAAGCCCGACGAGCTGGCCGGAAAGAAGGTCGGGGTGGGTCTGGGCACCAATTACGAGCAGTGGCTGCGCGCCAATGTGCCGACGGCCGACGTTCGCACCTATGACGACGACCCGACCAAATACCAGGACCTCAAGGCCGGTCGCATCGACGCTGTGCTGAACGACCGCCTGGTCGCCGCCGACTTCATCAAAACCTCGCCCGAGTTCGTCGCCTCCGGACCGCCCTTCGCGGCGCAAGGCGCGGGCGTGGCGATGAAGAAGGACGCCGCGCTGAAGGTCATCATCGACCAGGCGATCAACGCCCTGCGCGCCAGCGGCAAGCTCTCGGCGCTGTCGCAGAAGTGGTTCGGCATGGACGTCACCCGATAGGCATGGAGACCGGGCTCGATCTCCTGCGCCAGTCGGCGCCGCTGCTCCTGAAAGGCGCGGGCTATACGGTCCTGCTCAGCGTCATCGGCATGGGCGTGGGCGTGGTGCTGGGCTTTGGCTTGGCGCTCATGCGCCTGTCGCGCTCACCGCTGCTGCGCTGGCCGGCCAGCGTCTATGTCTCGGCGTTCCGGGGCACGCCGCTTCTGGTGCAGCTCTTCCTGATCTACTACGGCCTGCCGCAGTTCGGGATCGAGATGCCCGCCCTCTTCGCGGCCGGCATCGGCTTCTCGCTGAACGTCGCGGCCTATGCCTGCGAGATCCTGCGCAGCGCGATCGCCGCCGTCGACAAGGGCCAGTGGGAGGCCGCGACCGTCCTGGGCATGAGCCGGGGCCAGGCGCTGCGTCGCGTGATCCTGCCCCAAGCCGCGCGCACCGCGGTGGCGCCGCTGTCGAACAGCTTCATCAGCCTGGTCAAGGACACCTCGCTGGCCGCCACCATTCAGGTGCCGGAGCTGTTCCGCCAGACCCAGCTGATCACCGCGCGGACCTACGAGATCTTCACGATGTATCTGGCCGCCGCGGCCATCTACTGGATCGTCTCGACCATCCTCGCCGCCGGCCAGCATCGGCTGGAGCGCCGCGCCTCGGAGGGCCGCCGATGAGTGCGATCGACGCCAAGGGGCTCAAGAAAAACTTCGGCGACACGCCCGTTCTGGCGGGTGTCGACCTGGCCGTCGCCCCGGGCGAGGTCGTGGCGATCATCGGCCCCAGCGGCTCGGGCAAGAGCACCCTGCTGCGCTGCCTGGCGGGCCTCGAACCGCTCAATGGTGGCGAACTGACCATCGCCGGAGTCACCTCGGGCGGGAAGACGCCGCTCGCCAAGGCGCTGAACGGCCGGGTCGGCTTCGTCTTCCAGGGTTTCAACCTCTTCCCGCACCGCACGGCGCTGGAGAACGTGATCGAAGGGCCGTTGGTCGTTCGCAAGACACCGATCGCCGACGCCCGCCTGAAGGGCTTGGCCTTGCTGGACAAGGTGGGGCTTGGCGACCGCGCGAACGCCTATCCCGCAGCCCTGTCCGGAGGCCAGCAGCAGCGGTGCGCCATCGCCCGGGCGCTGGCCATGGATCCCGACGTCATCCTGTTCGACGAGCCGACCTCGGCCCTCGATCCCGAGCTCGTCGGCGAGGTCCTGGCCGTGATCCGCGACCTGGCGGCCGAGCGTCGGACGATGGTCATCGTCACCCATCAAATGGATTTCGCGCGCGATGTCGCGGATCGTACGATTTTCATGGACGGCGGCGTGATCGTAGAGCAAGGAACGTCAAGCCAGCTTCTCGCCTCACCGCGCGAGGAGCGGACTCGGCGCTTTCTGGCCAGATCGGGTGTGCTGCGTTAGTGCGTGGGTAGCCATAATTTGGCCCCCGGGACGCTTCACGACCTGTGCGTCTACGCCGAGTGTTTCCCATGGCGAGGACAGTGTGAAGCCGTACATCGAACTGAAGGGCGCCTCGGGCGCCGTCTACCGCTACAAGCTTGCCGAAAACGGCGATCCGGCCACCACGATCGCTGGGAACTACGTGTATCTCGACGCCAAGGGTACGGTCGTCTACGCCGGTGAGGCCAACAACCTCATCGACGCCAAGAATCGCTGGTCCGAGGCCTACGCGCGCCACGGCGCCACCTGGCTCTACACCCGCCTGAACGTCTCGGGCGCCTCGCGCGCCGACGAATACTCCGACATCGTGATCGCCCTGCAACCGGTCATGAACAAGGACGACTGAGTCTGGCGGCTGCGGACGGGCGCGGACGCGGCTAAGGTCGCGGTCGATGCGCCCGGAGATTCTCTTTCCCCTTTTCACCTCGGTGTCCACGCTCAAGGGCGTGGGCCCGCGCGTCGCCCCGCTGGTCGAGAAGCTGGCCGGGCCGATCGTGCGCGACGTGCTGTTCACCGCGCCGGCGAGCCTGATTCGTCGGGGCGTCACGACGGTGGATCAGGCGGTCGAGGGCCAGGTCCAGACCTTCGTCGTCACGATCGACGCCCACCAGCCGCCCAGCCGCCTGGGCCAGCCCTGGAAGATCCGCGCCTGGGACGGCACGGGCTTTCTGACGCTGATCTGGTTCAAGGGCCACGGGCCGCACCTAGAGCGCCAGCACCCTAAGGGCGCACGGCGAGCGGTCAGCGGCAAGGTCGAGCGGCCGGAAGGCTTCGCCTCCGAACTCCAGATCGCCCATCCGGACTACATCGTCGCCGAGGAGCGCGCCGGCGACATTCCAGAGGTCGAGACGGTCTATCCGGCGACGGCGGGTCTTCCCTCGCGCACCTTCCGCAAGTTCGCCCTGGAGGCGCTGGACCGCGCGCCCGAGCTTCGGGAATGGCAGGACGCGGCTTGGCGGGAACGTGAGCGCCTGCCCGGCTGGCGTGAAGCGCTGGCGGCCCTGCACGCGCCGGCCAGCGAGGCCGACCTCTCTCCCCTGGCCCGTCCCCGCCGCCGCCTCGCCTATGACGAACTTCTGGCCCACCAACTGGCTTTGGCCCAGCGCAAGGCGGCGCGCCGGTCGCATCCGGGCCCGATCATTCCAGCAGGATCTCTGTCGGAGACCGCCGAGAAGGCCCTGCCCTTCAAGCTGACCGGCGCCCAGATCCGGGCTCTGTCCGAGATACGGGGCGACCTGATTTCCGGCGAACGGATGAGCCGCCTGCTGCAAGGCGACGTCGGTTCGGGCAAGACCGTGGTGGCCATGCTGGCCATGGCCGACGCGGCCAGCGCCGGCCTGCAGTCAGCCCTGATGGCGCCGACCGAAATATTGGCCCGCCAGCATTTCGAGACCATCGCCGGACCACTGGAGGCCCTGGGTCTCTCGGTAATCCTGCTGACCGGACGCGACAAGGGCGCAGGGCGCGCCGCCAAGCTAGCGGGCCTCGCCGATGGAACCCACCATATCGCGGTCGGCACCCACGCCCTGTTTCAGGACGACGTGGCCTTCAAGACGCTGGCTCTGACCATTATCGACGAGCAGCACCGCTTCGGCGTCAACGAGCGCCGCCGGCTGCAGGACAAGGGACCGCCCGGCGTCGACTGGGGCGTGCACCTGCTGGCCATGTCGGCCACGCCGATCCCGCGCACCCTGGAGCTGACGGTGTTCGGCGATCTCGACGTCTCGCGCATCGACGAAAAGCCGCCGGGCCGCACGCCCGTCGCCACCCGCGCCGCGCCGACGCCGCGCGTGCCCGAGATCGTCGACCGCCTGCGCGCCGCGATCGCCGGCGGCGCCCAGGCCTTCTGGATCTGCCCTCTGGTCTCGGAGTCGGACAAGGTGGATCTGCGCGCCGCGGAGGACCGCGCCGCCGACCTCGCGCGTCATCTGCCCGGCGTCGGCCTCGTGCACGGCCAGATGCCGCCGGCCGAGAAGGACGCGGTCATGCAGCGCTTCGTGGACGGCGAGGTGAGCGTGCTGGTCGCCACGACGGTGGTCGAGGTCGGCGTCAATGTCCCTAACGCCAGCATCATGGTCATCGAGCACGCCGACCGCTTCGGCCTGGCCCAACTGCACCAGCTGCGCGGGCGGGTCGGACGTGGGACGCGGGAGAGCTCGTGCGTGCTGCTCTATGATCCGCCGCTGTCCGAGGTGGCCCAGAAGCGCCTCGACATCCTGCGCCGCAGCGACGACGGCTTCGAGATCGCCGAGAAGGACCTGGAGCTGCGCGGCGGCGGTGATCCGCTGGGCCTGAAGCAGAGCGGCTTCCCCGCCTATCGCCTGGCCGAACCGGTGGCGCATCGCGACCTGATCGCCGTGGCGGCCGACGACGCGCGGCTGATCCTGGCGCGCGATCCCGAACTAAGCTCGCCGCGCGGCCAGGCCCTGCGGATGCTGCAGGAACTGTTCGACTGGAAGCCGGTCTCGTCGCTGAACGAAGCCGGTTAATGACTCTCGGCGCCCTTGCGGTGATGCCAGAGGTGCATGACCCCGGCCAAGACGCCGCCGATCGCCAGGCCCACGACCGCCGAGCCTAGAGCAAAGGCCAGCCAGCCCGTCAGAGCGCCGACGCCCGGCGCCCGCCCCGCCCAATGTGAGAAGCCCTCGACCCAATGCGGGATGGGCGTCAGGTGGAAGTGCTCCAGGCCATGGACGATGATGCCGCCGCCAACCCACAGCATAGCGGCCGTGCCGATCACCGTCAGGGCCTCCATCGTCCACGGCATCGCCTTGACCAGACCCCGACCGAAGCCGCGCAGGCTCTGGACCTTGCCGCGCGACAGGTGCAAGCCGATGTCGTCCATCTTCACGATCAGGGCGACGACGCCATAGACGCCGATCGTCAACAGCACGCCGACCAGGGCCAGAGCCGCCGCCTGGATCGCCAGCGGCTGGTCCGAGACGTCGGCCAGGGCGATGGCCATGATCTCCGCCGACAGGATCAGGTCCGTGCGGATCGCGCCGGCGACCTTCTGCTTCTCGAGTTCGGGAGCGCTGAGCGCCAGCTCTTCGACCGCCTCGCCCTCGTGCTCGGGCGTGAAGGCCTCGAGGATCTTCTCGGTCGCCTCGAAGGCCAGATAGGCCCCGCCGCACATCAGGATCGGCGTCACCGCCCAGGGCGCGAAGGCCGACAGCAGCATGGCGCCGGGCAGCAGAAACAGGAGCTTGTTGCGCAGCGAGCCCAGCGCGATCTTCCAGACGATCGGCAGCTCACGGTCGGGCGAAAAGCCCATGGCGTAGCCGGGAGTCACGGCGGTGTCGTCGACCACCACGCCGACGGCCTTGGAGCCAGCCTTGCCGGCCGCGCCGGTCACGTCGTCCAGTGAGGCGGCCGCCAGCTTGGTGATGCCGGCGACGTCATCGAGCAGCGCGGCGAGACCGGAGGGCATGAGAAATCCTGAACAGCGGAAAGGAGCCTCCGTGCCTAAGGCGCGCCGGGCTCGACGTAAAGATGAGGACCTCTTGCGTGACGCCGGGTCAAGGCTGGAAGCATGCCGCTCCATGGATGTCGCCGCCGCCCTGGACCGCCTCGCCCCGCGCCTGTCGCCCGCCGCGACGGGCGCTCGCAACGCCCGTCGCCTGTCGGGTGGAGCCAGTCTTGAGACCTGGGCCTTCGACCTCGACGACGGGACGCCGCTGATCCTGCGTCGGCGGCCCGACGGGGCGCTGCCGCGTGACACGGCTCTGCCCCTGGCCAGCGAGGCCGACCTGATCCGCGCCGCCGACGCGGCCGGCGCGCCGGTCCCCAGCGTCGTCCATGTCTGCGCCCCGGACGACGCCCTCGGCGAAGCCTATGTCATGCATCGCCTGGAGGGCGAGACCCTGGGGCGACGGATCGTCCGCGACGAGGCCTTCGCGGGCGTTCGTCCTGACCTGGCCAGTCGCTGCGGAGAGGTTCTAGCCCGTATCCACGCCATCCCGGTCGAAGGCCTTCCGTCGCTGACCACCTCCGACGCCCGGGGCGAACTGGCGCGCTATGAGGCGCTCTACCGCCAGATGGGCGCCCAGCGGCCGATCCTGGAGGCGGCCTTCCGCTGGCTGGAGTCCATCGCCCCGCCGCCGCCGGAAAGGCCCGTGCTGGTCCATGGGGACTTCCGAAACGGCAATCTGATGATCCACCCCAAGCTCGGCCTTATCGGCGTGCTGGATTGGGAGCTGGCCCATCTGGGCGATCCGGCCGAGGATCTCGGCTGGATGTGCGTCAATTCCTGGCGCTTCGGCGAATGGCGAAACCCCGTCGGCGGCTTTGGGGGCTATGCGGATCTCCTGGCCGGCCACGGCGGCGACATCACGCTCGAACGCGTGAAGTTCTGGCAGGCGTTGGGCTCGCTGAAATGGGGCGTCATGTGCCTGATGATGTACCAGAGCTTCGCGGCCGGGGCGGACCGCTCGATCGAGCGGGCCATGATCGGCCGGCGCACCAGCGAGACCGAGATCGACCTCGTCGCCCTGATGGAGGCCGCATGATCAGCCATCCGACCGCCGCCGAGCTGTCCGAGGCGATCGCCGCCTTCGACGCCGAGCCTGCCGCGCCGGGCGACGCCCGCCAAGCCTTCCTCGCCCGCGTCGCCGACAACGCCCGCGCCACCGTGGCGCGAGAGGCCGCGCTCGGCGCGACTCTGGAAACCGAGGCTAGCGAGCGGATGCGGGCGCTGCTGGGACGCGACGGCGACTTCGCCGCCCTGAACGCGGCGCTCTGCGAGGCGCTTCGGGTCAGCGAGATCGCGCCGACGGATCCGGCGCTGCTCGCCCACCTGCGCGCCACGGCGATCGGCCAGGTGCAGATAGACCAGCCGACCTACGGCGGCCTCGCGGCGCTATCGGCCGCCGGCTGAGACCGCGACCTTGGCGCGCTCCAGGGCGTCGGCTTCGAGGTCGGCGTAAAACAGGTTGAAGGCGTCGACCTTGCGCTGATCGGCCCAGGACCCGCTGTCCCGCAGCGCGGCGGACTTCGGCTTGCTGGTGCGCAGGATGCCGTTTTCACAGCGCGCCGACACCTGGCGCTGGAGGAACGGCGGCCGCGCGCCCCAGTCGAGGCCGGTGGCGTTGGCCGCGCCCAGGTTCAGCCGCGCCGGCGCGCGCTCCAGGGACGTCCCGCCCAAAAGCGGGTTGAAGCACAGCGGCGTGCGGCCCTCGAGGTTGACCAGTTGGTCCGACGGATCCCAGATCAGCGAGCGGCCAATCAGCTCCTGCACCCGTTGAAAGTCGCCTTCGGGGGCGGAAATCCAGGCGGCGACACACCCGGCCTGGGCCTTGCGCGCGCAGGCCGGAAGCGGCGCGGCGGGGGTATATTCGTCCGCCGGGACCGGCGTCTCGATCAGATAGGCCGCGACGAGGCGGCGCTTGAGCTCGGGCTTGGCGGCGATCTCTTCGCTCAGCAGGCGCGCGGCCAGGGAGCCGCCCTGCTCCACGCCGACCAGGATGAACGGCCGATCCTGGCCGTAGCGGACGCGATAGGCCCTGAACGCCTGCAAGACATCGCCATAGGCGAAGCGCCGCGCCTCGCGGGCGTCGTCACGCAGGGTCAGGTAGGTGTAGAGGCTCGCCTGGCGATAACGGGGAGCGAACAATCGCCCGACTCGGTCGAACGGGCCGGCATAGTTCGGCAGCACCACCCGCGAGAGGAACCGCATCGCCTTGGGCTGGTCGATGCCGCCGTTCCAGTCGCGTCCCCCATCGAAGGTGGTCGGGTGGACGAAGAAAATGTCGACGGGTCGATCGGCCGGCGGAACGGCCTCCGGCTTGCGCGGCAGCAGCGCCCACGACGCTCGCTGGCCATAATCCGGCGCGGGCGGCGGGTGATAGGTCAGGAATGGAACCTTGGGGTCCAGCGCGTTGCTGAGAATGTCATAGCGCCAGATGAAGGCCGCCGACAGGATCAGCGCCAGGACCAGGACGACGCCCGCGAAGATCCAGCGCTTGAAGCCTTTGAGAGCCATGGGCTCCTCGGTACATCAAGCGCCTGACGGAATTAAGCCCCCTCTTGGCCGATGATCGCGACCGAGCAGACGTTGCTGGCCGGCGCGCCGCCCAGGTTATGGGTCATGCCGAAGACAGGGTTGGCCAACTGCCGCTCGCCGGCGCGCCCTTGGAGCTGCAGGTACATCTCGTACAGCATCCGCAGGCCCGAGGCGCCGATCGGGTGGCCGAAGCATTTGAGGCCGCCGTCGATCTGGCACGGCACGCCGCCATCGGCGTCGTAGAAGCCGTCCAACACGTCCCGCCAGCCCTGCCCCTCCGGCGAGATGAAGAGGTCCTCCATGGTCACCAGCTCAGTGACCGAGAAGCAATCGTGCACCTCCATCATCGAGATCTGCTCGCGCGGGCGCTCGATACCAGCCTCCTTGTAGGCCTTGCCCGCGGCGATGCGAGCGGTGTGGAAGTGGCTGCCGTCCCAGCCGTTGTACTGGCTCTCGTAGCCGTTCGAGACCGACAGCTGCAGCGCCTTGACCGTGACGAGGTCGTGCTTGCCGAGCGCGCGGGCGATCTCGGGCGTGGTGACGATCGCCGCCGCCGCGCCGTCCGAGACGCCGCAGCAGTCGAACAGGCCCAAGGGTTCGGCGATCAGCGGGGCGTTCAGCGCCTGCTCCTCGGTGATCGGCTTGCGCAGATGGGCCTTGGGGTTCTTGGCGCCGTTGGCGTGGCTCTTGACCGAGACGTGGGCGATCGCGCGCTTCAGGTCATCCTTGGAGACCCCGTGCTTGGCGCGGTAGGCGCTGGCCAGCTGGGCGAAGTTCCCCGGCGCCGAGCCGTTCGGCATGACCTGCGGGCTCAGCGTGCCCGGATTGGCGACCGGCAGGCCGCCATAGCCGGTGTCCTTCAGCTTCTCGACGCCGACCGCCAGGGCGATGTCCGCCGCGCCCGCCGCCACGGCGTAGACCGCGCCCCGGAAGGCTTCCGAGCCCGAGGCGCAGAAGTTCTCGACGCGCGTGACGGCGATATTGGGCAGGCGAAGCGCGATAGACAGCGGCGTGCCGCCCTTGCCCGAACCGATCTCGTCGATGTGCGTCGAAAACCAGGCCGCGTCGAGTTGGGTCGGCTCGATGCCGGCGTCCTGCATGGCCTCCAGATAGGCCTCGACCATCAGGTCGTCGGGGCCGGCGTCCCAGCGCTCGCCGAACTTGCTGCAGCCCATCCCGAGGATGGCGACCTTGTCCCGGATCCCTTGCGGCATCTTCGCCTCCTATTCCGCCGCCTTGGCGGTCGCGTTGGCCACGGCGGCGCGGTCGGGCGTCGCCTTCCAGAAATAGCGGACGAAGCCGCGCTTCTCGTCGACCTCCTTGATGCGGAAGACCATCCGCACCGGCAGGCCCGTCTCGACATCGCCCGGCGCGACGTCGGTGATGTCCATCATGATCCGACCGCCGCCCTCGAAGACGACCATGCCGTAGTGGTTCGGCGGAGCCATGGAAAAGGTCAGGTAATCAGCCGAGTAGCTCAGAATGCTCGCGCGCCGTTCGGCGAATTTGTACGGCTCCTGGGTGTCGACGGCGGGATTGTTCGGCGCCACCGAGATGCGGGTGCGCGGGAACTGGACGACGCCGGTCTCGCGGCAGCGGCCGCCGACCAGCCCCAGGATCATGTCCTCGTTGCGATAGAGGGTCGTCAGAGCGGTCTTGTTGTCCTTCTCGGCCCGCATGCCCTTGTCCCATTCGACCAGTCCGTTGAAGGTCAGAAATTTCAGGTAGTTGGTCTCTTCTTTTCGATCGGCCAGCGAACCGGTGACGCCGCGCGCGGGGCGCTGTCCCTGACCCGTGGCGCGGAACACCAGGGCCTCGGCCCCCTGGCCAAACTGAGCCACCAGGATCACCTCGTTTTCACGAGCATTTTCAAGCGCGTGCGCCAACATGATCGGACCGTGAGCGCAGCCCGCCTCGCCCATGACAACGGCGAGGTTGTCGCGAACGACTTCCGGCCTGATCCCGACGAGCTTGGCGACAGAGGCGGCCATGCCGCCGAAGGTCGATGGAAAGCAGAAATGATCGATATCTGAAGCGCTTAGGCCAGAAACCTCGAGCGCTCTCTTGATCGCCGGCGGGACCAGCTTGACGATGCCCTCGTCGCGGATCCAGCGCTCTTCCCAGTAGTAGTCGAAGCCACCGTCGTCGCCGCGAAAGTGATCGACGAAGTCGTCCGTGACGCTGCCACGGCCCAAGAGCTCGGCCGCGCCCGGTTCTTCGCCGACCACGAAGGCCGCCGCGCCATCGCCGAAGTCCAGTTCCTGGGCCGAGGCCGCGCGGGCCTTGCGATGTTCGCCCGCCGCGACCAGGGCCGCCCTGGCCCCGCCGCCTGCGACGGCTGACAGCGCCTGGGACAACGCCGTCAGGCCGCAGCGCTGCGAGCCGGTCACGTCGGTCGCGGAGATCGACTTCTCAAGCGTCAGGGCCGCCGAGACGACCCCAGCGTTCAGGCGATCGGCGAACGGCGCGGTGGTCGAGGCGAAATAGAGGGCGTCGATGTGGGAGCGGTCGTCGTCTGGACCCAGCGCGTCGCGCGCGGCCTCGACCGCCATGGTCAGGGCGTCCTCGTCCCAATTGACCATGGACCGTTCGCCCTTGCCCTTGGCCTTGAGGTTCGGCGCAACCCAGGCGTTGGCCTCGGTCACCGCCTTGCGGCTCAGACGAAGACGCGGCGCATAGGCGCCCCAGGCGGCGATGCCGACCATTTCTCACTCCCTGCCGGTCGAGTTTGATCTCGACTTATCGACGTTCAGCTTACGCCCGCGTCAGGCAGGGACAAGTGTTCCCCGGGGTCACCGGGGACGCATCTAGCGATAGGGATCGTCGGTGTTCAGATAGCCGGCGACGTAGTCGGCCACGCCGTCCTCCAGCGAGGTCATCGGCGCGTTGTAGCCGGCCGCGCGCAGGCGGCTCATGTCGGCCTGGGTGTAGTACTGGTACTTGCCGCGCAGCACCTCGGGCATGTCGATATAGGTAATGTCTGGCGTTCGACCGACCGCCTCGAACGTCGCCACGGCCAGATCGCGGAACGAACGCGCCTGACCCGAGCCCAGATTGAAGACGCCGTTGACCGCCGGGCTCTTGGCAAGCCAAGCGACCACGTCGACCACGTCGCGGACATAGACGAAGTCGCGTAGCTGACCGCCGTCCTCGTAGTCGGGATTGTGCGACTTGAAGAGCTTGACCCCCTCGCCCGCCGCGACGCGCGGCCAGATCTGGGCGACGACCGACTTCATGCCGCCCTTGTGGTCCTCGTTGGGGCCATAGACGTTGAAGAACTTCAGGCCCACCCACTGGGCCGGGGCGCGGCCGCGGGCGGCTTCACGCACGGCGTGGATGTCGAACAGCGCCTTGGACCAGCCATAGGCGTTCAACGGCCGCAGCGACTTCAGCGACGCCAGGTCGTCCTGGCCGTCGAAGCCCAGCGCGCCGTCGCCATAGGTCGCCGCCGACGAGGCGTAGATCAGGCGCTTGCCATGCTCGACGCACCAGTCCCAGAGGTCGCGCGACAGCACGAAGTTGGACTGCACGATCTTGTCGGCGTCGGTCTCGGTGGTCGAGGACACCGCGCCCATGTGGACGATCAGCTCGACCTCGGACCCACGCTTGGCCAGCCAGTCGAACAGCTGCTCCGGCGCGACGAAGTCGGCGATCGGGTGCTTGGCGATGTTGCGCCACTTGCCGCTGGCCGCGTCGCGCAGGCGATCGCAGACCACGACGTCCAGCGCCGGGTCCTCGCAAAGCTTCGCGACGATGTTGGAGCCGATGAAGCCGGCCCCGCCGGTGACGAGAACGATACGCCGGCTCATGGCTAGGCCGCGCGCTTGGTCAGGGCGTCGTACTCGAGCAGGTTGGCGACCAGCGCCTCGAACTGGCTCATCGGCACCATGTTGGGGCCGTCCGACGGGGCCTTGTCCGGATCGGGGTGGGTCTCCATGAAGACGCAGGCCACGCCCACGGCGACGGCGGCGCGGGCCAGAACCGGCACGAACTCGCGCTGGCCGCCCGACGAGGTTCCCTGCCCGCCCGGCTGCTGAACGCTGTGGGTGGCGTCGAAGACCACCGGGCAGCCGATCTCCTTCATGATCGGCAGGCTGCGCATGTCGCTGACCAGGGTGTTGTAGCCGAACGAGACGCCGCGCTCGCAGGCCATGACGTTGGGATTGCCCGCGCCGGTCACCTTGGCGATGACGTTCTTCATGTCCCAGGGCGCCAGGAACTGGCCCTTCTTGATGTTGATCGCCCGACCGGTGGCGGCGGCGGCCAGCAGCAGGTCGGTCTGGCGGCACAGGAAGGCCGGGATTTGGATCACGTCGACCGCCTCGGCCACGATCGGACAGTGGCTGGTCTCGTGAACGTCGGTCAGGGTCGGCAGGCCGGTCGCCTCGCGGATTTCCTGGAAGATCGGCAGGCTGTCCTTCAGGCCGATGCCGCGCTGCGCGTTGGCCGAGGTGCGGTTGGCCTTGTCGTAGGAGGTCTTGTAGATCATCCCCACGCCAAGACGTTGCGCCATCTCCTTGAGCGCATGGGCGGTTTCCAGGGCGTGCTGACGGCTCTCCATCTGGCACGGCCCGGCGATGATCGACAGCCGCTCGCCATTGCCGATACGAACGGGCGCGCCGGTCGGGGTCTTGATCTCGACGACGGCGTTGGGGGCGACGGCTTGCGGCTGATCCAAGGCGATACTTCCGGCGTATTAGAGGCTTTGGGCGCCCAAGAGGTGACCCTTCGGGCGGGACGGTGCAAGTGCGGAAAGACTCTGGCGACAGCGAGGCGAACCCCGGCGCCGTCATCGTTTGGTTCCGCAAGGACCTGCGCATAGCCGACAATCCCGCGCTGCGCCATGCCGCCGACAGCGGCCGACCGGTGGTGTGCCTCTACATCCTCGACGAGACGCCGGGTGTCCGGCCGATGGGCGCGGCCTCGCTTTGGTGGCTCGACAAGTCGCTTAAGAGCCTGGCCCAAGAACTTGAGAAGCTTGGCAATAGACTGGTGCTCCGTCGGGGCGTCGCCGCCGAGGCCCTGGACGCCTTGATCGTCGAGACGGGCGCCACCTACGTGCTGTGGAACCGGCTCTATGACAAGGCCAGCATCGATCGCGACGCGGCGATCAAGGCGCGCCTGAAGGACGATGGCGTCGATTGCCAGAGCTTCAACACCGGCCTGCTGAACGAGCCCTGGACGGTCCAGAACGGTTCGGGCCAACCATACAAGGTCTTCACCCCCTACTGGCGCGCGGCGCGCGAGCATCTGAGCGACGTCACAGTAGAAGCCGCGCCGAAGGTCTTGAGATGCTTGGACAAGGCGACGCCGAGCGACAAACCAGCCGACTGGGGCCTCCACCCGAGCAAGCCCGACTGGTCCAAGGGCTTCGATATCTGGACGCCCGGCGAGGCGGGCGCGAAGGCGCGGCTCGACGCCTTCCTGTCCGGCCCGATCACCGGCTATGGCGAGAAGCGCGACATTCCCTCGGCGCCGGCGACCTCGCGCCTGTCGCCGCACCTGCACTTTGGCGAGATCGGCCCGCGCCAGGTCTGGCTCGCGGCTCGCAACGCCGCCGAGGCGGGCGACATTCCGACGGCGCAGGCCGACAAGTTCCTGTCAGAGATCGGCTGGCGCGAGTTCAACCACTCCATCCTGTTCCACTGGCCGGACCTACCCAGCCGCAACTTCAAGCCGGAGTTCGATGGCTTTCCCTGGGCCAAGGACCACGCCGCATTGGAGGCCTGGCGCAAGGGCGAAACCGGCTATCCGATCGTCGACGCCGGCATGCGCGAACTCTGGATCACCGGCTTCATGCACAATCGCGTGCGGATGATCGTCGCCTCGTTCCTGATCAAGCACCTGATGATCGACTGGCGCGAGGGCGAAGCCTGGTTCTGGGACACGTTGGTCGACGCGGATCTGGCCAACAATGTCGGCAATTGGCAGTGGACCGCCGGCAGCGGCGCCGACGCCGCCCCTTACTTCCGGATCTTCAATCCGATCAGCCAGGGCGAGAAGTTCGACCCGCGAGGCGCCTATGTTCGGCGCTGGGTTCCGGAACTCGCGGGCGTTCCCGACGATTTTATCCACAAGCCATGGGAGCGCCCGCTCCATCTGTCTCCGGCGGCGAGGCGTATCTATGCCAAACCGATCGTTGACCACGCCAAAGCGCGCGAGCGCGCCCTGGAGGCCTATCACAGCCTCTAGACGAGCGAGGGCTTTACGAGACGGTGGTTAACGGCGTTAAGTAACGCGTCACCGGAAGCGAGGCCCCGCCTTGGAAACTGCGCTCTGGAATGATCCCGATCTGAAGTCCGCTCCGGCCGCCTTCCGTTCCGCCGTTCGCATCGCGGCCGAGAACTGGGAGGCGGGGTCGCTGACCTTCATCCTGCCCACCGGCAAGGCCTTGGCGGTCAAGGGCCGCAAGGACGGTCCCGACGCGACCATTCGCATCCGCGACTACAATTTCGTTCGCCGCGCCCTGCTTTCGGGCGACATCGGTTTCGCCGAGGGCTTCATGGCCGGCGAGTGGGACACGCCCGACCTGTCGACCGTGCTCGAGGCCTTCTCGCTGAACTTCGACCGGCTGGCGGGGCTGCATTCCGGCAACCCGATCATGCGGGCGCTGAACGCGATCTATCACCTGTTCAATCGCAACAGCCGCTCCGGCTCGAAGCGGAACATCCACGCCCACTACGATCTGGGCAACAATTTCTATTCGCGCTGGCTGGACCCGACGATGACCTATTCGTCGGCGCTGTACGAGCATCCCGACCAGCCGCTGCCCGACGCCCAGCGCGCCAAGTACGCGGCCCTGGCCAAGACCATCGGCCTGGCGCCCGGCAAGCACGTGCTGGAGATAGGCTGCGGCTGGGGCGGCTTCGCCGAGTTCGCCGCTAAGGAGGTCGGGGCCAAGGTCACCGGCATCACCATCTCCCAGGCGCAGTACGATTTCGCCAGGAAGCGCCTGTTCGAGCAGGGCCTTTCCGAAAAGGCCGACATCCGTCTCGTAGACTACCGCGACGTCGAGGGCCGCTTCGACGCGGTGGCCTCCATCGAGATGTTCGAGGCCGTGGGCGAGGAATACTGGCCCGCCTATTTCGGCAAGATCCGCGAGGTGCTGGTCCCGGGCGGCCGCGCGGGCCTGCAGATCATCACCATCCGCGACGAGCTGTTCAGCGACTATCGCAGCCGCACCGACTTCATCCAGCGCTACATCTTCCCGGGCGGCATGCTGCCCAGCGAGGCGCGCCTTAAGGAAGAGACCGAGCGCGCGGGCCTGGAATGGAGCGATCTCAAGCGTTTCGGCCAGAACTATGCGGATACCCTCGCGGAATGGGGCCGCCAGTTCGAGGCGGCCTGGCACGAGATCCGCAAGGACGGCTTCGACGAGCGCTTCCGGCGCCTGTGGCGGTTCTATCTCAGCTACTGCGAGGCAGGCTTCCGCACCGAGCGGACCAATGTCATCCAGCTGGGGCTGAGCCGAGGCTAGACGCCCATCGCGGTTCGAAGCGCCGCGGCCTTTTGTCGGAAGGCTTGGCGCTCATCCTGGTCCATGCCGTTCAGCGTCTTCAGCGGCATCAGCATCCTGCCGTTGCCAGCCAGGCGCTGGGCGTGGCGATCGATGAAGTCCCAGTAGAGGGCGTTGAACGGACAGGCGTCATCGCCCAGCCGCTGCTTGACGTCGTAGCGACAGCCTTTGCAGTAGTCGCTCATCCGGTCGATGTAGGCGCCGCTGGCCGCGTAGGGCTTGGAGCCGACGATGCCGCCGTCGGCGAACGTGGCCATGCCGCGCGTGTTGGGCATCTCGACCCACTCATAGGCGTCGGCGAACACCACCATGTACCAGTCGTCGACCGCGTCGGGATGCACGCCCAGCAGCATGGCGAGGTTGCCGGTGACCATCAGCCGCTGGATGTGGTGAGCGTAGGCGTGATCGCGGGCCGAGCGCACCGCGTCGGCGACGCAGGCCATGTCGGTCTCACCGGTCCAGTAGAACCACGGCAGCTTGCCCTCGGCCTCCAGGGCGTTGCGGCGGCCGTATTCCGGCATCTTCAGCCAGTAGACGCCGCGCACGAACTCGCGCCAGCCGATGATCTGGCGGATGAAGCCCTCGACGGCGTTCAGCGGCGCCCGCCCTTCGCGCCAGGCCGCCTCGGCGCGGCGGCAGACGTCCAGCGGATCCAGCAGGCCGATATTCAAGGCCGGCGAAATCAAGCCGTGCCACAGGAACGGCTGCTCCCAGGCCATGGCGTCCTGCCAGTCGCCGAACTCCGGCAGCATGTCCGCGAGGAAATGCTCCAAAGCCGCCTCGGCCTCTTCCGGATTGGTCGGCCAGCCGAACGCGTCGAGCGTTCCGAAATGGTCGTCGAAGCCCTTCGAGACCATCTCGATCACAGCCTTCGTCGTCGCGTTCGGCGGAGTCCGAAGACGCTGAGGCGGCCGCACGCCCTTGGGCAGCTTCTTGCGGTTCTCGGGATCGAAATTCCACCGACCGCCGGCCGGCTTGTCGCCCTCCATCAAGAGACCCGTGCGGCGGCGCATCTCGCGATAGAAGAACTCCATCCGCAGTTCGCGCCGCCCCTCGGCCCAACCGGAGAATTCAGCGCGAGAGCAGAGGAAGCGGTCGTCCTCGCGCGTCTCGACCGGGACGCCGATATCCAGCGAAAGCAGGGCCTCTTCCAGTCCCCATTTGCCGCAGGCGGTGCGCACCACGCGGTCGAAAGCGCCCTCGCCCAGCGCGCGGGTCACCTCGCCGGCGATAGTGAGCGTGTTGGCGGGATCGTCGAGTGTGACGTAGCGAACGCTCAGCCCCTTGGCGCGCAGCCGCTCAGCGAACTGGCGCATGGCCGACCAAACGAGAACGAGCTTCTGCTTATGATGCTTCCAGGCGGTGGCCTCGGCGATGCTCTCGACCATCAGCACGACATCGCGCGCGGGGTCGATATCGCGCAACGCCGACAGGTCTTCCGACAGCTGGTCGCCCAACACCAGTCGCAGAACGCCTCGCGAATTGCTCACCCCGAACCTCTCGTCTTCAGGAAAACTGGGCTTGCGTCGCGCGGCCCGCGCACGATCTACCATGCCAGCCCGACCCCGCAGGTGAAATCATGACCGTCCTCCCCAGCGTCCTCGACGCCATCGGCGACACGCCCCTGATCCGCCTGCGCCGCGTCAGCGAGGCGACCGGCTGCGAGATCCTCGGCAAGGCCGAGTTCATGAACCCCGGCCAGTCGGTCAAGGACCGCGCCGCGCTCGGCATCATCCGCGACGCCGAGGCGCGAGGATTGCTGAGGCCCGGCGGCCGCATCGTCGAAGGCACCGCCGGCAACACCGGCATTGGCCTGGCCATGGTCGCCTCGGCCCTGGGCTACAAGACCACCATCGTCATCCCGCGCACCCAGAGCCAGGAGAAGAAGGACGCCATCCGCCTGCTGGGCGCCGAGCTGGTCGAGGTCGATGCGGTCCCCTATTCGAACCCCGGCAACTACGTCCGCTATTCCGGGCGCTTGGCCGAGGAACTTGCGGCGACCGAACCCAACGGCGTGATCTGGGCCAACCAGTTTGACAACACCGCCAATCGCGAGGCGCATTACCTGGCCACCGGCCCGGAAATCTTCGCGCAGACAGACGGTAAGGTCGACGGCTTCATCTGCGCTGTCGGCTCAGGCGGCACCCTGGCCGGCGTCGCCGCGGCCCTGCGCGAGCGCAAGCCCGAGGTGAAGATCGGCCTCGCCGACCCGCACGGCGCGTCGCTGTACAGCTGGTACAAGGACGGCGAGCTGAAGTCCGAAGGCAATTCGATCAGCGAGGGCATCGGCCAGGGTCGGGTCACCGGCAACCTCGAAGGCCTGACGATCGACCATCCCTTCCGCGTCTCCGACGAGAAGATGCTCGAGGTGCTTTACGATCTCGTCATGCACGAGGGCCTGTGCCTGGGCGGGTCGGCCGGGATCAACATCGCCGGCGCGGTGAAGCTGGCCAAGGAACTGGGTCCCGGCCATACGATCGTGACCATCCTCTGCGACCACGGCTCGCGCTACCAATCCAAACTGTTCAACCCCGCCTTCCTTAAGGAAAAGGGTCTGCCGACACCGCCTTGGATGTAGCTTGCGACGAGGCGCTTGCACGGCGATGTTGCCGGCGTCTCGAAGCGGGGGCGAGTCATCCCCCAGAAAGGCGTCGACATGAGCACTCCGTCCGATCCGCTGGTCTCCACCGCCTGGCTGGCCGAGCATCTCGACGCGCCGGACGTGCGGGTCGTCGACGCCTCGTGGCACATGCCGGCCGCCCAGCGCGAGCCGTACAAGGAATTCCTGGCCGCCCACATCCCGGGCGCGGTGTTCTTCGACATCGACGACATCTCGGACGAGACCAGCGACCTGCCGCACATGATCCCGACGCCGGTGAAGTTCGCCTCGCGGGTCAAGAAGCTGGGCCTGGGCGACGGCTCGCGGATCGTCGTCTACGACACCACCGGCATCCTGCCGGCCGCGCGCGCCTGGTGGCACTTCCGCGCCATGGGCCATGAGGACGTCGTGGTGCTGGACGGCGGCTTGCCCAAATGGATTTCCGAAGGCCGCCCGATCGAGGACGGCCCCGCCGCGCCTCAGGAGCGCCACTTCACGCCGCGCTACCAGGCCGACATCTACCGCTCGCTGGAGCAGATGCGCGAGATCGTCTCCAGCGGCCGCGAGCAGATCATCGACGCCCGCGCCGCCGGCCGCTTCGAGGGCCGCGATCCGGAACCCCGCGCCGGCCTGCGCGGCGGCCATATGCCCGGCGCCCGCAACATCCCACTCGCGGCGATGATCGCGCCCGATGGCACGATGCTGTCGGCCGACAAGCTGAAGACAGTCTTCGAGACGGCCGGCGTGGACATCAACAAGCCGATCGTCTCGACCTGCGGCTCGGGCATCACGGCCTCGGTGGTCGCCCTGGCCCTGGCGCGGATGGGCAGGCCGCGCTCGGCGGTCTACGACGGCTCCTGGACCGAGTGGGGAGGTCTCGCCGACACACCCGTCGCCACGGGTCCGGCGGCCTAGCGTAAGAGTATCTCGATGGACGAAGAAACCCGCCTGATCCGCACGGGCCTGGCCAATCATACCCTGGCCAAGACGGTCAATCCGCCGATCCAACGGGGCTCGACCGTGCTGCTGCGCGATGCGGCATCGCTGTACGACGATGATCAGCTGACCTACGGCATCACAGGCCTCGCAACCCCCAGCGCCCTGCAGGCCGCCCTGGCCGACCTGGAAAGCGCCGAGGACGTCACGCTGTACCCCTCCGGCCTGGCGGCGATCACCGGGGCGTTGCTGGCGGTGCTGAAGGCGGGCGACGAGGTGCTGGTGGTCGACAGCGCCTACAAGCCGACCCGACGCTTCTGCGATCGGCTGCTCGCCCGTTTCGGCGTCACCACGACCTATTACGACCCGGCCCTAGACGCCGACGCCCTGATGGCCCTGACGTCGCCGCGAACGCGGCTGATCGTGCTGGAGGCGCCGGGCTCTCTGACCTTCGAGATGCAGGACATCCCCGCCATCGCCCAGGCGGCGAACGCGCGCGGGATCATGACCCTGATCGACAACACCTGGGCGGCCGGCTTCTACTTTAAGCCGCTCGCGCACGGCGTGACTCTCAGCGTCCAGGCGCTGACCAAATATGTCGGCGGTCACTCGGACTGCTTCATGGGCTCGGTCGCGACCTCGGACAAGGCGGTCGCGGCGCTGCTGGGCGAAGCCATGTGGGACATCGGCTGGTCGGTGTCGCCCGACGACGCCTACACCATGCTGCGGGGCTTAAGGACCCTAGCCACGCGCCTGCCCCGCCATCAAGAAAACGGCCTGGAGGTGGCCCGCTGGCTGCAAGCGCGCCCGGAGGTGTCGCGCGTGCTGCACCCCGCCCTCCCCGACGATCCGGGTCATGCGATCTGGAAGCGCGACTTCACCGGCGCCTGCGGCCTGTTCGGCGTGGTGCTGAAGCCCTGCACACAGAGCGCGGCCAAGGCTTTCCTCGATCGCCTCAAGCTGTTCGGCCTGGGCTTCTCGTGGGGCGGGTATGAGAGCCTCGCCTTGCACTGTGACCCGCAGCTGACGTTCCGCTCCATTCCAGTGAACCTGGAAGGGCCGCTGCTGCGGTTCCATGTGGGCCTGGAAGGCGTCGAAGACCTCAAGGCCGACCTCGCCCAAGCTTTCGAAGCCTTGAGCGCCTGACGTCGCCGCGAAGCGTTCGCCACGATCAGAACTTGCAATAATCGCCTTCTCGCCTCTGATATCGTCGCGTGAATATCGCGCGCGCAATTCGGGGACTGTCCATGGCGCTCTATCTCTTCGCGCTGCTGATCGGATTGGTCGCGGGCTTGCGGGCGATGACCGCGCCAGCGGCCGTCGCCTGGGCGGCTCGGCTGGGCTGGCTGCCCCTCCCCGGCTGGCCGCTGGCTTGGCTGGGAGGCCTTGTACCTGTCCTTATCCTCACCGCCTTGGCGGCGCTGGAGCTGGTCGGTGACCAACTCCCCCAGACACCGAGCCGAAAGGTCCCTCCGCAGTTCGCGACTCGCGTCGCCACGGGCGCCTTCAGCGGCGGCGCCCTGATGATGCCGAGCGGTCACTGGCTGCGCGGCGCCGCGATCGGCGCGCTGGGGGCGGTGATCGGGACCCTGGGCGGGGCCGAGGTCCGCGCACGTCTGGCCGCCCGGTTCGGCCATGATCGGCCGGCGGCGCTGATCGAAGACGCCATCGCCATCGGCGGCGCCCTGGCGATTGTAGCTTTGGCCCGATGAGCGCGCCGCAGCGCTTCGACGCCATCATTATCGGCGCCGGCCAGGCCGGCCCATCGCTGGCCGGTCGCTTGACCGCCGCGGGCCAATCCGTGGCCGTTGTCGAGCGCAAGGACTTCGGCGGCACCTGCGTGAACACCGGCTGCATGCCGACCAAGACCCTGGTCGCCAGCGCCTATGCGGCGCATCTGGCGCGTCGCGCCGAGGACTATGGCGTCGTGCTTGAGGGCCCCGTCGGCGTCGACATGAAACGCGTCTGGGCGCGACAGCAGGCCGTGGTCAAGAACGCGCGCGGCGGGGTCGAGACCTGGCTGCGCGGCATGACGGGCTGCACGGTGTTTCAAGGCCACGCCCGGTTCGAATGCGCCGACACCCTCCGCGTGGGCGACGACCTGCTCGCCGCGCCGAAGATCTTCCTGAACGTCGGCGGCCGCGCCAACGTCCCGGAGATGCCGGGCGTCGACGATGTGCCCTATCTCACCAATGTCGGCATGATGCAGGTCGACGCCCTGCCCGAGCACCTCGTGATCGTCGGCGGCAGCTACATCGGGTTGGAGTTCGCCCAGATGTTCCGCCGGTTCGGCAGTCAGGTGACGGTCGTCGAGATGGGGCCGCGGCTGATTGGCCGAGAAGATCCGGAGATTTCCGACGCCATCCGCGAGATCCTGGAGGCCGAGGGGATCACCGTCCGGCTCAACGCCGAATGCATCCGCTTTTCCCCGCACGACGACGGTGTCTGCGTGCATGTCACCTGCAAGGTGGGCGAGCCGCAGGTGACCGGATCGCATGTGCTGCTGGCGGTCGGACGCCGGCCGAACACCGACGACCTGAACCTGGCCGCCGCCGGGGTCCAGACGGATAAGCGCGGCTACGTCGTGGTCGACGAACAGTTGCGGACCAACGTCCCGGGGATCTGGGCGATGGGCGACTGCAACGGCAAGGGCGCCTTCACCCACACCGCCTATAACGATTTCGAGATCGTCGCCGCCAACCTACTGGACGACGACCCGCGCAAGGTCAGCGACCGGATCGCCTGCTACGGCCTGTTCATCGATCCGCCGCTGGGCCGGGTCGGCATGACCGAGGCCGAGGCCCGGGCCACGGGTCGCCCGCTGCTGGTCGGCAAGCGGCCGATGACCCGCGTGGGGCGCGCGGTCGAGAAGGGCGAAACGAAGGGCTTCATGAAGGTGGTCGTCGACGCCGAGACCAAACAGATCCTGGGCGCGGCGATCCTGGGCCTGAACGGCGACGAGGCGATCCACGGCATGATCGACCTGATGTACGCCAAGGCGCCGTACACGGTGATCTCGCGGGCGGTGCACATCCACCCGACGGTGTCGGAACTGATCCCGACGATGCTGCAAGAGCTCAAGCCCGCATAGCTTCAGATTTTGTCCGACCGGCCTTCAGATGAAATAGAACCTGTTCCGGTTGCGATAGGTGAGCGCGTCCCCAGATAGCTGGCAGACGCCGACGGAGGGTCGGCGCCCCTATCCAAGGGACAGTCTCGGATGCCCAATCTGTTCGACCCGCTGCGCGTCGGCGATCTCAACCTGCCCAATCGCGCCGTCATGGCGCCGCTGACCCGGCTGCGCGCCGGTCCGACCCACATCCCCAACGCCCTGATGGCCGAGTACTACGCCCAGCGCGCTTCGGCCGGCCTGCTGATCAGCGAGGGCGTCCCCGTTTCGCCGCAGGGCGTGGGTTACGCCGGCGTTCCGGGCATCTGGTCGAAAGAGCAGACCGAAGCCTGGAAGCAGGTCACCAAGGCCGTGCACGACAAGGGCGGCCGCATCTTCATGCAGATCTGGCACGTCGGTCGGATCTCCGATCCCGAGCTGCTGAACGGCGAGCTTCCGGTCGCGCCCAGCGCCATCGCCGCCAAGGGTCATGTCAGCCTGCTGCGCCCGCAGCGCGACTACCCCACCCCGCGCGCCCTTTCGACCGAGGAGGTCGCCGGCGTGGTCGAGGCCTTCCGCCAGGGCGCGCAGAACGCCCAGGCCGCCGGCTTCGACGGCGTGCAGCTGCACGGCGCCAACGGCTATCTGCTCGACCAATTCCTGCAGGACGGCAGCAACCAGCGCACCGACCAGTACGGCGGCTCTATCGAGAACCGCGCCCGCCTGTTGCTGGAAGCCACGGACGCGGCGATCTCGGTGTTCGGCGCCGGTCGCGTCGGCGTGCACTTGGCGCCGCGCGCCGACAGCCACTCGATGGGCGACAGCAACCTCGCCGCGACCTTCGGCTATGTCGCCAAGGCCCTGGGCGAGCGCAAGATCGGCTTCGTCTCGGCCCGTGAATACGAGGCGGCCGACAGCCTGGGGCCGGACCTGAAGAAGGCCTTCGGCGGCGTCTACATCGCCAACGAGAAGTTCGATCTGGCCAGCGCCAACGCCGCGATCCAAGCCGGAAAGGCAGACGCCATAGCCTTCGGCAAGGCCTATATCGCCAATCCGGACCTGGTGGAGCGGCTAAAGGCGGGCGCCGCGCTGAACACGCCCGATCCGACCACCTTTTACGGCTTCGAGAACGGCTCGCGCGGTTACACCGACTATCCGACGCTTCAACAGGTAGGCGAGCCCGCCTAAGCGGCAAACCGTCGTCCCGGATCGCTGGCCGAGCGTCCGGGACGATGATTAGGCGGCCGGGATCAGCCCCTCAGCCACATACTGCCCGGCTACCGCTTCGGCGACCTTGATGCCGTCGACCGCCGCCGAAAGGATGCCGCCAGCATAGCCTGCGCCTTCGCCGGCGGGATAGAGGCCGGCGGTGTTCAGGCTCTGGAAGTCCTTGCCGCGCGTGATGCGCACCGGCGAGGACGTCCGGGTCTCGACTCCGGTCAGCACCACGTCCGGATGGTCGTAGCCCGGGATCTGGCGGCCGAAGACCGGCAACGCCTCACGCATCGCCTCGATGGCGAACGGCGGCAGGCATCTCGCGAGATCGGTCAGGTGGACGCCTGGCTTGTAGGACGGCGTCACCGCTCCGAATTCGGTCGAGGGCCGGCCCGCCAGGAAGTCCCCGACCAGTTGCCCCGGCGCCTTGTAGGTCCCGCCGCCAGCCTCGAACGCCAGGCTCTCCCACTTGCGCTGGAACTCGACCCCGGCCAGCGGATGGCCCGGATAGTCCTGCTCGGGATTGATGTCGACGACGAAGCCGGAATTGGCGTTCCGCTCGTTGCGCGAATACTGGCTCATGCCGTTGGTCACGACGCGGCCCGCCTCCGAGGTCGCCGCGACCACCGTGCCGCCCGGGCACATGCAGAAGCTGTAGACCGTCCGCCCGTTCTTGGCGTGGTGCGAGATGGCGTAAGCCGCGGCGCCAAGGTCCTTGTGACCGGCGCAATCGCCAAAGCGCGCGCGGTCGATCCACGACTGCGGATGCTCGATCCGCACGCCGATCGAGAACGGCTTGGCCTCGATGTGGACGCCGCGATCGTACAGCACCTGGAAGGTGTCGCGCGAGCTATGACCCAGGGCCATGACCACGTGGTGCGCCGGCAGGTAGCCGTGACCGGCGATATGCAGTCCCCTGATCCGGCGGACGCCGTCCTCGCCGACCGCGATGTCGAAGTCCTCGACCCGGTGCTGCCAGCGATATTCGCCGCCCAGGCTCTCGATCAGGGCGCGCATGTTCTCGACCATGTGCACCAGGCGGAAGGTGCCGATGTGCGGGTGGGCCTCGGTCAGGATCTCCTCCGGCGCACCGGCCTTGACGAACTCTTCCAGGACCTTGCGGCCCAGGAAGCGCGGATCCTTGATCTGGCTGTAGAGCTTGCCGTCCGAGAAGGTCCCCGCCCCGCCCTCGCCGAACTGGACGTTGGACTCCGGGTTCAGCTCACTGCGCCGCCAGAGACCCCAGGTGTCCTTGGTCCGCTCGCGCACGACCTTGCCGCGATCGACGATGATCGGCTTCAAGCCCATCTGGGCCAGGATCAGGCCGGCGAACAGGCCGCAGGGCCCCGCGCCGATGACAACGGGACGCGGACCGTCGAAGCCCTCCGGCGCCTTGGCCACGAACCTGTAGCTCGTGTCGGGCGTCACGCGGACATGGTGGTCGCCCTCGAAGCGGCGCAGGACGGCCGCTTCGTCCCGCAGCACGACATCGACTGAATAGACCATCAGAATCGCCGACTTCCGACGCGCGTCGTTGGCGCGGCGGGCGATCTGGTAGCTCACCAGCTCATCGGCCTCGATCCCCAGGCGAGCGACAATGGCCGGCGCCATGGCCTCCGGCGGATGGTCCAGCGGCAGCTTCAGTTCCGAAATACGCAGCATGGGGCGGGTCTTAGCTAAAGTTCGGCCGCCGCGCCATCCATGCGCTCGGCTAGGCGGCCCGAGTCAGAACGCCATCGCGGAGCACCAGGCGCGCCGTCTGGCCCTTACGAAGCGCGAGGCTCAGGCTTGACCCGGCCAGCACCACGGTGTGTCGGCCGTCCGCACTGGCCGTCAGCACCGCCTCGGCCAGCTTGCCCCCCGCCCAGCGGACATCGACGCCGACCGCGCCGCGCGCCCGCAGACCCTTGATATGGCCGGTAGGCCAGGCCGACGGCAGGGCCGGCAGCAGATAGATCCGGTCGTTGCGGCTCTGCAGGATCATCTCCGTCATGCCCGAAGTCCCACCGAAATTGCCGTCGATCTGGAACGGCGGGTGGGCGTCGAACATGTTGGGATAGGTGCGCTCCGGTCCCAGCAGCAGCCGCAGTATGCCGTGGGCGTGATCGCCCTCGCCCAGCCGCGCCCACAGGTTCAGCCTCCAGGCGATCGCCCAGCCGGTCGAGAGATCGCCCCGCGTCACCAAGGTCCTCCTGGCCGCCTCTGCCAGCTTCAGCGTCGTGTCGATCGCGATCTGGTCCGACGGGAACAGGCCATAGAGATGAGAGACGTGCCGGTGGTGGATGTCGGGCGCGTCGGCGTCCCAATCCTCCTGCCACTCCTGGAGTTGCCCGTCCTTGCCGATCCTGTACGGCGCCAGCTTGTCGCGCGCCGCCTTCAGTTCGGCGACGAAGGCGGGATCCGCGCCGAGGACAGCCTCGGCCCTCAGGCAGTTGTCGAACAGGTCGCGGATGATCGCCTGGTCCATGGTCGGGCCCGCCACGATCGAGGCGCCGTGGCCATGGTCGTTCTCGGGCGAGAGCGAGGGATTGGTGACCAGCACCCCGAACTTGGGATCCACTACCAGGGTGTCGAGGAAGAACCGCGCCGAGCCCTTCATCAGCGGATAGACGCGCGCCAGATAGGCCCGGTCGCGGCCATAGTCGTAGTGGTCCCACAGGTGCTTGCACAACCACGCGCCGCCGGTCGGCCAGACGCCCCACGGCGCGCCATCCACGGGCGCGGTCGCTCGCCAGAGGTCGGTATTGTGGTGCGCCACCCAGCCCCGCGCGCCGTACATCGCCTGGGCGGTCCGCGCGCCGGTCTCCGACAGATCCTTCACCAGAGCGACCAACGGCGCGACCGTCTCCGGCAGGTTCCCCGGCTCGGCCGGCCAGTAGTTCATCTGGGTGTTGATGTTGATCGTGTACTTGCTGCCCCACGGCGCGGAAGGCTTGTCGTTCCAGACGCCTTGCAGGTTCGCGGCCTGGCTTCCGGTGCGCGAACAGGCGATCAGCAGATAGCGGCCGTACTGGTAGTACAGCGCCGCCAACGATGGGTCGTCGGTCGTCGGCGAGGCCTTGATCCGCTCGTCGGTCGGCAGGAGATCGGCGCGTGTGCGGCCGAAGTCGACGTCCACGCGCCGGAACAGGCCGCGATGATCGGCCTGGTGATCGGCGAGGATCTTCGCCCAAGGTTTGCGCGACAGCTTCGCCAGCGTCGTCTTGTTCAGAGCGGTCGGATCGCCCGAGACGTCATCATAGCGGCGGTAGCTGGTGGCCGCGGCGATCAGCAAAACGACCTCGTCGGCGTCGCGGATCGACAAGACCCCGCCCTGCCCGCTCACCCGTCCGCCCTTGGCGCGAACATCGACGCGGCACTCGAACCTGAGCTTGGCGACTATGCCTTGCTGGCTGTCGTTGGCGCCGGACAGCACCAGGCTACGCCCCTCGACCGCCGCCTCCGGCTTGGACAGCAGCGGCGAGGCGAAGCTAAGATCGAGGTTGATCGCGCCGCGCCCACTCGCCGCCAGGCGTACGGCGATCACGCCGTCAGGCGCGCTGGCGATGACTTCGCGAACATGATCGACGCCGCCCGCCGTGAAGCGCGTAATGGCGATGGCGCCATCGAGATCGAGCTCTCGGACATAGCGAGTCGGTTCGACCAGTCCCGGAAAGTCCAGCTTAAGGTCGCCGATCGTCTGGTAGGACATCTGCTTGCGCGGAACACCGACGAACTTGGCATCCGCGATCTGGGCGGCCTTGGCGTAGTCGCCTGAGTCGATCAGCCGGCGTATTTCCGGCAAGGCGGCGCGAGCTTCTGGATTGTCCGCCACATAAGGACCGCCCGCCCAGAGAGTGTCCTCGTTCAGCTGAAGCCGCTCGGCGGAGACACCGCCGAACACCATCGCGCCCAGCTTGCCCGAGCCGACCGGCAAGGCCTCGACCCATGTCTTGGCCGGTTGGCGATACCAGAGCCGGAGAGGCGCCACCGCCCCGGCGCGGGCCGAGGTGGCGGCCATGGCGGACGCGGCGCCCAGGGCCGCGAGCGTGGACCGTCGGGTCAAGGTCATGTCGCGAGCCTCCCAACACGCGAAAAGCCGGACGCGCCTTTCTTAAGGTCACGCCCGGCCTTCTTTTAGATGGGCTTTTCGCCCCTTAGTCGAGCGCGACGACCACCACGGACTTGGCCGGAATGGCCAGCGTCAGGGTGTCGCCGGCGATCTTGCCGCCCTTGAACGGAACCGGCGCCACGGTCGGCTTTGCTCCGAAGGCGTTCATCGCGTCCATCTTGTCGGCGGTCATTACCTGGCCCGACACCGACTTGGCCTTCAGGCCGCCCAGCGCCACCGAGAGCTTGACGCTGTCATCCGGCGACATGTTGGCGACCGCCACATAGGTCTTGCCGTCCTTGCCCTTCGCCGCCGAGGCGTTGAAGGCCGGGATCTTGGTTCCAGCCACGTCGATCTCGGGCGCGGTGACGTCCAGCGGGATCGCCGTGGAGTCCTGGAACGGCACGTACATCTTGTAGGCGTAATAGGTCGGCGTCAGAACGATCTGGTCGCCCTTGGTCAGGATCATCGCCTGCAGCACGTTGATCGTCTGGGCGATGTTCGTCATCTTCACGCGCTCCGTATAGCGATGGAAGATGTTGAAGTTGGCCGCCGCCAGAACGCCGTCGCGCAGGGTGTTCAGCTGATAGAGGTGGCCAGGGTTGGTGCCTGGCTCGACATCGTACCAGGTGCCCCATTCGTCGACATAAAGACCGATCCGCTTCTTGGGATCGTTCTTGTCCATGATCGCGATGTGCTTCTGAAGGATGTCGTCCATCTTCAGCGTGCGCGAGAAGGTCTGCCCCCAGGCGGCCTTGTCGAAGCCGGTGGCCGCGCCCTTCTTGTCCCACTCGCCGGTGGGCAGGGTGTAGTAGTGCAGCGAGATGGCGTCCATGAACCGGCCGGCGTTCTTGGTCACCACATCGGTCCAGTTGGTGTCGCCGGCGTTGGCGCCCGAGGCGACGCGCATCGCGGGATTGTCGGCGTTCTTGTGGAAGAAGGCCGAGAAGCGGCGGTATTCGTTGGAGTAGTACTCCGGCGTCATCTCGCCGCCACAGCCCCAGCTCTCATTGCCGATGCCGATGAACGGCACCTTGAACGGCTTGTCGCGGCCATTGGCGCGGCGCTCTTGCGCCAGGGTGTCGTCGCCCGGCGAAATCATGTACTCGATCCACTCGCGCATCTCGGTCGGGTCGGACGAACCCATGTTGATCGAGACGTAGGGGTCCGCGCCTACCTGCTCGGCGAAGTCCATGAATTCGTGCGTGCCGAAGGCGTTGGTCTCGGGCGAGCCGCCCCACCAGTTGTTCTTGCGCGAGGGCCGCTTGTCGCGCGGGCCGATGCCGTCGCGCCAGCGGTACTCGTCGGCGAAGCAGCCGCCCGGCCAGCGGATCACCGGGACCTTGATGTCCTTCAGCGCCGTGACGACGTCCGTGCGGATGCCGCGGACGTTGGGGATCTTGGAGTCGGGGCCGACCCAGACGCCATCATAGATGCCCGCGCCCAGATGTTCCGAGAATTGGCCGTAGATATAGCGCGAGATCGGCGCACCGGGCTTGTCGGCCTTCAGGGTCGCCGTCGCGGAAAGTTCGCCCGCCTGGGCGCTCGCCGCCATCGCCAGCAGCGCCACCGCCGCGCTTAGAAACGTCTTGGCCATCGCCATCTAATTCCCTCTCCACTACGCGCGGAAGCTTCTATGGCTCCGCCCCTCTACCGGCAGCGTGCATAGCAGCCGTTATTTTGTCGTACAATAAGGCGCTTTACCGCCCATGTGCAGATCATGCGAAAACCGTCGGCCCCTTGCGGAGCCGGCGGCCTGTTGGTCCTAGTGGTTATCTCTGGGCAGGCCCTTTGTCTGGGCGATGCGCTGGTATTTGACCGCGGGTTCGAGGACGGCGCCGGTTTCGAGCTGACCGACGACGGCGCGCTGGATTTCCTGCCAGGGGGTTTGGCTTTCGG
>NZ_QFQZ01000139.1 GCF_003243465.1 Caulobacter segnis
GACCGCCACCTTCGACGACGCCCTCAACGCCTACGCCAGCGGAACGGCGGCCCAAAGCAACACCGTCTTCGAATGGAACGGCGACACCTACGTCTTCCACCAGAACGGCGTTGCGGGCCTCGACGCCGGAGACGGCCTGATCAAGCTGGCGGGCGTCACCGGCCTCGTAGTCTCGAACAGCAACAACGTCGCCGGCGACATCGTTTTCGGGGCCTGATGTTCGGAGCTTGCGGTTCTCACCTCGCGTTAGCGGCGTGAGAACCGTCAGCTCTCTTTCGGGGAAGCCCCTACGTCCCCCGGAGGGGCCAGCAACTATCGCGCGATGGGCGCCTTTCCCGGCGGCTTTCCTGGCCGCTGGCTGGCGGGCTGGCCGACCGCGACCTGAGCCGGGCGCTCCATGGCCTGATAGACGAGGCTGCGCGACTGGGCGTCCAGCCCCGGGCCGACCCCGCCAAGACGCTGGATCATGCCGACGAAAAAGAGGTCGTTCGCCGGGTCAATCCAGAACCAGGTGCCGCCGCTGCCGCCCCAGCTTATCGTTCCCCGTCCCACAGGCGCGCCGGACGCCGCCGGATCGACGGCCACCGCGACGTCGAGGCCATAACCCATGCCCGCGGCGAACGGGAACGGGCGCGCGCCCGGCTTCAGGACTCCTGTCGTACCGTTCGTCGTGACCACAAAGCCCGGGGGCAGATGGTTCTGAGTCATCAGGGTCACGGACTCCGGCTTCAGGATCCGCACGCCGTCGAATTCGCCCTTGTTCAGGATCATCTGAGCGAAGCGGGCGAAGTCGCCAGCCGTCGACAGCAAGCCGCCGCCGCCGAGCGGCGCCGCGGGCGGCTTGCTGACGTCGCGCCACGCGCCTTCCACGGCGGGAACCAGCTTTCCCGTCGCCGGATCGGCGTCGTAGAGCGCCGCGAGCCGGCCCATCTTCTCGGCGGGCACATAGAAGGCCGTGTCCTTCATGCCCAACGGCGCGAAGATGTGCTCCTCCATGAAGACCGGCAGAGGCTCGCCCGAGAGCTTCTCGACGATATAGCCCTGGATGTCGGCGGCGACGCTGTAGCGCCAGAGCTGCCCCGGCTCGGAGAACATCGGCAGGGTCGAGACCTTGCGCACCAGCTCCGCGAGCGAACCGGACTGCAGGACGCCAGCCTGATAGTAGGCCTGATCCGCCGGACTGCTGGGATCGTCGGCGATGCCATAGGCGAAGCCTGCCGTATGGGTCATCAGCTCGCGCATGGTCGGCGGCCGCGACAGAGGCGTCAGGATAGGCTGCCCCGCCGCATCGACGCCGCTGGCGATGCGCAGATTGACGAACTCCGGAACGTACTTGCTGATCGGGTCGTCCAGCTTCCAGAGGCCCTGCTCGTACAGGATCATCATGGCCACGCCCGTGACCGGCTTGGTCTCCGAGCGGATGCGGAAGATGGCGTCGAACGGCATGGGCTCGCCGCCCAGCTCGCGCGCGCCGAACGCCTTGGCGTGGACGATACGGCCGTGGCGGGCCAGCAGGGTGACGCCGCCGGCGATCTGGCCGTGATCGACCATCGCCTGCATGTGCTCATCGAGGCGCTTCAAGCGCTCGGCGTTGAAGCCCGCCTCCTCCGGCTTGGCCCTTTGCAGGGCCAGGGCGGGCGTGGCGGCGACGGCCACGCAGCCGAAGGCGCCGGCCAACAGGCTCAACGCATGGCGACGCAGCCGCCCCCAGGTCATTTTGGCTTGAACCGCTTGTTGGTCGCGAAGCCTCGCGGCGCCAGCTTGCCGGCGCCCGCTCGGCGACCGATCCATTCCTTCCATTCCGCCCAATCGCGGCGGCGGCCGGCCGTGTCGATCCAGTAGGCGCCGGTCTCGGCGTTGAACGACAGACCGTCGCGCAGCCCGCCTTCACGGTACGACTGCAGCTTGACGCCCTTGCCGCGCGGCATTTCCGGCAGTTCCTCGATCGGGAAGATCAGGATTTTGCCGTTGTCGCCGATCACCGCGAACTGGTCGCCGACAGCCTCCAGGCAGAAGGCGGCGCCGGCGGCGTCGACGGTCAGGACCTGCTTGCCGGCCTTGCGGTTGGCCAGGGCTTCTTCCTCGGGCATCAGGAAGCCGTAGCCCAGCTTCGAGGCCAGAATGCGTTTGCGTCCCGCCTTGAACGGGAAAACGTCGACGATCTTCACCTTGTCGTCCAGCTCGATCATCATCCGCACCGGCTCGCCGTGCCCTCGCGCGCTTGGCAGCTTATCGCAGCCGATCGTGAAGAACCGGCCGTCGCTGGAGAAGATCAGCAGCTTGTCGGTGGTCTCGGCCGGGACCAGGAAACCCAGCTTGTCGCCTTCCTTGAACTTCAGCTCGGACGGATCGTCGACCTTGCCTTTGGCGGCGCGGATCCAGCCACGCTCCGACAGAATGATCGTGATCGGCTCGCGGACGATCATCGCCTCGATGGCGGCGTCGGCGTCGACGATCGGGGCGTCGGCGAACACCGAGCGGCCGGTGACGCCGGTCGGACGCGCCTTGTCCAGCGGGTGCTGGATCTTCAGCAGCACGGCCCGGACTTCGCCCAGGCCCACGCCGACAAGCTTCCACTGTGCCGCTTCGCTGGCCAGCATGGCCAGGATCCCGTCACGCTCCGCGACCAGCTCGGCGTGCTCGCGGCGGATTTCCATCTCCTCCAGCTTGGCCAGTTGGCGCAGCCGGGTGTTGAGGATGGCGTCGGCCTGGATGTCGGTGAGCGCGAAGGTCTCGATCAGCTTTTCCTTCGGCTTGTCCTCGTAGCGGACGATCCGAATGACCTCATCGAGATTGAGGTAGGCGATCAGCAAGCCGTCCAGGATGTGCAGACGGGCCTCGATCTTGGCCAGGCGGTGGCGGGCGCGTCGGGTCAGGACTTCGCGGCGGTGCGCCAGGAAAGCCATCAGCGCCTGCTTGAGGCCCATCACGCCCGGCGTGCCGCGCGCGTCCAGCACGTTGATGTTGACCGGGAAGCGGCTCTCCAGCGCCGAGAGCTTGAACAGGCTCTCCATCAGCACTTCGGGCTCGACGTTCTTGGACTTCGGCTCGAGGACCAGGCGGATGTCCTCGGCGCTCTCGTCGCGGACGTCGCCAAGCAGCGCGGCCTTCTTGCTGTCGATCAGATCGGCCAGTTGCTCGACCAGATCCGACTTCTTCACCTGGTACGGGATCTCGGTGACGACGATCTGGTACGTCCCCCGACCAGTGTCTTCCTTCTCCCACTTGGCTCGGATGCGTACGCCACCGCGGCCAGTCTCGTAGGTTTCGAGCAGAGACGCACGCGGTTCGACGATCACGCCGCCAGTCGGGAAATCCGGGCCCGGAACCTTCTCCAGCAGCTCTTCGGTCGTCGCGTCGGGATTGGTCAGTAGCAGCTGACAGGCGTCGATCAGTTCGGCGGCGTTGTGCGGCGGGATCGAGGTGGCCATGCCGACCGCGATGCCCGACGAGCCGTTGGCGAGCAGGTTCGGGAAGCCCGAGGGCAGAACCACCGGCTCCTCGTCCTGGCCGTCATAGGTCGGCCGGAAGTCGACCGCGTCCTCATCGATGCCGTCGAGCAGAAGCATCGCCGCTTCCGTCATCTTGCATTCGGTGTAGCGCATGGCCGCAGCGCTATCGCCGTCGATATTGCCGAAATTCCCCTGCCCCTCGACCAGCGGGATGCGCTGGCTGAACTCCTGCGCCAGACGCACCAGGGCGTCGTAGATCGAGGCGTCGCCGTGCGGGTGGAAGTTACCCATCACCTCGCCGACCACCTTGGCGCACTTACGCGCCGCGGCGTCCGGGTTCAGGCGCATGTTGCTCATCGCGTAGAGCACGCGACGGTGCACGGGCTTGAGGCCATCGCGCACGTCGGGCAGCGCCCGCGAGCCGATCGTCGAGAGCGCATAGGCCAGATAACGGCGCGACAGGGCCTCGGTCAGCGGCTCGTCGAGAATGCGGTCGCCGTCGCCGGGGCCGCCGGGGGGAGGAAGGACAGGCTTGTTCATCGAGGGGATTCGTTACTCCGGGGAGGGAGTCTAGCAGAAATCCCCTCGCTGATTCGAGCGGTTAGGCTTGAACGATCCCCGGCTTTCCCGCCTCCAGCGCCCATTTCGCCCGCGTCGAGAGCTTCCCGTCGCGGCGGCTGACCGCGTCCAGCACCTTGAACTCGGTGACGAAGGCCTTTGGCGTCGCCTCGCAGATCGCGTAGCCGCGCTGATTGTTATTGAACTTCAGCATTGGATTGGCGGCCTGGATCTTGGCGTATTCGTCGCGCTGGTCGACGCCGTCCCCGCCCGAGCTGATCGAGGTGACCACGAACTCCGAGGCGATCGGCGCGGCTTCGCGCTTGGTACCGTCGACATAAAGGTCGCCGGCGAAGTTCTGGTGCTCGTCGCCGGTCAGCACGACCACATGGCCGACCTTGGCGTCGTGGATCTTGCTCAACAGTCGACCGCGCGGGATGCGATAGCCGGCCCAGGAGTCCGGATTGACGATCACGCCCGGCCCGGGATCACGGTCGAGGTCCATCATCATTACCTGCTGGGCGATGACGTTCCACGTCGCCTTGCCGCCGGTCAGGCCGTCCATCAGCCACTTCTCCTGCGCCGCGCCGATGACCTCGGTGTTCGGCGCGGTGATCGCATCGCACCAGCTCTGCTTGTCGTTGCAGGGCTGGTCCGAGCGGAACTGGCGGGTGTCGAGCAGATTGAGGTTCAGGAGCTGGCCATAGGCGGCTCGACGGTAGATCTGCAGCGACGTACCGACTGGGAAGCTAGAGGCTCGCAACGGCATGTTTTCGTAATAGGCCTGGACGGCCGCTTGGCGGCGCAGGTTGAAGATCTTCGGGTCCGTGCCGTCCTGGTCGATCTCGCCGACCCAGTTGTTGTCGATTTCGTGGTCGTCCCAGACCGTGAACCACGGCGCGGCGGCGTGGGCGGCCTGCAGATCTGTGTCCATCTTGTATTGAGCGTAGCGACGACGGTAGTCGTCGAGACTGTAGATCTCCGAGCCGAAGTGCTGACGGATGTTCTCGGTCGGTCCGTTCAAGCCGTTTGAGACACGGTTGCCGCGCCCTTCGTAGATGTAGTCGCCGTAGCAGAAGACGAAGTCGGGATTGTCCTCGGCGAGGCGGCGATAAGCCGTGTAGTAGCCGCTTTCATAATGCTGGCAGCCCGAGACGGCGAAGCGGACGCGATCCAGCGTCGCGCCCAGCGCGGGAGTCGTGCGGGCGCGGCCCACCAGGCTGCGCTCCTTGCCGACGGTGAAGCGATACCAGTAGTCCCGGTTCGGCTGCAGGCCGGCGACCTCGACATGCACAGAATGCCCAAGCTCCGGCGGCGCGATGGTCGTGCCCTTGGCGACGATGGTGCGCATGTTGGCCGCCTCGGCGACCTCCCAGTCGACCGCCACCGGCGCCATCGGCATGCCGTAGCCGATCTCGAAGGGCTCTGGCGCCAACCGCGTCCAGATCACGAAGCCGTCCGATGACGGATCGCCCGAGGCCACGCCCAACTGAAACGGATAGGTCCGGAACATAGGCTGCGCCAGCGCCTTGCCGGTCTCCAGAGGGATCGAC
>NZ_QFQZ01000040.1 GCF_003243465.1 Caulobacter segnis
AATCCTCCCCCGCCCAGGCCGCCCTTGCCTCGGACATCTCCCATCGACTGGTCACCGACGGCGGCGCGGCCCTGCTGATCGACTATGGCCGCGCCGAGCCGGAAGCCGGCGACACGCTGCAGGCGGTCCAGAACCACCAGAAGGTCGATCCGCTGAAGACGGCGGGCCTGGCCGACCTGACCGTCTGGGCCGACTTCCCGTCGGTGGTCGCCGCCGCGCGGGAAGCCGGCGCCAAGGCCGGACCAATCCTGACGCAGGGCCAGTTCCTGCTGGCCCTCGGCATCCTCGATCGCGCCGAGGCCCTGGCCGCCCGCCAGCCCGACAAGACCGACCAGATCGGAAGACAGCTTGATCGGCTGCTCGGCGAGGCGCAGATGGGGACGCTGTTCAAGGTCGCGTGCCTTTCCGCGCCCGACCTTTCGCCCCCCCTCTTCGAGGACGCGACATGACCCACGACCTGCCCACCGTCCAGTCGCCGCTGCTGGCCAGCCTGCCCGGCGTCAAGCACGCCTTCTTCACGCGCCAGGGCGGGGTCTCGAAAGGGATCTACGCCAGCCTGAACGTCGGGCGCGGCAGCCAGGACGAGCCGGCCGACGTCGAGGAGAATCGGGCCCGCATCGCCCGCTGGTTCGGCGGCGATCCGGGCGACCTGAACGTCTGCTACCAGATCCACTCGACCATCGCGATCACCGCCGACGGCTCTTGGGGCGACGCCCGGCCGCAGGGCGATGCGGTGGTCAGCAAGACGCCCGGCGTGATCTGCGGGGCCATGGCCGCCGACTGCGCGCCGGTGCTGCTGGTCGATCCCGACGCCCGGGTGGTGGCCGCCGCCCACGCCGGCTGGCGGGGGGCGCTGGACGGGGTTGTCCAGGCGGCCGTCGACCGCATGGTCGAGCTGGGCGCGAACCCGGCCAACATGACCGGCGTCGTCGGCCCCTGCATCGGGCCCAAGTCCTACGAGGTGGGGCTGGACTTCCTTCACAGGTTCGAGGCCGACTGCCCCGGCTCGGGCCAGTTCTTCAAGCCGGGCGTTTCGGACGACAAGCGCTTCTTCGACCTGCCGGCCTTCGTGCTGGACCGCCTGGCGACGGCCGGCGTCGAGCGCCGCGAATGGGTCGGCCGCGACACCCGGGCGGAGGAAGAGTGGTTCTTCTCCAACCGCCGCGCCTTCCTGAACAACGAGGGCGACTACGGCCGCCTGCTGTCGGCGATCATGCTGGAGGCGTGAGGCGCCTGGACCACGCCAGCGACCGTCCGCACACGGAATCGAAAAAGTCTGCCCGTTAACACTTGTTTCCAGAGCTTCGCCTGCCCCGTCGCTCGCCTGCGAGCGACGAAGCTATTGTAAAATTTGAGCGTGGCAGGCGCCGAAACCGGGTTCCACTTTCGGCTGCCACGCTCTAGAAGGCGCCGCATCGGCCGCCCCCCACCCCGAGATATCCCCATGAAGCTGCTGTCCGGCAACTCCAACCGCCCGCTGTCCCAGGCGATCGCGGAATATCTCGACATGCCGCTGACCCGCGCCCAGGTGCGCCGGTTCGCCGACCTCGAGGTGTTCGTCACCATCGACGAGAATGTGCGGGGCGAGGACGTCTTCGTCATCCAGTCGACCAGCTATCCGGCCAACGACAACCTGATGGAGCTGTTGATCTGCATCGACGCCCTGAAGCGCGCGTCGGGCAAGCGGATCACGGCCGTGCTGCCCTACTTCGGCTATGCCCGCCAGGACCGGAAGACCGGCGGCCGCACGCCGATCTCGGCCAAGCTGGTGGCCAACCTGATCACCCGCTCGGGCGCCGACCGGGTCCTGACCATGGACCTGCACGCCGGCCAGATCCAAGGCTTCTTCGACATCCCGACCGACAACCTGCTGCCCTCGCGCCTGCTGGCCGATGACGTCCGCAAGCACTACGCCATGGGCGATGACCTGATGGTCGTCTCGCCGGACGTCGGCGGCGTGGTGCGCGCCCGCGCCCTGGCCAAGCGCCTCGACGACGCCGATCTGGCCATCGTCGACAAGCGCCGCTCGGGTCCGGGCCAGTCGGAAGTCATGAACATCATCGGCGACGTCAAGGACCGCCGCTGCATCCTGTTCGACGACATCGCCGACTCGGCCGGCACCCTGTGCAACGCCGCCCAGGCCCTGATGAACCACGGCGCCAAGTCGGTCAGCGCCTACATCACCCACGGCGTGCTGTCGGGCGCGGCCGTGGACCGCGTCGCCAACTCGGTGCTGACGGAACTGGTGGTCACGGACTCGATCGAGGCCTCGGATCCGGCCAAGGCCTGCCCCAAGATCCGCTACGTCTCGTGCGCCCCGCTGATCGGCGAAGCCATCCGTCGCATCGCCAACGAAGAGTCTGTGTCGAAGCTGTTCGACTAGCGTCCGCGCCGTCGGCCCATAAAACTGCGTCATCCCGGAAGCCTCAAGGAGGCTATCCGGACCCAGGGGCTGCCCGCGCCCGCGTTCCCTCGCCGCCTGGGTCGCGGCTCTCCGCTGCGCTTCGGCCGGGATGACACGTTTTGGATCGGAGCGAGCGCCCTCGCGCGATCGTGGTTAACCGCCACACCCTTAATTCCTGGAAAACCAAGGCCACGCTTGTAAAAGCTTGGTTAACGGACCGACTGTCACAATGCCGCCGGCTCGGGCCGCCATGATTGCGCCCAAGCCTGCTCGCCTAGGAGCCCTTAGCCTGAAATCGGAATCGATTTCAGCGTTTAAAAGGCTCCAAACCAGATACTTAGAGCGTGAGGTCAGCCGAAACCGGTTCCCACTTTCGGCCTCACGCTCTAGCCTTGATGGGGAAGTTCTCGAATGCGTTCCTTTTCGCGTACGCGCGTCGTCGCCGCGACGACAGTGGTGGCGCTGACCGCGATCGTCGCCGCCTGCAGCTCCCCGCCCCCGCCGCCGCCGCCGCCCGTCGTCCAGGCCCCGCCGCCGACGCCGCCGATCACCCTGTCGGCCCAGGTCATCGAGCGCGCCAGCGCCTTCCGCGGCTACATGGCGCGCGCCGCCGCCGTCTCGCCGACCTTCCAGAACGGCGACCAGATCCAGGCCTCGCTCAAGGTAGGCGCGGCCTATGAGCCCAAGTCGTTCATGAACGGCGCCGTGGCCTACGCCGCCGTGCTGGCGCTGCAGGACCCCACCTTCGTCGCCTCGGTGCGCGAGGTCGCGGCCCATCCCGCCCAGCGCCAGGAGATGATCGCCAACATCTTCTCCAACCCGTCCTACGCGGCCGTGTTCAAGGGCGCCGACAGCGCCGCGGGCCTGATCATCGACCAGATCGGCGGCGACGGCCTGAAGGTCTACGCCGCCGGCAAGGCGGTGAAGCAGGCCGCCTACGACGTGCAGCGCTCCTCGTGGTCGAAGAGCGCCGTGACGGACCGCGACGGTCGCCTGGCCTCGGCCAAGACCCTGTCGACCACGCCGGCCCTGGCCGAGAGCGCCGACGTCGCGGTGCTGCAGCAGGCCTCGCTGGGCGGCCAAACCCTGGGGCTGACGCCGCGCGCCGCCCCCGCGCCCTACCAGCCGGTGGTGATCCGCGGCCTGGCCGTGGCGGCGCTGGCCGCGCTCGGCGCCGCCGGCGACAACAACCTGGCCTCGATCGACGCGCTCAGCGCCGACTGGGCCACGGGCAACTGCCTGAACATGGCCAAGCTGAACCTCTATCAATGCCTGGCGGTCTCGAAGCCGCACTACGAGGATATCTTCTGCCTGGGCCAGCACATCCTGATGGACACCGGGGCCTGCATCGCCAAGGGCGCCGGCGCGGACCTGCCGCCCGAACCGCCCCGCGTCCTGCCGGTCAAGGAGTCGATCGCGGTGAAGGGCGCGGGCAGCAACTCGCGCAAGGCCAAGGGCGGCGCCAAGAAGCCGGCCAGCAAGAAGAGCTGATTTTCCGCTCAATCGAACCCTAGGGGCCGGGCGTTGCGTCGCCCGGCCCTTTTGTGTATGTAGCGCGACCCCAAAACGACCGGGCGAGCGTGGCGATATGGCCATAGGCGCTGGGTCACAGACGAGAACATCCGGTTCTCGAGAAAGACAGCCTCATGGCCGAGATCATTCTGAACGTTGAAGTCCGCGACGGCGCCGGCACCGGCAACGCGCGCGCCACCCGCCGCGCTGGCAAGGTCCCCGGCGTCCTGTACGGCGGCGGCAAGGCTCCGGTGAACATCGCCGTGAAGGCCAACGAATTCCGCAAGTCGCTATACACCGGCAAGCTGCTCGGCCACCTGGTCACGCTGCAGCATGGCGACGAGAAGCAATCGGTCATCGCCAAGGCCGTCCAGTTCCACCCGGTCACCGACGAGCCGGTCCACTTCGACCTGTACCGCGTCGACGAACACCAGCTGATCAAGATCGAAGTGCCGGTTCACTTCAAGAACCAGGACACCTCGGTCGGCCTGAAGAAGGGCGGCACGCTGGAAATCATCCGTCACACCGTCGAACTGGCCTGCCCGGCCGACCAGATCCCCGAAGAGCTGGTCATCGACCTGGCTTCGCACGACCTGGGCGACGTCATCCGCATCTCGGAAGTCAAGCTGCCGGCCGGCGTGAAGCCCGCCATGGACCGCGACTTCGTGATCGCCAACCTGAAGGCCTCGTCGGCCGCCCAGTCGGACGCCGGCGACACCACCGTCGAAGGCTAATCCGCTCGGTCTTCCGATCGAACTGTTTTAGAGACGGGCGGGCCTTCGGGTCCGCCCGTTTTCGTTTGAGCTTCCCGAGAACTCCGCCATGCTGATCCTCGCCGGCCTGGGCAATCCCGAGGCCAAGTACGAGAAGAACCGCCACAACGTCGGCTTCATGGCCGTCGACGCCCTGGCGCGGAAGTGGGGGACCGCCCCGTGGCGCGCGCGCTTCCAGGGCCTGGCCTGCGAAGGGCAGGTCGGCACGCCCGACGGCCCGGTGAAGCTGCTGCTGCTCAAGCCCAAGACCTATTACAACGAGAGCGGCCGCGCCGTCGGCGAGGCCATGAAGTTCTTCAAGCTCAAGCCCGCCGACGTGATCGTCTTCCACGACGAGATCGACATGGCCCCGGGCCGCTTCCGGATGAAGGCCGGCGGCGGCGCGGCGGGCAACAACGGCATCCGCTCGGTGACCAGCCAGGTCGGCGACGCCTTCCGCCGCGGCCGCATCGGCGTGGGCCACCCCGGCCACAAGGACGCGGTCATGCACTACGTGCTGGGCGACTTCCACAAGGTCGAGCACCAGTGGCTGGACCCGATGCTGGACGCCATCGCCGACGCCCTGCCCTTCGCCGCCGTCGGCGACGACGAGCGCTACCAGGCCGAGGTCATGCGCCTGGCCCCCGCGCCCAAGGCCGATCCCCGCAAGAAATCCGACGATTGACGCGGTCGGCGCGGCGGGAGAAGACGCCAGGATGTTCTCCCTGCCCCTGCCGCTGCTCGGCCTGTCGCTTCTGATCGCCATCGCCCTGTGCGTCCACGTCGTCCGCACCGGCCAGCAGATGTACTGGCTGTGGATCATCCTGGCGTTCCAGCCGATCGGCGGTCTCGTCTATTTCGTGGCCATCATCGCGCCGGCCTGGTTCGGCGGCCGCACGGCCCAGAAGATGGGTCAGGCCGCCCGGCAGGCCCTGGACCCGCAGCGCGAGTACCGCGAGGCCGCCAAGGCCGCGGACGACGCGCCCACCGTCGCCAACCGCGTGCGCCTGGCCGTGGCCGCGACCGAGCTTGGCAAGCACGCCGAGGCCGAACGCCTGTACGCCGACAGCCTGGCGGGCCTCTACGCCGACGACCCGCAGCTGCTGCTGGGCCGCGCCAACGCCCTGATCGAGCTCGACCGGCCGGCCGAGGCCCTCCCGCTGCTTGAGAAGCTGGGCGAGACGCCCAACGCCGGCCGCACGCCCCACACCATGCTGGCCCTGGGCCGCGTCTATCAGGCGCTGGGTCGGAACGAGCAGGCCGACACCGCCCTGCGCTGGGCGGCCGACCACTATCCGGGATTCGAGGGCGTCGCCCGCTACACCGTTTTCCTGGCGCGCCAGGGCCGCCAGGACGAGGCCCGCGCGCAGCTGGCCGAGATCGACAAGCGCCTGGCCAAGACCCACAGCCACTTCCGCAAGGAAGCCAAGCGCTGGCGGGATTTCGCGGCGGCGGCGGTGGGCGGCTGACAGGCCACGCCTCGGCGTCGGTCGCCCGACCGCCCTTCCAGCCAAGCTCGACCGCTCTTGGTTGCATTGACATCCTGTGCGATCGCCCAAAAGGTGTGCGAAGCGCATGGTGGTTTTCGCTGAAAAGAGGTCGATCGCTTTGTCGCACGAGGTCGTCAGGCGGGATCACGCCTTCTCCGAACGCGAAGAGGCGATGCTGAAGGCGCACGCGTTCAAGGAGACCGGGGCCGGCGAGCCCCCGCTCGTCCTGCTGCATGGCTTTGGCACGGACCAGACGATCTGGAACCGCATGGCGCCGCAGCTTTCGGCCAGGCGGCGGGTGGTGCTGTACGACCACATGGGCTCGGGCGCGTCGGACTTCGCGCACTACGATCCCGAGCGCTATCGGGGGCTGGAGGGCTATGCCGACGATCTCGTCGAGATCCTCGACGCGCTGGACCTGCGCGACGCCAGCGTGGTGGGCCATTCCGTCTCGGGCATGATCTCCCTGCTGGCCAGCCTCCGCACCGACCGAATCGGCAGGCTGATCATGATCGGCGCCTCGGCCCGCTACCTCAACGACGGCGGCTATGAGGGCGGCTTCGATCCGAAGGACGTCGAGGACTTCCTGGGCCTGATGGAGCTGGACTTCCAGGGCTGGGCCCGGGCCCTGGCGCCACGGGTGATGGACCAGCCGGACAATCCCGCCCTGACCCAGGAGCTGGTCTTCAGCTTTAGCCGCGAGAACGCCGAGCTGACGCGGCGCTTCGCAGAAGCGACCTTCATGTCCGACCACCGCGCCCAGCTGGCCGAGTGCAAGATCCCGACCGCCGTGCTGCAGGCCAAGGCCGACGTGGTGGTGCCGCTTCCGGCCGCCCGTTTCCTGGCCGACCACATCCCCCGCGCCAGCTTCGAGATCATGGACGTCCGCGGCCACTATCCCCAGCTCAGCGCCCCGGCCGTCGTGATCGACGCCATAGAGCGTTTCCTGGCGGAGACGCCCTCTTGAACAACGGCGACGGCGGGGCGCTGGGGGAGACGGCTCCGGTCGGTCTGTTCGAGGCCGACGGCGACATGATCATCCGGGCGACGAACGCCCGAATGGCCAGGATGGCCGGCCTGCCTCGCGAGGATCTCGTCGGTCGTCCCTTGCGGACCCTGCTGACGCGCTCGTCACAGTTCATCTACGCGCTGAAGGTCGAGCACGCCCTGCTGACGGACGGCGCGGCCGAGGAGATCTTCCTCGAGCTCGACCATCCGGACGGCCGGCCGCGCGCGGTGCTGCTGACCGTCGCGCCCGACGAGGCTGACCCGGATCGGCGCCACGGCGCGCTGTTCTCGGCCCCCGAGCGGCGCGCCTACGAGCTGGAGCTGATCGCCGCCCGCCAGGCCGTGGTCGAGAAGATCAAGCAGGAGAACGCCGCCCGCGAAGCCTTGAGCCAGGCGAATGAAAAGCTCGAACAGCTGGTCGCCGACCGCACCGCCGCCCTGGAGCAACGGGACCTCCTGCTGCGCGAGGTCTATCACCGGGTGAAGAACAACCTGCAGGTGGTCGACGGCCTGCTGCTGATGCGCGCGCGGCAACTGGGCGATCCGACCGCCAAGGCCGCCATGGAAGAGCTGCGCAAGCGGATCTTCGCCCTGGGCCTGGTGCACCATCAGCTGATGGGCTCCAAGGACCTCAAGACCTTCGACGCCGGGGCGTTCCTGAAGGAGCTTGTCGCCCACCTGAGGCTGGACGCCCCCGAGAACGTCACTCTTGTGCTGGACGTCGCGCCGCTCGCTGTCGACCTGGATTTCGCCGTGCCGCTGGGACTGCTGATCACGGAGCTGGCGACCAACGCCCTGAAGCACGCCTTCCCCTCGGGATCGGGCGAGATCGACGTGACCCTTGGCGCGGCGGAGGCCGGAGAAGTGGTGCTGCGCGTGGCCGACAACGGCGTCGGAATGCCCTCGGATCTCCCGAAGCAGAGGCGATCGGGACTGTCGATCGTCGACGGCCTCGTGCGACAACTGGGCGGACGCATCGAGGCGATTCAGACTAAGGGCGTCTGCTGGGAAGCCCATCTTCCCTCGCCGAGGACCGGATGATGCTGCACCCCAATCGTGTCCTGATCGTCGACGACGAGTTCATCATCACCGAAACCCTGCGCATCTATGTCGAGGACATGGGGCTGGAGGTCTGCGGCACGGCGGCGACCGCCGACAGCGCGCTTGCGATGGCCCACGCGCACCAGCCCTATATCGTGCTGATGGACGTGCGCCTGCAGGGCGAGCGCGACGGCATCCAGGCCTCCGAGGACATCAGCGAGCAGGTCGGCTCGAAGGTGATCTTCATCACCGGCTCGCGCGAGCCGGCGACGCTGGAGCGTATCGAGAGCCACCACCCCGCCGCCGTGCTGTTCAAGCCCGTCTCGGAGGGGCAGCTGGGCTCGGTCGTCCAGCGGGTGCTGAAGGACGCCCCGCCGGCGCTGGCCTAGAAGCGCCCGCGCTGGAAGTCGTCGAACGCCTGGACGATCTCCTCGCGCGAGTTCATCACGAACGGGCCGTGCCAGAAGACCGGCTCGCTGATCGGACGACCGGCCAGCAGCAGGACGCGGGCGTCGGTGACGGCCTCGACGCGGACCGTGTCGCCGCGGCCGAGGAAGACGCCCGACAGCGCGTCCACCGTATCGTGGGCGACGCGGACCTTGCCTTCATAGACCGCCAGCATGGCGTTGCGGTCATCGCCGACCGGCTCTTCGAACACCGTCCCCGCCGGCAGCACGACGTCGAAATAGAGCGCGTCCACCGCGCCGCCACCGATGGGACCGGCCACGCCGCTGTCGGTCGCGCCGGAGATCACCTTGACCGTGACGCCGCCGTTGCGGGCCTCGACTGGGATGCTGTCGGCCTCGAACTCCTGATAACCCGGCGCGCTCATCTTCAGCTTGGCGGGCAGGTTCACCCACAGCTGGAAGCCGCGCATCCGCCCTTCGGACTGCTCGGGCATCTCGGAGTGGACGATGCCCTTGCCGGCCCGCATCCACTGGATCCCGCCCGGCCCGATCACGCCCTCGCGGCCGGTGTTGTCCTTGTGGCGCATCCGGCCTTCCAGCATGTAGGTCACGGTCTCGAAGCCGCGATGTGGATGGTCGGGGAAGCCGCCCATGTAGTCCGACGCCTGGTCGTTGTCGAAGCAGTCCAGCATCAGGAACGGGTCGAACATCTGGGCCTCGGGCGTGCCCAGCATCCGGGTCAGGCGGACGCCGTCGCCATCCGAGGCGGGCAGGCCCTTGACGATCTTCAGGACGGGACGAACGTTCATGACGGGCTCCTTGTTCGGCGATTGATATCAGATCTTGTTGCGGTTCGCGCAAGCCCCCTCCGCGGTTCGCCTTTCGCGGCCATCCGTGCTAAGCGCGCGCCAACGAAATTCACGAGAGTTCCATGGCCCTGAAAGTCGCCATCGTCGGCCTGCCCAACGTCGGCAAGTCCACCCTGTTCAACGCCCTGACCCAGACGGCGTCGGCCCAGGCCGCCAACTATCCGTTCTGCACGATCGAGCCCAACACCGGCGACGTCGCCGTGCCCGAGCCGCGCCTGGAAGCCCTGGCCAAGATCGCCGGCTCCAAGGAGATCATCCCGGCCCGGATCACCTTCGTCGACATCGCCGGCCTGGTGCGCGGCGCGTCGAAGGGCGAAGGCCTGGGCAACCAGTTCCTGGCCAATATCCGCGACTGCGACGCCGTGGCCTTCGTGGCCCGCTGCTTCGAGGACGACGACATCACCCACGTCGAAGGCCGCATCGATCCGCTCAGCGATCTCGAGATCATCGAGATGGAGCTGATGCTGGCCGACCTCGAGAGCCTGGAAAAGCGCCTGCCCGCCATCGAGAAGAAGGCCAAGTCGGGCGGCGACAAGGACGCGGCCAACACCCTGCGCCTGATCAACCTGGCTTTGGCCCAGCTGCGCGAAGGCCGTCCGGCCCGCGCCGCCAAGGTGGACAAGGAGGACGAGAAGGCTTGGCATATGCTGCAGCTGCTGACCTCGCTGCCGGCCCTCTATGTCTGCAACGTCGAGGAAGGCAGCGCCGACAAGGGCAACAAGTACAGCGATCTGGTGGCCGAGCGCGCCGCGCGCGACAACGCCAAGGCCGTGGTCATCTCGGCCCAGATCGAGAGCGAGATCGCCCTGCTGGACGCCGAGGAGCGCGCCGAGTTCCTGGAAACCCTGGGCCTGGAAGAGCCCGGCCTGAACCGCCTGATCCGCGAGGCCTACAACCTCCTGGGCCTGCAGACCTATTTCACGGTCGGCCCGAAGGAAGCGCGCGCCTGGACGATCCATGTCGGCGACACCGGCCCGCAGGCGGCCGGCGTCATCCACACCGACTTCGAGAAGGGCTACATCCGCGCCGAGACCATCGCCTTCGACGACTTCATCAAGCTGGGCGGCGAGGCCGGCGCCAAGGAAGCCGGCAAGATGCGGGCGGAAGGCAAGGACTACGTCGTCAAGGACGGCGACGTGATGCACTTCCGCTTCAACGTCTAGGCGTTCACAACACAGCGGCCGGGGCGGAAACGCCCCGGCCGTTCTCCTTGGGGAATAAGCGTATGGCCGAGATGATCACCCTGACCGCCGTCCACGACGGCTTTACCTTCAACGCCCTGCACGCTCAGTCCGAAGGTCCTCGCAAGGGCGGCGTGATCGTGATCCAGGAGATCTTCGGCCTCGACCAGTACGTCCACGCCGACGTCGCCCGCTGGGCGGCGCGGGGCTTCGAGGTGCTGGCCCCGTCGATGTTCGACCGCGGCGAGAAGGGCTTCACCGCCCTGCACGACGAGGCGGGCTTCGCGCGCGGCAAGGAACTGGCGATGGCCAACGGTCCCGACAACGCCCTGGGCGATATCCAGGCCTGCATCCACTTCCTGAAGGATCGCGGCCCGGTCTTCCTGGTCGGCTACTGCTATGGCGGGACCATGGCCTGGCTGGCCGCCGCCCGCGCCCAAGGGCTCGCGGCCGTCGCCAGCTACTACGGCGGCGGGGTCCTGGGCATGGCCAAGTTCGAGCTCAAGGCGCCGGTGATCGTGCACCTGGGCGCCACCGACCCGCACATCCCCGCCGAGGAGGTGAAGGCGGCGATCTGGACGGCCCATCCCGAGGTCCCGGTCCATGTCTACGAGGCCAGCGGCCACGGCTTCAACAACGACGGCCGCCCCGACAGCGACCTCGCCGACGCCGAACTGGCCCGCCAGCGCACCGTCGCGTTCTTCGCCGAGCACGGCGCGGCGTGATGGGACAGCGGATCGCCCTGGCCACCCGCGATGGCGCGCCGTTCGCCGCCTGGCATGAACCGGCGCGGGAGGCGCGGCGCGGCGGCGTCGTCATGCTGCACGCCATCTGGGGCGTTACGCCGCATCTTCGCGAGCTCTCCGGCCGCCTGGCCGAGCAGGGCTATGAGGTGATCGTCCCCAGCCTGATGGACGCGGCCGACGCCGACTTCCCCACCGTGGACACCGAGCCGGCGATCCTGGACGCGCGCATGGAGATGGGCCGGCTGACCGGCTGGGGCGTCACGACCCTGCCCCGGGTCCAGGCGACGATCGAGGCCCTGGACGGACCGGTGTTCGGCATGGGCTTCTGCTATGGCGGCACGACGGCCTGGCTGGCCGCCTGCCGCTGCGAGGGGCTGACGGCGGTGGCGGCGTTCTATGGCGGCGACATCGTGGCCTATCGCGACGAGACGCCCAAGGTCCCGACCATCCTGCATTTCGGCAAGACCGACCCGATGATCCCGCTGGCCGACGTCGAGGCGATCCGCGAGGCGCATCCCGACCTGCCGATCTATCTCTACGAAGCGGGGCACGCCTTCGTCGCCCCCAGCGGTCATCATCCCGACAGCGCTCATCTGGCGCTGCTGCGCACCTTCCAGCTGTTCCAGCGCTCGGGCGGCGGCAAGGGCGAGGCTTAAGGCGGCGAGAGCATCGCTTGGTCGCCAAGGCTGCGCTAGGCTCGGGTCATGCGCCCCCGCCTCGCTCTCCTGGCTCTGCTGCCGCCGCTGTCTCTCGCCTCCTTGTCATATGCGGGCGAAACGACCTGCTGGTTCGAGAACGGCGCGGTCGTGGCCCCGGCGGTGATCGGCGACATGGCCGGCGACTACGTGATCGACCTCTCGGCGCCGCGCACCCTGCTGCACGAGACCCGCGCCCAGATGGCGGGGCTGACGGAGCCTGAGTTCACCGCCCGGGTGGCGGTCGCGGGCGCCGCCGCTTCCGACGTCTCGGTCAAGATCGTCAACCTGGACGCCCGCGGGGCCGGCTTCGTCACACCGATCGTCGGGGTGATCGGCATGGATGTCCTGGCCGGCCACAGCGTCGAGATCGACTTCGCCCGCTGCCGGCTGCGCATCGACAGGCCCTGGCGCGCCAGGCGACAGGTGGTTTTCCCCGTCTCGGTGATCGAGGGCTTGCCGACGGTGACGGCGGGCGTCAGCGACGGCCCCAGGGCCTTCTACGGCGCCTTCGCCATCGATACCGCGTCGAAGGCCATGACCCGCCTGTCGACGCGTGACGCCAGCGCCACGGGCAAGCTCGACCCGAACGCCCGGCAGAAAGCCCCCGCTCGACTCCGCGCCCTGTCGATAGGCGGCGTGCTGGCCGAGAACGTGCCCGCGAGCCTGGCCGAGGGCTTGCCGGAGGGCGTCAGCGGAACCTTGGGCACGGGCCTCTGGGCCCGCCATCGCCTGCGGCTCGACGCCGAGGGCCGGACCCTGTCGGTGGCCCCCTGATCCCGGCAAAGGAAAAGGCCCGGTGTCGCCACCGGGCCTTCGCTGTCTTCTAGGCTTCCGCGTCGCGCTTAGTGCGACTCGTTGCGCCACACCGTCTTGTAGCTGGCGTACAGCAGGCCGCTCAGCAGGACGAGGTAGATCAGCACGGCGAAGCCGGTCTGCTTGCGCTCTTCCAGCTTGGGCTCGGCGGCCCACATCAGGAAGGCCGAGACGTCCTTGGCCTGCTGGTCGAGGGTCGACTTGGTGCCGTCGTCGAACGAGACCAGGCCGTCCTTCAGCGGCGGGGCCATGGCGATGAAGCCGCCCGGCGGGACGTGTTCGTGGCTGCCGTGCCAGGCCGAGGTCAGGTCGCCCGGAAAGTAGGGGTTGTAGTGGCCGCCGGTCGGGACCGCCAGGCCCTTGGGCGGAGTCACGTAGCCGGTCACGATCGAATAGATGTGCGCCGGGCCCTCTTCGCGAGCCTTGGCCAGCAGCGACATGTCCGGCGGCAGGGCGCCGCCGTTCGAGGCGCGGGCCGCGGCTTCGTTGGCGAAGGGCGACGGGAAGTGGTCGGCGCTGGTGGCCGGACGCTTGATGGCGTCACCGGTCTCACCGTCGATGTCGGCGACCTCGTAGTCCTTGGCGATCGCCTTGACCCACGGGTTGTCGTTCGAGTTCGGGTACTTCTCGTTATAGAAGGGCCCGCCCTTGTCGCCGAGGTTGCGGAACGCCACCAGCTTCAGCGAGTGGCAGGCCGAGCAGACCTCGCGATAGACCTTGAAGCCGCGTTGCAGCTGGGCCTGGTCGAACTTGCCGAACGGGCCTTCGAACGACCAGTGGACCTCTTTGGCGGGCAGGGCGCCGCCGTTGGCGAGGGCCGGGCCGGCGGCGCCGGCCAGCATCAGACCCGCCGCCGCCGCGATAACCGAGAGTTTGCGGAGCATCGGGATCAACCCTTGTGAGCGTCGGCCGAGAGGGCCGGCGAAGCGATCGAGTCCGGCACGGGCAGGGTCTTTTCGACCAGACCCAGGACCGGCAGCACGACCAGGAAGAAAGCGAAGTAGTAGAGGGCGGCGACGCGCGAGAGCCACACGAAGCTGTTCAGGTCGGAACCGCCCAGCTGGAACGTGGTCAGGTGCGGGATCACCGGATCGTCAGGCAGCTTGGCGCCGCAGAAGCCGAGGATGATGCAGGCCACCAGGAAGAACACGAAGTAGATCTTCGCGGTCGGGCGGTAACGCATCGAGCGCACCTTCGAAGTGTCCAGCCACGGCAGGGCGAACAGGCAGGCGATGGCGCCGAACATGGCCAGCACGCCCATCAGCTTGTCCGGCACGGCGCGCAGGATCGCGTAGAACGGCAGGAAGTACCATTCCGGAACGATGTGCGCCGGCGTCACCAGCGGGTTGGCTTCGATGTAGTTGTCGGCATGGCCCAGGGCGTTGGGCATGTAGAAGACGAAGAAGGCGAAGAGGATCAGGAAGACGCTCATCGCGAAACCGTCCTTCACCGTCGCGTACGGCGTGAAGGGCACGGTGTCGGCCTTCGACTTCGGCTCGACGCCGGTCGGGTTGTTCTGGCCCACCACGTGCAGCGCCCAGATGTGCAGGATCACGACGCCCGCGATCATGAAGGGCAGCAGGTAGTGCAGCGAGAAGAAGCGGTTCAGGGTCGGGTTGTCGACCGCGAAGCCGCCCCACAGCCAGGTGGTGATGCTCTCGCCGACCAGCGGCAGGGCGCCGAACAGGTTGGTGATCACGACGGCGCCGTGGAACGACATCTGACCCCAGGGCAGCACGTAGCCCATGAAGGCGGTCGCCATCATCAAGAGGTAGATCACGCAGCCCAGCAGCCACAGCACTTCGCGGGGCGCCTTGTAGGAGCCGTAGTACAGGCCGCGCAGCATGTGGATGTAGACGGCGATGAAGAACATCGACGCGCCGTTGGCGTGCATGTAGCGGATCAGCCAGCCGTAGTTCACGTCGCGCATGATGTGCTCGACGCTGGCGAAGGCGCCGGCGGCGCTCGGCGTGTAGTGCATCACCAGGATGATGCCGGTGATCAGCTGGGAAGCCAGGCACAGCGACAGGATGCCGCCGAAGGTCCACCAGTAGTTCAGGTTCCGCGGCGTGGGGTAGTCGACGAACGAGTCATAGCCCAGGCGCACGATCGGCAGACGGGCGTCGAGCCAGCGCTCGATACCGGTCTTCGGTTCATAGGTCGAATGTCCGCTCATGTCGCTTAACCGATCTTGACCTTGGTGTCGGACAGGAAGGCGTATTCCGGAACCACCAGGTTCAGGGGCGCGGGGCCCTTACGGATACGACCCGAGGTGTCGTAGACCGAGCCGTGGCACGGGCAGAACCAGCCGCCGTATTCGCCACCGCCGAAAGTCGGCACGCAGCCCAGGTGGGTGCAGTTGCCGCCGACGATCAGCCATTGGGACTTGCCCGGCTTGACGCGCGAGGCGTCGGTGGCGGGATCCTTCATCGGGGCGCTGTCGTCGGCGACCGCCTTGGCGATCTCGGCCTGGGTGCGATTGCGCACGAACAGAGGCTTGCCGCGCCACTTGATGACGACCTGCTGGCCCTCGGCGACCTTGGTCAGGTCGAACTCGGTCGAGGCCAGGGCCCGCGTGTCGGCGGACGGGTTCATCTGGTCGATGAACGGCCAGACCAGGGTCGCGGCGCCGCCGGCGGCGGCCGCGATCGCGGCGATGTGAATGAAGTCGCGCCGGGAGGGATCGCTCCCGTGTTCCGGCTCTGTCGTTGCGCCCACGGCGGTGTCGGCCACCTAGTCACCCCTTTTTTCCTCCCACCGCGGCGCGGCAGGCTTGGAGAAGCGTCATACGACGCCATATCTTACTCGACCCGCAAGCGGATCTTCGCCACAAGACTGCGGTCTTTTTGTCGTATCGGACGCGCGGACCTTGTCCGCAAGTCCCTTTCGATCGCGGCAAAGCCCCTGCTAGCCCTGTGGTTGGTTCGCTTATTATGCGTATCGCACTTTTTCAACCAGGCATTCCCCAAAACGTCGGCGCGGCCATCCGCCTCTCCGCCTGCTTCGGCGTCGGCCTCGACGTGATCGAGCCTTGCAGTTTTCCCTTGGATGACAAGAGCTTGAAGCGCGCCGCCCTGGATTACGGCCCCCTCGCCCACCTCAAGCGGCACGACAGCTGGGAGACATTCCTTAAGGCGCCGGAGCGCGTTGACGGTCGGCTACTGCTGTTCACCACCCGGGGGGCGACGCCCTTTCACAGATTTGAGTTTCAGTCCGGCGACACGCTGCTGTTCGGCAACGAGAGTCGCGGCGCGCCGGACGAGGTCCACGCCGCCGCCCAAGGCCGGATCGTCATTCCGATCCGGCCCGAGACCCGCTCGATGAACCTGGCGACCACCGCCGCCATGGCCTTGGGCGAGGCGCTGCGGCAGACGGGCGGCTTCCCGGAGCCCGCCTGAAGCCGCCCCCTGGCGCGACAGCCCGACTCTCTGAAAAATCAACCCATGATCGATTCTGAGCGCGCCGGTGTTGACGTAGCCTACCTGCGGTCGAAGCTGGACTGGATCCAGCTGGCGCCGTTCCAGATCACGGACGCGCTCGACCCGATCCAGGTCCAGTGCCTGATGCAGGCCGCGCGCGATTTCCGCTTCAAGCGCTATCGCCGCATGGCCATGATCGCCGACGTCGCGCGCCAGGGGTTCGGGACCGACACGGACTTCGGCGTCACCCTGTCCAACATCGGCCTGGCCAGCGCCATGCTGGGCGAGGTCTCCGCCGCCCTGGACGCGTTGAAGGAGGCCCGCGACCGGTGGCCGGTCATCCCCGCGCACCACTTCAATTGCGGCGTCATGGTCCTGCGGTTCAGCGACGATCTCAATGTCGCCGAGAGCTGCTTCGTAGGCGGACTGCTCAGCGACCCCAAGCACGGCCCGTCGTGGCTGGCCCTCGCCATTCTCCGGCTGGAGCGCGGCGACGACGAAGGCTGCATCGACGCGTGCCGCGAAGCCATCCTGCACGGCGCGTCGTCCGAGGGCGTCGCCGAACTCTGCCTGGCCGCCGCCCTGGAACGGCTGGGCCGCCCGGTCGAGTGGCCGGACTTCACCGCCGAGGCGGACCTGGCCTCGCCGGAAGCTTTCGAGATCGCCGCGGCGAACGCCGGCCCGACCGTGCTGAGCGTGGCGCTGGGCGACGGCGAGGCCAACGCCGCCCTGCGCCTGGCCGCCTCGCTGGACGCGGTCGCGCCGGACTGGAACGTCCACCTGCACCTGTGCAACGTCACGCCGCCGGTCGCCGACGCCGCCCAGGCCTGGGCGGCCGCGCACCCGGCGAGAAGCGTTTCGCTCGAGACCCTGCTGACCGACCGGATCGGCGGCCTGGACCAGCGCTTCGGCGTGATCCGCCTGCGGACGCTGGGCGCCTTCGCCCAAGCCAGCCCGGGGGACGTGGTGATGGCCCACCCCCGCACGGTGTTCCAGGCCGATCCCGGCCGGTTCCTGCCGACGCCCGAGCAAGGCGTGGCGCTCGTGGGCCGCGAAGGCCTGCTGTGGAACCAGATCGGCCAGGACCTGATCGCCGTGCGCCGCGGCGACGCGGCCGAGGCCTTCCTGGCCGACATCCGGCGCGCGGCCCTGCCCTCGCCCTGGCCGCACGCGCCGATGATCGCCGGCGTCGCCCTCTGGCGCGCCTGGGCCGCGTGTCCGCAGGCGCGGCTGCTGGACGCGGACGACCTGGCGCTGGCGCCGCTTCCGCCCGCGCCGCCGATCCCAGAAGCGCCGCCGCGCACGATGTTCAACGAAACCGCCACCTCGCGATTCGGCCCGATGCTGCTCAACAGCAACGACCTCTACATTTCCGCCGGGATCCGCGAGACCGGCGCCTGGGCCAGCGAGGAGACCGACCTGCTGTCGCGGCTGGTGGCGTCCGGCCAGACGGTCCTGGACGTCGGCGCCAACATGGGCTCGCACACCCTGGCCTTCTGCAACTTCGTCGGCCCCGGCGGCTGGGTGCACGCCTTTGAGCCGCAGCGGATCATGTACCAAGCCATGGTCGCCTCGGTGGCGATGAACAGCTGGACCAACGCCCATTGCCACATGAAGCTGGTCGGGGCCCAGGCGGGCAGCATGCGGCTGCCCAGCGTCAGCTACGAGGAGCCCAGCAACTTCGGCATGGTCAGCCTGGCGCCGGGCCGCGCACGCGCCGAGAGCCTGACCTATCTCGACGACCAGGAGGGCGAGGAGGTCGAGATGATCACCCTCGACAGCCTGAAGCTGCGCGCCTGCCACCTGATCAAGATCGACGTCGAGGGGATGGAGATCGACGTGCTGCGCGGCGCGACCGAGACCATCAAGGTCCACCGGCCGCTGATCTACATGGAGTCCCAGCACGACGCCGATGGGCGCGCCGCCCTGGCGCTGCTGAAGTCGCTGGGCTACGCCGCCTGGTGGCACGGCGATTTCGGCTCGCCCAACGTCCTGGCCTCGCCGCTCGAGCGGCCGCTGTCGATTATGGGGCTTCGGGTGGCGTAAGGCCTACTCGCCGAAATCCACGTCCCGGCGCGCGGCGACGATGGTGACGATGAAGCCGGCCAGCACGTCCAGCAGCACCATCAGCGCCAGCAGGAAGAAAGCCGAGGTCGCGAAGGCCGGCAGCAGCAGGAACTCGACCAGGCAGACGATGAACAACACCATCGACAGCGAGTGATTGACGATCGCCAGGCGCTTGCTGTTGGTCGACTTGAGCAGCTCGACGAACAGCACGACCAGCGACGCCGCCAGCAAGAGGTCGGTCAGGCTGACGGTCCAGCCCGCGCCCGACGTCATGCGGATGGTGAACAGGGGCTCGGCCAGGCGCAGGCTGGCGTCGGCGGCCTTGAAGCCGCCTGGCAGGATCAGGACGATCAGATTGTAGACCAGGACCGGCAAGGCCAGCAGCGGAACCGCGGCGAACATCGAACTTCCCCTTGCGACGACGCCCCCGTCATCGGGGTTAAGCCCTAACGGGATTTCCGAACGAGGTGAAGCCGGCGCGACCTTTGGACTCAGGCTTCGTCGACGGCCTGGGGAAGGCGCGCGCGCGACTGCAGCCACATCACGCCCAGCAGGTCCGACAGCGAGGCCTTCAGGCGCCCGAGGTTCGTGTACTTCGACACGCCGGTCTCGCGATGGCGGTGATTGACCGGCTGGAACGCGATCTCATAGCCCTCGCGCAGCATCAGGGCCGGGATGTAGCGGTGGATGTGATCGAAGTACGGCAGTCGCAGGAACGCCTCGCGGCGGAAGGCCTTCAGGCCGCAGCCGGTGTCGTTGGCGGTGTCCTTCAGCAGGCGCTTGCGCACGCCGTTGCCGAACTTCGAGGCGAAGCGCTTGGCGCTGCTGTCCTGGCGCTTGACCCGCTCGCCGCCGACCAGGGCCAGGGTCTCGGGCCCCGCCGCCAGGATCTTGGCCAGGCGCGGCGCGTCGGCCGGATCGTTCTGGCCGTCGCCGTCCAGGGTGATGACGATCGGCCCGCGCGCGGCCAGCACGCCGCTGCGCACCGCGCGGCTCTGGCCGGAGTTCTTGCGGTGGCCCAGCACGCGCAGCTGCGGGATCTCGGCCTTCAGCGCGATCAGCCGCGCCTTGGTGTCGTCGCGGCTGGCGTCGTCGACGAAGATCATCTCGTAGTTCTCGCCGGCGAAAGCCTCGGCGATCTCGCGCGCCAGCTTGGGCGCGGCCTCGCCTTCATCGAAGACGGGAACAACGACGGAAAATTCGGGCGTCGGCGCGACGGTGGCGTTCATCGCCTCCTCATACAGCAAAAGTCGTTTCGCGAAAGATCGTGCTAAACGACACGCCATGACGCTTGAATCTCGCCTGGATGACTGGAGCCGGGGATGGCGCGGCCCCTTGTTCGCCGCCCTGGTCGCCTTGATCGCCGGCCTGCCCGGCCTTCTGGCCATGCCGCCGCTGGATCGCGACGAGTCGCGGTTCGCCCAAGCCACCTCGCAGATGCTGGAGACGGGCGACTACGTCGTCATCAAGTTCCAGGACCAGCCGCGCTTCAAGAAGCCGGTGGGGATCCACTGGCTGCAGGCGGTCGCGGTCAAGACCTTCTCCGACGCCGAGGACCGCCAGATCTGGGCCTATCGGATCCCGTCCCTGCTGGGCGCGATGCTGGCGGCGGCGGCCTGCGCCTGGGGCGCGGCGGCGCTCACCGATCCGCGCACCGGCCTGATCGCCGGCTCGATCCTGGGCGCGACCTTCCTGCTGTCGTCCGAAGCCTTCATCGCCAAGACCGACGCGGCCCTTTGCGGGACCACGACCCTGGCCATGGGCGCCCTGGCGCGGATCTACGCGGCCCAGCTGAGAGGCGAGCGCGCGGGCAAGCTGACCAAGTTCGCCTTCTGGCTCGGCCTGTCGGTCGCCGCCCTGATCAAGGGGCCGGTCGGCCTGCTGACGGTGTTCCTCGCCCTGGCCGGCCTGGCGATCTGGGATCGCAAGGTCCGCTGGATGAAGGACCTGGGCTGGACCTGGGGCGCGATCCTGTTCGCCGCCGTCGTCCTGCCCTGGGCGATGATGATCACGGTGGCCACCGACGGCGCCTTCTGGGGCACGGCGATCGGCGGCGACCTGGCGCCGAAGATGGCGGGCGGGCAGGAAGGCCACGCCGGACCGTTCGGCTATCACGCCCTGCTCTCGCCGCTGCTGTCCTTCCCGGCCACGATCCTGCTGCCGGCCGGTCTCGCCGCCGCCTGGATCCAGCGCAAGGACCCCGGCGTCCGCTTCGCCGTCTGCTGGCTGGTTCCGACCTGGCTGATGTTCGAGCTCCTGCCGACCAAGCTGGTCCACTACGCCCTGCCCGCCTATGGCGCCCTGGCCATGCTGATGGCCGCGGCCGTGCGCGAGCCGCTGGGGCGGGTCGTCCGCTGGCTGGGCGGGGGCCTTTCGGTGCTGATGGGCGCGGCGCTGGCCGCCGTCGCCATCTACGGCCAGAAGCAGTTCGGCACGGTCCATGACCTGGGCTGGACGATCGCCGCGAGCGTCTTCGCCCTGGCCGCCGGCGTCGGCGGGGCGATCCTCATCGCGCGCCGCCACGCCGTGCGCGGGCTGTTCGTCGCCGGCGCCCTGGGGATCAGCGCCCACATCGCCCTGACCGCCGGCCTGATCCCGCGCCTGGAGCCCCTGTTCCTGTCGCGCGACCTCGCCCAGGCCCTGGACCAGGCTCGCCTGTCGCCCCGCTCGGGCGCGCCTGGCCCGGTGGCGGTGACCGGCTACGCCGAGCCCAGCCTGATCTTCCAGCTGGGTACGACCACCCAGCTGACGGACGGCGAAGGCGCCGCCGACGCCATCGCCGAGGGCCGCCCCGCGATCGTCGAGGGCCGCGAGGAAAAGCCGTTCCGCGCCGCCATGGCGCAGCTGGGTCTCGCCCCGCGCCCGGTCACGCGCATCGAGGGCCTGAACTACTCGGACGGCGATCGCGAGCGGCTCACCGTCTACCGCGGCGAGCCCCTGGCGGCCGACGCCGTCGAGCCCAACGCCCCCGCCACGGAGCCGCAGCCATGAGCCGCTTCATCGAAATCGTCGAGGTCGGGCCGCGCGACGGCCTGCAGAACGAGAAGGTCTCGCTGTCGGTCGCCGAGAAGCTGGACCTGATCGGCAAGCTGGAGGCCGCCGGCGCGCGCCGGACCGAGGTCGTCTCGTTCGTCAATCCCGCGCGCGTGCCGCAGATGGCCGGGGCCGAGGACATCATGGCCGCCCTCCCGGCCGACCCTGCCCGCTCGCGCATCGGCCTCGTGCTGAACCTGCGCGGCTGGGAGCGCTGCATCTCGACCGGCTGCGACGAGGCCAATGTCGTGGTCTGCGCCTCGGACGGCTTCGGCGTCCGCAACCAGGGCGCCACCGTGTCCCAGCAGTTGGACACCCTGGCCGCCATCGCCGAGCGGCAGGCGATCGACGGCGGACCGCCGATCACGGCGACGATCTCGGTCGCCTTCGGCTGCCCGTTCGACGGCGAGGTCAGCCAGGACCAGGTGGTGGCCATCGCCCGCGAGGCCGCCGCCCTCGGCGTCCCCGAGATCGCCATCGCCGACACCATCGGGGTCGCCGATCCCTGGATGGTCCGCAAGCGCATCGAGGCCGTCCGCGCCGCCGCGCCGGACGCGCGCCTGCGCATGCATTTCCACGACACCCGCAACACGGGCCTGGCCAACGCCTTCGCCAGCGTCGAGGCCGGCGTCGACGTTCTGGACGCCTCGGTCGGGGGCCTCGGCGGCTGTCCGTTCGCACCCGCCGCGACGGGCAATATCGGGACCGAGGACCTCGTCTACATGCTGGAACGGGCGGGCTTCGAGACCGGTTATGACCTGGCGGCCCTGATCGCCATCGGCCGCGAGATCAGCGACCGCCTGGGCAAGGCCCCCGCCTCGTCCCTGGCCCGCGCCGGAGGCTTCCCCGCCTGATGCTGCGCCTCGCCGCCCTTCTCCCGATCCTGGCCCTCGCCGCCTGCGCGGCCGCGCCTGCTCCCGCCGCGCGCTGCGACGTGACCATCAAGTTCGGCAGCTACGGCATGGGCATTGATCGGCCGCTGGCGGACAAGGTGGCGGCGGCGGTGAAGGCCGACCGCGACATCGCGCGCTCCGAACGCAAGTCTTGGGGCCGCGAGGGGGAGTACGACCTCTGCATTACGGCAAAGCCAGGCCGGGACGCGAAGGCCCTGTACGAGCGCTACCGGGCGATGCTGCCGGCGCGAAATCTCCAGGCGCCGACGTCGATCGAGGGCCCGGAGGGACTGAGGTTCGAAACGATCGGGCCGATGTGAAGCAGCCGTTCCTAACTACAGATCTGGGTGGTGAGCCGCGCCCAAGAATCCCTCTCTCTGGAGAGAGGGGTTTGGCGCAGGGTCCGCAACGGGTCGATCCCAGTCCCGGGCCTTACTCCAGAAACCCGACCTTCCCGGCGACACGTCAGTGCGACGAAGCCAATGCCGGGACCCAGATCGAACCCACAGGCGCGCGGCCACTTTAGTCCGAAGCGATGTCTCGCCCCCAATCGCTCCGGATGAATCTGGGCCCCGGCGTTCGCCGGGGAGGTCGGTTGAGTAGGGGGTGTCGAACTACACCGGCGAACCGGCCCACCGCCTAGATCGGCCGGCCGGTCATCTTCCACAGCAGCGGCCGGAACACGCTCATCAGCATGATGGCCGGGGCCAGCAGGACGGCGGCGGCGAACAGCTGCAGGCTGTCGGCGCGCTTGATGAAGTAGCGGGTCAGGCCCACGCCCTTGTGGAACTCCACCTTCACGGGGTGTTCGAGGCTGGTGTGGCCCAGATGGACGACCTGGGCCTTGGGCTGGAACAGCACCTGGCCGCCGGCGCGGCGGGCGCGCCAGCACAGGTCGATATCCTCGACGTGCAGGAAATAGGCTTCGTCGAAGCCGTTCAGCGCCTCGAAGTCGCGCCGGCGCATGGCGAAACAGGCGCCGGAGATGGTCGGCATCGGCACGGGCGCGCGCGGCAGCGGCTCGTGCTCACGATGGATCTCGAACGCCGCCAGCTTGCGGTAGCGGCGGGTCAGCTGGCCGAAGCTCAGCACGGTCGAGATCGGCGTGACCTCGCCGCGTCGGCCGCCGCGCTGCTCGGTGCCGTCGACGTTCAGCACCCGCGCGCCGACGATCGTCGGGGTGGGCTGGTTCTTGAAGGCGGTGACCAGGGCGCCGACGCATCCGGGCTGCAGGTTGGCGTCGGGATTGAGGAAGACGATGTGCTCGCCGGCCGAGGTCTGGGCGCCCAGGTTGGCGCCCCGCGCGAAGCCGATATTGCCGTGGCCCTGCTTGAGGATCACGCGCGGCTCGGTCAAGGCCAGGGAGCGCAGCAGGTCCTGCTCGCGCGCGCACGAGCCGTTGTCGACGATGACGAACTCGTCGACCAGCGGCTCGGCCAGCACATGCTTGATGCTCTCGGCCAGAGCGTCTCCCGTCCGGTACACGACCATGACCACCGACACGTTCGGTCGGGCCGGACGAGCGCCGGCGGTCAGGGTCGAGACGGACGGGAGGATGCTGTTCATCAGGCGATCGCCGCCTCCAAAGCCGACTTGGCGGCGCGGGCGCGGACGACGTCGGGCGGAGTCGCGTCGAGGCTGAGCACGCGGAGGGCTTCCTCGAACGCCAGGACGCTCTGCCCCTCGCCGCCCAGGCGACGCAGGGCCAGCTGCCTCGTCTCCGCTTCCTTACGTCCGACCACCGCGATCACTGGCACCTTGGCGAGGCTATGCTCGCGAATCTTATAGTTGATCTTCTCATTTCGCAGGTCCAGTTCCGCGCGCATACCTAGTTTCGTCAACGCCTCGACCACCTCGCGAGCATAGTCGTCGGCGTCCGAGGTGATCGTGGCGACGACGACCTGGGTCGGCGCCAGCCACACAGGCAGGGCGCCCGCGAAGTTCTCCAGCAGAATGCCGATGAATCGTTCGAACGACCCCAGAATCGCACGGTGAAGCATCACGGGACGCTTCTTCGAACCGTCCTCGGTAACGTACTCGGCGTCCAAACGTTCCGGCAAAACGAAATCAAGTTGCAGCGTGCCGCATTGCCAGACGCGGCCGATGGCGTCCTTCAGCGAGAACTCCAGCTTGGGGCCGTAGAAGGCGCCCTCGCCCGGCTGCAGGGTCAGGGTCTCGCCCGCCGCCTCGGCCGCGGCCGCCAGGGCCGCCTCGGCCTTGTCCCAGACCTCGTCCGTGCCGGCCCGCAGGTCCGGACGCGTCGAGAACTTGGTGTCCGCGAGCGTCATGCCCAGGTCGTTATAGACGCTGCGCAACAGCTCGATGAACCGGGCGCTCTCCTCGGTGACCTGCTCTTCGCGGCAGAAGATGTGGGCGTCGTCCTGGGTGAAGGCCCGCACCCGCATGATGCCGTGCATCGCGCCCGAGGGCTCGTAGCGGTGGCAGGCGCCGAACTCGGCCATGCGCAGCGGCAGCTCGCGATAGCTCTTCTGGCCGACGTTGAAGATCTGGATATGGCCGGGGCAGTTCATCGGCTTGACGGCCAGGACCTCGCCCTCGGCGCTCTCGCACATGAACATGGCGTGGCCGAACTTCTCGGCGTGGCCCGACTTCTCCCACAGGCTTCGGTCGAGGATCTGCGGGGTCTTCACTTCCTTATAGCCGGCCGCGTCCAGGCGACGGCGCATGTAGTCCTCGAGCACGCGATAGAGCGCCCAGCCCTTCGGGTGCCAGAACACCATGCCCTTGCCCTCTTCCTGGATGTGGAAGAGGTCCATGGTCTTGCCAAGCTTGCGGTGATCGCGCTTCTCGGCTTCCTCGATGCGCTTCAGATAGGCGTCGAGATCGGCTTCCGAGGCCCAGGCCGTGCCGTAGATGCGCTGCAGCTGGGCGTTGTTCTGGTCGCCGCGCCAGTAGGCGCCGGCCAGCTTGGTCAGCTTGAAGGCCTTGCCGACATGCTTGGTCGACGGCAGGTGCGGGCCGCGGCACAGGTCCTTCCAGGCGCCCTGGCGATAGACCGTGATGGTGTCCGTCGGCGGCAGGTCGCGGATGATCTGGGCCTTGTACTGCTCGCCGATCCCGTCGAAGTGGGCGATGGCTTCCTCGCGGTCCCAGACCTCGCGCGTGATCTTCTCGTCGCGGTCGACGATCTCCTTCATGCGCTTTTCGATCTTTTCCAGATCGTCCAGGCTGAACGGCTCGTCGCGGGCGAAGTCGTAGTAGAAGCCGTCCTCGACGTTCGGGCCGATCGTCACCTGGGTGCCGGGGAACAGCTCCTGCACCGCCTCGGCCAGCACGTGGGCGGTGTCGTGGCGGATGGTGTCGAGCGCTTCGGGCGCGTCACGCGTCAGGATCTCGAACTTGCGCTCGCCGGCCAGCAGGTCGGGGGTCAGCGGCCGGTCCAGGTCCAGCAGCTGGCCGTCCAGCTTGATCAGCAGCGCCTTCTTTTCCAGCGACTTGGAGATGGCCGCGGCGACGTCGCGGCCCGTGGAGCCGTCCGGATACTGTCGCGAGGAGCCGTCGGGGAAAACCAGATCGATCATTCTTCACATTTCCACTTGCGTGGCTGGTGTCGCGGCGGCGGCGGGTCATAGCCCGATCCGCCAAACGGATTGCAGCGGCAAATCCGTCGCAACCCCAGCCAGGAGCCCTTCAGCGGGCCATGTTCCTTGAGGGCGGCGGCCGTGTACTCCGAACAGCTCGGCGTAAAGCGGCACTGACGCCCGATGAGAGGCGAGAGCGTCAACTTGTAGGCCCGTAGGCTCAAATCGACGGTGCGGTCGTAGAGGGTCATGCCGGCGCGCGTACTGCTTCTGAGCGGTTACACACCCCCGGAAGGGGTGCAATCAAGCCGCGCCGGCGGTGCTAGTTCGCGTTTCGGCGGCGCCTGTGGCCTGACGGACAGCCTCGACCGTCGCCTCGAACGCCAGCAGCGTCGAGGCGTGACGAGCGGGATAGTCCTTGACCGGCTCCAGCACGGCGAGCTCCGAAAACCGGCCCGCGGGAGGCGAACCGTTCGCCTTCAGCATAGCCGCAAGCGAGTCTCGCGCCAACTCGATGTCCGAAAGTTCCGCGCCGATCACGTTCTGGCCCAGGATCGCGGCGGCCGCCTGGCCGAGGGCGCAGGCGCTGACGTCCTGGGCGAAGTCGACGACCTTGCCGTCCTCGACGACCACGTCGACCGTGATCTTGCTGCCGCACAGCTTGGCCACCTTCTCGCTGCTGGCGTCGGGCGCGGGCAGGCGTCCGGCGCGCGGCATGTTGGCCACGAGCCCCAGGATCTTGGCGCTGTAGAGGTCGTCGATCATCGCGCGCCTTAGATGGGAGCCCCGCCGCGCGCGGACCAGAGGGCCTCGGCGCGATCGCGCACCGCCTCGCCCATGGTCGCGAAGGCGGCCTTCAGCTTGCGGCGTTCCTCGCGGCTGACCCAGCGCACCAGCATGCCCATGAACAGCTCGCCGTTCGAGAAGGTCGAGTTGGCCGGGCCCATGTTCTCGATCTCGAGATAGCGGATCGCCGTGACCAGGCCGCCGACGCGGGTCGAGCGCCAGTGCAACTGCTCGTAGGGCACCCAGTCCTGGACGATCGGCTGGATGACGCGCGGGGCTTCGCCAGGCAGATGCTGCTCCAGCACCAGGGCGGTCCCGATCTTCATCTGCCCTTCGGCGCGGCGGTAGAGCGGGTTCCAGTGGGTCCAGGTCTCGAACTCGGAGACGACCTCCCAGACGATCTCGGCGGGGGCCTGGACCCCGATGCGGTGTTCGACGGCGCGTTTCATGCGGGCTACTTAATCCCTGACCAGGCCGCCATCCACCACCAGGTTCTGGCCGGTGACGGCGCGGCTCCACGGGGAGGCGAAGAACAGGACCGCGTCGGCGAACTCGGCCGGCGTGGTGACGCGGCGCAGCGGGGTGCTCTGGGCGATCAGGTCGAAGATCGCCTCGGGCGTGGCGGCGCTGGCGTCGGTGACGCGCAGCAGGCCGCCCGAGACCATGTTGACGGTCACGCCGCTGGGGCCGAGATCGCCGGCGGCCGTGCGGGTCAGCGACAGCAGGGCGGCCTTGGCGGCGGTGTAGTCGTGATAGGGCACCACCGGGTTCTGGAAGAGATTGGTGCCGACATTGACGATCCGCCCCCAGCCCGCCGCCTCCATCGCTGGCGCGGCGGCCTGGATCAGGTTCAGCGAACCACGCAGGGCGACATCCAACTGGCCCAGGAAGTCGTCCCAGCCGATGGTCTGGATTTTCTCGCGAGCGTCGCCGTTGAAGCTGAAATCGCCCAGGGCGTTGTTGACCACTGTGGTGACGTGGTGGCCGAAGGCCTCGGCCGCGTCGTTGACCAGCCGCCGAGCCTCAAGCGGATCGGAGACGTCGGCCTGGATGGCCACCGCACGCTGGCCGAGCGCCTCGACCAGCGCCTTGGCCTGGGCTTCGCTGCGGCGGTAGTTGACCACCACCTGCGCGCCATTTTCCACGAAGGCCCGCGCGATGGCCGCGCCCAGCCCCCGGCCCGCGCCGGAGACCAGGACGACCTGCTTTTCGAAGGTCATCAGCGTCAGTCCTTCATCCGCCAGGTCGCGCCCGACGGACCGTCCATGACCACCACGCCCAGGGCGTCCAGCTCGGCGCGGATCGCGTCGGCGGCGGGCCAGTCCTTGGCGGTCCGGGCGGCCACGCGCTTGGCCAGCAGGTCCTCGACCTTGGCCTTCAGCTCGTCGGAGGCGTCGCCCTCGAACCAGCTGTCCGGATCGGCCTGCAGGAAGCCCAGCAGGGCGCCGGCCTCCAGGAGGCGGGCCTTGTTGGCGGCGATGGCGACGGTGTCGCCGGCGGTCACGGCCTTCTCGATCAGGCTCGACACCTCGAAGAAGGCCGAGGTCGCCAGCGGGGTGTTCAGGTCGTCCATCAGGGCGGCCATCACCTCGGCCGGCGCTTCCATGGCCTGATCCGGCGCCACGTCCTTGGCGCGACGCAGGGCGCCGTACAGGCGGTCAAGCGACTTCTTGGACTGCTCCAGGAGCTCCGGCGTCCAGTCCAGCGGCTGGCGGTAGTGGGCCGACAGCAGCGCCCAGCGGATCACCTCGCCCGGAACCGTCTTCAGCAGTTCGTGCGGGATGATCACATTGCCCAGGCTCTTGGACATCTTCTCCCCGCCCATGTCGAGGAATCCGTTGTGCATCCAGTAGTTGGCGAGCACCGCCGTCTTGTGGGCGCAGCGGCTCTGGGCCACCTCGTTCTCATGGTGCGGGAAGGTCAGGTCGATGCCGCCGGCGTGGATGTCGATGGTCTTGCCCAGGGCCTTGTCGATCATGGCCGAGCACTCAATGTGCCAGCCCGGACGGCCCGCGCCCCAGGGGCTTTCCCACTCGGGCTCGTTCTCCTTGGAGGGCTTCCAGAGCACGAAGTCGGCGGGATGGCGCTTGTAGGGGGCGACCTCGACGCGGACGCCGGCGATCATCTCGTCGAGGGGGCGACCGGAGAGCTGGCCGTAGTCGGCGAAGCTCTGGGTGTCGAACAGCACGTGACCCTCGGCGGCGTAGGCGCTGCCGTTCTCGACCAGCTGGCCGATCATCTCGAGGATGGCGTCGATGTGCTCGGTGGCCTTGGGCTCGAGGTTGGGCCGCAGCGCGCCCAGCGCGTCGGCGTCCTGGTGATAGGCCGCCAGATAGCGATCGGTGATCACCGAGATCGGCACGCCCTCGTCGGCGGCCTTCTTGTTGATCTTGTCGTCAACGTCCGTGACGTTGCGCGCATAGACCACCGCGTCCTCGCCGTAGAGATGGCGCAGCACCCGGTACAGCACGTCGAACACCACCACCGGCCGGAAATTGCCGATATGGGCGTGGTTGTAGACCGTGGGCCCACAGACATACATCGTCACCCGCTGGGGATCGGCGGGAACGAAGTCGCGCTTCTCGCGCGCCAGGGTGTCGTGGATCTTCAGGGTCATTGGGTCGCAGTGCTATGACGTAGGGAGAGGTTGCTCCAAGACGGAGCCGGCTCCATATATCCTTCGGATACGGATTGGGCCACGCCCAACGATACGTCCGCGGCGACGCTTCGACCGTAGCTGTGAAACGGGTGGCACGCGTCATTCCAGGACGACCGGCGTCCTGGCGCAACTCAGCCCGTGGAAAGAAACCCCTGACATGGACGCCCTAGCCCGCGAGCGAACCCTGATCGGCAGCGATGACGGTCTTGATCTTGAAGCCGCCGAGCGCCCCTCCCGCGAGGAAGCCATGGCCGCCGTCCGGACCCTCCTGGCCTGGGCCGGCGACAATCCCGAGCGCGAAGGCCTGATCGACACGCCCAAGCGCGTGGTCGACGCCTTCGAGGAGTGGTTCGCCGGCTATCAGGGCGATCCGGCCAAGGAGCTGTCGCGCACCTTCGAGGACGTCCAAGGCTATGACGACATGGTCATGCTGCGCGGCATCGACGTGCAGAGCCACTGCGAGCACCACATGGCGCCGTTCCTGGGCAAGGCCTGGGTCGCCTACATGCCGACCGGCAAGGTCGTGGGCCTGTCGAAGCTGGCGCGCCTGGTCGAGATCTTCGCCAAGCGTCTCCAGACCCAGGAGACCATGACCATGCAGATCGCCGACGCGATCGAGGACCACCTCTCGGCCGCCGGCGTCGCCGTGCTGATCGACGCCGAGCACCAGTGCATGAGCACGCGCGGCGTCCACCACCACGACGTCTCGACGATCACCACCCAGTTCCGCGGCGTCTTCAAGACCGACAAGGTCCTGCAGCAGCGGTTCATGGATCTGGTGACGAGGAAGTAGGTTCAAAAATCTGCTCCCCCTCTGGGGGAGCTGTCGCAGAGCGACCGGAGGGGGAAGTGCTAGCAGCACTTGCCGCTTCCCTCTCCGTCGGCTTCGCCGACACCTCTCCCACGGGGAGAGGATTTCTCCTCAAGCCGCGACCCGGATCCCCTCTCGGAGCCGTCCCACGCCGGCCTCCGTCGGGCGATGCACCAGCGTCACCAAAACAAAGCTGATCAGCATCAGCAGGTACCAGGCGCCCATCTTCTCGATCGGCACCATGCGCCAGCCCGCCGCCTGGCTGGGATAGATCCAGGCCCCGGCGAAGGTGCCGAGGTTCTCGGCGAACCAGATGAACAGCGAGACCAGCAGCGCGCCCAGCAGCATGGGCATGCGCCGCGGCGTCTCGTCGGGCGTGAACAGGAACCACGTCCGGCCGAAAAGCAGTCCGGACAGGGCGAACAGCCCGAGGCGGATGTCGGCCACATAGTGATGGGTGAAGAAGTTGGCGTAGATCAGCGCCGCCAGCGCATAGGTCGTCCACAGCGGCGGGTAGCGCACGAAGGTGACATCGAACAGCCGCCAGATCCGCGCGATGTAGCTGCCGACGCAGGCGTACATGAAGCCGGTGAACAGCGGCACGGCGCCGATCCGCAAGACGCTGGGCTCTGGATAGATCCACGAGCCGTGGGCGGTCTTGAACAGCTCCATGACCGTGCCCACGACGTGAAAGATGAAGATGACCATCGCCTCGTCCCAGCGCTCCAGCCTCAGCGCCAGCAGCAGGGCCTGGATGGCGACCGAGGCGATGACCAGGAAGTCGTAGCGGGCCAGCGGCGCGGCCTCGGGCCAGAAAAGCTTGGTGCCGACCAGCAGGGCCAGCATCAGGCCGCCGAACAGGCAAGCCCAGGCTTGCTTCAGGCCAAACAGCAGGAACTCATAGGCGTAGCCATGCCAGCGCGACCGGCCAGCCCACGGGCGGGCCCAGACGTCCAGCGCCGCCACAGCGCCCTTGATGCGATCCTTCAGGTTCATTCGATCCCCACAAGCGCCGGGACGCTAGCGCGCCCTCCCCGCCTGCGCCATATGTCGGGCCATGACGTCCAGCCCTCTCTTCCCGCACGCCGCAGACAAGCACGCCTTGGAGCGCGGAACCGATCTCGCGCCCCGCTTCAACGGCGACGGCCTGGTCGTGGCGGTGGCCCAGCACGCCGACACCGGCGAAATCCTGATGCTGGCCTGGATGAACGACGAGGCCTTGAAGCTGACCGTCGACACCAGCATCGCCCACTACTTCAGCCGGTCGCGCAACGAACTCTGGAAGAAGGGCGAGACCAGCGGCCAGCTGCAGGACGTCGTCGAGTTGCGGGTCGACTGCGACCAGGACGCGGTGCTGCTGAAAGTGCGGCCGCGCGGCGACGGCGGGGCCTGCCACGTCGGCTTCCGCTCCTGCTTCTATCGCGTGCTGGAGGACGGCAAGCTGGTCGAGCGCGAAAAGCCCCTGCATGACCACGACTGAGGCCCTCGTCGCCTTTTCCCTGGCCGCCGGCCTGCTGACGCTGACGCCAGGCCTCGACACGGCGCTGGTGATCCGGACGGCGGCCGCCGAGGGACCGCGCCGGGCCGCGGGCGCCGCGATCGGCATCGGCCTGGGCTGCCTGATCTGGGGCGCGGCGGCCTCGTTCGGCGTCGGCGCCCTGCTGACCGCCTCGGAGATAGCCTTCACGATCCTGAAGTGGGCCGGCGCCCTGTTCCTGGCCTGGACCGGGATCAGGATGATCCTGAAACCCCGCGACCAGTTCGAGCCCGGCGAGATGCGGGCGGTGGACGCGGGTCCGATCGCCGCCTTGCGCCGAGGCCTGCTGACCAACCTGCTCAATCCCAAGGTCGGGGTGTTCTACGTCTCGTTCCTGCCGCAGTTCATGCCGCCGGGGGTCGATCCGGCGCGGTTTGGCCTGCTGCTGACCACGATCCACGTGGCCGAGGGCCTACTGTGGTTCGCCGCCCTGATCGCCGCGACCGTACCGATCGCCGGGCTGCTGCGGGTTCCCGTCGTGGTGCGGTGGCTGGACCGGGTGACCGGCTGCGTGTTCGTGGCGTTCGGGCTGCGGCTGGCGCTGGAGCGGCGGTGAGCAAGAGGGGCGTTCAGGCCTCCCTCAACGCCTCCACCCCGCCGTCCGCCGCCGGGGTGACCACGAAGCGCTTGAGCACACTGGTCTCGTATCTCGGGTCCAGGATCGTCGACACGGCCACCAGCTCGCCCGTCGCCTTGCCGTGCTCCAGGGTCAGCAGCACGAAGCCCTTGGCGCTGCCGTGGGTGTAGCGGACTTCCTTGTTGCGCTGGATGAAGGCCTCGCCGATCGGCGCGCCAGGCAGGATGTCGCCGTAGCCGGGCGAGGTGATCGAGGTCGCGCCGAACTCGGCCGCCACGCGCTTGTCGCCCTTGTCGTTCCAAAGCTCGTTGGCCCAGAACATGTGGCTGTCGCCAGCCAGCACGATCGGGCGCGCCTTGGCGGCGGTGAAGATGTCGTAGACCCGCTGGCGGTCGGCCGGATAGCCGTCCCAGGCGTCCAGGTTCGACGGAATGTCATAGGCCGACATCGCCACCGCCTGCATCACCGGCGTCTTGGCGTAGTCCGGCAGCTGGGCGAACAGGGCCGCGAACTTTTCGTCGCCCATGGTGGTCTTCAGATTCGGCGGGCTGACCCGCGCCATGACGACCTGGTTGCCCAGCACCTGCCACGCCACGCCGGCCTTGACCGAGGCCTGGACCTGGCTGGCCAGCCAGCGCTCCTGGTCGGCGCCCATCATCCGGCGCGACGGGTCCTTCCACCTGGCCACGAAGGCGGCGACGTCGGGCTTGCCGTCCACGACCGGCATGTCGGTCCCGTAGTCGAGCTGGTGCGTCCGCGCGGTCAGGCGGGTCTCGGTCATCATGAGAGTCGCCACGTCGCCGAACTGGAAGCCGCGCCAGGCGGCCTCGGGCAGGGTCCCCGGCGCGGCCTCGCGGATCGGCATCCACTCGTAATAGGCCTTCAGCGCCGCAGCCTTGCGGGTCGCCCAATCCCCCTCGGTCTTGGGCTGGTGGTTCTCGGCCCCGCCGACCCAGCTGTCGTTGGCGGTCTCGTGGTCGTCCCAGACCACGATCCACGGCGCGCGGGCGTGGGCGGCCTGAAGCATAGGATCCGTCTTGTACTGGGCGTGGCGCTGGCGGTAGTCGGCCAGGCTGACGATCTCGTGCGGCGGCAGCGGGCTGCGCCCCTTGGCCGTCGGCGAGTTCATGCCGTAGTCGCCCGGCGCGGCGCCATACTCGTAGATGTAGTCGCCCAGGTGCAGGACGGCGTCGACGCGTTCAAGCCTGGCGATGGCGTCATAGGCGGTGAAGTAGCCGTTCGGGTAGAGGCTGCAGGAGGTCACCGCCAGGACGACGTCCTTGGTCGCCCCCGCCGGCAGGGTGCGCGTGCGCCCGACCACGGCCTCGCCCACCGCCTGCCCCGCGCGGCTAGCGCGGAAGCGGTAGTAGTACTCGGTTCCCGGCTTCAGGCCCGTGACGTCGACTTTCACCGTGTGGTCGCGGCTTGCGTCCGTGGTGGCGTGGCCCTGGCGGACGATGGTCTTGAAGTCGGGATCGGTCGCCACGTCCCAGCGCACGCCGACGGGCAGCTTGGCGCCGGGCGCGGTCACGCGGGTCCACAGGATCACGCGGTCCTGCAACGGATCGCCCGAGGCGACGCCGTGCTCGAAGCGCACCGGCCCCTCATGCAGGCCCTTGACCGTGGCGGCCGCGGCCTCGCCGGCGGCGGCGCCCGACAGGCCCAGAAGGCCGAGCACCTTGCGGCGATCGATGGTCATGCGCGCTCTCCCCGAAAACATCTCTCTTCCCGACCTAAGCGAAGCGGAGAGCCGCAACATCCGCAAGCTCGGCGTTCATGGTCGTCCCGGCGCGGCGCGCAGCCAAGGCGAGCGCCCGCAGGCTGGCGGGCAACACAGTGGTGGTGCGGAAGCCGCGCATCGACTATCCCCCGATACGAAAATTCAATGTCGCCCGTAGGCACGACCCGTGTCGCGAGCGCGACGACAGTGTGAAGGAGCGATGAAACCCCGGTGACGCACGCGGAAGACAGGCTGGACGATGACGGGCTCGACGAGGCGACCGCCGACGAGCACGGCGAGGTCCTGACGGTCGTTCTGTCGCCGGAGCTTTCGGGCCAACGGCTGGACAAGGCGCTTTCGCCGCTGTTTCCCGATCTTTCGCGCGCCCGCCTGCAGGCGCTGATCGCCGAGGGGCGCCTGTCGATCGACGGCCAGGCGATTTCCGATACGTCGCGCAAAGCCAAGGCCGGGACCTACGCCCTGCTCGTCCCGCCGCCCATCCCGGCCGATCCGGAGCCGGAGGCCATTCCGCTGGTCGTGCTCTATGAGGACGCGCACCTGATCGTGGTCGACAAGCCGGCCGGCATGGCCGCGCACCCCGCGCCCGGCAGCCTGACCGGCACGCTCGTCAACGCCCTGCTGCACCACTGCGGCGACAGCCTGTCCGGCGTCGGCGGGGTCGCGCGCCCCGGCATCGTCCATCGCCTGGACAAGGACACCTCCGGCGTCATGGTCGCGGCCAAGAGCGACGCGGCGCACAAGGGACTGTCGGCCCTGTTCGCCACCCATGACATCGATCGGCTCTATATCGCCCTCACGCGGGGCGCGCCGTCGCCGCCGTCCGCCACGATCGTCACCCAGCTGGGCCGCTCGCCCGGCGACCGCAAGAAGATGGCGGTGTTGCGCTCGGGCGGACGCGAGGCGATCACCCACTACCGCGTGGACGCCGCGTTCGGCCCGCAGGACAGGCCGCTGGCCGCCCGCGTGGCCTGCCGGCTCGAGACCGGCCGCACCCACCAGATCCGGGTCCACATGGCCAGCAAGGGCAGCCCCTGCCTTGGCGATCCGGTCTATGGCGCGGGCCAGCCGGCCAGCGCCGTCCGCGAGGCGATCCAGGCCGCGGACCTGAAGCGCCAGGCGCTGCACGCGGCGGTGCTGGGCTTCGTCCACCCCATCACCGGCGAGGCGCTGCGCTTCGAGACGCCGCTTCCCGACGACATGGCGGCGCTTCAGCAGCGGCTGGAAGCGCTCTGAGCCCCGAGGCGGGCCTGAAGGCTCAGCTTGCGTCCCGGCAATAAAGTCGCCCTAATTGCGCTGGTTTGGCGCTCTAGTGTGTTAGGGTGTCACCCCGGAGTTTCCCCATGCGGCGTCTTATCGCGATCATCGCCGTCAGCCTTTCCGCCGCTGGCTCGGCCCTCGCAGCGCCCGGCGAAGACGAGGCGATCGCCACCGCCCAGGCCAAGCCCACGCCCGCCGCCTTGAAGGCCGCCGCCCAGGCCGCGCCGCCCGCCACCACCGCGCCGGCCGCCAAGCCCCTGACGACCCAGGAACAGATCGCCGCCTTCCTCGCCGAAACGCCCGCACATGCGGACGACGCCCCGCGCGGCTTCCTGCCCGCCGATCGCGACGAGGACGGCAAGCGCAAGGTCCACGGCTCGATGGGCGTGTCCGTCGGCAGCGGCGGCTATCGCAGCGCCTACGCCTCGGCCCTATTCCCCGTCGGCGAGAACGGCACGGTCGGCGTCGCCGTCTCCAAGACCGACTTCGGCAAGCGCGGCGGCTTCTACGCCGATCCGTCCGTTGGCGGCTTCGGCGCCTATGGCTATGGCCCGTACGGCTATTCGCCCTATGGCTACGGCCGCCTGCGGGGCGGATCGCAGCAGTCGGTCGCCCTGTCGCTGATGACCGGCGACGCGCGCCGGGCCGACGACACGCCGGAGGGCTGCGCCCCGGGCTTCCGCGCCGGCGGCCGCTATGTCGAGCCCCTCTGGGTCCAGGCGATGCGGGACGGAACCCACCCCTGCGACGCATCGTCACGCTGAAACCCGATCCGGGTTCGCCCACCGCGAAAACCCTGTCGAGCGCTGTCCGGAAAGCCTCTCTCCCCGCCCCGTCCCGGGTTTTCGGGCGCCGCCGTTCGCCGATGTTTAACGGCTTAACGGTCAAGGTGGCGGCCTCGGGGCTAGGGCTTACGGAATGCAGCCGGAAATCATCGCTTATCGCCATCCCGCGACCGGGACGGTGACCTATCTGATCATCGACCCCGCGACGTTCCTTTGCGCCATCGTCGACCCGGTGCTGGATTTCGACCCGCAGACCCAGGCCGTCGGAACCGACTTCATTGAAAAGATCATCGCCGACATCCGGGCGCGCGACCTGGGTCCGACCTGGATCCTGGAGACCGGGCTCCACGCCGGCCATCTCTCGGCCGCGGGACGCCTGAAGTACGAGACCGGGGCCTCGGTCTGCATCGGCGCCGGCGTGGTCCAGAGCCTGAAGCGCCTGGCGCCGGCCCTGGGCGAAGACATGGTGGACCTGGAAGGCTGGGATTTCGACAAGCTGGCCAAGCACGGCGAGGCGCTGCCGATGGGCGGCCTTAAGATCCATGCCCTGGCCCTGGCCAGCCGCCTGCCCGGCGCCGTGGCCTACCGGCTGGGCGATGCGATCTTCACCGGCGACGTCCTGCTGGCGCCGGGCGAGGGTTCGGGCCGCTGCGACATTCCCGGCGCCGACGCCGGCAAGGCGTTCGACGACGCCCGCAAGATCCTCAGCCTGCCGCCGCAGACCCGGGTGCTGCCGGGCGTCTGCGCGGCGACGCCCTGCGAGTCGACGGTCGCCGAGCAGAAGGCCTCGAACATTCACCTGAACGACAAGGTCGACCGGCTGGACTTCATCGCCCGGCGCACCGCCGCCGACGCGTTGCTGCCCGATCCGGCGATCGCCGGCGCGGCCCTTCGCATCGCGGTCCGGGCCGGCAAGGAGCCGCCGGATCTCGGCGACGGCGCCCGCTTCCCGCCCGTCGACCTCGCCAAGCTCTGGAACTAGGTTTTCTTTAGAAATTGACCTAGGCTCGCGGCGACTCGTCCCCATCGCCGCGGAGCCCGTTTCATGAGCCAGGATTTCAGCGCCGCCCTCACCGACGCCCAGTCCGGCGCCCTTCCCGATGTCCTGGGCCTGCAATGGCTCGAGGCCGCCCCCGGCCGCGTGAAGGGCCGCTTCGACGTCAAGAAGCGCCACATGGCGCCAAACGGGTTCCTGCACGCCGCCAGCGTGATCGCCTTGGCCGACTCGGCCTGCGGCTACGGCTGCATGGTCTCGCTGCCGGAAGGCGGCGCCAGCTTCACGACCATCGAGCTGAAGTCCAACTTCCTGGGCACGGCCCGCGAGGGCGGCGTGGCCGTCGACGCCCAGCTCGTCCATGGCGGCCGGACCACCCAGGTCTGGGACGCCGTCGTGACCCACGAGACCACCGGCAAGACCATCGCCCTTTTCCGCTGCACGCAGATGATTTTGCGTCCCCAGGCCTGAGCGCGAAGAAAGCGCAACAGAGGGCTTGCGTCCCGGCGACGACGCCGCTAGGTATCGCGCCCTCGACCTCGGGCGGTTCAAAAAACCGCTCAGAACGGCGGCCTGGAGAGGTGGCAGAGTGGTCGAATGTACCGCACTCGAAATGCGGCGTGCCTGGAAGGGCACCGTGGGTTCGAATCCCACCCTCTCCGCCAGCCATCCTGTCCTAATCATCGCGAGTTAGCCGACGCGCCCGCTGGCGCGCGTCCGGGCGGGTCGCCTCTTGACCTGACACAGGCGGCCGCCCCGCAGCCCAGGCCGTGAGCGCGGGTCCCATCGCCTGAGACGAGGTCCAGGACGCCAATGTCGTGCTCGTGTGGGCCATGGCCTGCGTCAGGCCCGAGCGCGCACCGCGCGCGGTCTTCGCCACACCGCCAAGCAAAAGCCCCGCGCCTTGCGGGCGCGGGGCTTTCGAAGCTTCTGAGCGGCAACCGCCCTTAGGCGATCTTTTCGACTTGATTGTACTCGAGCTCGACCGGCGTGGCGCGGCCGAAGATCGAGACGGTGACGCGCAGGCGCGCCTTTTCCTCGTCAACGTACTCGACCGAGCCGTTGAAGCTGGCGAACGGGCCGTCGGTGACGCGAACGTTCTCTCCCACCTCGTACAGGACCACGGCCTTCGGGGCGGCGACGCCTTCCTCGATCGTGCCGATGATGCGCTGGACTTCCTTTTCGGAGACCGGCATCGGCTTGGAGCCGCTGCCCAGGAAGCCCGTGACCTTCGGGGTGTTCTTGATCAGGTGGTAGGCTTCGTCCGACAGGTTCATCTTCACCAGGACGTAGCCCGGGAAGAACTTGCGCTCGGCGTTGACCTTACGGCCGCGGCGGATCTCGACGACGTCTTCGGTCGGGACCAGGATCTCGGAGAAGTTCTCCTCCAGGCCCTGGTTCTTGGCCTGCTCGCGGATGCTCTCGGCCACCTTCTTCTCGAAGTTCGAGTAGGCGTGGACGATGTACCACTTGTGGTTCGGGTTGGACGCGGTTTCGGTGCTCATCGTCTCTATCTTATCTCGCGGTGGCCAGCTTCAGAAGCTGGTTCACGGCCAAGCCCAGGCCGCCGTCGACCGCCAGGAAGAACAGCGACGCCATCACCACCATGATGAAGACCATCACCGAGGTGATCCAGGTCTCCTTGCGGGTGGTCCAGGTGATCTTGCGGGCTTCGGCGCGGACTTCGCGGAAGAACTGGACCGGGCTGGTGCGCTTCTTGGGGGCGGCGGGAGCGGCGGCGGCGCTGGCGGCGCCGGCGGGCGACATCGCCGCGGCCGTCTTTGCGGCGCGGTTCTTCATCGCGGTCGGGTTGGATCCCGGTTTCCTGGCCATGCTTTTGAAGCTCACGACTTTCTTAAACGAGCGGGCCTGCGAGCGACCCGTCGGATACATATAGTGGCAGGAGTGGAGGGACTCGAACCCCCGGCCCTCGGTTTTGGAGACCGATGCTCTACCAGCTGAGCTACACTCCTGCGGACCGACCGCCCTTGCGGGCCGACGGACATCCAGAGACAGACAGCGCGCCAGAGGGCTTTCGAAGCCTCGGCGCGCCATGTTCTGTCGCCAGAGCCGCGCCATTTAGCAGGGTCGCATCCGGGGGGCAAGCGGCCTGCGCGGGATTGCGGATTTTGACGCTCTTCCTCGCTATGAGGGAGAGGAAGGGACCATGCGGATCGAAGCGCCGCGCCAGGCGTTCGGCCTTCATGCCCACGATCGACAGCCAACCGCCCTCGCCCGCCGACCGTCCCTCGAATCGGGAGGTCGAGCAGGAGAACCAGCGGACCGACTCGCCCGAAGGCCAGCCGCCCCGTCCCGCGACCGAACCGCCAGGCGCGGCCGGCAGCAGTCAGTCTCCGAAAACGGAGACCGACCCGGGAACCGGCGAAAGCTAGACGCTAAGCCTCAAATCCCGTGTCATCCCGAAAGCCGCGCAGAGGCCGCCCCGGATCCAGAGGTGACGAAGCGCCGTGCGCGCCGCCCCGGGATCCCGGCCCTTCGCTACGCGACGGCCGGGATGACACAGGGATTGGGCTTTACCCCGCCTTCTCGGTCTTGCCCTTGGCGTCCTTGTCGGTCGCGGTCGAGGCCGTCGATGGCGCGGTCGCGCCGCACTGGATGCCGAGATAGGACCACTTCACGTCGGTCAGCTGGCGTCCGCACTGGGTGTTCTTGCCGCGGTCGGTCCCGCGCAGCGACACCGCCACGCCCTTGGACAGATCCGGCGCCGGGCTGGCGGAGCTGATGTCGTAATATCCGCCGCCACGCCCCTTCACCACGAGGCAGTTGGTCTTCTCGACCGGGCGGACGCAGCCGGAAGCCGTCACTGGCGTGCCTTCCACGACCACCTGGTTGGCCTGCGCGACCTTTGTCTTCGCGCCGCCGTCACTGCAACCAGCCAAACCAAACGCTACTAGACCGGCCGCCGCGGCGGCCCCTACGAACCATACCCGCATACGTTCCTCCGTATCGTTGGCTCCGCGAACGAAGCAACGGGAAGTCTGCGCCTCGTTTCAGAGAGCGGCAATCACATTTTTGACGCATTCGGAAAGACGGTCTGGCGTTTTCGACAAAGTCGAGAAAACTCGCCTTTCAGTTATCTGCGCCATTCTTCTTGCTGCGATGCAGCACAAAGATGCGACCCGATCTCATTCTTATCTCGAATACCGGCGTGACGACTGAGGACAAACAGGCATTCCAGAGCTTGACACCCAGGGAGACGACGGTCCCCAACGCGGAGATTTTCGGGCGCCGACATTAGACAACCGTCATTGACAGGACGACGGCCTTGCTCCCATGAGACAGCCGCCGCCATCCGCTATCTGGCGGTTTCCGCTCTCTTTTCCGCGCTTTTCGCGCGCCATCCGAAGAGTTCCGATGACGGCCGCCGCTCCCGCCGCTGCTCCTGTGAAGGACGCCCCCTATTTCGTCGAGACGGTGCTTTGGGTGAAGCACTGGACCGACCGGCTGTTCAGCTTCGCCATCACGCGTCCGGCCAGCTTCCGCTTCCGCTCGGGCGAGTTCGTGATGATCGGCCTGCCGCCACGCGAGGAGCTGGGCGAGAAGAAGCCGATCCTGCGCGCCTATTCGATCGGCTCGCCGTCGTTCGCCGAGGAGCTGGAGTTCTTCTCGATCAAGGTCCCGGACGGTCCGCTGACCTCGCGCCTGCAGCAGATCCAGGAAGGCGACGAGATCCTGTTGGGCAAAAAGCCGACCGGCACGCTCGTTCTGGACGCCGTCCGCCCGGGCAAGCGCCTCTTCCTGTTCGGCACGGGCACGGGCCTGGCGCCCTGGCTGTCGGTGGCCCGCGACCCGGACGCCTACAGCCGCTTCGAGCGGGTGATCGTCGCCCACGGCGTGCGCGAGGTGAAGGAGCTGGCCTATCGCGAGCTGTTCACCCACGACATCTTCGACGATCCGCTGGTCGGCGACGAGGCCCGCGCCCAGCTGGTCTACTATCCGACCGTGACCCGCGAGCCGTTCGAGCGCCAGGGCCGCTTCACCGACCTGATCGCCAGCGGCAAGCTGTTCAGCGACCTCGGGATCGAGGGCGGTAAGTTCGATCCCGAGCACGACCGCGCCATGCTGTGCGGCTCGATGGCCATGATCAAGGACACCGCCGCCATGCTCGAGGCCCAGGGCCTGAAGGAAGGCTCCAACGCCGAACCCGGCGACTTCGTCATCGAGCGGGCGTTCGTGGGGTAGCAGATAAATCCCTCTCTCATGGAGAGAGGGAGGGGCCCGCGCCGTAGGCGTGGGAGGGTGAGTGGGTACGCCTTCTCAGAGCCAGACTCCGTCGAGCGAATTCAGCAACTCAACGAGATACGGCCTGGGACTTTCCCGGCCAACGGTGAAACCACTCACCCTCCCACCGCTTCGCGGCGGGCCCCTCCCTCTCTCAAATGTTCAGACCGGGGACATCCGTGACAGGTGTTCGGAGACATCCGTGACGGTTGAGGATGATCAGATTGGCTGGTTGAG
>NZ_QFQZ01000041.1 GCF_003243465.1 Caulobacter segnis
TCCGACCTCCCTTCGAGATCGGAAAATGTGTCACGGATGTCTCCGAACACCTGTCACGGATGTCCCCGGTCTGAACACCGCCGGGAGAGGGGTTCCACTCGCGCAGCCCGTCTCGCACAAAGAAAAGGCGCCGCGAGGTTTCCCCCGCGACGCCCTCGTTCCTATCGCTCTAACCCCGCCCTAGCCGCGCTTGTCGCGCTTGGCCAGGACCCGCAGGCGCAGGGCGTTCAGCTTGATGAAGCCGCCGGCGTCGCGGTGGTCGTAGGCGACCTTGCCCTCCTCGAAGGTGACCAGGTCCTGGTCGTACAGCGAGTAGGGGCTGGTGCGGCCGATGACCGTGACATTGCCCTTGTAGAGCTTCACGCGGACCTGGCCCGAGACCTTGGTCTGGCTGTAGTCGATGGCGGCCTGCAGCATCTCGCGCTCGGGCGAGAACCAGAAGCCGTTGTAGACGAGCGAAGCGTACTTCGGCATCAGCTCGTCCTTAAGGTGCATCGCGCCGCGGTCCAGCGTGATGCTCTCGATGCCGCGGTGGGCGGCCAGCAGGATCGTGCCGCCGGGGGTCTCGTAGACGCCGCGCGACTTCATGCCGACGAAACGGTTCTCGACCAGGTCCAGGCGGCCGATGCCGTTGTCGCGGCCCAGCGCGTTCAGCTTGGTCAGCAGGGTGGCCGGGCTCATCGCCACGCCGTCGATGGCGACCGGGTCGCCCTTCTCGAAGTCGATGGTGATGATGGTCGGCTTGTCCGGCGCGTCTTCCGGCGCGATCGTGCGCATGTGGACGAACTCGGGGGCCTCGACCGCCGGATCCTCCAGGACCTTACCTTCCGACGAGGAGTGCAGCAGATTGGCGTCGACGCTGAACGGCGCCTCGCCGCGCTTGTCCTTGGTGATCTGGATCTGGTGCTTCTCGGCGAAGTCCAGCAGGGCCTCGCGGGACTTGAAGTCCCACTCGCGCCAGGGGGCGATCACGGTGATGTCGGGCTCTAGGCCGTAGTAGCCGAGCTCGAAGCGGACCTGGTCGTTGCCCTTGCCGGTCGCGCCGTGGCTGACGGCGTCGGCGCCGGTCTTGCGGGCGATCTCGATCTGCTTCTTGGCGATCAGCGGACGGGCGATCGAGGTGCCCAGCAGGTACTGGCCCTCATAGACCGTGTTGGCGCGGAACATCGGGAAGACGTAGTCGCGCACGAATTCCTCGCGGACGTCCTCGATGAAGATGTTCTCGGGCTTCACGCCGGCGGCCAGGGCCTTGGCGCGGGCCGGCTCGATCTCCTCGCCCTGGCCGAGGTCGGCCGTGAAGGTCACGACTTCCGCGCCGTACTCGGTCTGCAGCCACTTCAGGATGATCGAGGTGTCGAGGCCGCCCGAATAGGCGAGCACGACCTTCTTCACGGACTTGTCGGCCATGAGGGGTCCCTTCCGGAGAGAAACACAAAGTCGCGCGCCTTCAACGGGATCGGGACGCGCGGGTCAAGCGCAAATGAGCGCCGCTAGAGTTGGCCCTCGTCCTGCAGCGTCTTGATGACGAACCGCAGGTGGAACAGATGGGCGAGCGCCAGAAGGGCGGCGGTCGTGGCGCGGATCAGGAAGATCATCATCGCCTGCGTCGGATCGGTCGTAAACGTGGCCTGGGTCAGGGTGAACGACAGCAGGATCGCGGTCGCGATCACCGGAATGAACAGCAGGCCCAGCGCCTTGGGCGCGCGCCAGGTCGGCTTGCCGTTCAGGCCCCACTGCATCGGCACCGTCTTCACGCTCTGGGGGATGCGCTTCCACGCGCCCTGGGCGGTGGCGGCGATGATGGCCAGGGCGGCGATCGATAGGCCGTCGCCCAGAACGCGGAGCGTCGTCTCCACCGCCTACACCGTCACCTGGGCGCCCAGCTCGACCACGCGGCCGGGCGGGATCTTGAAGAAGTCCGTCGGATTGGCGGCGTTCTTCATCAGGTAGATGAACAGGCGGTCCTGCCACAGCGGCATGCCGCTGTTGGCCGACGGCACGATCGAGCGACGGCCCAGGAAGAAGCTGGTGGCCATGATGTCGAACTTCAGGCCCTGCTTGCGGCACACGGCCAAGGCCTTGGGGATGTTCGGGCTTTCCATGAAGCCGTAGTTGACGATGACCTTCTTGAAGTCGTCGTTGACCTTCTCGATCTTGACCCGGTCCTCCTCATTGACGCGCGGCGTCTCGGTGGTGCGGACCGTCAGGATGACGTTGCGCTCGTGCAGAACCTTGTTGTGCTTGAGGTTGTGCATCAGGGCGACCGGGGTCATGTCCGGGTCGGAGGTCAGGAAGATCGCGGTGCCGGGCGCGCGGTGCGGCGCGCGGGCGCGCAGGATTTCCATCAGGTCGACCAGGGGCACGCTGTCGCGACGGGTCTTGGCCGACAGGATGTTGGCCCCGCGGGTCCAGGTCCACATGATCAGGACGAGGACGCCGCCGAACACCAGCGGCAACCAGGCGCCGTCGGGGATCTTCAGCATGTTCGAGGCGATGAAGACGCCGTCCAGGGCGGCCAGCGGCACCAGCAGCAGGGCGGTCTGCCAAAGGGTCCATTTCCACAGCCGGCGGATCACGACATAGGCCAGCAGGGTGTCGACGAACATCGCGCCGGTCACGGCGATGCCGTAGGCGCTGGCCAGCTTGTGCGAGCTCTGGAACGCGAACAGCAGCACCAGCACCCCGATCAGCAGGAACTGATTGACGGCCGGCACGAAGATCTGGCCGGCCTGGGTCTCGGAGGTGCGCTTGATCTCGATCCGCGGCAGCAGGCCCAGCTGCACGGCCTGCTGGGTCATCGAGAAGGCGCCGGTGATCACGGCCTGGCTGGCGATCACGGTGGCGATCGTGGCCATCAGCAGCACCGGCCAGTAGGCGAAGCCGGGCACCATCTCCCAGAACGGGTTGTGGCGGGCGGCGGGATGATCCAGCACCAGGGCGCCCTGGCCCAGATAGTTCAGCGCCAGGCACGGGAAGACGAGGCACAGCCACGCGGCCTGGATCGGCCGCTTTCCGAAGTGGCCCATGTCCGCATAGAGCGCCTCGGCCCCAGTCACCACCAGGAACACGCTGCCCAGGATGACGAAGCCCAGGAAGCCGTTCTCCAGCAGGAAGCGGATGCCGTACCAGGGATTGAAGGCGCGGAAGATCGACAGGTCGTCGGCCAGGTGGAACGCGCCCAGCGCGCCGAGGATCAGGAACCACACGGCGGTGATCGGCCCGAACAGCGAGGCCATCCGATGGGTGCCCTTGGCCTGGACCAGGAACAGCGCAATCAGGATCCCGGCCGAGATCGGCAGGATGTAGGGCGACAGGGCCCGGCCGACGTGCGGCGCGTCCTTCAGGCCTTCCACGGCCGAAAGCACCGAGATGGCCGGGGTGATGATGCCGTCGCCATAGAACAGCGCCGCGCCGATCACGCCCAGGAAGAACACCGCCACCGAGCGCTTGCGACCCGCGCCGCCCAGAGCCTTCTGGGCCAGGGCCATCAGGGCCAGGGTCCCGCCCTCGCCCTTGTTGTCGGCGCGCATGAAGAAGATGACGTACTTGATCGTCACGAACAGGGTCAGGGTCCACAGGACCAGCGACACCACGCCCAGCACCGCGTGCTCGGTCGCGGTGGTGCTGCGCGAGTGCGCCAGCGCCTCGCGAAGGGCGTACAGGGGGCTCGTGCCGATGTCGCCGAAGACGACGCCGATGGAGCCCAGGGCCATGGCGAAGAAGCCATGACCCTTCAGGTCATGACCGTGCCCCGACCCGTTTGGCGGGCCGCCATCCTGGGAAGGAATGTCGGTGGACGCGGGGGCGCATTCGGGAGCGGACGCGCTGGAGGCTTCGGAAGCCATTCAATCCCTCCGGGCCGCCCTCGCAAAACGCTGTCGGCCGACCCATATCGATCAAGCGCGGCGCGATACACCCAATTCACGGCCGGTTCAATCGTCCCCTAACGTCGCATCGATCCGCGACGCCAGGATCAAGCACTTTTCAGTTGAACGCGCCCACGACAACCTTACGTTCCCGAGTAGAGATGTCCGACAGTCAAAAATTCCCCGTGGCGGCCCACGCCCTGGCCTATCTGGCGCATAAGGATGCGTTTTCCGCCGACCGCGCCGTGGCCAGCGCGGAGCTGGCCGCGTCGGTCCCGACCAATCCGGTCGTGGTCCGCCGGGTCACCGCCATGCTGGGCAAGGCGGGGCTGATCGGCGCGCGCGCCGGCGCCAACGGCGGCGCCTGGCTACTCAAGCCCGCAGAAACCATCACGCTCGACGTCGTGCTGAAGGCCGTCAACGGCTGCGCCCATCTCGGCGTAGCGCCCAAGGGCGTCAAGGGCTGCCCGGTCGGAGAGAAGATTCCCGACGCCGTCCGTTCGGCCATCCAGGCCGCCGATATGGCCGCGGCCGAGCGGCTGGGCCAAATCAGCGTCGCGGACCTGCTGAACGGTGCGCACGCCGCCGTCCACGAAGGTCGCTAGCGCTTTCTATTCGGCCGGGACCAAGGCGAGCCGGCGGCTCTGTCGTCGGGCGTCCAGCGCCGCCGCCACCCAGATCGCAAAGCCGCCGAGCGCCAGGGCGACCCCGACCCAACCGGTCGAAGCCCAGCCATAGCCCGCCGCGATCGCCAGGCCGCCGAGCCACGGGCCCAGGGCGTTGGCGGTGTTGAAGGCCGAGTGGTTCAGCGCGGCCGCCAAGGTCTGGGCGTCACCGGCCACGTCCATCAGTCGCGTCTGCAGCGCCGAGCCCAGGCCGCCGCCGCAGCCGATCAGGAACACCACGGGCAGCAGGGTTCTGAGGTCTCCGACCGCCAGCGGGTAGAGGGCCAGGGCGCCGGCGCTCCACAGCAGGATCCCGCCGATGGCGGGCATCAGGGCGCGGTCCGCGGCCCAGGCGCAGGCGAGCGTGCCGACGGTCATGCCGGCGCCGAACACCGCCAGCACCACCGGCAGGGCGGCGGGCGGGGCGTGGGTGACGGCCAGCAGGGTGTCCGCCAGATAGGTGTAGACGCAGAACAGTCCGCCAAATCCGATCGCGCCGATCGCCAGGGTCAGCCAGACCCGGCCCTTGGCCAGGGCCGACAGCTCCCGCATGGGGCTGGCGTGAGCGTCGGCGGGAACGCGCGGAGCTTGCAGCCAGACCGAAAGGGCGGTCAACGCGGCCAGGATGGCGACGATCACGAAGCCCCAGCGCCAGCCGATCCATTGGCCGACGATATTGGCCATCGGCACACCGAGGATCGTGGCGATGGTCAGGCCGATCATCACCATGGCGACCGACCGCGCCCGCTTGTCCGGCGGCGAGACGCTGGCCGCGACAAGGGCCGCGACGCCGAAATAGGCCCCGTGCGGCAGGCCCGAGAAGAAGCGGAACGCCAGCATCCAGCCGAAGGTGGGCGCCAGGGCCGAGAGCAGGTTGCCCAGGGCGAACACCGCCATCAGCACGGTGAGGATCACCCGGCGGGGCAGGCGAGCGGCGGCTACCGCGATGATCGGCGCGCCGACCACGACGCCCAGGGCGTAGGCGCTGATGGCGTGGCCCGCCGTGGGTGCGTCGACGCCAAGGTCCTTGGCGAAGTAGGGCAGCAGGCTCATCGAGGCGAATTCGGTCGTGCCGATCGCAAAGCCACCAAGCGCCAGGGCGGCCAGAACAAGGCCAGGATGCGTCGTCTTGGACGGGGTCATGCGCAGCTCACACACAAAGAAGGCGGGGTGATCGCGAAGGGACGCGCGCCACGATCGGGCGTGCTTGGTCAAATCGCTGGGGTGTCCTCTCAGATAAGGTGATGACAACGTTGTCGCAAGGCGATGTGGCCATTCAGCGCCCCTGAGGGCGTCCCCCAGAAAAATTGCACCAACTTTTGTTGCTGATCCCCCTAGCGGTCGCGCTAGCGTCTATTACGTAATCGCTACCGTTTCGGTTTCTAATTGAGAGATCACCCATGACTACCGTCGCCATCGCCTATCACTCGGGCTACGGCCACACCGAAGTCCTCGCCCAGAAGGTCGCCGAGGGCGTCCGTGACGCCGGCCAGACCCCGGTCCTGCTGAAAATCGAGAGCGCGTCGCAGGATTTCGGCCCGTTCATTGAGGAAATCACCAAGGCCGACGCCGTGATCTTCGGCGCGCCGACCTACATGGGCGACGTCTCGGGCGTGTTCAAAGTGTTCGCCGACGCCACCTCGGCGGCGTTCTTCACCGGCGCCTGGAAGGACAAGCTGGCCGCCGGCTTCACCAACTCTCACAGCTTCTCGGGCGACAAGGCTCACGCCCTGGCGAGCCTGACGATCCTGGCCGCCCAGCACGGCATGAACTGGGTCAATCTCGGCATCGCCCCGCCGAACGTGACCGCCGCCGAGCGCGGTCCGGACACGCTGAACCGCGTCGGCTCGTTCATCGGCGTCGCCGCGCAGTCGGACAACGTCTCGCCCGAGCTCTCGCCGCCGGCCGGCGACCGTGAGACCGCCCGCCTGCTGGGCGAGCGCGTGGCCCTGGCCGCCGTCCGCTGGACCGCTGGCGCCGCGGCCGTGGAAGCGGTCACGACCAAGGCCGCCTAGAGCCTCGCGGCCGCGGCCACTCCCCCTCCGTCGCGGCCCAGAAAGGCGCGCGCCCCAGCCGGGCGCGCGCCTTTCCGACTTTCAGATTACTCCTCGTCCCCGACCGGCTGGTCGTAGGCGGCCATCATCGCCATGTTCAGGATCTTGGACACTGAGGCCGACAGCGGCGCGATCTGCACCGACTTCGACAGGCCCAAGAGCACCGGCCCGATCACCGTGGCGCCGCCCAGCGACTGCACCAGCTTGGTCGAGATCGAGGCGGCGTGGATGGCCGGCATGATAAGGATGTTGGCGCTGTCGGTCAGGCGCATGAACGGATAGTTGGCGCGCTTTTCGGGATCGAGCGCCAGTTCCGGCGGCATCTCGCCCTCGTACTCGAAGTCGACGTCCATCTCATCGAGCATGGCCACGGCCTCGCGCACCTTCTCCGAGCGCAGGCCCATCGGATTGCCGAAGGTCGAATAGCTCATGAAGGCCACGCGCGGCTTGAAGCCCAGGCGGCGCACGGCCCGGGCCGCCTCGCAGGCGATCTCGACCAGCTCCTCGGCCTCGGGCAGCTCGGTGACGTTGGTGTCGGCCACGAAGATCGTCCGGCCCTTGGCCAGCACGACCGACATGCCCATGATCCGGCCGCCGGGCGCGGGATCGACGACACGAAGCACTTCCTCCAGCGCCTGGTCGAAGCTGCGGGTGACGCCGGTGACCATCCCGTCGGCCTCGCCCAGGGTGACCATCGAGGCGGCGAAGCTGTTGCGGTCCTGGTTGATCAGGCGCTGGACGTCGCGCTTCAGATAGCCCTGGCGCTGCAGTCGGGCGTAGAGGGCGTCGACATAGTCGGGATTGCGGTCGGAGAGGCGGGCGTTGACGATCTCGAGGCCGGCGGTCTCGGGATCCAGGCCCACCAGCTTCATGTTCTCGTGCACCAGGTTCTCGCGACCGCACAGGATCGCGCGGCCATAGCCGCCGGTCTGGAAGGCGTAGGCGGCGCGGATGACGCTGGGGTCCTCGCCCTCGGCGAACACGATGCGCTTGGGATTGGCCAGCACCGAGCCCGAGATCTTTTGCAGGAAGCCGGCGGTGGGATCCAGGCGCTGGGCCAGGCTGGCGCGGTAGGCGTCCATGTCGGCGATCGGCTTGCGGGCTACGCCGGTGTCCATCGCCGCCTGGGCGACGAACGGCGGCACATACCAGATCAGTCGCGGGTCGAAGGCCGAGGGAATGATGTAATCCGGTCCGAACTTCAGCTGGCGGCCGTGATAGGCGGCGGCGACCTCGTCCGGCACGTCCTCGCGCGCCAGCATGGCCAGGGCCTGGGCGCAGGCGATCTTCATCTCGTGGTTCACGCGACGGGCTCGCACGTCCAAGGCGCCACGGAAGATGTAAGGGAAGCCCAGGACGTTGTTGACCTGGTTGGGATAGTCCGACCGGCCCGTGCCCATGATCGCGTCCTTGCGGACCCGCTTGACCTCTTCCGGCGTGATCTCCGGATCGGGATTGGCCATGGCGAAGATGACCGGGTTCGGAGCCATCGAGGCGATCATCTCGGGCGTGAAGGCGCCCTTGGCCGACAGGCCCAGCAGCACGTCCGCGCCTTCGACGGCCTCGGCCAGGGTGCGCTTGTCGGTCTTGACCGCATGGGCGCTCTTCCACTGGTTCATGCCCTCGGTGCGGCCCTGGTAAAGCACACCCTTGGAGTCGACGGCGATGCAGTTCTCGGACCGCACGCCCATGGCCTTGATCAGCTCCAGCGAGGCGATGCCGGCCGCGCCGGGGCCGTTCAGCACGACCTTCACGTCCTCGATCTTCTTGCCGGTGATGTGGCAGGCGTTGATCAGGCCGGCGGCGCAGATGATCGCCGTGCCGTGCTGGTCGTCGTGGAACACCGGGATGTCGAGCAGCTCCTGCAGCTCGGTCTCGATGCGGAAGCACTCGGGGCTCTTGATGTCTTCCAGATTGATGCCGCCGAAGGTCACGCCGATGTTCTTGACCACCGTGATGATCTCGTCGGGGTCCTTGGAGGTCACCTCGATGTCGATCGAGTCGACGTCGCCGAAGCGCTTGAAGAGGACGCTCTTGCCTTCCATCACCGGCTTGGAGGCCAGGGCGCCCAGGTCGCCCAGGCCCAGGATCGCCGTGCCGTTCGAGATCACGGCGACCATGTTGCCCTTGGAGGTGTACTCGTAGGCCATGTCCGGATCGGCGGCGATGGCGTGGACCGGGACGGCGACGCCGGGCGAATAGGCCAGCGACAGATCGCGCTGGGTCGCCATGGGCTTGGTCGGGGTCACCGCCAGCTTCCCGGGCTGGGGGTGACGGTGGAAGGCCAAGGCCTCCGCGTCTGTGAAGGTCTTGCGTTCCGCGTCGCTCATCCGGCGTTTCCCATTCCTGCTGCGCAAGTCGATGAAGGGACGCGCCGATCGATGCGAACGCGTCCTTATGCGCCGCCAGCGTAGCGACCGGGAACCGGCGTCACAACCGGTCAAGACAGCGAAAAGTCCAGCAAACGCTTGTTGGAATTGGCCTTGCGTCAATCTGGATGACCTTGCGTCATGTGGCGCGAGGTTGACCTGCGGGGGGCCGATGGGCGATCAGCAGGGCGTAGTTGCGAGAGGAAAGCCTTTGTCCCAGCCCGTGAAGATCGCCGTCGCTGGTGCCCTCGGCCGCATGGGCCAGGCCGTGATCCAGACGCTGGACGGGCGCCACGACGTGGTGTTGGCCGCGCGCTTCGATCGTCCCGAAGTGGAGGGCGAGCTGCTGGTCAGCGCCGATGCGGCCTTGGCCGCCGCCGACGCGGTGATCGATTTCACCCTGCCCGAGGCCTCCGCCCTGCTGGCGGAAGCCGCCGCCGCCCGGGCGGTCCACCACGCCCACGCACCGGCCCTGGTCATCGGCTCGACCGGATTCTCGCCCGAGCAGCTGGCCCGGATCGAGGCGGCCGCCGAGAAGGTGGTGATCGTGCGGTCGGGGAACTACTCGCTGGGCGTCAACATGCTGATGGGTCTGGTGCGTCAGGCCGCCGCCGCGTTGCCGGCGTCCGACTGGGATATCGAGGTCTTCGAGGCCCACCACAAGCGCAAGATCGACGCGCCGTCGGGCACGGCCCTAATGCTGGGCGAGGCCGCCGCCGAAGGGCGGGGCGTGAATTTGGCCAAGGTCGCCGATCGCGGCCGCGACGGCGTCACCGGTCCCCGCAAGGAAGGCGCGATCGGCTTTTCGGTGGTGCGCGGCGGCGGCATCATCGGCGAGCACAGCGTGATCTTCGCCGGCGAGTCCGAGACCCTGACCCTGTCCCACTCGGCCATCGATCGCGGTCTGTTCGCCCGCGGCGCCGTGGCCGCCGCGGCCTGGACAAGGGGCAAGTCACCGGGGCTCTATGACATGCAAGACGTGCTCGGCTTTACAAGATAGGGATCCAAAGCTGAGCCGGGGGGCTTCTTAGGAACCAGACTTCGGGATCTGATGGCCGAACCCTCCACCGCCGCGACCGAGAAAACGCTGCCCCGCCAGGCTTGGGGCCGCGCGAGGCTGGTCGATCTCGGCCTCGAGGCCGTGTCGCTGTCGATGCTGGCCTTCATCGCCACGGGGCTCGTCGTCTGGTCCGGGCGCCGGGAAATCAGTCGGGAGCTGGCCATCGGCTGGCTGCGCGACCACGGCGTCGAGGCGGCCGTCGAGATCGACGACCTCGACGCCACGGGCTTCTCGGGTCGCGTGCGCCTGGGATCGCGCGACAGCCCGGTCTTCTCAGCGGATAGGCTGGAGGTCGCCTATGACCTTTCCACGCCCTGGACCGGCGAGGGGTTTGGCATCCAGACCAAGGCGGTGCGGCTGGTCCGCCCCCGGATCCTGGCCAGCGTCGACAAGAAAGGCCAAGTGCGATTCGGCGCCCTGCAGCCGCTGATCGACGAGGCGCTGAAGTCGCCGAGGAAGCCGAACGTTCCGGGCCCGGCTATCCTGGTCGAGGACGCGCGGCTGGATCTCGTCACACCCGGAGGTCGCGTTCGCGTTACGGGCGACGCCAGCCTCGACGATGGCCAGCTGCTCCGGCTGGATGGACGCCTCGCGCCGCTGCGCTACGCCGTGACTGACCTGGCCGTGAGGGCCAAGGGCGCGACGGTTTCCGCGCGCAAGCGCGGCGACCGCCTGACGGTCGAGGTTTCGCTGGCGATCGACAGCCTGGAGGCCAAGGACGCGGACCTGGCTGACGCCTCGGCCAAGCTGTCGGCGGACCTGCCGTATCCCGACCTGGCGGCGATGAAGGCGAGCGGCCCCGTCGAGGCCCGGCTGGCGCTGGCCGCTGGCAGTGGCCGTGCACGCGACGCCCAGGGCCGCGATCTCGCCGCCGACTGGAGCGTGGCCGGCCGCTTCGATGGCGGCCTGAACGCGTTCTCGTTCCTCGGACAATCGCGCGGCGCGGTTCGGGGCGACCGCCTGACCGCCCCCTCGCTGGAGGCGCGGACGGCGAGCCTGTCGCTCGATGCGCCGCGCTTGACGATCGACCACCGGCAGGCGCGCACCACCTTGCGCGGCGCAGTCCGCTCATCCCTGACCGCGGACCAGGCCCTGGCTGGAGGTCTTGCGCTGCGCGGCCTCAAGGCGTCCGTGGCGTCGGCGAACCTTGGTGTGGGCCTGGAGAGCCAAGCGGTCGCGGTCAAGGGTCCCGTGACGATCGACGCAACCGCCCAGCGCCTGGCGAATGGCGGCCTGGCGCTCGCCGACGCGCGGCTGCAAGCGCGCGGCGAGCTCGATAAGGGGCCGAGCGGCCTCACGCTCGGCCTGAGCGGCTCGGCCGGCGGCCGCAGCGGGATCTCAGGACCGGACGCCGAGCGGCTGGCGGCCCTCATTCCCAATCCGGCCTACGGCAAGCCCCTGTCCGGCGCCCTACGGACCTTCGTCGTGGCCGCGCCCCGCATAGGGCTGGACATCAAGGGTGGCCGCACGCGCGCGACGCTGGACCAAGGCGCGAAGCTGTCGGCGCCAAACGGCGTCGTGATCGCAGTGCAGGCGCCCGAGGGGCTGCTGCTTGATGCGGGATCGGAGGGTGTCCGTGGCGCTCTGCAGGTGTCGCTGGCGGGCGGCGGCCTGCCGACCGTCAAGGCCTTGGCGCCGCAATGGCGGATGGCCGGCGGCGTTCTGACCTCGCCTCTGTCGCTGGCGATCGAGAATTTCGATTTGCCGCCCATCCAGGGCGTCACCGGCCAGGTAGACGGCCAGGCGCGGCTGGCGGGCGGCCGCTTCACCCTAACAGCGTCCAAGTGCTCGCCGCTGACCGCCAAGGCCTATGCGCTGGGCGATAACCCGGTCACCGACATCAAGGCCAAGCTCTGTCCGACCAAAGGCCCGCTGGTGCTCGCGGGCGCCGGCGGCTGGAGCGCGGCGCTGAAGTTCGAGGACGGCGAGGGCGCCTTGGCCGTGGCCCAGGCCAAACTCCACGGCATCAAGGGCGAGGCCAGCTTCGGTGGGGCCGGCGGCTTCGATCGCGCCAGCGTGCGGGTCGATCAGGCCGCTGTGACGGACGCCGCGCCGGAGCGCCGCTTCAATCCCATCCTCGCCAAGGGCCAGTTGGCCCTGACCGGCGGCGTCTGGGGCGGGACCTTCCAGGCCGCGACGCCGACGGGCGCGTCGCTGGGCGAAATCCGTCTGCGCCACGTGGTGGCGACCGGTAAGGGACAGGCCGACATCGACGCCTCCAAGCTGCTCTTCGCCAAGGACGGCCTGCAGCCGGGCGACCTGTCGCCGTTGGCCGGCTTCGCCCGCGAGGCTAAAGGGCCGGCCAGCTTCACCGGCGTTTTCGCTTGGGACGCCAAGGGCGCGGCCAGCCGGGGCCGCCTGGTCGCCGACCGCATCGACTTCACCAGTCCAATCGGCTTCGTCGCAACGCTGGATGGCGCGATCGACTTCGACAGCCTCGCGCCGCTGACCACGCGTCCTGGCCAGACGCTGCGGATCGTGCGGATCGATTCCCTGGTCCCGCTGACAGCCGTCGAGTCGGTATTCCGGTTGAGCGCCGACGCCCTGCAACTCTCCAAGGCGACCTTCGAGGCGGCCAAGGGCCGGGTCTCGATCGAGCCGACCGACGTGCCGCTCGGCGTCGACAAGACGATCAGCGGCGTGATCGTGGTGGAGCATCTGGATCTTGGCGAACTCGTCGCCGCCTCGTCCCTGGCCGAGAAGGTCAAGGTCCAGGCGGTGGTCGATGGCCGCCTGCCGTTCACCTTCGGGCCCGAGGGCCTGCGCTTCCAGCAGGGCAAGATCAGCGCCATCCAGCCGGGCCGGCTGGAGATTTCGCGCGCGGCCCTGTCCAACGTCGCCGCCAGCCCCGCCGACGCGCCCGGCGCACCGCCCGCCCCGCCGGCCCAGGTGAACGCCATCCAGGACTTCGCCTACCAGGCCATGGAGAACCTGGCCTTCGACCAGTTGGAAGCGGTCGTGAACAGCACCGACAAGGGACGGCTGGGAATCCTGTTCCACATCAAGGGCCAGCACGATCCCAAGGTCCCGGAGAAGGCGCGGGTGGGCATCCTCGACCTGATCCGCGGCCGGGCCTTCGACAAGCGCATCGCCCTGCCGGCCAAGACTCCGGTCGACCTCACCCTCGACACGTCGCTGAACTTCGACGAGCTTCTGGCGGCCTGGCGCCGCTCGTTCGCAGACGAGCCCGCGACGACTCCGCCCCGTTCAGGTCCGGTTCAACCGTGACCGCCCATCCTGCGTATGAACTGGAGACAAGACGCATGAGACAGCGCGCCCTCTTGCTGGGCCTCGCCATGACGGGAGCCCTGGCGGCGGCCGCCTGCACCCCGACGGTGCGGGTCAAGGTCGATCCGATCAACATCTACGCCAAGCTGGACGCCGACGTGCGCGTGCGGCTGGACAAGGAAGTCCAGTCGCTGATCCAGCAGAACCCGAACCTGTTCTAAGAGGAGGACCGACATGATCCGCAAGACGATGACGGTTCTGGTGCTGGGCCTGGCGATGACCGCCGCCGGCGCGAACCTGGCCCTGGCCCAATCGGCCGCCGCCAAGGCCGCCGTGGACGCCGGCAAGGCGTCCGGTACGGTCGGCGAGCAGGCCGACGGCTATCTGGGCATAGTGTCGGGCGGCGACGCCGCCCTGCGCTCGGCCGTGGCCGAGATCAACACCGGCCGCGCCGCCGCCTATAAGGACATCGCCGCCAAGACCGGCGTGACCCCAGAAGCCGCCGGCCAGGCCACCGCCAAGCAGCTCTATAGCCGCCTGGCGCCCGGCCAGTACTGGAAGCCGCTGGATGGCGGCTGGGTGAAGAAGTAAGGCCTTCGGGGCCAGCGCCGGGCTGCGAACGCCCGGCGCATCGCCGATCTCCTAGGCGGCCGCCCTGACGTGATAGGCCGCGGTCGGCTCGGTTCTGAAGCGTCCAACCAGTCGGGCGAGGGCGCGCGCCTCGGTGCTCATGTTCGCCACCGCCGCGGTGGTCTCCTCGACCATGGCCGCGTTCTGCTGGGTGACCTGGTCCATCTGGTTCATCGCCGCATTGACCTGGCTGAGGCCCGTGGACTGTTCCTGGGACGAGGCGGCGATCTCGCGGATCAGCTGATCGATTTCACTGACCTTGGAGACGATGCCCGACAAGGCCTCGCCGGTGTCGCCGACCAAACGCACGCCACGCGCCACCTGAGCGGTGCTGCTGGCGATCAGGACCTTGATTTCCTTGGCGGCGTCGGCCGAACGCTGGGCCAGAGCCCGCACTTCCTGGGCGACAACCGCGAAGCCACGACCCGCCTCGCCCGCTCGCGCGGCCTCGACCCCAGCGTTCAGGGCCAGAAGGTTGGTCTGGAAGGCGATCTCGTCGATCACCCCGATGATCCGGGTGATCTGGCCCGAGGAGTTTTCGATCTCGCCCATGGCCGCGACGGCCTCGCGGACGACTTCACCGGAACGATCGGCGTGGTTCCGGGCCTCTGCCGCGGCGGTCGAGGCTTCCAGGGCGCCGCCTGCGCTACGCTTGACGGTGGCGACGATCTCCTCGATCGCGGCCGCGGTCTGTTCAAGGCTGGCGGCCTGCTGCTCGGTGCGTCGCGACAGGTCGTCGGCGGCGCTGGCGATCTCGCTTGAGCCCGATTGAAGATTGCCGGTCGCCTCGGCGATGGCGCTCAGGGCGCCGCGCAGGCTTTCGACCGAACGATTGAAGTCGCCCTTGATGCGGTCGTACTGGTCGGGAAAGACGTCGATCTCGGCCGTCAGGTCGCCATCGGCGAGGCGGCCAAGCCTCTCGGCCAGGATGGAGACGACCTGGTTCTGCACGGCGGCGGCCTGCTCGCGCTCTGCTCGGCTAGCTTCCTGCTCGCGGCGGACGGCCGTGATGTCCGAGGCGAACTTGATCACCTTGTAGGGCTTGCCGTCGGCGTCGAACACTGGGTTGTAGCTGGCCCGGATCCAGATCTCGGCGCCGCCCTTACCGATGCGCCGGAAGGCGTCGGAGAAGAACTCGCCGGCTCGAAGACGCTCCCAGAAGTGAGCATATTCGGGGCTGGCGGCGTCGGCGGGATCAACGAACAGGCTGTGGTGGCGGCCACGGATGTCTTCGATCCGATAGCCCATGGTGGCCAGGAAGTTGTCGTTAGCGTCGATGATGGTTCCGTCGAGCTGGAACTCGATGACCGCCTGCGAGCGATGGATCGCCGTGACCGTCGCCTTCAGTTCCGCCGTTTCCGCGCGCAGCGCCCTGACGCGCTTGTCTTCCATGCCAAACATGTTCTTGCCCTCTGGTATTGGAGAGCTGTTTTAAGGTGTGATGCTTAAGGCTTGATTATATCGAATGCGATAATTTCAAAAATTATCTGGTTTACGCCACCTTAAGTAAAAGAGACCACCTTGACGCGCATGATCGACGAAATCGCGCTTTCTGACGCCCCGGTGACGAAGCCGCGCCCGCTGGCGGCGGGGGACTGCGGCTACCAGGAGCTGCACCTGGACAACCAGCTGTGCCTGGCGATCCAGATCGCAGACAGCCTAGTCACCAAGGTCTACCGCGGCTTGCTCGAGCCCTTGGGCCTGACCCATCCGCAGTACCTCGTCTTGATCGCCCTGTGGGAGCGCACCGAGCGCTGCAGCATGGGGGATCTGCGTCGAGGCCTGTGCATGGACACCGGCGCGGTGACGCCGCTGGTCAAGCGCATGGAAGCCGCCGGTCTGCTGCGGCGTTCGCGTGACTCCGCCGACGAGCGGCGGGTTTGGGTCGATCTCACCGAGGCCGGTTGGGCGCTGCGCGATCGCGTGCTGGAGGTTCGGCGCAACGTCGTGGCCCGCCTGCCCCTGTCGGACGTCGAGATCGCGACGCTGAGATCGAGCCTCCAATCGCTGAACGCCGCCATGCTGGCCGACAGCCCGCCGTTGCGATGACCTAGCTCCCGGAGCCGGGCGTCCTTAAACACGGCGTCATGGCCGCCGCTTCACGCCTTCACCTGATCCCCTACGCCGCCCTGATGGCCGCGATCGTCGTCCTCTGTGTGGGGACGTCCTTCGCTAAAAGCCTTTTCCCCTTGGTCGGCGCGGCAGGGACGACCGCTTATCGGGTGGGTTTCTCGGCACTGATCCTGCTGCTGGTCTGGCGGCCGTGGCGTCATCCGCTGTCGCGCGCCGACCTGGGCCGCGTCGCCGCCTATGGCGCGGTGATGGGGCTGATGAACCTTTCGTTCTACATGGCGATCCGCACCGTGCCGCTGGGCCTGGCGATCGCGATCGAGTTCATGGGGCCGCTCGCCGTGGCGGTCGCCAGCTCGCGCAAGCTGATCCATTTCGTCTGGATCGGCCTAGCGGTCCTGGGCCTTTCCCTGCTGCTGCCGATCGATCCCGGCGCCAAGCCCCTCGATCCGATTGGTGTCGCCTTCGCTTGCGCGGCGGCGGTGATGTGGGCGCTGTACATCATCCTGGGCAAGCGGACCGGCCACCTGCACGCCGGTCGCTCGGTGGCCCTGGGCATGACCACGGCGGCCCTGATCGTCGCGCCGATCGGCGTCGCATCGGCCGGCGCGAGCCTTTTCCATCCCCAGGTCGTGCTGCTAGGCTTGGTCGTGGCTGTGCTGTCCAGCGCCATTCCCTATTCGCTGGAGATGATCGCCCTGCGCGGCATCCCCAAGCGCAGCTTCGGCGTCATGCTCAGCGTCGAGCCCGCCGTCGGCGCGCTGGCGGGGCTCGTGATCCTGGGCGAGCGTCTGGTCGCCTCACAATGGCTGGCCATCGGCGCGATCATCGCCGCCTCCATCGGCACGATCCTGACCACCCCGGCCGAGGCCGTGGCCGACGAGATCACGCCTTAGGCAGATACGGCCGGCCGCGCCGGCGCGACATCATGACTCTTGAGCGACTCGCTCAGTGGACTGAAGCTTCGACCACGTCCGCTTGGAGCGTTGTCATGACGATCAGTGCGTTCGAGAAACAGCTTATGGGTTACGGCCTGACCACGGCCGAGATTCACTACCACCTGCCGGACCACCCCCACCTGCTGCAGCTCTATGTCTGGCAGGACTATGACCTGGCCCCGAAATTCCCGACCCTGAAGGGCTTTCTCGACTTTTGGGCCAAGGAGCTGGACGGGGTGCTGCACTCGGTCCGGGTGGCTCACAACAAGCTGATCGGTCCCCGCGAATGGCGGGCCGTGAACGGGGTCTTCACGCTGCAATAGTTTCGCTGGGCTTGCCTCGGAGGCGCGTCGACCGTAACTCCCCGGCGATGAGCGCTGAAGCCAAGATCTGCGGACTGTCGACGCCCGAGACGGTCAAGGCCGCCTTCGACGGCGGCGCGGCCTTCCTGGGCTTCGTCTTCTTCGACAAGAGCCCGCGCAACCTGACGCCCGAAACCGCCGCGCGGCTGGTCGAGCCTGTGCGCGGCCGGGGCGTGAAGACGGTCGCCGTCACCGTCGACCCCGATGACGCTCTCATCGACCGCCTGATGGCGACCATGCGGCCCGACCTGATCCAGGTTCACGGCAAGGAGACGCCCTCGCGCGTCCGCGAGATCGCCGCCCGCGCCGGAGTCGGGGTGATCAAGGCCTTCTCTGTTTCCAGCCCCGCCGATGTCGACCAGGCCGCCGCCTTCGACGGCGTCGCCGAGCACCTGATGTTCGACGCCAAGCCCGTGGAAGGCTCGGCCCTGCCGGGCGGCACCGGCGCGCGGTTTGACTGGGGGCTGCTGACGGGCCGGCGTTTTTCGCGCCCGCATTTCCTGGCCGGAGGGCTCGATCCGTGGAACGTGGCCGAGGCGATCACGGTCTCGGGAACCCCGTTCGTGGACGTTTCCTCTGGCGTGGAGCGCGGTCCCGGCCTAAAGGACCCCGCTCTGATCACGGCGTTCCTGGACGCCGTCAAACGCGCTTGAGGCTGATAGAGCTCGTGAACGCTCCTGCGAAACCCAACGATTACTCGGCCTATCCGGACGCCAACGGCCGGTTCGGCGACTTCGGCGGCCGCTATGTGGCCGAGACGCTGATGCCGCTGGTGCTGGATCTCGGCAAGGCCTACGCCGACGCCAAGGCCGATCCGGAATTCCAGGCCCAGCTCAAGAGCTACAACACCCACTACGCCGGCCGGCCCAGCCCGCTCTATTTCGCCGAGCGCCTGACCGAGCACTTCGGCGGGGCCAAGATCTATTTCAAGCGCGACGAGCTGAACCACACCGGCTCGCACAAGATCAACAACGCCCTGGGTCAGATCCTGCTGGCCATGCGCATGGGCAAGACCCGGATCATCGCCGAGACGGGCGCGGGCCAGCACGGCGTGGCCACCGCCACCGTCTGCGCGCGCTTTGGCCTGCCGTGCGTCGTCTATATGGGCGCCACCGACGTCGAGCGTCAGAAGCCGAACGTCTTCCGCATGAACCTCTTGGGCGCGGAAGTCCGTCCGGTGAGCTCTGGGACCGGCACCCTGAAGGACGCCATGAACGAGGCGATGCGCGATTGGGTCACCAACGTGCACGACACCTACTACCTGATCGGCACCGCCGCCGGCCCGCACCCCTATCCGGTGATGGTCCGCGACTTCCAGAGCGTGATCGGCGCCGAGGCGCGCGAGCAGATCCTGGAAATGGAAGGCCGCCTGCCCGACGCGGTGGTCGCCTGCATCGGCGGCGGCTCGAACGCCATCGGCCTGTTCCACCCGTTCCTGAACGACGCGGGCGTGCGCCTGATCGGCGTCGAGGCGGCCGGCCACGGTGTTTCCACCGACAAGCACGCAGCCTCGCTGACCGGCGGTCGTCCCGGCGTGCTGCACGGCAACCGCACCTATCTGCTGCAGGACGACGACGGCCAGATCATCGACGCCCACTCGATCTCGGCGGGTCTCGACTATCCGGGCATCGGCCCCGAGCACTCGTTCCTGCACGAGGTCGGCCGCGCCGAATATGTCTCGAGCACCGACGAGGAGGCCCTGGCGGCCTTCCAGCTGTGCTCGACCCTCGAAGGCATCATCCCGGCGCTGGAGCCGGCCCACGCCCTGGCTCGCGTCGGCGAGATCGCCCAGGAGCTGGGCAAGGACAAGATCGTGGTGATGAATCTCTGCGGTCGCGGCGACAAGGACATCTTCACGGTGGCCGAAGCGCTCGGACGTAAGATCTAGGACCGACCCCGCGTGACCAAAGACCGTATCGACCGCCGCTTTGCGGCGCTGAAGGCCGAGAACCGCGCCGGCTTCGTCACCTATGTGATGGCTGGCGATCCCGACGCCGCCACGACGCTCAGCGTGCTCAAGGGCCTGCCGGCCGCCGGCGCCGACTTCATCGAGCTGGGCTTTCCGTTCTCCGATCCGATGGCCGAAGGGCCGACGATCCAACGCGCCGCCCAGCGCGGCCTGAAGTCCGGCATGACGCTGCAAGGGACCCTGGACCTGGTCGCCGCCTTTCGCGAGGGCGACGCCGACACGCCGATCATCCTGATGGGCTACCTCAATCCGGTCCTGCACCGGGGCTTCGAGAGCTTCGCGGCCGCCGCCGCCAAGGCCGGGGTTGATGGCCTGATCATCGTCGATTGCCCGCCCGAAGAGGCCGACCCGCTGTCGGACGCGCTGGAGGCCGAGGGCATCGCCCTGATCCGCCTGGCCGCCCCGACCACCGACGACGCGCGCCTGCCGATGGTGGTGCGCCGCACGTCGGGCTTCGTCTATTACGTGTCGGTCGCCGGGGTGACCGGCGTGAAGTCGGCCGACGCGGCCGAGGTCGCGCCCGCCGTCGAACGCCTGCGCAAGGCCTCGGGCCTGCCGGTCGCTGTGGGCTTTGGCATCCGCACGCCGGACCAGGCCGCCGCCGTCGCCAAGGTGGCGGACGCGGCCGTCGTGGGCTCGGCGCTTGTGGATGAAATCGAAACCGCGGCGCGGTTGAACGAAAACGTGACCGAGAAGGTTCTTCTAAAAGCGTCGGAGCTGGCTAAGGCTGTGCGTTCGGCGCGAGTCGGGACGAAGTGAGGCTCTAAGGCTATGGCTATGGCTGAACCCCAGGACCCGAAAAAGGGCGACAAGAAACAAGCCGGCGACCGCCGAGGCGGCGGCTGGCTGTCGCGGATCGCCCCCGGCGTGCGCGGCGCCTTCGCCAAGCGCGAGACGCCGGAGAACCTTTGGGTCAAGTGCCCGGACACGGGCGAGATGATCTTCCGCTCCGACCTGGAGGCGGCCCTGTGGGTCACGCCGGCCGGTCGCCACATGCGGATTGGGCCGGAAGCCCGCTTCAAGTTCACCTTCGATGAAGGCCAGTATGAGGTCCTGCCGAGCCCGTCGGTGGTCGAGGACCCGCTGAAGTTCTCGGACGGCAAGCCCTACAAGGACCGCCTGGCCGCCGCCCGCAAGGCGACCGGCGAGCAGGACGCCATGGCCATCGCCTATGGCAAGGTCGGCGGCGTCGACGCCGTGGTGCTGGTCCAGGACTTCGCCTTCATGGGCGGTTCGCTGGGCATGGCCGCCGGCGAGGGCTTCATCGCCGCCGCCAAAGCCGCGCTTGAACGAGAAGTCCCGCTGATCGCCTTTACCGCCGCTGGCGGCGCGCGGATGCAGGAAGGCGCGCTGTCGCTGATGCAGATGGCCCGCACGACCCTGGCCATCAACGAACTCAAGGACGCGGCCCTGCCATACGTCGTGGTCCTCACCGACCCGACCACCGGCGGCGTCACCGCCTCCTACGCCATGCTGGGCGACGTCCACCTGGCCGAGCCGGGCGCTCTGATCGGCTTCGCCGGTCCGCGCGTCATCGAGCAGACCATCCGCGAGACCCTGCCGCCGGGCTTCCAGCGCTCGGAATATCTGGTCGAGAAGGGCATGGTCGACCGCGTCACGCACCGCAAGGAGCTGCCGCAGGTCCTGGGCTCGATCCTGGGCACCCTGATGATGGGCCGCGCCCGCAAGGCCGCGTAAGGCGGTCTTGGCCGAGCATCTCCGCGCGCACGACGCCGCCCTCGAGCGGTTGAAGGCGCTGCATCCCAAGCTGATCGACCTGTCGCTGGATCGGATGCGGCGGTTATGCGCCGCTCTGGGCGATCCGCAGGACCGCCTGCCGCCGGTGATCCATGTGGCGGGCACCAACGGCAAGGGCTCCACGGTCGCCTATCTGCGCGCCATGGCCGAGGCGGCGGGCCTCAAGGTCCACGTCTTCACCTCGCCGCATCTCGTGCGCTTTTCCGAACGCATCCGTCTGGCCGGGACGCTGATCACCGACGACCACCTGGCCGATGTGCTGGACCGCGTCGAGGCTGCCAACGCCGGCCAGGAGATCACCTTCTTCGAGATCACCACGGCCGCCGCCTTCATCGCCTTCGCCGAGGTTCCGGCCGATCTCTGCATCGTCGAGGTGGGGCTGGGCGGGATTCTAGACGCCACCAACGTCATCCAGCGTCCTGCGGTCAGCGTTATCGCCCCGATCGACATCGACCACCGCGAGTTCCTGGGCGACACGATCGCCCAGATCGCCGTCGAGAAGGCCGGGATCATCAAGCCGGAGGCCCCGGTGGTCTCGGCGCGCCAGCAGGGCGACGCCGAGGACGTGCTGGACACGACGGCCGCCCTGGCCGGCGTCGAGCTGACCCTGATGGGCCGCGACTTCGACGCGTGGAGCGAGCGCGGCCGACTGATGGTGCAGATGCAGGACCGGCTGCTGGACCTGCCCGCGCCCTCGCTGCCCGGCGAGCACCAGTTCGCCAACGCGGGCCTCGCCGTCGCCGCCCTGCTGGCCCTGGGCGATCCGCGCATCGACGAGGCGGCCATGGGCCAGGGGATCGCGAGCGCCGTCTGGCCCGCGCGCTTCCAGCGTCTGACCGCTGGCCCGCTGGCCGAGCGCGCCAAGGCCGCCGGCGCCGACCTCTGGCTGGACGGCGGCCACAACCCGCACGCCGGCCGCGCCGTCTCGCGCGCCGTCGCCGACCTCGCCGCCCGTGACGGCCGGCCTGTGGCCTTGATCGCTGGAATCCTGGCCAACAAGGACGCCACCGGCTTCTTCACGCCGTTCCGGGGTGTGGCGACCAAGGTCTTCACCGTGACCTTCGAAGGCCACGCCGCCGCCAGCGCCGCCGAGACCGCCGCCGCCGCCGAACTGGCCGGCCTGCGCGCCGCCGCCTGCGACGGCGTCGAGGACGCGCTGAGCCGGGCGCTCCAGCTGGAGCCGACGCCCCACGTGCTGATCTGCGGCTCGCTGTACCTGGCCGGCGAGGTGCTGGCGATGAGCCCCGAGACCTGGCCGACTTAAGGGCGTAAGGCTGAGGGACGCCGATAGGGCGGCACGGCCCGCCGAACATCCTCGGCGGGCGCGCCCGTCCTGGCAGGAACCGCCGATGGCCAAGGGTCAGAAGAAGTCGAACAAGGAAATCCGCAAACCGAAGGCCGACAAGAAAGCCCCGCCTCCGGCGGTTTCGCCCTTTATCGTAACCGGCAAGAAGTAGGGCCTCAAAGAAAACGCCCGCCCCGGACGGACCGGAGCGGGCGCTTCAAACTTCAGCGGAAGGAGGCGCTTAGGCCGCCTGGACGCCGGCCTCGTTCAGCCATTCCAGGATCTTCTGCTTGGGCATGGCGCCGACCTTCATCGAGGTCATCTGGCCGTCGCGGAACAGCATCATGGTCGGGATGCCGCGGACGCCGTAGCGCGACGGGGTCGTCGGGCTGTCCTCGATATTGACCTTGGCGATCGTGACGACGTCGGCCAGCTCTTCCGAGAGCTGCTCCAGCGCCGGGGCGATCTGCTTACAGGGACCGCACCACTCAGCCCAGAAGTCGACCAGCACGGGCTTGCTGGCCTTCAGGACGTCGGATTCGAAGGTGGCGTCGGTCACCGCAACGGTGCTCATGGCTTGCTCCAGTCTGGCGTCGCGCGGCGGTGTCCGGCGCGGAGGACGCGGTGAATTCCAAAATTGCCCGGATTCGCTCCGGGCGGTTGCACAAACATGTAGGAGGACGATGCGCCTCCGGCAACGGCCTTAAGCCAGGCGGGCCAGCGCCTCGGCCATCACCTTTTCTGGAACCGGCATCAGCTTGGGACCATCCGTCCACACCAGGGCGGCCTCGATCGCCCGACTAGGAAACACCTCGCGCAGCACGGCCGCATAGACCGCCATCTGGGCCAGATAGGCCGGATCGGCGTCCTCGATGCGGTCGGGCGAGGGACGGTTGGTCTTGTAGTCGACGACCAGCACCCGGCTTTCGTCCACCACCAGCCGGTCGACGCGGCCCGAGACCGCCAGGCCCTTGGGCAGGTGGGCGCTAGTCCCGGCCAGGGCGACCTCCGCGCGAGAGCCCGGGCCGAACACGGCCGAGAACCGCGCGTCGTCCAGAACGCCGAAGGCGGCCGCGGCCATCTCGTCGCGCTGGTCCTCGGTCAGGTCGCGCTCGGCCGCCAGCAGTCGCCGCGCGGCCGCGGGCCGCTGGTCCGGCGCCAGGTCGGGCAGGATCTGCAGCAGCTTGTGTACCAGCTCGCCCCGGCGGTAGCGGCCCAGGCCGGCGACGCGCGCCAGCGGCGAGGGCGCGGGGACGCGGGCATTGTCCTCGATCCGCGACGGGGCGGCGTAGCGAGCGGCCGCCGGTTCGGGCGGGGCGTCGTGGGTCATCCAGGCTGGCGCGGCGGCCGAGACGCGAACGTCTTCCTCGACGCGCGGCGCGGGGGCGGGGTCCGGGCCGTAGCGCAGGAAGGCGGTGTCATCCTCGCCGATCGAGCGCACGTGCGGGGCGATGTCTGGATGGGCGAAGGCGGCGCGGACGGCCGCGTACCAGCCGCCGACCTTGTCGTCCTTGGTCCGCGCGTCGATGCGGCCGCACAGGATCAGCCGGTCCCGGGCCCGGGTCAGCGCGACGTACAGCAGGCGCAGCGCCTCCTGGCTTTCCTTGTCCTCGCGCAGTTTCCGCGCCTTGGCCGAGGCCTCGCAGTCGCCCTTGCCGCTGGCGCACCACAGCAGGGCGCCGTCCTCGGTCACCAGCAGCGGCGAGCCGCCGGCCCCGCGCTTCACCGTGGTCTCGGGCAGGAAGACGATCGGCGCTTCCAGCCCCTTGGAGCCGTGGGCGGTCATCACCCGCACTTCGCGACGGGCGCCCTCCATCTCGCGCTTGACGATGATGTCCAGGGCCGCGAAGTCGGCGACCAGGGCCTCGAGATCGCGCACCCCGCGCTGCTCGGCCTCCATGACCTGGGCCAGGAACTCGTCCAGCGCTTCTTCGGCTTCGGCGCCCAGGCGGGTCAGCACCTTGGCCCGGTGCGAGCGGCCGGTTTCGTCGGCGAGACCCAGCCAGGCGGCGTAGAACTCGAACGGCTGCCGTCGGCGCCCCTCGACCAGCGCCCAATCCAGCACCGCTCGGGCGGCGGCCCATTCAGAACGCTCCTCCGCCCGCCGCTGCAGCTCGGCCCAAAGCGTGGCGCGGCGGCCCTTGGCCAGGGCGTAGACATCTTCGTCGGCGAGGGCGCAGAACGGCGTCTTCAGCAGGGCCGCCAATGTCAGGTCGTCATCCGGGAACAGCACGAAGCGGCCCAGCGCCAGCAGGTCCTCGAAGGCGATGTGGCTGGACAGGGACAGGCGGTCGGCGCCGGCCACCGGCACGCCGCGCCGCTTCAGGGCGCGGATGATCTCCTCGAACAGCACCTTGCGGCGGCGGACGAGGACGAGGATGTCGCCGGCGTGGGCGGCTCGATGGCGGCCCAGCTCCTTGTCGAACACCGCGTCGCCGCGCCTCAGGATCGCGGCCGTCTCGGCGGCGATGGCTTCGGCGAGCCGTCGGTTGGCGCTGCGCTCGCCCTCGGCGTCCAGCGGCGCCTCCCAGGCCTCGCGTTCCTCGCCGGGCAGTTCGCGGGTCAGGGGCCACAGGTCGACGCAGCCCGGGTGGCCGTGGCGGAACAGTTCGTGGCGGACAAGGTCGTGGCCGACCGGCGGCGGCACGCCTTCGCGGGTCTCGGGATCGGAGAACAGGGCGTCGACGAAGCTCAGAACCTCGTGGGTCGAGCGGTACGACACCGTCAGCGGCACGCCCTTGCCGACCGCGCCGACCGCCTCGATCCGGGCGATATAGCCTTGGGTCTCCTCCAGCAGGCGCGTGGGGTCCGCGCCTTGGAATGAATAGATCGACTGCTTCTCGTCGCCGACGATGAACAGGGTGCGTTCGGCGCGGCGGCCGCTCCAGCCTTCGGACGTCTCGCCGGCGAAGAAGTCGGCGGTCAGGGCGCGCAGGATTTCCCACTGCTCGGGGGCGGTGTCCTGGGCCTCGTCCAGCAGGATGTGATCGACGCCGCCGTCCAGCTTGTAGAGCACCCAGGCAGCCTCGACCTTCTCGGTCAGCAGGACGCGGGTCTTGTCGATCAGGTCGGTGAAGTCGAGCGCCCCGCGCGCCGCCTTCTCGGCCATGTGGCGCTCGATATAGAGGCCGGCCAGCAGCAGGGCGCTCTCGGTGTCCTCGGCCACCTTGGCGGCGCGGACCTGTTCCCGGGCGGTCTCCAGCTTGGCCTGTTCCAGCAGCAGGGCCTCGCGCAGGTCCTCGCGGCTCTTCAGACCCGAGGTCTTGGCCGGCCAGGTCGCGGGCGTCCCTTCGCCGCCCTCGGTGAACAGGGCGCGCAGGGCCAGCTCCAGGGTGGCGTCCGGATCGCGGGCCACGGCGGCCAGGGCTTCGGCGTACTTGGCGTCCTGCTTGCCGCCGCCGTCGAACAGCACGGCCGCGGCCGCGCGCCAGGCGCCGAGGTCGAGCCGGGCCATGGCTCGCGCGGCTAGGTCCTCGGCCGAGGTCGGCGCGTCGAAGCCGCAGCGCTTCCAGGCGTCGGCGATGGCCTCGGCCAGGCCGCCGCAGCGCTGGACATAGGCCATGATCTGGCCCCGCCGCGCCTCGAAGCCCGTGAACATCGCCTCGAAGCTCTGGAAGTCCAGCGCCACCGAGAAGCGGGCATAGGCCTGGGCGAACGCGTCGTCGTGGGTGTCGACCCAGTTCGCGACGGCGCGACGGGCGGCGCGGGCGATGGCGGCGCCGGCTTGGTCGTCCATCACCGTGAAGCCCGGCGAGACGCCGGCCTCCAGCGGGAAGCGCCGCAACAGCTTCTCGCAGAAGGCGTGGATGGTCTGAATCTTAAGGCCGCCTGGGGTCTCGAGCGCCTGGGCGAACAGGGCGCGGGCCTTCGACAGGCGCTCGGCGTCATAGACCGCGCCGTCGCCGACCAGCTTGATCAGCTCGGCGCGGAGGTCCGCGTCGCTGGTGACCGACCACTTGCCCAGCCGCTCGAACAGGCGGCGCTGCATCTCGGCGGCGGCGGCCTTGGTGTAGGTGACGCACAGGATCGCCTCGGGCGCGACCTTGGCCAGCAGCAGGCGCGCGACCCGGTCGATCAGGGTCTTGGTCTTGCCCGAGCCGGCGTTGGCCGTGACGAAGGCCGAGATCGCCGGATCGGCTGCGATGCGCTGAGGGTCGATCATCATGACTCTGCTCCCCTGCTGGGGGAGCTGTCGCGAAGCGACTGAGGGGGCCAGCTGGACGTTGGCCGAGCTGTCCCCTCCGGCCCGCTGGGCCACCTCCCCCTGAGGGGGAGGAGAGACATGACCCTCATTCGCCCTCTCCGTCGTCGCCGGTGGTGGACCATTCGAACACCCGCGCCAGGTGGGCGTAGTCGCCGGGGTGCTCCTTCACGAACTGCGGGGCGACCCGCGAGCGGTAGGGTTCGCCCGGATCGTCATAGCGGGCGATCAGCTTGACGAGGCCGTCCATCGCCTTGCGCGCGGCCTCCTCGCTCTCGCCGCCGGACAGGGCGCGCACCTGCTCTTCGCCCGCCGGCCGCCGTCCGGTGACACGGACATAGGTCAGCTCGCCCGGCGCGGGGCTTCCAAGGTCCGGGAAGCCGCCGTTCATCAGGATCGCCGCCGTCAGGGTCAACTGCGGCGAGAAGCCGGTGTCGACCTGCTTCTGCGACGGCGCCGCGCCGGTCTTGTAGTCGAGGATGTGGGCCGTTCCGTCGGGCGTCGGCTCGATGCGATCGGCCTTGGCCGTCAGGGTGAAGGGGCGGCCGTTGATCGAGAGCTCCAGCTTGCCCTCGGCCTCGACCACGATCTTGCGGGCGTTGGCCCGCCGGTGGCGCTCCCAGTCGGCGACCCACTGGGCGGCCTCGCGGGCCAGGGCCTTCTCGCGGGCCAGGGCAGTGGGCGGCATGCCCGCGCCGACGAGGGCCTCGATATAGAAGCGCTCGAACACGGCGGCCGCGTCGGCGGGCACGGCGTCGGGATAGGTCTCGGCGAACTTTTCGAAGGCCGCGTGGATGGCCGTGCCGCGCGCGCGGGCCTCGACCGGCTCGTCGGGGCGCTCCAGCGGGTAGAGCTTGAGGATATCGCGGGCCCAGACGGCGTAGGGATCGCGGGTCAGGGCCTCGACGCGCGTGACGGCCATCTTGCGCGGCCGGTCCTCGACCGGCGGGGTCGGGGCAGGGCGGGCGATCGGGGCGTAGTGACCGGGCGCGTCGAGGGCGCGGACCCAGTCCAGCACGTCGTCGCGGCGGGGCAGGGCCAGGCCAGCGCCGGCGGCCAGGGTCTTCAGCCGCCACAGCCAGCGCGACTCGACGGCCGGCGCGCCGCCGCGCCGCTCGCAGTGGACCAGCACCACGTCGGGCGCGCTGGCGGCCTGGGCGAAGTCATGGGCGGTCAGGCCCACGCGGCGCTCGGGCGGCGGCAGGCCTAGGCGCTGTCGCATCGGCCGCGACAGGAAGGGATCGATCGGCGCGCCCTGCGGCCAGACGCCTTCCTCCAGCCCCGCCAGCACCAGGCGGTCGGCGCGCACCAGGCGGGCCTCGATCGCGCCCAGGATGCGCAGGCGCGGGTGGGTGGCGCCGCCGACGCGGACGGTCTCCTCGTTGACCAGGCGGTCCAGGATGTCGGCGAAGGCCTGGGGCGAGGCGTCGGGCAAGGGCTCGCCGTCCTGGATCAGGGCCGCCATCAGCGCGCCCAGGCACTCGCCCGCGCCGCCGGCCCACAGGCGAGCCGGGGCGATCAGGCCTTCCAGCGCCTCGACCAGGGCCTTGGCCGCGTGACAGGGGCGGGCGTAGCCGTCGGCATAGGGGCTGGCGGCATGGTCAACGGCGGCCAGCACGCGCTCGCAGAGGGCGAGAGCCTTGGGCGCGTCCTTCAGGCGCGTCCGCAGAACCTTGACAGAGCTTGGCGCGGCGCCGCGCAGGCCCTTGCGTTCCAGCAGGGCGGCGGCCTCTCCCTCGTCCTCGCCCAGCACCAGCGGATGCTTGGCCACGGCCAGCAAGCGCACCGGATTGAGCGGCTCTTCGACGAGACGCGCCAAGTGCAGGGCCAGGATCGCCGAGCCGGCGGCGGCCAGCGGCGCGCCGGCCGAACTGTCGGGGATCACGCCCCAGCGCTGCAGGCGGGTCATGACCCGGCGGGCCAGGGTTTGGTCCGGCGTCACGAGGGCGGCGGTCTTGTCCGGCGTCTCCAGCGCCTCGCGCAGCAGCAAGGCGCAGGCGCCGGCGGCCTCTTCCTCGGCGCGGGCGGCGATGACGGAGAAGCCGGTCAGACCCTCGGCGATGGGGTCGAGGTCCGGCGCCTCGGCGCGCAGGGCGGCGATCTGGGCCAGCCAGTCGGCGGTGGCTTCGGCCGGGCGCAGGGCCTCGTTGACGATCCGGCGGCGCCAGCGGCCCCGGCTATCGGCATCGGGGACCCAGGCGCGGACGTCGCCACGCGCGACGCCGGCCCGGTCCAGCAGGCGCTTCATGGCGCCTTGCGGATGCTGCTCGCCCTGCGTCCCCTCGATCCGGGTCCAGGCGCTGTCGGCCAGGTCCTCGTCGAGGCCAGGCAGCACCACGGCGCCCTTCGGCGCGGCGGCGACGACGCGCAGCAGGTCGGCGGTGGCGGGCGCGGTGCCGGTCGAACCGGCGGCGACCAGCACCTCGGTCGGCGGGTTTTCCGACCATTGCTTCTCCAGCGCGCGCAGCAGCCGCACGCGGCGCTCGGAGACGTCGATCAGGCCCAGCGTCTTCAGCCTCTCGGGCCAGGCGCGCAGCACGGCCTTCAGGAACCGCGCGGAGACCTGCCAGTGCTGGGCGAGGTCGCCTTCCGCCAAGCCGTCCAGCTTGTCGTCGAAATCGATCTCCTCGATCTGGCAGCTGTCGAGGAAGTCGGAGAGAGCCTTGGCCAGCTCCAGGGCCTGGACCGGACCCGGCTTGAACGACAGCAGACTCCCGTGATCGACGACCAGCCGCGCCAGCTCGAACCGGCGACGGCGCGAGGCGATGGCGGGCGGCAGGTCGATGGCGAGCTCGCCGGGCTCGAATGGCGGCTCGCCCTCGTCGAGGTCGCCCAGCGGGCGGATCTGCGGCAGCAGCAGGGCCCGTCCGCCGCCGACCGCCAGGAAGGCGTCGGCCAGGGCGCGGGCCCCGCGGCGGGTGGGCGTCAGGACCGTCGCGCGCGGCAGGGCTTCCGGGCCCAGCGGCTCCAAAGCATTCAGCAGGCCGCGCGCCAGATCGTCGACGAACGGCCGGTGCGCGGGTATCGAGAACCAGCGGGGCCCCTCACGGTCGAAGAAGGGTGCCGGGGCGCTCATCTTTCAGCGAGTCTCGCTTCGGCGGCCAACTTGGCGTCGGGATCGCCCACGTGCATCCAGAGCCCGTCCGGCGCGACGCCATGGACGCGGTGATCGGCGGCCAGGCGCTTCCAGAGCGGCAGCAGCGAGAACGGGCCGTCTGGACCGTCGGCGGTGATCTCAGGCTTGCAGATATGCACGCCCACATAGACCAGCGGCGCCCTTTCGCCCGCGTCCTTGAAGCGAACGACCCCGTCCTCCAACAGGAAGATGTCGCCGCTGTCGTGGAAGCCCAGCGAGCCGCTGGTCGAGGCCAGCATCAGGCAGACGTCCATGGTGGCCGGGTCCCAGGCGGCCGCGACCGCGTCGACCGCCGCCGCGCCGTGCTCGATCCAGATCGAGTCGATGTTGGCGACGAAGACGGGGCCGTCGCCCAGCAGCGGCAGGGCGTGCTTGATCCCGCCGCCCGTCTCCAGAGCCTTCGGGCGCTCGTCGGAGATGACAATGCGCGGTCCCAGCCCCTTGGTCTCGCGGGCCTTGAGGTGGGCTTCGACTAGGTCGGCGAAATAGTGGACATTGACCACGGCGGTCTCGACCCCGGCGGCGGCCAGGCGGTCCAGCATGTGGTCGATCAGCGGCTTGCCGGCGACCTCGACCAGGGCCTTGGGGCGGTCGTTGGTCAGGGGGCGCATGCGCGTGCCGAGGCCCGCGGCCAGCACCATCGCGATCTTAGGAGCCATTGGCGGCCCGCTCATCGGCGCGTCTCCAGGGGCACGTGAGCGTCGAACCAGGCCTTGAGGTCGGCGAGCGCCGGATCGGCGAAGCAGACGTCCAGATAGACCCACAGGCGCGGGATGAAGTCGGCGTAGCGGGGCTTGCCGTCGCGGGTCACCAGCCGCGCGAAGATGCCGAGGATCCGGATGATGTTGAGTGCGCCGAGCGCGTGGTAGTCCGCCAGGAAGGCCGTGCGGTCGAGCTCGGTCCGCGCCGCCAGGTAGCGGTCGAGGCAGGCCGCTTCCCGCTCGGGCGAGACCGTGCGGCGGGCGTCGTGCAGCAGCATCGACAGGTCCCAGGCCGGATGGGCCAGCACCGCGTCCTGGAAGTCCAGCATGCCGACCCGCGCCGCGCCCTGGCGCTCCGGCAGCCAGATCAAGTTCTCGGCGTGATAGTCGCGGTGGCAGAAGACGGTGGCCTCGGCCTCGCCCTTGGCGCGGATCGGCGCCCAAATCGCCTCCCATTCCGCCAAGGCGGCGGCGTCAAAGGTCACGTCCCGGAACTTCGGCTGCCACTCGACGAACAGGTCGTGGGCCGTCTTCAGGGCCAGACCGTCATAGGTCAGCAGCGGCCAGCTCGATCCGTCATAGCTCAGCACCTTCGGCGTCGGCGCGGCGTGCATGATGAGCAGGCCGTCGATCGCGGCGTCATACAGTGGCCCCTCGTCGCTGCCGGCCTCGATCACGCGGGCGTAGAGGTCATCGCCCAGATCTTCGAGCACCGCCAAGCCCGTCGCCGCGTCGGCGGCGAGCACCTTGGGGGCGGAGAGACCCTGGGCCTTCAGCCAGCCCGCGCAGGCGACGAAGGCGTCTACCCGCCCGGCCGCCAAGCGGTAGAGCGCGTTGAAGCCCAGCGCCGCGCGCTGTTCCGGCGTCGCGTCCGGCGGGCAGGGCGCGGTCTCCAGCGACGGCGGCTGGTCCATGAAGATGAAACTCTGCTCGCCCCGATGCAGGCGCTCGTAGCTTCGCGTCGAGGCGTCGCCGCCCAGCGGCTGGCGGCGGACGTCGCCGAAGCCGTGGGCCTCCAGGAATGCGGCCTTGGCCGCTTCACGTTCAGGATTCAAGGGAACGTCCTTCGAAACTACCATGTCCGACGAGCGTGGCGCGTCGCGCGTCGCCGTCCAGGGCGATGTCTATATCGAGCCGATTTGGCGGCAAACGCCCTTCCAGTCGCTGCGGCCACTCGATCAGGGCGACGCCGCCGTCCAGCGCCTCGTCCAGGCCGATCTCATAGGCCTCGTCGGGATCGGTCAGGCGGTAGAGATCGAAGTGGGCGAGGGAGAAGCCAGGCGTATCGTAGAACTGCACCAGGGTGAAGGTCGGGCTCGGCACCTCCTCGTCCGGCGTCGTCAGGGCGCGGATCAAGGCGCGGGCCAGGGTCGACTTGCCGGCGCCCAGCGGACCGGTCATGCAGATTGCGTCGCCGGGGCGCAAGCTCGCCGCCAGCTGGCGACCCAGCGCCTGGGTGGCGGCCTCGTCGGCCAGGGGAAAGGTGTTCATCTTCACCCCATAGCGCGTCGCTCCGGCCATGTTGAGGGCGCAAAGCCCTTTCCCCCGCGCCGCGCACGCGCTAACCGCAATGCCCGATGCCGACATCCCTTCGCACCGCCTATCGCGAGCGCCTGGCCCAGGGCGAGATCCGCCCCGACGCCGCCCAGGCCGCCGCCGTCGAGGCTCTGTCGCGGCTGGAAGCCGACCTGGACTCCGCCGGCGAGCCCGGCTTCTCGCTGTTCGGCCGCAAGCCCAAGAGCCAGCGCGGCGTTTATCTGTGGGGCCCGGTCGGGCGGGGGAAGTCCATGCTGATGGACCTGTTCTTCGACAGCGCGCCAGTCGCCAAGAAGCGGCGGATTCACTTCCACGCCTTCATGGCCGAGGTCCACGCCGACATCGACGCTTGGCGCAAGGGCGACGCGGCGGCGCGCAAGGCGCGCTTTGGCCAGTCCAAGGGCGACGATCCGATCGCGCCGACCGCGGAGCTGATCGCCCAGAACGCCCGCCTGCTGTGCTTCGACGAGCTGCAGGTCACCGACATCGCCGACGCCATGATCCTGGGGCGGCTGTTCGAGGCCCTGTTCGCGCGCGGCGTGACTCTGGTGGCGACCTCGAACCGGCCGCCGGAGGACCTCTACAAGGACGGACTGAACCGCCAGCTCTTCCTGCCCTTCATCGACATGCTGAAGTCGGCGCTGGACATCGTCGCCGTGCGCGGACCGGTCGACTTCCGGCTGGACCGCCTGCGCGCCGCCCGCACCTGGCTGTCGCCGATCGACAAGGCCAGCCAGGCCGAGTTCGAGCGGCTGTGGGCCGACATGCTGGACGGCGCGCCGGAGACGGGCGCGACGCTGGAGGTGCTGGGCCGCAAGATGCGACTGCCGCGCGCGTCCGGCGGCCTCGTCCGCGCCTCGTTCGCCAGCCTTTGCCAGCAGGCGCTGGGGCCCCAGGACTACCTGGCCCTGGCCGAGCGCTTCCACACGGTCTTTCTCGAGGACGTGCCGTGCCTGACGCCCGCCCGGCGCGACGCCGCCAAGCGGTTCAACACCCTGATCGACGCCCTCTACGAAGCCGACGCCAAGCTGGTGGCCCTGGCCGAGGCCGAGCCCGAGGCCCTTTATCCCGAGGGCGACGGCGCCTTTGAATTCGAGCGCACCGTTTCCCGCCTGCAGGAAATGCGATCGGCCGACTATGTCTCGCGCGTCCGCGATTGAGTGAGGAGCACCGCATGTCCGTCCAAGATCGCGTCCGCGTCCGCGAGACCAAGCTTCTGTCCGACAAATGGTACGTCCTGAAGACCACGACCTTCGACTGGAAGCGGCGCGACGGGACCTGGCAGACCCAGAGCCGCGAGCACTACGACCGGGGCAATGGCGCTGTGCTGCTGCCCTACAACCTCGCCAACCGAACCGTGCTGCTGGTCAAGCAGTTCCGCTATCCGGCCTTCGTCAACGGCTACGACGATCTTCTGATCGAGGCGGCGGCGGGGCTTCTCGACAACGCCGAGCCCGAAGCGCGCATCCGCGCCGAGGTCGAGGAAGAGCTGGGTTATCGCCTGGGCGAGGTCCGCAAGGTGTTCGAGGCCTTCATGAGCCCAGGCTCTGTGACCGAGATCCTGCACTTCTTCGTCGCCGAATACGACGCCTCGATGCGGATCGGCGAGGGCGGCGGTCATCCCGACGAGGGCGAGGACATCGAGGTGCTGGAATTGGCGATCGACGAGGCCCTGGCCATGATCGCCGATGGCCGTATCCGTGACGCCAAGACCATCATGCTGCTGCAGCACCTAGCCCTGACGGTGTTCGCCAAGCTCTAAAAAGCGTGGGCGAGCGGGGCGTCGAAGCGGACCACGAGGCCGGATTCGTCATAGTCGAAGGCGATGTGGCCGCGCAGCTCGCCGGTGATGCTGCGCTCGATCAGCCTTGAGCCGAAGCCTCGGCGTCTGGGTTGCGCGACGGGTGGTCCGCCGATCTCGCGCCATTCGAAGACCAGGCTGCCTTCGCCGGTGACGGACCAGCTCAGCATCAGCCTGCCGGCGGTCGACAGCGAGCCGTACTTGGCGGCGTTGGTCGCCAATTCATGGAACACCATCCCGAGAGAGAGCGCCACGCGAGCGGGCAGGTGGACGTCCTCGCCGTCCATCGCGACGCGCTCGGCGCCGTAGGGACCCAGCTCCTGACTGAGGATCTGCCGCAGACCAGCGCCGGCCCACTGGCTGTCGGTCAGGGCGTTGTGGGTCTGGGACAGGGCCAGCAGGCGCGACTCGAAGGCCTCGGCGAACGCGGCCGGATCGCCGGCGCCGCGCAAGGTCTGCTGGGCGATCGCCTGTACGGTGGCCAGGGTGTTCTTGACCCGGTGGTTCAGCTCGTCGAGCAGCAGCCGCTGGCGCTCGTCGGCCTGCACCTGATCCGTGATGTCGACGCCTTCGACGAAGACGCCGGAGGCGGTTCCGTCCGGCTCGATGATCGGCTGGTAGACGAAGTCGAGGTAACGCTCCTCGAGCGGCGCGCCATCTTCCCGGTGAAGGGCGACCTTCACCCGGCGGCCGACAAACGCTTCCCGGCTGGTCAGGACCCGATCGAGGAGGTCGATGAAGCCTTGCTCCGCCACTTCCGGCAGGGCGTCTCGCAACGGCAGGCCCGTCACCTCGCGGTCGCCGATCAATTGGCTGTAGGCGTTGTTGACCAGGTCGAAGACGTGGTCGGGGCCGCGCAGCACCGCCATGAAGCTTGGAGCCTGCATGAACAGGTTGCGCAGCTGTCGGCTCTGAGACTGCACAGTTTCCGCCCGCCGTAGCACGTCGTCGCCCAGCATGGCCGCCGAGCGCGAGCCGAAAGCGGCTTCCTTCAGGCGCTGGATCGCCGTTACGTCCTGGGTGTGCTGGAGAATGTAGCGAACCGCGCCGGTCTCGTCGGGAATCGGCGTGTGGGTGGCGCTCCAGATCCGGTCCTCGAAGCCGCCCCCCAGATGCGCGGGGCGCTCGATAGCATAGTGGATAAGGGGCAATTCGGTGACTTCGCCGGTGTCGCGAGCTCGGACCAGCGCCCCCTCGACCTGGGCGCGGCTCTCGCCCTCGGAGGGAAAGGCGTCGAAGACGAACATGCCCTCGATCTCATCCCATCGCCTATGAAGCGTGTTCAAATAGGTCGCGTTCGCGGCGACGTATCGAAGATCGCGGTCGACCAACATGTACGGCGAGGGGATGCGATCGAATATTTCGCGAAAATCGATCGTCTCGCTCATCTGAAGCCCAGCCCACCCCGTAACGATCGACGATAACGCAAGCTACGCCTTACTGTTCCGCGGGGATACCGGTGATGGGGTTGAGAACGTTTCTCAAGAGGGCGCCGTTTAATTGACAGCTAAGTCCCCACGCTTAAAAGCATCCCGCAACGCAAAAAGGCTACTGAGGTTGGACCTCCCATGACCGACACCAGCCGGGGGCTGCCCGAGCGCCCGATGTCGCCGCACCTGCAGGTGTGGCGTTGGCATATCACGATGGCCTGCTCGATCCTGCACCGCGCCTGCGTGGTGGGCCTGTGGGTCGGCGCCGTCATTCTAGCGGGCTGGGCCGCCGCCCTGGCCGCCGGTCCCGAAGCGTATGCCGGCTATGTCGGCCTTCTGGGCTCGCCGATCGGCAAGCTGGTGCTGCTGGGCGAGACCTTCGCGGTCTTCTTCAACGTCGCCTACACCATCCGCCAGACCTTCTGGGACGCGGGCAAGGGCTTCCTGCCCCGCACCGCCGACATGACCGGCGCCATGGCGATCGCCTTCGCGGTCGTGGCGACGATCGTGACCTGGGTCATCGCCGGCGCGAACGGAGCGTTCTGATCATGAGCAAGAACGACCTTTTCCAACCGATCCAGTTCCGCACGCCGCTGTCGCGCGCCCGCGGCCTGGGCTCGTCGCACCACGGCGTCTCGCACTTCATCACCGAGCGTGTCTCGGGCCTGGCCCTGGCGCCGCTGAGCCTGTGGGGCGTCTACAGCGCCTTGAGGCTGATCGGCGCCGACCAGCACACCGTCGCCGCCTGGCTGGGCCACCCGCTGAACGCCGTCCTGCTGGTGTTGCTGCTGATTTCGGCGCTGGTGCACCTGTCGAACGCCGTCCAGGTGGTGATCGAAGACTATATCCACCGCTTCACGAGCAAGTCGGCCCTGGTGATCGGCAATCTGTTCGTCTGCGTGCTGGCTGGCGCCGTCGGGATCTTCTCGATCCTGAAGGTGGCCCTGACCGTGACCGGAGCCCATTGATGTCGGCCTACAAGTTCATCGACCACAAGTTCGACGTCGTCGTCGTCGGCGCCGGCGGCTCGGGCCTCCGCGCCGCGCTCGGCGCCGCTCAGGCCGGCCTGAAGACCGCCTGCATCACCAAGGTGTTCCCGACCCGCAGCCACACCGTGGCCGCGCAGGGCGGCATCTCGGCCTCGCTCGGCAACATGGGCCAGGACGACTGGCGCTGGCACATGTTCGACACCGTCAAGGGTTCGGACTGGCTGGGCGACCAGGACGCCATCGAGTACCTGACCCGCAACGCGCCTGCGGCGGTCTACGAGCTCGAGCACTGGGGCGTGCCCTTCTCGCGCACGGCTGACGGCAAGATCTATCAGCGCGCCTTCGGCGGCATGACCAAGAACTTCGGCGAAGGCCCGATCCAGCGCACCTGCGCGGCGGCCGACCGAACCGGTCACGCCATGCTGCACACGATGTATGGCCAGTCCCTGGCCCACGACACCGAGTTCTTCATCGAGTACTTCGCCCTCGACCTGATCATGGACGACGGCGTCTGCCGTGGCGTGACCGCGTGGAAGCTCGACGACGGCACCCTGCACCGCTTCCAGGCGCAGATGGTGATCCTGGCCACGGGCGGTTACGGCCGCGCCTACTTCTCGGCGACCTCGGCCCACACCTGCACGGGCGACGGCAACGCCATGGCCCTGCGCGCCGGCCTGCCGCTGCAGGACATGGAATTCGTGCAGTTCCACCCGACCGGCATCTACGGCGCCGGCTGCCTGATCACCGAGGGCGCTCGCGGCGAAGGCGGCTACCTGACCAACTCGGAAGGTGAGCGCTTCATGGAGCGCTACGCCCCGTCGGTGAAGGACCTGGCGCCCCGCGACATGGTCAGCCGCGCGATGACCATCGAGATCCGCGAAGGTCGCGGCGTGGGCCCGAACAAGGACCACATCTTCCTGCACCTCGACCACCTGGATCCGAAGATCCTGCACGAGCGCCTGCCCGGCATCTCGGAGACCGCCAAGGTGTTCGCCGGCGTCGACGTCACCAAGGCGCCGATCCCGGTGCTGCCGACCGTGCACTACAACATGGGCGGCATCCCGACGAACTATCACGGCGAAGTCGTCACCAAGAATGGCGACAACCCCGACCAAGTCATCCCGGGCCTGATGGCCGTGGGCGAAGCGGCCTGCGTGTCGGTGCACGGCGCCAACCGCCTGGGCTCCAACTCGCTGATCGACCTCGTGGTGTTCGGTCGCGCCGCGGCCCTGCGCTGCGCCGAGATCCTCAAGCCCGGCGCCAAGCAGCCGGAACTGAAGGACGTCCAGACCGAAGCTCACCTGGCGCGCTTCGATCGCTTCCGCAACGCCTCGGGCTCGACCGGCACCGCCGAGCTGCGCCTCGAAATGCAGAAGGCGATGCAGGAAGACGCCGCGGTGTTCCGCACCGGCGAGAGCCTGGACAGCGGCGTGAAGCGCCTGCAGGCCGTCTGGGACAAGAAGAGCGACATCAAGGTTTCCGACCGTGGCCTCGTGTGGAACACGGACCTGATGGAGACCCTGGAGTTCGACAACCTGATCGGCCAGGCGGTGGTCACGGTGAACGGCGCGGCCAACCGCACCGAAAGCCGCGGCGCCCACGCCCGCGAGGACTTCGCCGACCGCAACGACACCGAGTGGATGAAGCACACCCTGGCGTGGCTGGATAACCAGTCGGGCAAGGTGAAGATCGATTACCGCCCGGTGCACAGCTACACGATGTCCGACGACATCGCCTACATCCCGCCGAAGCAACGGGTCTACTGAGGGTCCGATGGTCGAACTCGCACTCCCCAAGAACTCGCAGGTCAAGGCCGGCAAGCACTGGCCGGCTCCCGCGGGCGCCAAGAAGGTCAAGACTTTCAAGATCTACCGCTACGACCCGGAATCGGGCGGCAATCCGCGCTGGGACACCTACGACGTCGACATGGACGCCGTGGGGCCGATGGTCCTGGACGCGCTGCTATACATCAAGAACACCATCGACCCGACCCTGGCCTTCCGCCGGTCGTGCCGGGAAGGCGTCTGCGGCTCGTGCTCGATGAACATCGGCGGCCGCAACACCCTGGCCTGCACCCACGGCTGGGCCGAGGTCCCGGGCAAGGCCGTCCAGATCAGCCCGCTGCCGCACATGCCGGTGGTCAAGGACCTGATCCCGGACCTGACGCTGTTCTACGCCCAGTACGCCTCGATCGAGCCCTGGCTGCACACCGACACCCCAGAGCCCCAGGCCGAGTGGCGTCAGTCGCCGGAAGACCGCGAGAAGCTCGACGGTCTTTACGAGTGCATCCTGTGCGCCTGCTGCTCGACCTCGTGCCCCAGCTACTGGTGGAACGGCGACAAGTATCTGGGACCGGCGGCCCTGCTGCACGCCTATCGCTGGCTGATCGACAGCCGCGACGAGGCCACCGGCGACCGCCTCGACGCGCTTGAGGATCCCTTCAAGCTGTATCGCTGCCACACGATCATGAACTGCGCCCAGGTCTGCCCCAAGGGGCTGAACCCGGCCAAAGCCATCGCCGAAATCAAGAAGATGATGGTCGAGCGCGTCGTCTGACGCGGTTTCCAGAAGTGCATGGGGCGGCGGCTTCGATGTCGAACCGTCGCCCTTTATGTATCCGCCTCGATCGAAGGCGCTTGCCAATAGGTGACGCCGCCGTCATTTTTGACGAAAGGGAGGGCGTCATTGAGCGCTGAAGCCAATCAGAACGCCTGCGTCGTCATCGTCGGCGCGGGTCATGCGGGCGGTTCGGCCGCCGCGTTCCTGCGTCAATACGGTCACGAAGGCCGGATTGTCCTGATCGGCGACGAGCCGCTCCTGCCCTATCAACGCCCGCCGCTGTCCAAGGCCTGGCTGAAGGGCGAGGCCGACGCCGACTCCCTCGCCCTCAAGCCGGCCGACTGGTACGGCGAGAACAATGTCTTCCTGCGCCTGTCAGGCGTCGCCGAACGCATCAATCGTTCCGCCAAGACCGTCACGCTCGCCTCGGGCGAGGCCATTTCCTACGACTTCCTGATCCTGGCCACCGGCGCCCGCGCCCGTCAGTTGCCGATTCCCGGCGCGGATCTCGCCGGCGTCCTGGCGCTGCGCACCGCGGCGGACGCCGAGCTGCTTAAGCACGCTCTGGGTCCCGGCAAGCGGCTGGCGGTGATCGGCGGCGGCTATGTCGGGCTGGAGGCCGCCGCCTCCGCCCGGGCGCTCGGCGCCGAGGTCGTGGTGATCGAGCGCGAGAGCCGCGTACTCGCTCGTGTCGCCTGCGAGACTCTTTCGACTTTCTTCCAGGACTACCACCGAGGCCGGGGCGTCACGTTCGAACTGAACGCCGGCGTCGAGGCGTTCGAGGGCGTCGACGACCACATCAGGGGCGTGCGCCTGTCGGATGGTCGCGTGCTGCCGTGCGATGTCGCCCTCGTTGGCGTTGGCGCGATTCCCAATGACGAACTGGCCAAGGACGCGGGCCTGACGACCGCCAATGGCGTGGTTGTCGATCTCGAGGCGCGGACAGAGGATCCTGCGATCTTCGCGATTGGCGACGTCACTCACCGTCCCCTGCCACTCTATGAGCGCCAGTTCCGGCTAGAGAGTGTGCCCAACGCCCTGGAGCAGGCCAAACAAGCGGCGTCGGCGATTCTCGGCCGGCCCGGCCCGGCGCCGGAAGTGCCGTGGTTCTGGTCGGACCAGTACGACCTGAAGCTCCAGATCGCCGGCCTGCCGTTTGAGGCCGACCGCCAGGTGGTGCGAGGCGATGTCGCCGCGGCCAAGTTCGCGGTCTTTCATTTGAAGGGCGACCTGCTGCAGGCCGTCGAAGCGGTCAATGCGCCGCCGGAATTCATGGCCGGCAAGCAGCTGATCGCCAAACGCACGCCGGTGAACGCGGCGAAGCTTGCCGATACGTCGGTGTCCATGAAGGAAGTGGCGGCGTAAAGCCGCTCTAAGGATAACGGGAGCCCCATGGCCAAGATCACCTACATCGAACACGACGGGACCGAGCACGCCCTGGACGTCAAGCCGGGCCTGACGGTCATGGAGGGCGCGGTGAAGAACAACGTGCCGGGCATCGACGCTGATTGCGGCGGCGCCTGCGCCTGCGCGACCTGCCACGTCTATGTCGACGAAGCCTGGCTCTCCAAGACCGGCGACAAGTCGGCGATGGAAGAGTCGATGCTGGACTTCGCCGAGAACGTCGAGCCCAACAGCCGCCTGTCGTGCCAGATCAAGGTGACCGACGCCTTGGACGGCTTAGTCGTGCGCCTCCCTGAGAGCCAGCACTAGCTCGCGTTCCGGAGGGTGTGTCCGGGAAAGGTTCCAAGGCTTCTTCAAAAGAGCGTCGTTATATTGTCGCGAGGGGGTTGCCAGACCGCGGGGCGGGGACTAGATCAACGCCTCGCTCGGAACGGCTTCGCGACCGGACGACGCGGCCCTCGAAAGGGAGCTTGCATCGCCCAAGACGCTTGGCTAGATACCGCGCTCCAATCGACTCGATGATGGATCCGCAGGGGCGGCTTCGGCAGCCCTGAGGGTCTTCTTTTTGTCTCTTCGCTTCCGGCTTTCCGGTGATGCGAAAAAGTCGAAAAGAGTTGGTTGACTTCGGAATGTCGCCTCTATAGAAGCGCCGCTCCGATCATCGCCGCCAAGACTTCGCAAGAATTCAGCGGCGCGATGAAAGGTTAGTTAAGTAGACGCTTTGAGGCTTTCTCGAAAAATCGCTTGACTGACTTGGCCGGCTTCTCTAAAAGCTTGCCACTCTGGCGCTTCCTGGATTTTCAGGGCTCGCCGGTCCGGTTCGAAAAGTTTTGAAAAAAACGATTTGACACGGAAAACGAGGTTGGATAGATAGCCGCCTC
>NZ_QFQZ01000042.1 GCF_003243465.1 Caulobacter segnis
GTTTCAGTTGAGCGCGGAAGTTGGAGCGGAGCTTTTTGCGCGGAAGGTTGTTAGGACGTCAAACTTGACAGGTTGTTATGCAGAGTACCTGTTCAAGGAGGCCTATGGCTGGGAATTGCAGCCAAACTCTAAAGCCGGGTTCGATGCTCAGCATAAAGGTATCAAATATCAAATTAAATCTAGGCGGCCGACTGCCAGAAATGGATCAAGGCAATTAGGGGAGTTCTCAAAATTCGAAGAGCGGCGCTTTGATAAATTGGCTGTAGTGATATTCCACGAAGACTACCAAGTGCATAAAGCTGCTATTGCTAGCTATGAAGCCGTTGCGCGGCTTTCAAAAGTTGTGCAAGGGCGGCAGCGTCTCAACTTTGAGGATAAGCTGTGGTCGGAACCTGAAGTTGAGGATGTCACTGAGGTGTTGAAGGCAGCTCAAAGGGACGCGCCGCTACTGGTCGAAGCGGGCACCGTTCGCCGCTACCGGTAGCCTGCCCTTTAAGCCAAAAGATTAGAAGTTAGCGCCGCGCCTCGCATAGCCTTAAGCCACCTTCACCCGCGCCGCGCTCTCCGGGAGGTCCGTGCCGAACGCGCGCTGGAAGAACTCGGCCACCGTGGGGCGTTCGAGTTCGTCGCACTTGTTCAGGAAGGTCAGGCGGAAGGCCAAAGCCACGTCATGGTCGAAGATCTCGGCGTTCTGGGCCCAGGTGATCACGGTGCGCGGGCTCATGACCGTCGAGATGTCGCCGTTCATGAAGGCGTTGCGGGTCATGTCGGCGACGCGGACCATGGCGGCCAGGGTGCGCTTGCCCTCGGCCGTGTCGTAGCCAGGGTTCTTGGCCAGGACGATCGCCGCCTCGACGTCGTGCTCGAGGTAGTTCAGCGTCGTGACGATCGACCAGCGGTCCATTTGGCCTTGGTTGATCTGCTGGGTGCCGTGATAGAGGCCCGTGGTGTCGCCCAGGCCGATCGTGTTGGTCGTGGCGAACAGGCGGAAGTACGGATTGGCGCGGATGACGCGGTTCTGGTCCAGCAGGGTCAGCTTGCCGCCGGCTTCCAGCACGCGCTGGATCACGAACATCACGTCCGGACGGCCGGCGTCGTATTCGTCGAACACCAGGGCGATCGGGCGCTGCAGCGACCACGGCAGGATGCCTTCGCGGAATTCGGTGACCTGCTTGCCGTCCTTCAGGACGATGGCGTCCTTGCCGACGAGGTCGATGCGCGAGACGTGGCTGTCCAGGTTCACCCGGACCAGCGGCCAGTTCAGGCGCGCGGCGATCTGCTCGATGTGGGTCGACTTGCCGGTGCCGTGATAGCCCTGGACCATCACGCGGCGGTCCTTGGCGAAGCCCGCGCAGATCGCCTTGGTCGTCTGGGGATCGAAGCGATAGGCGCTGTCGATCTCCGGCACGTGCGGATCGCGGTGGCTGAAGGCCGGAACCTTCATGTCGCTGTCGACGCCGAACGCGTCGCGCAGCGTCACCCACTTGTCGGGGACCAGGGTGATCAGCGGATCTTGGGCGGAGCTGGTTTCGGCGAACTCGGGCATGTCTCCCGATTAGCGCCTTGACGCTTGGTTAGGGAAGAGGGCGCCGCGTCGGCGACGCCCTTTCCGGGTCGATTTTTAGCGATTGGCGATGATCACCGAGGCGATCAGGCCGGTGGCGACGGCGGCCAGGACGTACTGGTTGTCGACCTTGCGCCACTGGTAGCCGCGCGGCGGGGCGCGCAGGCCGTGACGGCGCCAGTCGCTGACATAGTAGGCGCGGTCGCGATAGCGGGCGTCCAGGCGCTGGCCCTTGGCCCAGCGGCGGTACTCGCGGCGATCCTCCCGGCGGTCCTGGCGCGCCTCATGGCGGGCCTGGTCGCGGCGGCCCTGCTCGTAGGCGCGGTCGCGGCTGTCGTAGCGGCCGTCATGGCGATAGGCCTGGGCCGAGGCGGCGGTGGCGCCGCTGGCCAGCATCAGCACGGCCACCGAAGCGGTCAGAATGCGTTTCATGTCGATCTCCTTTGTCCAGGATCAGAGCCTAGCGGGCTCCACATGGTCCTGAGCTGAACGAGCCGGGTTGGCTTAAGTTCATGTTTCAAAAGAGAAATGTTTTTGCCACACGAGGGCCCGATCTATGTTTCGCCTGGACTTTCGAAGACTTCTGAGCGTGGCCCGCCAAGAGATCGGCGCGGCCAGCGCCCTGCTGATCGTGGCGCTGGGGGCCACGGCGTTCCTGGCCATCGCCGACGAGGTGGCCGAGGGCGAGACCCACGCCCTCGACCTGGCCGTGCTCAGCGCCCTGCGCGTCGACGGCCGGCCGGGGACCCTGGTCGGGCCCGAATGGCTGCATATCGCCGCCACCGATGTGACGGCCCTGGGCTCGGTCACGGTGCTGGGCCTCGTCATCCTGCTGGCCTTCGCCCTGCTGGCGTGCCTGCGCCGCTGGGGCGAGGGGGTGCTGCTGGTCGCAGGCGCGGGCGGCGGCCTGCTGATCAGCCAGGGCCTGAAGCTCCTGTTCGGGCGCGAGCGGCCGGAGATGGCCTTCCGCGCGGTCGAGGCGGTCAACGCCAGCTTTCCTTCCGGCCACGCCATGCTGTCGGCGGTGGTGTTCCTGACCCTGGGCGTGCTGGCCGCGCGCTTTTCCGAGCGGCGCCGGGTCAAGGCGCTGGCGATCGGGGCGGCGGTGCTGCTGAGCCTGCTGGTCGGCGCCAGCCGCATCTATCTGGGCGTCCACTGGGCCAGCGACGTGCTGGCCGGCTGGTGCGTCGGCGGGGCCTGGGCGATGGCCTGCTGGCTGATCGCCTATCTGGTCCGGCGGCGGATCAGGCCGCCTTCGGCTTCGGACGCCACCTGAGCTCCAGCGTGGTCCACATGGCGCCGGCGAAGTCGCCGAGGCCGACGGCCAGCCAGGCCTTGGGCAGCCAGTCGGCCAGGACGAAGGCGCCGATCACCACCAGCGACAGCACCCGCAGCACGACGGAGGCCCGCATATAGGTCCGCTGCCCGGTCCAGCCGGCGACGTGATAGCCCATGGCGTAGGCCAGCAGGACAAGGCCGCAGAACCGGATCCAGGGCAGGCTGGCGGCGTCCACCGGCGACTTCAGCAGCTGCAGCGCCGCGTTCGGCGTCACGGCCAGGGTCAGGCCGGCGCTCGACAGCAAGACGCCCCAGGCCCAGATGCTCCAGGGCTTGCCGAACGGCACCGGCGTCACCGGCGTCGGCGCCTCGACGGGCGCGCGCCACTCCGGATCGCTGTCGGTCATCGAAAGGGGTCCCCGGCCCGCCGCACTTCGGCGCGCGACAATGGCCCAATCGGCCCTTGCGTCGCAAGGGAGCGCGATGTGGCTCGGCTTCACATCCGCAAGCTAAGGGACCCATCCGGATTGCCCGGCGACTTGAGCGATCCGGCGAAGGCGTCGAGATAGGTCGGCGCCAGCAAGGACCGGAATGTCGACAGCGGCAGTATCAGCTCATAGTCGCCCTCGGCGTAGGAGCCGACGACATAGGGATCAATCAGAACCATCAGGCCGCCGAACTTGCCCGCCTCCGTTGATGGCGCGAGCGCGAGCGTGGTCTCGGTCCACTTCACGCAGCCGAAGACGCCGTCGAGCGGATCCGCGCCTTCGCGATGGCGTTTGGCGGCGGCCACCGCGTCGCAGATGGCCTTGTCCAGCGCCTTCATGTCGGCGCCGGGGCGGAACAGGGCGGCGGGCTTGATTTCCTTGTTCGCGGCGGTGTCCCAAAGCAGGGCTGAGGACCCGTGGTTCGGGTGGGCGCCGCCGGTATAGTCGAGCCACATCCCGCGCAGGCTGATCAGCCGGGGTGTGGCCGCCGCCACCGCCCATTGACGCTCGCCAGTGTACTGACGCCACGGATACTGCCCGTCATCCGCCTTGCGGTCCGCTTCGGCCTTGGTCGCGAACGCCTTGAGCTGGGCCGTTTCTCGATCATAGAGCAGGATGTGCAGGGCTGGATAACGGCCGATCTCGGCCGATAGCGTCAGGCTAACCTCGGCTGCTGGATCGGCTTGCTTGAACGTCAGTGGACGGACTGCGCCGGCCTGCGTCTGCGCCTTAGGCGCCTGTAAAGGCGTCATCGCTTGGGACGCAGACGGCGATGTTGGAGCCTGTCGGCGCTCGCACGCGCCCAGCGTGAAGAGCAGGGCCAGGGTGACAGCCGGAACGACGGTAGGACTCTTCATCGGCTTAAACTCTTCGAAGGCGTCGCGGCCGGCTCGGTCGCCTACACCATCCCCGACTTCTGTAGCTGCTTGTAGGCCTTGATCACGCGCTGGAGCTTGTGTTCGGCGCTGCGGTCGCCGCCGTTGGCGTCGGGGTGGCAGCGCTTAAGCAGCTCCTTGTACTTGGCCTTGATCGTCGCGCTGTCGGCGCCGGCCTCGAGGTCCAGGTCGGCCAGGGCCTGGCGTTCCAGCTTGCCCAGCCCGCGCTCGGCTGCGGTGCGGTGCGATTCGGCCCGCCGCTGCTGGGCGCGGAAGATGCCGAACGGGTCGGCGAAGGCGCGGGCGTCGCGGGCCGCCTGGGCCGCGGCCTCGCGCGAGTTGGCGTCGGCCTTGAAGCTCCAGGTCGGGCGGCCGCCGGTCATCCGCTCGGTTTCCTGCTGGGCCCGGATCTGCGCCTCGCTCATGCCGGCGTAGAAGTTCCAGTTCTTGTTGTACTCGGCCGCGTGCCGCTGACAGAACCAGTAGTGCTGGTCGGGCATGTCGCGCGACTTCGGCGCCTTTGCCGAGCCGGGCAGGCTGCAGTCGGGGTGGTCGCAGCGCTTCTCGCCCGGCTTCAGGCGCAGGACGTCCTCGACGCGGTCATCCTCGCCCGGCTTGGGCGGCCTGACCCGGATGTCATAGAATTTGGGGCGGTACTCGAACGGCCGGCTCATGGCGCTTAGAGTAAGCAAGCGCTATTTCCGTTCAAGGATTGACATGCGGGAGTCGCGTCATGGGCGCCGTTGCGGAAGCTATTCGGGGCAAGTTGGAAGCCGTCTTCTCGCCCTCGCGGCTGGAGCTGGCGGACGACAGCGACCGCCATCACGGCCACGCGGGGCACAGCGGCGCGGGCGAGAGCCACTTCACCCTGCGGATCGAGGCCGAGGCCTTTGCGGGCAAGGCGCGGGTGATGCGCCAGCGCATGGTGATGAAGGTCCTGGCCGACGAGCTGGCGGGGCCTGTCCACGCCCTGTCGATCGTCGCCACCGCGCCCGGCGAGGCCTGACGGCGGCCGCGATTTTGCACTTGCGCGGGGCGGGCGCGACTGATTGCCTCTGTCCCCGGCGCGATCTTGGCCGGGCAGGCAGGACAGAGCATGAGCGCCGATCCCTCTCGCGATCCCGACACCCTTGAGCAGGCGGCCGCCCAGGCGCTGCCGGCGCTGCTGGAGCGGGCCTACGCCCGCTATTCCAACTTCACGGTGGCGGCGGCGGTGATCGACGAGGCGGGCCGCGCGCACTACGGCGTCAATGTCGAGAACGCGGCCTATCCCTCGGGCGCCTGCGCCGAGCAGAACGCCATCGGGGCGATGATCACGGCCGGCGGGGCGCGGCGCATCGTCAAGGTGCTGATCGCCGCCGGCTCCGACGCGGTGGTCCAGCCCTGCGGCGCCTGCCGCCAGCGCATCGCCGAGTTCGCCGCTCGTCACTGCGAGGTGGTCTCGGTGCAAGGTGGCCGGCCCACGACGCGGACGCCGTTCTCGACCCTTCTGCCGCAGGCGTTCGGCCCCGAGGACCTGGACTGAAGGTCGCCCTGCGCGCGCGCTCGTGCCGCCTAGGGACCGGAAATCGCGCTCCATTTCAATTCGTCGCCGATCGTTACTGAAAAGTCACATCGGCGATCGGCTGGCCCAGGCCCCGGGAAAAAATTGCGCGGGTTGCGGGTAGAGAACGCAATTCAACCCCCATCTTTGGAGGGTTGAATCTGCCCTCTATGGCGTCGGTCAATCCCCATTTTCGCCCCTGGCGCGCTGGCCTTCGGTCCCGGGAACCGCCGTGGGGGTGGTGTCGGTCGGCCACAATTTGGACTTAGACCAGCGGGGGGCGCGCCTTGGAGGCGACGTCATCTCTCTAGAGCCGGCATTTTGACGTCCGTCGAAGCCGGATTGAGGTAAGGCTAAGCTTGGTCCTGGCGGGGTTTGCGCAAAAAATTTGCGGCCATCGTTCAAATTGCAACAAATTTGACGCGTTTGCCACATTTTGCTCAAATTTAACGAGGTCCGGGCGAAGGCCAGGTCGGCCCCGCGTAAACGCGGGGGCAAATTGTTTCCGGGGGTTTTCCAAGCATGAAGTTCGTTTTGTTCGCGGGTGTCGCGGCTAGCGCCGTTTTGGGCGGTGTCGCCCAGGCCCAGGATGCCGGCGCGGGTTCCGCGGCCGTGTCCGAGATCGTCGTCACCGGTTCGCGCATCAAGCGTCCGCAGTTCGACGGCACCATCCCCGGCGTTCAGGTCACCAAGGAAGAGATCATCCAGCGTGGCTTCAACAACGCCTACGACATCGTTCTGAGCCAGCCGCAGGTCGGTTCGGGCGCCAGCCCGTACGGCAGCAACGGCGGCCAGACCTCGAGCCTCGGCGTCGCCTACGCCGACCTGTTGAACCTCGGCCCGCAGCGGACCCTGACGCTGGTCAACGGCCGCCGCATGGTGTCGAGCAACGCCTCCACCCTGTTCGTCTCCGGTAACTACGCCGGTTCGCAAGTCGACATCAGCGTCATCCCCGCGCAGATGATCGACCACGTCGACACCCTGACCGTCGGCGGCGCCGCGGCCTACGGTTCGGACGCCATCGCCGGCGTCATCAACTACATCATCAAGGACCGCTACGTCGGCGCCGAAGGCCGCGTGGCGTTCCGCACGACCGACAAGGGCGACGCCAACCGCTACAGCTTCAACGCCATCTACGGCTCGAACCTGTTCAACGACCGCGCCAACCTGGTGGTCTCGTTCGAGTACACCCAGACCGACGCCCTGTACGCCGACAAGCGTCCGTGGATCATCGACACGGCGACCGCCGTCACCAACGCGTTCAACGGCGCCAAGCGCAACCCGAACTTCTCGCCGACCGCCGCGATCGACGTCGCCAACCTGAACAACGGCGCGTTCCTGCGCACCTCCGACGACGGCATCCCGTCGACGGCCTACGCCTATAACTCCCGGACGGCCATGCAGTGGGCGTCGGGCGTCGCCTTCGCTCCGACCTCGGGCACCAGCGCCTGCGTCCAGAACATCGTCGGCGTGAACTCGTGCGTCGCCGGCGGCGGCCTGATCACCTCGAACCTGCAGCTGGTCCCCGGCATCCCGACCGGCAACGGCCTCTACAACCTGAGCGCCCCTTCGGGCACCTTCCCGAACTTCGCGCCCGCTTCGCTGCCGACCGGCGTGACGGCCGCGGCCGTGTTCGCCAAGTACGGCATCACCGCGCCCGCCGGCCTGACGGCCGCCCAGCAGAACACGCTGGCCATCAACGTCCTGCAGAGCAAGCTGCCGACGCTGCGCGAGTACCTGCTGGCCAACCCGAACACCGATATCAACCTGGTGGTTGGCTCGCTGTACGGCAACATGCCGCGCGTCGCGAACACCGACCCGCGCACCAGCGCCCTGTTCCCGTACATCGCCAAGCCGGTCCGCTTCACCGATACGGGCGAGGCCGTGAACTGGTCGTTCGCCAACATCGGCGCGACCGACCAAGGCACGATCAGCGCCGCGCCGGGCACCAAGGGCTACGACAACAACCGCCTGACCCTGATCCAGAACGCCCAAAAGCGTAAGGTCGGGACCCTGTTCGGCACGTTCGACGTCACCGACCACCTGACGTTCTACACCCAGAACATCTTCTCGTCGGTCTCGACGCGCCTGCCGCGCAACGCCGTGTCGTCGAACAACGTCACCGGCACGGGCGTGGAGACGTCGGGTCTCTACCTCAGCATCAACAACCCCTATCTGACCGCGACCTCGCGTCAGGTCCTGCGTGACTCCGGCGCGGTCAACGCCGCCGGCAACTTCCTGCTGTCGCGCACCAACCAGGACCTGCTGGGCGACAACCCGCTGTGGGGCAAGACCGACACCAGCAACCTGGTCAACGGCCTGAAGGGCGACTTCGACCTGCTGGGCCGCAACTGGACCTGGGACGCCTCGTACACCTGGGGTCGTTCGAGCGGCCGCGTCGACTTCAACAGCATCAAGGACGTCGAGTACAACCTCGCCATCGACACGACGCTGGACGCGAGCGGCAAGATCGTCTGCCGCGCCCAGACCAACCCGTCGGCCTATCTGGGCAAGTCGCCGAACGGCGTGACCGCCAACCTGGTCGACCAGCCCGGCGCGAACGGCGTGATCACCAAGACGCCGTTCACCCCGGTCGTCACCCAGTCGATGATCGACAGCTGCCAGCCGCTGAACCCGTTCGGCTATGGCCAGATGTCGGCCGCGGCTCGCGCCTATGTGACCACGCCGCAGTTCTTCGCCTTCGAGAACACCCAGACCTTCCTGCAAGGTTCGATCAGCGGCGACCTGTTCAACCTGCCGGGCGGCGCCGTTGGCGTGGCCCTGTCGGGCGAACGCCGGACGACCAACAACGACTACTGGGTCGACAACATCTCGCAGTATGGCCGCACCCGGTCGTCGGCGATCGCGCGCACCGAGTATGAGACCACCGCTCAGGAATACGGCGTCGAGCTGAACATCCCGCTGCTGGGCGGCGAATTCAGCCTGCCGTTCGCTCAGCGCCTGGAAATCAACCCGGCGGTGCGCTGGTCGAAGCAAACCGGCAGCGCGCCGACCTTCATCAACGCCCTGGGCAGGACGATCAACCCGACCTACGACGGCGACACCGCCAAGATCTGGTCGCTGGCCGGCACCTTCCAGCCGATCAAGGACATCAGCTTCCGCGGCAACATCACCCGCTCGATCCGCCAGCCGGACGGCGTGGAGCTGTTCCTCGGCGGCCAACCGGCGTTCACCTCGCCGGCCGATCCCTGCTCGACGGCCAACATCGGTGGTGGTTCGAACCCGGCCAACCGCAAGGCCAACTGTATCGCCGCCGTGAAGGCCGCGGGCTATGCGGCCACCGACGCCGAAGCCCTGAACTTCCTCAACACCTACAGCCCGCCTTCGCTGTCGCTGCTGGGCGCCCGCTTCGGCAACATGGGCCTGAAGCCGGAAAAGGGTGAAAGCTGGACCGCTGGCGTGGTGCTGTCGCCGCGCTTCATCCCGGGCCTGCGGATGTCGATCGACTACGCCGACATCAAGCTGAAGGACCAACTGAGCCGCGTGTCGCTGGATCAGCTGTCGGCCTACTGCTACGACTCGGCCGCCTATCCGAACAACCAGGCCCAGTTCGGCACCAACACCTGCGACGCCTTCGCGCGTTACAAGGCCGGCACCGAACCTACGGACAACCTGAAGTTCGCCCTGAAGGACGGCTGGAGCTCCAGCTATCTGAACCTGGGTCAGAGCTCCATCCGCTCGGTCAACGCCGTGGTCAGCTACCGCTTCAACCTGGCGGAACTGGTCCGTCAGGAAGGCGACCTGGGCCGGATCTCGATCAACAGCAACGTGTTCCGCACCCTGGAGTCGAACTTCAGCCCCACGGGTCTGGCGGCCGACACCCAGTACTATCTGGGCTCGTTCAACCCCAGCAACAACACGGGCGCCTCGGTGCCGCGCTGGCAGTCGAACACGACGATCGCCTACAGCCTGAAGAAGTTCACCACCAGCGTGAACATCGGCACGGTCAGCGACACGATCCGCTTCAGCGGCGCCGTGCCGGCCACGATCGAGAACAACGCCTACCTGGTCCACAAGGGCTATGCGGTCTACAACCTGTTCTTCGGCTACGACCTGACCGAGAAGCTGCAGCTGCGCTTCAACGTCAACAACGTCGCCGACAAGCGGTTCGAAGACGAGCGCGACGGCACGATCTACAGCTCGGCCGGCCGCACCTGGCAGTTCGCGGTCAACGCCAAGTTCTAATCTGGCGTTCGGGCCGGGCGCCTTCGGGCGCCTGGTCCGAGGACCTGGACTTCGGTTCAAAAAAGAGGCTCCCGTCGCGAGACGGGAGCCTTTCTTTTTGCGTCGGCTTTTGGGGACCGGCCGGATCTTGTCCGGATGGCCGTCCCCCCCGCCGGCCGCCGAAGCGGCCGCTCAGCGGGGAGACCGCGTGTGCTTGGGGGGTCTTACGCCGTCTGGGCGACCAGGCCTTCCAGCACGCGGCGCAGGTCGGCCTCGCGGAAGGGCTTTTGCAGCACGGCCGAACCCTTGTGGTCCTCGCTGATGCCGGCCTCGCCATAGCCGCTGGCGAAGGCGAACGGCACGCCGCGGCCGCGCAGGGCGTCGGCCACCGGGAAGATCGGCCGGCCGCCGAGGTTCACGTCCAGCAGGGCCGCGTCGATGTCGGCCGAGCTGGCCAGGCGCAGGGCTTCCTCGATCTCGGCCGCCGGCCCCACGACCGTGCAGCCCAGATCGGTCAGCATGTCCTCGACCAGCATGGAAACCAGGGCTTCGTCTTCGACGACCAGCACCTTGAGGGACGACAGTGTCTTCATGTCTTAAGGCTCCAGCGCGCGCAGGGGCAGCGCCATGTGGCAGACGAGTCCGGACTCATCATAGGTCAGCTCGACCGCGCCGGATAGCTCAGCTGCGAGTCCGCGTTCAAGAAGACGCGCGCCAAAGCCCCGGCGGGCGGGTTCACGCACCCGCGGCCCGCCCTGTTCGGTCCAGGTCAGGCGTAACTGATTAGAATATTGGCGCCAGGCGACGGCCACCCGGCCGCCCGGAACCGACCAGGCTCCATACTTGGAGGCGTTGGTCGCCAGCTCGTGAATCCCCATGCCCAGGGCCACGGCCGCCTTCGGGTTCAGCCGCAGGTCCGCCGTATAGTCGAAGACGACGCGATCCTCGCCAGCCATGGCCCGCAGCTCGCCGTCGAACACCTCGCGCAGGCTGGCGCCTTCCCAGCTCTCGCGCGTCAGCAGGTCGTGGGTGTGCGACAGGGCGACCAGCCGCGCCTCGAAGGCCTCGCGGAAGAATTCGGGCGTGCTGGAGCGCAAGGTCTGGGCGGCGATCGACTGCACGGTGGCCAGGCTGTTCTTGACCCGATGGTTCAGCTCGTTGACCAGCAGCTTCTGGCGCTCCTCGCCGCGCTTGCGGTCGGTGATGTCCAGCGACACCCCCGCCAGCCGCCGCACCCCGCCGTCGCCGGCCACCTGGGCCGCGCGGCCGCGGGCGTGCAGCCAGCGCGTCTCGCCGTGCGGCAGGACCACGCGGTATTCGACGTCATAGTCGGCGCCGTCGCGGATGGCGGCCTCGATCGCGGTCATGATCCGAGGCCGGTCCTCCGGATGGATGGTGGCGATCAGGTCGGCGAAGGTGAAGTCCTGGTCGGGGCGGCGGCCGTAGTTGGTCTTGCACAGGTCCGAGGCCTCGTAGGCCCGGGTGGCGACGTCCAGGTCCCAAGAGCCCATGCGCCCGGAATCCAGCGCGAACTTCAGCCGTTCCTCGGCCCGGCGGCGCTGGGCCAGCTCGTCCATCGCCGCGGCGTTGATGCGGATCGACTCGATGGTGACGCCGACCTGCGAGGCCAGGCCGACCAGCAGGGCCTCGTCGCGGGCGCTGAACCGGCCGGGCTCCGGATGGCCGAAGAACAGGCCGCCCAGCACCTCGCCCTGAGGGTTGGCGACGGGCAGGGCCAGGTAGCTGCGCACGGGCAGGTGGCCCGGCGGCATGCCCCGACGCGGCGCGTTGCGGCCGTAGCGCGGATCCAGCGTGATGTCGTCGGACCGCACGACGCCCTGGCCCTCGAAGGTCGGGGCGAAGACCTCGGTCTTGCGCGGCATCGGCAGCTTGGCGAACGCCTCGTCCGGCGCGCCCGACAGGCGATAGAGCGCGTAGGACTCGCCGTCCTCGGCCACCAGGTTGTAGAAGAAGGCGCCGTAGGCGGCGCTGATGATCTGGCGGGCGCCGTCGATCGCGGCCTGCACGCAGTCGTCGACGTCGTGGCTGGAGGCGACCGCGGCGGTGACCCGCGCCAGGGTTTCGGACTTGCGGACTTCCTCGGCCAGCGCCGCCTGAGCCTGCGCCAACCGCGCGCGCAAGTCCGCTTCGGAACCGCTGCGAATGTCGGTCTCAGCCACGCTGACCAATACGCCCCTCCAGTCTGGCCGCCCCTGACCAGCAATGGCGCTAAACGTGTGGATGGGGGTTGGGTTCCGGGGCCTTCAAATGATGGTCAAAGATCGTCGTTTTCTTCCAGCAGCGCGCTGATCCGCAGGGCGGTGATCTGGTTGCGCTGCCGCCGCAGGACCTGGAACCGGTGCCGGTGGAAGATGAACGTCTGGCCGGGCTCGGGGATCATCTGCGCCTCGTGGATCACGAGACCCGCGATCGTCACGGCCTCGCCTTCGGGCAGCCGCCAGTCCATCGCGCGATTGAGGTCCCGCACCGTGACATGCCCGTCGACATTGACCGAGCCGTCCGGCTGCTTGCGCACCCCGTCCAGGGCGGTGTCGTGCTCGTCGTCGATCTCGCCGACGATCTCCTCGAGGATGTCCTCCAGCGTCACCAGCCCCTGCAGCGCGCCGTACTCGTCGACCACCAGGGCGAAGTGGCTCTTGCGCTTGAGGAAGGCGTCGAGCTGGTCCTTGAGGTTGGTGGTGTCGGGGATGAACCACGGCTCGCGCAGGATGGCGGCGATGTCGAGGCCGCCGACGCCGGTCGGCGACTCCGCCAGGGCTTTCAGCAGGTCGCGGGCGTGCAGCACGCCGACGATGTTGTCGGGCTCGTCGCGATAGAGAGGGATGCGCGTGTGCTGGGCCTCCAGCACCGCCTCGACCAGCTCGCGGGCGGGCAGGCCGGCGTCCAGCAGCACCATCGACTTGCGGTGGACCATGATCTCCGAGACGTCCATGTCCGACAGGTCCAGCACCCCGCCCAGCATCCGGCGGTCGTCGGTCTCCACCAGGCCTTCCGAGTGATGGTAATCGACCGCGCCGCGGATCTCCTCGTGAGCGGCCAGCACGTCGACGGCCATGTCCAGCTTGACGCCGAAGACCCGCAGGGTGCGGCGGACGATCCACTGGATCGTATAGATGATCGGTCCGAACAGCTTGACGATGAACAGGGTGGGCCCCGACAGCGCGCGGGCCACGTCGTCGGAGCGAACGATGGCCACGGTCTTGGGCAGCACCTCGGCGAAGATCAGGACGAGGGCGGTCATGGCGGCGGTGGCGACGGCCACGCCCCAGGGGCCGGGGATCAGCCGCGTCAGCGCCTGGGTCGCCAGGGCCGAGGCCAGGATGTTGATCAGGTTGTTGCCCAGCAGCACCGCGCCGATCATCGTCTCCTGGTCGGAGAGCAGCTTGTTGACCCGCTTGGCGGGCCGGTCGCCATCGCGCTCCAGCTGGTGCATCCGCGAGCGGCTGGCGCCCGTCATCGACGTCTCCGCCGCCGAGAACAGCGCCGAGAGCGTCAGGAGCGCGATGACGATGGGCGCGAGGCCGAGCAGGGCGGTGAGCATCCGCCACTTCTAGGCCATGCCGACGAGGGGCGTTAGCCCCCGGGATGCAGTCCCGGGGCTTCCTGGCCGGTGCGCTCGACATATTCGGTGTAGCCGCCGCCGTACTGGTGGATGCCCTCGGGCGTCAGCTCCAGCACGCGGTTCGACAGGGCCGCCAGGAAGTGGCGGTCGTGCGAGACGAACAGCATGGTGCCCTCGAAGTCGGCCAGGGACGCCACCAGCATCTCCTTGGTCGCCATGTCCAGGTGATTGGTCGGCTCGTCGAGCACCAAGAGGTTGGGCGGGTCGAACAGCATCTTGGCCATGACCAGCCGCGCCTTCTCGCCGCCCGACAGCACGCGGCAAGGCTTTTCGACGTCGTCGCCCGAGAAGCCGAAGCAGCCGGCCAGGGTGCGCAGGGCGCCTTGGCCCGCCTGCGGGAACGAGCGCTCCAGCGACTCGAAGATCGTCTCCTCGCCGTCCAGCAGGTCCATGGAGTGCTGGGCGAAATAGCCCATCTTTACGCTGGCCCCGATGTTGACGACGCCCTGGTCGGGCTTGGTGTCGCCGGCCACCAGCTTCAGCAGGGTCGACTTGCCCGCGCCGTTGGCGCCCAGCACCGCCCAGCGCTCCTTGCGGCGGACCAGAAAGTCGAGGTCCTGGTAGATCGGCCGCTCGCCATAGCCCTTGTGGACGCCCTTCAGGCTGATCACGTCCTCGCCCGAGCGCGGCGGGCTCTGGAACTCGAACTGCACCGTCTGGCGGCGACGCGGCGGCTCGACGCGCTCGATCTTGTCGAGTTTCTTCACCCGGCTCTGCACCTGGGCGGCGTGCGAGGCGCGCGCCTTGAACTTCTCGATGAACTTGATCTCCTTGGCCAGCATCGCCTGCTGGCGCTCGTACTGCGCCTGGCGCTGAGCCTCGCTGAGCGCCCGCTGCTGGTCGTAGAAGTCCAGGTCGCCGGAATAGGTGATCAGCTGGCCGGCGTCGATCTCGACCACCTTGCCGATGATGCGGTTCATGAAGGCGCGGTCGTGCGAGGTCATCAGCAGCGCGCCGTCGTAGTTCTTCAGGAACGCCTCCAGCCAGATCAGGCTTTCCAGATCCAGGTGGTTGCTGGGCTCGTCCAGCAGCATGGCGTCGGGGCGCATCAAGAGGATGCGGGCCAGGGCCACGCGCATCTTCCAGCCGCCTGACAGCAGGCCCACGTCGCCGTCCATGCGCTCCTGGCTGAAGCTCAGGCCCGCCAGCACCTCGCGGGCGCGGGCTTCCAGGGCGTAGCCGTCCAGCTCCTGGAAGCGCTCCAGCACCTCGCCGTAGCGCTCCATGACGGCGTCCAGCTGGTCGGCCTGGTCCGGATCGACCATGGCCGCCTCCAGCGTCGCCATCTCGGCGGCCAGGGCGCTGACCGGGCCGACGCCGTCCATCACGGCGGCCACGGCGCTCTGGCCCGACATCTCGCCGACGTCCTGGCTGAAATAGCCGATCCGCACGCCTGGATCGATCGCCACGATCCCGTCGTCGGGCTGCTCCTGCCCCGTGATCATGCGGAACAGGGTCGTCTTGCCGGCGCCGTTCGGCCCGACCAGTCCGACCTTCTCGCCCTTCTGGATGCCCATCGAGGCTTCGATGAACAGGAGCTGGTGGCCGTTTTGCTTGGAGATGTTGTCGAGGCGGATCATGCGCGGGCTGCTAACCCGGCTGGGTGCGAAACGCCAGTGCTAGAGGAGGTCGGCATCCGGAATCCCTCTCTCACGGATGTCCCCGGTCTGAACATCGAAGAGAGAGGGGTTTTAGATCGCGCCCTCGCTCAGCAGGAACGCCTTCAGCGCCGCCCGGTCCACGTCCTTGGCCACGAACGCATCCCCGATCCCGCGCACCAGCACGAAGGTCAGCTTGCCGCCTTCGGCCTTCTTGTCCTGGCCGCAGTGGGCGATCAGGGCGTCGGCGTGGAAGGGTTCCTTGCGCACATCGGCCAGGGTGGTCGGCAGGCCGGCGGCCTTGATCGCCGCCTCGGCGCGGGCGGCGTCTTGGCCCGAGCACAGGCCCTGGCTCGCCGAGAAGCGGAAGGCTTGCGCCATGCCGACGCCGACGGCCTCGCCGTGCTTGAGCGCGTCGCCAAAGCCCATCTCGGCCTCGATCGCGTGACCGAAGGTGTGGCCGAGGTTCAGCAGGGCGCGGCGGCCGGCTTCCTTCTCGTCCTCGGCGACGATCTCGGCCTTCATCTCCACCGAGCGGCCGACGGCGCGGACCAGGGCGTCGACGTCGCGCTCCAGCACCTTGGCGACGTTGGTCTCGAGCCACTCGAAGAAGGCGAAGTCGCCCAAGAGGCCGTACTTGATGATCTCGGCATAGCCGCAGGCCAGCTCGCGGGCGGGCAGGGTGGCCAGGACGTCGAGGTCGGCCAGGACGAGGCGCGGCTGGTGGAAGGCGCCGATCAGGTTCTTGCCGCGCGGGGTGTCGATGGCGGTCTTGCCGCCGACCGAGCTGTCGACTTGGGCCAGCAGCGTGGTCGGGACCTGCACGAAGTCGACGCCGCGCTTGTAGATCGCCGCCGCGAAGCCGGCGAGGTCGCCTACGACGCCGCCGCCGAACGCCACGATCTGGTCGCCGCGCTCCAGGTTCAAGGCGAGCAGGCGGTAGGAGAGATCGGCGAGGCCCGTAAAGCTCTTGCTCTCCTCGCCGGGCGGGATGGTGATCACGTCGACCGCGACGCCGGCCTTCTCCAGCGAGGCGGCCAGGCGCTCGCCGTGGTGCTCGCCGACGATCGTGTCGGTGACGATGGCCACGCGCTTGCGCTTGCCGAGAACCGGGGCGATCCGCTCGCCGGCCCGGTCGATGAGGCCCGGACCGATGACGACGTCATAGGCGCGCGCGCCCAGGCCCACGGGGACGGTGCGGATCATTCGCTGGAAGCTCCTTGGACCTGGCGTTCATGCAGCGCCGCCAGGATGGCGTCGACCGCCACGCCGTGCGGCGTGTCGCCGGTCTGGACGTGGACTTGCGCCTCGGCGTAGGCGGGGTTGCGGATGCGGGCCAGCTCGGTCAGCACCGCCACTGGGTCCTTGCCCTTCAGCAGCGGCCGGGTGTCCTTGCGGCCGACGCGGCGCGCCAGGAGTTCGACATCCGCCTTCAGCCAGACCGACAGGGCCTTGTCGTTGATCAGCGCCCGGGTCTCGGGATTGACGAAGGCCCCGCCGCCGGTGGCCAGCACGTGCGGCGGCTCGTCCAGCAGGCGGGCGATCACCCGGCGCTCGCCGTCGCGAAAGGCGGCCTCGCCCAGCTCGGCGAAGATCTCGGAGATCGACCGGCCCGCGGCGGCCTCGACCTCGTTGTCGGCGTCGCGGAACGGCAGGTCCAGCACATGGGCCAGGCGTCGGCCGACGCTGGACTTGCCCACGCCCATCAGCCCGACCAGGACGATGGTCTTGTGTCGCAGCGGCGCCAGGTCTTCGGGCCGATGGCGCACGAGCGCCTTGTCGTCGGAGGGATGGGACTCGGTCATGATGCGGTCGCGGGTTTACACGAGGCTGGGCCAAAGCCCAAGTTTGCGAGACCCTCGTCATGCGTCATAACCGCTCCATGATCTCGCTCTCGCGTTCCTCGCGCCTGCTGACGCTGTCCGGCGCGCTCGTCCTTGGCCTTTGCGGCGCCGCGCGCGCCCAGGAGGAGGTCCAGGTCAAGACCCTGGTCGCGCCGGACTATTTCTCGGGGGCCGTCGCCGACACCGGCCTGCCGGGCGATCTGTGGAAGGACGCCGCGCCGGGGATCATGCGCGACGTGCTGCCCAGGCTGGCCGGACCCAAGCCGCTGTCGCCGGCCTTCGCCAGCCTGGCGCGGCGGGCGCTGTCGACGGGCGCCAACGGGCCGGCCGGCGTCGGCGACGATGTCGAGATGGGCGCGGCGCGGAGCCTGGCGCTGATCGCCCTGGGCGAGGCCAAGGGCGCGGCCGCCATCCTCGACCGGGCCACCGGCGGCCCCGGCAGCGCGGCCCTGTCGATGGCCCAGGCCGAGGCGGCCCTGATCACCGGCGATGACGACAAGGCCTGCCAGGTCGAGCAGGCCCTGACCGTGGATCGCGGCGCGGCCTACTGGCTGCGGCTGCGCGCCTTCTGCCAGCTCAAGGCCGGCCAGGCCGACGCCGCCCAGCTGACCTTCCAGCTGGCCCAGCAGCAGACAAAAGACACGGACTACGCCCGGCTGATGGGTGCGGCCCTGGCCGGGACGCCGCCCGGCGCGGCCAATCTGAAGAACGGGGTCAACTACGCCCTGTCGCGCCGCCTGAACCTGGACGTCCAGTCCGCCGCCGCCCTGGCCACGGCCTCGCAGGCCCTCAAGCCCGTGGCCACGCCCGCCGCCGGCGAGGCGCCCGAGATCAAGGCCGGGCTGGACCTGACCGCCGCCGAGGCCTCGGACCTCGCCTTCCTGCGCCAGGCCAAGACCGTGCCGGCCTTCGTCGAAGCCGCCCGCGCCGCGGCGCCGTCGATCGCCGCCCTGGCCAAGGCCGGCGGACCGCTGCAGGACCCGGTGCTGCTGGCCCGGGCGGCGGTGGCGGTGGGCGATGTCGCCAGCGCCCAGGCGATCCGGGGCCGCCTGACCCAGGATGCGATCCCCGGCGCGAGCGCCACGGACCTGGCCATCCTCGACGCTCTGATCGCGGCGGGCGCAGGCAAGGTCGACAACCAGGTGCTGAGCAACCTGGTCAGCCGGGGCGCGACCGGCAAGTCGGCCCAGGCCGCCGCCGTGCTGTTGTCCAGCCTGGGCGGGACGATGGACGCCGAGACGCGCACCCAGTTCGCCGCCTTCGACCTCGGCAGGCCGGCGGCGTCGGCCGCGCGGGTCCAGGTGCTGGAAGACGCCGCCGGCGCCAAGCGCAAGGGCGAGGCGGCGCTGCTGGCCCTGTCGCTGGCGCTGGACGCCGGGGCGAGCGGCCCCGCGCCCGTCGACCGGGCCCGCATCGCCCACGCCCTGAACCGCGCGGGCCTCTCCGTGGACGCCCGGGCTGTGGTGGTCGAGGGCCTGCTCGGCCTCGCCTACGCCAAATGAGCGCGACCGCGTCCGGCTGGATCGACGCGTTCCTGGAGATGATGGCGGTCGAGCGCGCCGCCGCCCGCAACACCCTGACCGCCTACGGCAAGGACCTGGAGGACGCGCGCGGGTTTCTGAAGCGCTCGGGGCGCGATCTCGACGACGCCGACGCGGAAGGCGTCGAGGCCTATTTCCAGGACCTTGGCGCGCGCGGCCTGTCGCCGGCCACCGCCGCCCGCCGTCGCTCGGCCGTGCGGCAGTTCTACCGCTTCGCCGTAGGCGAAGGCTGGCGGACCGACGATCCCTCGCGCCGCGTCGCCGCGCCCAAGGCCGGCCGGCCCCTGCCCAAGGTGCTGGAGCGCGACGAGATCGAGCGGCTGCTGGCCGCCGCAACCAACAAGGACAGCGCCCAGGGCCTGCGCCTGGCCTGCATCATCGAGCTGATCTACGCCTCGGGCCTGCGGATCTCCGAGCTCTTGGCCCTGCCGCTGTCGGCCCTGGCGCGCGATCCGGCCTACCTGATCGTCAAGGGCAAGGGCGGCAAGGAGCGGCTGGCCCCGCTGAACGACGCGGCCCGCGCGGCGGTGAAGGCCTATCTCCAGGGGCGACCGGCCTTCTTGCCGAAGGGCGCCAAGGACAGTCCCTGGCTGTTCCCCTCGCGCGGCGGTTCGGGCCGGCTGACGGCGCGACGGGTGGGGCAGCTGCTGGACGACGCGGCCATCGCCGCCGGGATTGATCGCGAGAAGGTCAGCCCCCACGTCCTGCGCCACGCCTTCGCCACGCACCTGCTGGAGGGCGGCGCGGACCTTCGGGTGATCCAGACCCTGCTGGGCCACGCCGATATCGCCACCACCCAGATCTACACCCACGTGGCCGGCGAGCACTTGGCGCAGGTGGTCCAGACCAAGCACCCGCTGGGACGGAAGAAGACGCCGCATTGACGGCGAGCCACGGCCACGCTTAGGAAAGCCCCCACCAAATCTACGGGTTTGCCTTGCTCGGGCCGCCCATTCTGAAAGGCCCGCCATGTCGGACGAAACCCGCGACTCCAACGGCAACATCCTGGCCGACGGCGACACCGTCACCCTGATCAAGGACCTGAAGGTCAAGGGCTCGGGCGGCGTGACCCTGAAGCGCGGCACGGTGGTCCGCAAGATCCGCCTGACCGGCGACCCCGACGAGATCGAGGCCAATGTCGACAAGGTCCGGGGCCTGGTCCTGCGGACGGAGTTCGTGAAGAAGGCTTAGGGGTTTGCTTCGTCCTTCCTCCCCCACCGGGGGAGGGGGACCGGCGAACGCCGGTGGAGGGGCCTGCCGAAATCGCCGCATGAGCGGCCCGCTCCCCTCTGTCTCGATGCGTATTCTCATCGACCCACCTCCCCCCTAATGGGGAGGAAGATATGCCGGCTCACGCCCCCTCGTACGCCGCCTTCAGCCCGGCGATGTCGATCTTCACCATGCCCATCATCGCCTGGAACACCCTGGCGGCGGCGGCGCGGTCGGGGCCGGTGGTCATCTCGGTCAACTGGCGCGGCGTGACCTGCCAGGAGAGGCCGTAGCGGTCCTTCAGCCAGCCGCAGGCCACCGCTTGCCCGCCGTCGGCGGTCAGCGCGTTCCAGTAGTGGTCGACCTCGTCCTGGCCGTCGCAATCGATCGTCAGCGAGATCGCGTCGGTGAAGGGGTGCCCCGGACCGCCGTTCATGGCGACATAGGACTGGCCGTCCAGCTCGAAGGCGACGGTGATCACCGATCCGGCCTTGGCCCCGGTGTGCGGCAGGTCGACGGGCAGGCCGTTGACGCTGACGATCCGCGAGTTGGGGAACAGCGAGACGTAGAACCGCGCGGCTGCCTCGGCCTCCGTGTCGAACCACAGGAACGGGCTGATCTTTGACATGGGCTTCCTCCGTTAGCCCCTAGGACGCGCATGGGGCGAGGGTTCCGACAAGAGGCTGCGGAAAATCCGGGCGCGCGCCGATTGACTGTCGCAACGGGAAGATTGCCTGATCCTCCAGACCGGCGGCCAAGGCTCTACAGCGCGCGCGGGGCGACCCCATCTGCGGCCGATCCATCCAAACGAAGGAGCATCCCATGAAGACGCGCAAACTCGGTGACGGCCTCGAGGTCTCGGCCATCGGTCTTGGCTGCATGGGCATGGGGCAGGTGTACGGCACGGCGCTGGAGGCCGCCGACGCCCACAAGCTGCTGGCCCGCGCGGTCGAGCTGGGCGTGACCTTCTTCGACACCGCCGAGGTCTATGGTCCGTACACGAATGAAGTGCTGGTCGGCGAGGGCCTCAAGCCCTTCCGCGACCAGGTGGTGATCGCCACCAAGTTCGGCTTCGACATCGCGCCGGAAGGGACGGGCGAGGGCTTCTCGCGGATGCGCGGGACCAACAGCCGCCCCGAGCACATCCGCGCCGTGGCCGAGGCGTCGCTGCAGCGCCTGGGCGTCGAGGTGATCGATCTCTTCTACCAGCACCGCGTCGATCCCAACGTGCCGATCGAGGACGTGGCCGGCACGGTCAAGGACCTGATCGCCGAGGGCAAGGTCAAGCACTTCGGCCTGTCCGAAGCCGGCACCGCGACGATCCGCAAGGCCCACGCCGTCCAGCCGGTCGCCGCCCTGCAGAGCGAATACTCGCTGTGGTTCCGCGAGCTGGAGGCGGAGGTCCTGCCGACCCTGCGCGAGCTCGGGATCGGCCTGGTGCCCTACAGCCCGCTGGGCCGCGGCTTCCTGACCGGCGCGCTGAAGAGCGACCTAGCCGACAACGACTTCCGCCGCGCCCTGCCGCGCTTCCAGGGCGAGGCGCTGGCCAAGAACCTGTCGCTGGTCGAGGCGCTGACCCAGATCGCCGCCGAGAAGGGCGCGACCCCGGCCCAGCTGGCGCTTGCCTGGATCCTGCACCAGGGCCCGGACATCGCCCCGATCCCCGGCACCACCAAGGCCGCCCGGCTGGAGGAGAACCTCGGCGCGGTCGAGCTTTCGCTCTCGGCCGAGGACCTGGCGCGCATCGCCGCCGCCGTGCCGGAAACGGCGGTGGAAGGCGAGCGCTACACGAAGGCCGGCCTGGCGATGGTGGGGCGGTAGGGCCCTTCGCCACCTCAATAGAGGCCGTCATTCCCGCCCTCGTGGCGGGAACCCCTGGTTCAGCTGACACGTGAGACGCAAGCGGACTGCTAAGCAGTCCGCCCCTCTTGCACCTGCGGCGGATAGAGGGGTTCTCGCCACGAGGGCGAGAATGACGGGCGTAGATATGGGCGGGGAGCGCTTGCCCCTCGCCGCAACCTAGGCCCACACTCCGTCCATGGCCGACAACCCGCTCCGCACGCTCGACTCGTTCGAACTGATCAAGTTGGGCAAGGCGTCGGTGACGGTCGGCGGGCTGGCGGCCGGGGTGCTGATCGTCGGGGCGGCCCTGGTCGCCGCGCGGCTGACCTCGGCGGGTTTTCGGCGGCTGCGCGAGCGAGCGGCGGGCGACGCGGCCTCGCTGTATGTGGTCGAGAAGGTCTCAACCTACGCCCTGATCGTCATCGGCGTCGTGGTCGGCCTGTCGACCATGGGCGTGGATCTCACCTCGCTGACCGTGTTCGCGGGCGCCCTCGGCGTCGGCGTGGGTCTTGGCCTGCAGGGCGTGATCAAAGACTTCGCGTCCGGCGTCAGTCTGGTGTTCGAGCGGCTGGTGGCGGTCGGCGACTTCGTCGAGCTGCCGAACGGCGGCCGCGGCGTGGTCCACGAGATCGGCCCGCGCGCCACCCGCATCCGCACCAACGACAGCACCGACATCATCGTCCCGAACTCGGTGCTGGTGAACGACCAGGTGATCAACTGGACCCTGCGCGGCACCAACCGCCGCATCCGGGTGCCGTTCGTCACCGCCTTCGGCGTCGACAAGGAGAAGGTCCGCGAGGCGGTGCTGAAGGCCGCCAAGAGCGCGCCGTTCACCTCGCCCGACAACGCCACCCGCCGCGCCCAGGTGTGGCTGGTCGGCTATGGCGACCACGCCCTGAAGTTCGAGCTGATCGTCTGGCCGACCGTCGAGGCCGTGCGGCGTCCGGCTGCGATCTTCGCGGCCTATACCTGGCTGATCGACGACGCCTTGCGCGGCGCGGGCATCGAGATCCCGTATCCGCAGCGGGACGTGCGTCTGCGCGGCCTGTTCGGCGAGGAGGGCGAGGACGCCCTGACCAGCCTGCGCCTGGAGCCCGCCGCGCGGCGTCGCAAGACCAAGGCGGCCAAGGCCGGCTCCAGCAACGACGCCGCCGCCGACCTCGAGCGCGAGGATCCGGAAGAAGCTCCCCGGCCGCCGCCGCCGAAGAGCTGACCCAAGCGTCAGTCTTGACCTCCATGCCGCGCCGCCGCACTGTTCTCGCAACTGCGAAATGACCGCTCCCGAGAGCGGCGAGACAAGAACGGGGAGTGACCGGCATGAAGACGCCGCGCGGCTTTTTCAAACCCTTGGCGATCGGCGCGCCGACGCCCTATCGCGAGCCGCCCGCCCGCGTGGAGCGGATGATCCACTTCGTGCCGCCGCACCTGGAGAAGGTGCGCGCCAAGCTTCCCGAGATCGCCCCGACCGTCGACGTGATCCTGGCCAATCTGGAAGACGCCATCCCCGCCGACGCCAAGGGCGCGGCGCTCGCGGGCCTGGAGGCGATGTCGCGCGAGATCGACTTCAAGGCCCTGGGCGTCGGCTTCTGGACACGGATCAACTGCCTGAACTCGCCCTGGCACCTGGATGAGATCAGCACCATCGTCGAGAAGGCCGGCGACAAGATCGACGTGATCATGGTCCCCAAGGTCGAGGGCCCGTGGGACATCTTCTACATGGACCAGCTGCTGGCCTCGCTGGAGGCCAAGCACGGCGTCACGCGGCCGATCCTGCTGCACGCGATCCTGGAGACCGCCGAGGGCGTGATGAACGTCGAGGCGATCGCCGCCGCCAGCCCCCGCATGCAGGGGATTTCGCTGGGGCCGGCGGATCTGGCCGCCAGCCGCGCCATGAAGACGACCCGCGTGGGCGGCGGTCATCCCGGCTACCGCGTCATCGAAGATCCGCACGCGGACGGATCGACGCGCGTCTCGGTGCAACAGGACCTCTGGCACTACACCTTCGCCAAGATGGTCGACGCCTGCGCCGCCCACGGGATCAAGCCGTTCTACGGCCCGTTCGGGGCGATCGACGACCCGGTCGCCTGCGAGCAGCAGTTCCGCAACGCCTTCCTGATGGGCTGCGCCGGCGCCTGGAGCCTGCACCCCAGCCAGATCGAGATCGCCAAGACAGTCTTCAGCCCCGACCCGGCCGAGGTGGCCTTCGCCAGGAAGATCCTGGAGGCCATGCCCGACGGCACGGGCGTGGCGATGATCGACGGCAAGATGCAGGACGACGCGACCTGGAAGCAGGCCAAGGTGATGGTGGATTGCGCCAAGCAGATCGCGGCGAAGGATGACGAGTATAGGGCGCTGTATGGGTTTTAGGGCTTAAATCTCTCTCCTCCCCCTCTGGGGGAGGGGGACCGCCGAATGGCGGTGGAGGGGCCTCCGGCGCTTCAGCTGAATGCGTTAGGCGTGATTTCTCAGCGTAGACTTTTGGCCGAAAGATGGTGGCCGTCTCACAGGGCCCCTCCACCGGCGTTCGCCGGTCCCCCTCCCCCGATGGGGGAGGAGAGATGACGCGTCCCTCAGTTCCCGCCCACCGTCGTCACCACCCGCGCGCCTTGCGTCAGCAGCTGGTGGATCGGGCACTTCTCGGCGATCTCGAACAGGCGCTCCAGCTGCTCGTCGGTCAGGTCGCCCTCGATGGTGATCACCCGCTCGAAGCGCTCATGCGGGGTCTGGTCCTTGTCGTAGTGCGAGAAGACCTCGACGTGCATGCCGCTGATCGTCCAGCCCTTGCGGTTGGCGTAGAGGCGCAGGGTCATGGTGGTGCAGGCCGCCAGGCCCGCGGCGACCAGCTCGTGCGGATCGGGGCCGAGATCGAGGCCGCCCGAGGCGACCGCGACGTCGGCGACGATGGTCGAGGGGCCGGCCGTGACGAAGGTCTGCAAGGACCCGCTGCCCGTGTCGGTGGCGGTGGCGAACGGACGGGTGGGGACGGCTTCGGTCATGGCTTTCCTCGAGAAAGGGTGGCTAGCGCGGCCTTCCTATCACCCCCATCAAGCCCGCGCTTGGACGATCGGCGTCAGGGTGAAGTCCGGCTCGTGGTTGGGGCCCAGGGTGATCGAGGCGACCGGGATTACCGGCCGTTCGTCCGCCAGGCCGATCTCGAACCGGGCCAGCAGGGTCGCCAGGATGATCTGCGCCTCGGCCAGGGCGAAGCCGGCGCCGATGCAGACGCGCGGCCCGCCCCCGAACGGCAGGAAGGCCTCGATCCCCCACGGGTGCGGCTGGTCGAGGAAGCGCTCGGGCAAGAAGGCGGTCGGTTGGTCCCAAAGCTTGCGGTGCCGGTGGATCAGCCAGGGGCTGATGGTGACCATGGCTCCGGCCGGGACGGGGTGACCCAGCACCATCTCGCCGGCCAGCGCCTGGCGACCGAAGGTCGGGGCGGTGGGATAGAGCCGCAGGGTCTCGAACAGCACCGACCGCAGCAACGGCCAGGCCTTGAGGTCGTCGAGGCTGGCCACGTGCTCGACAGCGAACGCCTGGACCTCGGCCCGGACGCGGTCTTGGGTCGCCGGATCCCGGGCCAGCAGATAGGCCGCCCAGAACAGCAGGCGAGACGTCGTCTCGAAGCCCGCCGCCAGCATCGAGCTGCACTGGTCGCGGATTTCCTGGTCGGGCAGGGGATGGCCGTCTTCGTCGCGCGCGGCCAGCAGGCGGTCCAGCAGGTCGCCCGGGCGATCGTCGGCCGGCGTCGCGGCCTTGCGCTGGGCGATCAAGGAGTCGACCTCGGCCAGCCAGCGTCCGCCCAGCCGCCGCCGGTCGCCGTCCGCGAAGGTCAGGTCGTCGCGTCCTCGGCCGATGAAGTCCAGCAGGCGGAAGTGCGCCGGACCCTCCAGATAGCGTCGCGCGATCTCCGCCAGCACGGCGCCGTCGCGGTCGGCGCGGCGCGAAAAGAGCGCGCGCAGCACGGCGTCCAGGGTGGCGTGGTGGAAGGCCTCGGACAGGTTGGCCGTCCCCTGGTCCGTCAGGCCTTCGACCAAGTTGACGCCCGCCGCCGCGAAGTGGGGCAGCAGGCCGCCGATCGCGGCGGGGGTGAAGACGGGCGCAAGGCTCTTGCGCTGGCGCTTCCAGGTTTCGCCCTCGGAGAGCAGCAAGCCTTCGCCGGCCAGAGGCTTCAGGGGCCGGCCAAGCTTGAGCGGGCGGCGGAAGTTGGGCGAGGAGAGCACCTGGTGCACGCCGGCGGGATCGCTAACCACCAGGCCGGGTTGGCCCATGAAATGATAGGGCGTGACGAGGTTGTCGAAGTCTTCTTCGCACCAGGCCCCGATCAGGTTTCGGCTCATTTCCCACGCGATGCGCAGGTCGCCGAGGGGCGAGCCGCCCAGCGGACGAGTGTGAACCTTGGGAAAAGGCGGAACGAGCGGCCCAGGGCCGAACTCGGCGTCGCGGACGGGAGCGTCCATGGAGCGGCCTTCCGGAAAGCGGGGCGCCTAAAGAGGCCCCATCCGGAAGCGCAGCCTAGCGTCGCTTAGTCGGCGACGCAATAATTCATCAGTTGTTGAATTAAGCGGCCGCCTGCTGCTGGGCCGAGACGTCGAAGGCGCGCTGAGACCCGCGCCACACTTCCACGAAGTCGCAGCGGCGGTGCATGTCCAGAAGCTCGAAGGCGCGCACACGGGCGGCCTTATCGTCGGCGCAGGGCGTGACGTCGAAACGCGGGACCGAGCCGTCGGACTCGACACAGAAGAAGGTGAACACCTGCATGGGAACTGTGCGCTCTCATCAGGCGGGACCGCGCATATTCGATGGCGGGAGCCGCGGTAGGCGCGGGCCGGCTTCGCGCCCCGCTACAAAACAACATAGGACTCTATGTCGCGATTCACCAGACCAAGAGAGTCCTGAATCGAGACTCACCTGTTGATCCATGCTGTGGATAAAACCCGGCGGATTCGGGGCGGTTCCCCGACGGAATCTCGCCTCTTTCCCTCGGAGGATTCCGCCACTAGGTTCGCACCCTTTCATTCACGGCGACGTTTGAGAGTCCATGGCCGCCCATTATCTCGATTTCGAGCGCCCGATCGCTGACCTGGAAAGCAAGATCGAAGAGCTGTCCAAGCTCTCCGAGACCGCTGGCCCCGGCGCGTTCGACCTCGAAATCCAGGCCCTGCGTGACCGGGCCCAGGAGCTCCGCAAGGAGGCCTACGCCAACCTCGACGCCTGGCAGAAGACCATGGTCGCGCGGCACCCGCAGCGGCCGCACCTGCGCGATTATGTCGCGGGGCTGATCGACGAGTTCGTCGAGCTGCGCGGCGACCGCAAGTTCGCCGACGACCAGGCGATCGTCGGGGGCCTGGGTCGCTTCCGCGGACAGCCGGTCGTGGTCATGGGCCACGAGAAGGGCCACGACACCACCACGCGCCTGAAGCACAACTTCGGCATGGCCCGCCCCGAGGGCTACCGCAAGGCCGTCCGCCTGATGGACATGGCCGAGCGCTTCAGCCTGCCGGTGATCACCTTCGTCGACACCGCCGGCGCCTATCCGGGCCTGGGCGCCGAGGAGCGCGGCCAGGCCGAGGCCATCGCCCGCTCGACCGAGCGCTGCCTGACCCTGGGCACCCCGATGGTCGCCACGATCGTGGGCGAGGGCGGTTCGGGCGGGGCCATCGCCCTGGCCGGCGCCAACCGCGTGCTGATCCTCGAGCACTCGATCTATTCGGTGATCTCGCCGGAAGGCGCGGCCTCGATCCTGTGGCGCGACGGCGCCCGGGCCAAGGACGCGGCGACCAACATGCGCATCACCGCCCAGGACCTGATCAAGCTGGGCATCGTCGACCGCATCGTCGACGAGCCGGCCGGCGGCGCCCACTCGAACCAGGAGGCGGCGATCAAGTCGGTCGGCGACGCGGTCGAGGAAGAGCTGAAGGCCATGGCCCACATGAGCGCCGAGCAGCTGCGCAAGCAGCGCTCCGAGCGCTTCTACGCGATCGGCCGCGCAGGCTTGCAGTAGGCTTCAGGCGGAGATCCGCCGGCCGTCGATCGGCCAGCGCTCCAGTTGCCGGCCATCCCAGACGTGCAGCGCGTCGTAGAGGTTGATGGTCGGGTCGCAGTGGCCCGGCTGCAGCCAGACGACCTCGCCGACCTTGGGCGCGTCGGCCGGCCAGGCGCGCGCCGGATCGGCGTCGGCGGCGGCCACGGCCTCGTCGAAGCCCAGCGGCGTCCCGCCCGCAGCCTTCAGCACGCCCAGGGCGGCCGGGTGGGCGATCATGCCGTGCTCGTCGCCCATCGGTCGCCACAGCGAGCCCGGCGCGGCGCCGGAGACGACGCGGGCCGGCGGTCCGTCCATCGACATCGCCTTGAAGCCGGCGTCGCAGACGACGTGGCTCTTGTGGCGCGCCGAGACGATCGTGGCGGCCACGAACAGCGCCGGCGCGAACGGCCAGTCGCCGCCGCCCGGCGCGCCGCAGGCGTCGTACTCGACGTCCATCACCGCGTAGGAACCGGCCTGCAGCTCGGTGAAGACGCCCGAAGCCAGGTCGAAGGCGTGGGTGCCGGTGCCGCCGCCCGTCACCACCGGCGGGGGCAGGCCGGCCGTCGTCAGCTCGGCGACCAGGGCCTTCAGCGTGGCGAAGGCGGCCTCGTCGGCGCTCTTCCGCAGCGCGCCGTCGTCCAGGTGCTGCAGGTGGCCGAGATAAGCCTGGATCCCGCCGAAGCGCAGGCCGGGCGCGGCGTCGATGGCGCGAGCGAGAGGCAGGGCCTCGTGCGGATAGACCCCCGCGCGGTGGGTGCCGAGGTCGAGGTCGACGACGGCGTCGAGCGTGACGCCGGCCGCCACGGCCGCGTCTGAGAGCCGGTCGACCTGGCCTTCGTCGTCGACGACCGCGCCGACCGCAGCGCCGGTCCTGGCCAGGGCGGCCAGACGCGGCGGGCCCCAGGCCGGGACCGGGGCGGTGACCAGCACGTCCTTGATTCCGCCGGCGACATAGGCCTCGGCCTCGCCCACGGTCTGGCAGCACAGACCGACCGCGCCGCGCGCGACGATCAGCCGGCCGAGGGGGGAGGACTTGTGGGTCTTGCCGTGGGCGCGCAGGCGGACGCCGGCGGCGTCGCAGAGGGCTTGCATCGTGTCGATGTTGCGCATCAGGGCGGCGCGGTCGACGACGAGCAGGGGCGTCTGGGGGAGAGCGGTGGCGGGCGGCAGGTTCATTGTTCTCTCCCCAATAGTTTCAACGTGTCATCCCGGCCGCAGCGTAGCGGAGAGCCGGGACCCAGGGGCCGCCCCACTGCCGCTCGCCCCTGGGTCCCGGGTCGGCTTCGCCGCCCGGGATGACACGGCTGTTGTGCGTTAGATTTGACCGTCCAGCACCCGCGCGAACAAGTCCGGATCGACATTGCCGCCGGACAGCACGATCGCCGCCGTCTTGCCCTTGAGATCGACCTTGCCCGCCAGCGCCGCCGCCAGGGCGACGCAGCCGCCGGGCTCGACCACCAGTTTCAGGACCGAGAACGCGTAGCGCATGGCGTCGGCGACTTCCGGGTCGGTGACCGCCACGCCGCCCGCGAGATTGCGCTGGTTGATCGGCCAGGTCAGCTCGCCGGGGATGGGCGTCAGCAGGGCGTCGCAGAACGAGCGGGCGTCCTTGTCGATCGTTTCGCGCTGGCCGCTCTCCAGCGAGCGGCGGGTCTCGTCGAAGCCGGCCGGCTCGACGCCCCAGACCTCGGTCGTGGGGGAGAGCGCCTTCACCGCCGTCGAGGTTCCGGCGATCAGCCCGCCGCCGCCGACGCAGCAGACCAGGGTGTCGAGCCTGGCCCCGCGCGCTGCAGCCTGCTCGACGATCTCGATCCCCAGCGTGCCCTGGCCGGCGATGATGTGCGGGTCGTCATAGGAGGGCACGACCACGCAGCCGCGCTCGGCGGCGATCTGGTCGGCGATCGCGATGCGGTCCTCGGTGAAGCGGTCGTAGAAGCGGATCTCGGCGCCGTAGCTCCGCGTGCCCTCGACCTTCACGGCCGGCGAGTCGCTGGGCATCACGATCAGGGCCGGGCAGCCGACCAGCTGGGCCGCCAGGGCCACGCCCTGGGCATGGTTGCCGGACGAGAAGGCCACCACGCCGCGCGACTTCTCGTCGTCGGTCAGCTGGCTGAGCCGATTATAGGCCCCGCGGAACTTGAAGGCGCCCGCCCGCTGCAGCGTCTCGGGCTTCAGGAAGATGCGGCCGCCCAGCCGCGCGTTCAGGGCCGGGCTCTCGATCAGCGGCGTTTCGACGGCCAGCCCCTTCAGGCGCTGGGCGGCGGCTTGGATATCGTCGAGGGTGATGCTCATGGAATAGAGTTCTACGGGGCGGACGCTGGCTTTTGAAGCCAGGCGGCCCCATTTGAACGCGAGCGCCGCGTTGTCGCGCAACGCCTGTCGAAACCCTTTGCCAGCTTCGCCGTTCACGCCATAAGAGCCGACGGGGGCTTAGATCAGGACGACTCGATGAAGACCGCCATTCTCGCCGCCACGGCCTCTGTCCTGGTGGCGGGCGCCGCCGCCCCCGCCTTCGCCGGAGAGGCGTTCGTCGGTGTCTACAAGCACGACGTGACCTTCATCGGCAACGCGGTCGGCCTGGGCGCCGCGGGCCGCGAGGGCGGCGCCGACATCCACCTGGGCTATCGCACCAATCGCATCGAGAGCCTCAAGTGGCTGGGCAAGCCGCAGGTCCACACGATGGTGTCGATCAACACCAACAACACCTCGAACTTCGTCGCGGCGGGCTTCGACTGGAAGGTCGAGCTGGGCAAGCCGGGCGGGTTCTACCTGCGTCCGGGCCTGGGCCTGGCCTATACCGACGGCGAGACCGGCCTGCCGCCGGCCAACGCGCCGAACCTGACGCCGGAAGAGCGCGCGCGGCGCACCTATCTCTATTACCACCGCATCGATTTTGGCTCGAAGGTGCTGTTCGAGCCGGAGCTGGCCCTGGGCTACCAGGTCAGCGATCGGGTGTCGGTGGAGCTCTCCTACACCCACCTCTCGAACGGCCAGATCTTCCACCAGGGCAAGAACCAGGGGCTTGACGACGCGGGGGTTCGGCTGGTTTACGCCTTCTGACTTCGCGACGGGCCGATTTGACGGCTGGCGCGGCGCCGCCCAAAACTGATTGAACGCTCGGGGTCGAGTCCTGTCGAAGGACCTCGCGGCGTCACCCGGCAGGCGACAAGGCATATCTCTACCATGGCCAATGTGACCGTTGTCGGCGCCCAGTGGGGCGACGAGGGCAAGGGCAAGATCGTCGACTGGCTCAGCAACCGCGCCGACGTCGTGGTGCGCTTCCAGGGCGGCCACAACGCCGGCCACACGCTGGTCGTCGACGGCAAGGTCTACAAGCTGGCCCTGCTGCCGTCGGGCGTGGTGCAGGGCAAGACCTCGGTGATCGGCAACGGCGTCGTCGTCGACCCGTGGCACCTCTTGACCGAGATCGACAAGATCGCCGACCAGGGCGTGGCGATCACGCCCGACCTCTTGATCCTGGCCGACAACGCCTGCCTGATCCTGCCGCTGCACCGCGACCTGGACCAGGCGCGCGAGGCCGCCTCGACCCAGAAGATCGGCACCACCGGCCGCGGCATCGGCCCGGCCTACGAGGACAAGGTCGGCCGTCGCGCCATCCGCGTCGCCGACCTGGCCGACCCGGAAGCCTTGAAGCCCAAGATCGACCGCCTGCTGGCCCACCACGGCGCCCTGCGTCGCGGCCTTGGGCTGCCGGAGGCCAATGCTCAAGAGCTGTTCGACGCCCTGATGGAACTGGCGCCGCGCATCCTGGCCTACGCCCAGCCGGCCTGGCGGGTGCTGGACCAGGCCTACAAGGCCGGCCGCAAGATCCTGTTCGAAGGCGCGCAAGGCTCGCTGCTGGACGTCGACCACGGCACCTACCCGTTCGTCACCTCGTCCAACACGGCGGCCGGCCAGGCCTCGGCCGGCTCGGGCATGGGCCCGTCGGCGACCGGCTATGTGCTGGGCATCGTCAAGGCCTACACCACCCGGGTGGGCGAGGGCCCGTTCCCGGCCGAGCTGTTCGACGAGGTCGGCAAGCACCTGTCCACCGTCGGCCGCGAGGTCGGGGTCAACACCGGCCGCGCCCGCCGCTGCGGCTGGTTCGACTCGGTGCTGGTGCGCCAGTCGGTGGCCATCAACGGCATCCACGGCGTGGCCCTGACCAAGCTGGACGTGCTGGACGGCCTGGAAACCTTGAAGATCTGCGTCGGCTACAAGATCGGCGACAAGGTCCTCGACTACCTGCCCGCCGGCCTGCGCGACCAGGCCGCCGCCACGCCGGTCTACGAGGAGCTGGAAGGCTGGAGCGAAAGCACCGCCGGCGCCCGCTCGTTCAAGGACCTCAACGCCAAGGCCATCAAGTATGTCCGCCGCGTCGAGGAACTGATCGGCGCCCCGGTCGCCCTGCTGTCGACCAGCCCCGAGCGCGACGACACCATCCTGATGCGCGACCCCTTCCAGGGATAGCGCCGCCTCATTCGCGCCCGCTTTCGGCGATAGCGCTTTCGTCTGACGGACGGGAGCGCGCGCCGGAGGCGGCGTCGCGGGGCTTTCCCGTGTCACGATAGCGACATCAAAGCTACACCTTATCGTCGCCCGGCCGTCGCGGACCGGCAACACGCCGCGTCTAACAGCCTGCCCTTGGCACAGGAGTCGCGCGCAGTCGCGGCGGTGACAGGGGATCATCATGTTCATTCGCAATCAGGCGGCGCTGCTTCGCCGCGTCAGCGCCCTGGCGCTCATGCTGGCCGCCGCGGCCGGCGGCTTCGCCCGCGCCGAGGACAGCGCCAAGCCCGACGCCGACGCTGACAGCACCTCGGTCAGCGACGTGATCGTCACCGCCCGCCGCCCCCTGGCCGAGAGCCAGGCCGCCGCCCTTCTGATCCAGAAGAACTCCGACTCGCTGGTCAGCGTGCTGTCGGCCGACGCCGTCGGCGCCCTGCCGGACCAGAACATCGCCTTCGCGGTCGGCCGCCTGCCGGGCGTCGGCGTCGAGCGCGACCAGGGCCAGGCTCGCTACATCAACCTGCGCGGCGCGCCGGTCTACTGGACCACGCTGTCGTTCGACGGCCTCAGCGTCGTCAGCCCCGAAGGCCGCGCGACCCGCTTCGACAACATCCCGTCGGCGATCGCCAGCCGGATCACGGTCGAGAAGGCCATTGTGCCGTCGATGCCGGGCGACACGGTCGCGGGCAATGTCGACATCCGCACCCGCCGCGCCTTCGACTACAAGGGCCAGCGGATCAGCGGCAAGCTGGGCGTCGGCAAGGTCGACCTGGGCAATGGCGACGAGATCGACAGCAACCTCGTCTATTCGAACATCTTCGCCGACAAGCTGGGTCTGGTCGCCCAGGCCTCGTACTATTCGCGCGAGATGGCGACCGACAACTGGGAGACGGACCCGTATCTCAGCAACACCGTCGCGCCCGAGAAGCACTTCGCCCGCGAACACGAGAACAAGCACTATCGCCTGACCCGCGAGAACATGTCGGCCTCGATCCGGCTGGACTACAAGATTGACGACAACAACACGATCTTCGCCAGCACGATCAACACCTATTACCACGACGACGAGCTGCGCGATAACTTCATCTTCCGCCTGGACCAGGGCACGGACGCGGCCGGCAACGGCTACACCAGCGCCGCCTACATCAACGCCAACGACCCGACCTCGGGCACGGTCTATGGCGCGCGGATCAACGGCCGCATCGACTACCGCGACACCAAGGAAGCCATGTCCACCAACACGGTGGGCGGCGAGCACAGGTGGAACAAGCTCAGCGCCTCCTGGCGGCTGAACTACACCTACACCCAGGACGGCCGCGACACGCCGGTGACCATGGCGTTCCAGAGCCCGTCCAGCTTCTTGGCTCGCCCGACCGTCGAGTACGATTTCCGCAACGGCGACGTGAACACCGTGCGCCTGTTCCAGACCGGCGGCGTGACCGGCGCCCGCACCAAGGGCGCCCAGGTCAACAACATCGAGGACTTCCAGTTCCCGCTGACCAGCGCCGGCATGCTGAAGGGCGGGGACTTCACCAACGCCTACACGGCCAAGGCCGACTTCGACTACGAGGGCGAGCTCGCCGGCCACGAGACCAGGTTCGAGTTCGGCGGCCTGTGGACCGACCGCACCAAGAAGTCGCGCGAGAGCAGCTTCACCAAGGCCTATTCGGGTTCGGGCGTGCCGACCTGGGGCCAGTTCGCCAGCAACATCGGCTACCTGGGCAGCCAGCACCTGAACTACAGCTTCCGCTACACCAACAAGGACTACACGACGAACTTCGTCGATGACCTGGTGAAGTCGGGCCAGGCGACCAAGACCGACACCACGGCCAACTACTGGCGCGTGGGCGAGACGATCACCGCCGGCTACGCCATGGCCACCACGCGCTTCGACTGGGGCAACATCGTCTACGGCGCCCGCGTCGAGCACATCGAGAACGACGGCCAGGCCTATGTGAACTTCCCGGCCGCGGCGGGCGTCCCGGCCGGCCTGCGCCTGGTGAAGGTCAAGAGCGACGACACGCTCTACTATCCCAGCGCCCACCTGAACTGGAACGTGCGCGACGACATGAAGCTGCGGGTCGGCCTGACGACCTCGGCCTCGCGCGCCGACTTCGACGACCTGCGTCCGAACTTCACGTTCAGCGACTCCAACCAGACGATCTCGGGCGGCAATCCCAACGCCAAGCCCGAGCGCCAGGTCGGTCTCGACACCTATCTGGAATGGTACGCCGACAAGGAGACCTTCATCTCGGCCGGCGTGTTCTACAAGGACCTGAAGGACGTCCTGGTGCAGACCTCGAAGGTGTTCGGCGACGACTCGCTGAACAGCAACGGCGTCGATCGGTCGGGCTATAGCTACACCAGCGTCGGCAACGCCGGCGAAGGCCACCTTCAGGGCCTGGAAGTGTTCTACAGCGGCACGGCCGAGCGGTTCGTCCAGTCCCACGACCTGCCGGCCTGGCTGGGTGGGTTCGGGACCCGCCTGTCGGGGACCTGGACCTCGTCGAAGGTCACCCTGCCGTCGGTCGGCGGCGTGCCGGCGCGGACCATCTCGGTGCTGGGGACTTCTGACGCCGTCTACAACGTCCAGGCCATCTACGAGAAGTACGGCCTGACGGTCCGCGTGGCCTATCAGTACCGCACCCCGTGGGGCCAGTCGGTCGGGACCTATCGCGCCATCAACGGCGGCGTCTATCCGACCGACAACGGCGATATCTACTGGGACAGCGACGAGGAGCTGGACGTCTCGGTCCGCTACCAGGTCAACAAGAACATCGAGGTGTTCTTCGACGGCAGCAACCTGACCAACCAGGGCGCGCGCCGCTACGGCGACCAGTCGCGCTACCCCATCGAGTACGAAAAGTTCGGTCCCCGCTACGTCGGCGGGATCCGCTTCAACTTCTAGGCTGGGGTAGACAGCCAGTCACGAGGAGCCTCCCCGGTCCGCCAGGGAGGTTTTCTTTTTTGCGGAGTGATGGAATTCAGCGCTCTAACCGTGTCATCCCGGAAGCCTCGTAGAGGCTATCCGGGACCCAGGGGTTGCAAGAGCGCGGTGGGCGCGGCCCCTGGGTCCCGGCTCTACGCTACGCTTCGGCCGGGATGACACCGAAGGGGGAGTGGCTGAACTCGACCCCTACCGCCGCCCCGCCGGCCGCTCCAGCCAATGTCGCAGCGCCCCGTTCACCGCGCCCGGCGACTCCATCGGCGCCATGTGGCCGGTGCTCGGGATCACCACCAGGTGCGTGCAGCCGATGGCGGCGGCCATCTGGCGATGGCCCTCGGCCGGGGTGATCTGGTCGTTCTCGCCGACGATGATCAGCAGCGGGACCTTGAGCGCCCTCAGCGCCGCCTCGCCGTCCTCGCGCTCCAGGCTGTTCTGGCGCAGGAAGACCTCGCGGCCCAGGCGCTGGGTCATGTCGACGATGCGGGTGGTGAGCTCGGCGTCGTCCAGGCGCGAGGCGTCGACATAGCTCTTCAGGATGGCCTGGCCGATCCCCAGGAACGTCCCGCCCTTGGCCGCGGCCTTGTTGAGCGCCTGGCGCTGGGCGGCGCGCTGCGGCGTGTCCACATGGATCGAGGTGTCCAGCAAGGCCAGCCGCTCGATCCGCTCCGGCGCGATGCGGGCGATGTCCTGGGCGACGTAGCCGCCCATCGAAAAGCCGGCCAGGGCGAAGGTCGGCTCGGCGCCGTCCAGCACATGCTCGGCCATGGCCCGGATCGTGGCGTAGGGCGTCAGGTCCGGAACCCAGATCCGCGCCACGTCGGCCAGGCCGCTGATCTGGTCGCGCCACAGCTCGGCGTCGTTGAGCAGGCCAGGCAGCAGGATCAGCTGAGGGAGGGTCGAGAGCATGGGGTCTTCTAGACCCTTCTCCCCTTGCGGGAGAAGGTGTCAGCGAAGCTGACGGAGGAGGGGTTGAAAGACTTGTCCGGCAAGCTCATCGCGACCCCTCACCCGGCCCTTCGGGCCACCCTCTCCCGCAAGGGAAGAGGGCCAAACAAAAAAGGGCGCTCCGAAGAGCGCCCTTTCGTCAAAGCGATGCGTTGAAGCCTCAGGCCTCGACCATGTTCTTGGCGATCGCCGCCTCGCGCATGGTCTTCTGCAGCTTTTCGAACGCGCGGACCTCGATCTGGCGGACCCGTTCGCGGCTGACGCCGTACTGGGCGGCCAGCTCTTCCAGGGTGGTCGGATCGTCCTTCAGGCGGCGTTCGGTCAGGATGTGGCGCTCGCGGTCGGTCAGTTCGACCATCGCCTCTTCCAGAAGCGACATCCGCAGCGACTTTTCCTCGTCCTCGGCGACGCGGGTCTCCTGGGAGACCTGCTCCTCGTCGGCCAGCCAGTCCTGCCATTCGCTTTCGCTGTCCGAGCGCAGGGGCGCGTTCAGCGAGGCGTCGGGGCCCGACAGGCGGCGGTTCATCGAGATGACCTCGCTATCCAGCACGCCCAGCTTGGTGGCGATCTCGCTGACCTGCTCGGGGCGCAGGTCGCCTTCCTGGAAGGCGGCGATCTGGCTCTTGGCCTTGCGCAGGTTGAAGAACAGCTTCTTCTGCGCGGCGGTCGTGCCCATCTTCACCAGCGACCACGAGCGCAGGATGTATTCCTGGATCGAGGCGCGGATCCACCACATGGCGTAGGTGGCCAGGCGGAAGCCCTTCTCGGGCTCGAACTTCTTGACGGCCTGCATCAGGCCGACATTGCCTTCCGAGATCACCTCGCCGATCGGCAGGCCGTAGCCGCGATAGCCCATGGCGATCTTGGCCACCAGGCGCAGGTGCGAGGTCACCATCTTGTGGGCGGCTTGCGGGTCCTGATGCTCCTTCCAGCGCTGGGCGAGCATGAACTCCTCGTCCTTGCTCAGCATCGGGAACTTGCGGATCTCGGTCAGATAACGAGACAGGCCGCCGTCCGGCGACATCACCGATAGAGAATTCACGGCCATCGTACTTATATCCCCTTGTGTGCGGATCCGCTCGCCAATCGCGCGCGATCATCCCCCACACGAGGGGATAGATAGGTCGCGAAACGACGGGTTGAAGGGCGGTAACGCATTTGTAATGTCCGAGTTGCCGGCTTGGGTATTGTACGAATGCGGCGACAGTTTGGACGCGTGGATTTCAAAGGAAGCCTGGGACCGTTTATGATCCGTTTCGTTCTCCGCATCCTGATCGCCGCCGCGGGCCTTTGGCTGGCCGCCCGCATCGTGCCGGGCGTCACCGCCGACGGCTGGAAGACCCTGATCCTCGCCGGATTCCTGCTGGGCGTGGTCAACGCGGTGGTGCGGCCGATCGTGACCGTGCTGACCTTCCCGCTGACCCTGGTGACCCTGGGCCTGTTCCTGCTGGTCGTGAACGCGGCGATGATCGGCATCGTCGACTGGCTGCTGGACGGCCTGCGCGTGCCGGGCCTGTGGGCGGGGATCCAGGTCGCGATCGTCACCGGGATCGTCAGCTGGGTCGGCCAGGCGTTCCTGGGCGAGGGGCGGGCGGAGCGGGAATAGTTTTCCGCTTTGCGCCGACAGCAGGGTAAACGTGCTCGCAAGCACTGTGACGCCGCCATGAAGTTTTCGCGAAATGATCGGTCTAGGGTGCGTCCATTAGTCACCCGTTAGCCGAGAAATGGTCCTTCGCCCCCGGAGTGGAGGCGTACTCATGTTCACCTTGCGGGACACGGTTTCTTCGCTGGCGCCGGCGCGCCAGGACGACCTGGGCAAGACGCTCTACGAGCGCTTCCGCGAGGAACCCGACACCCTGATCGTGCCGGTGGTGGACGCCGACCAGCGGCCGATCGGCATCGTCGAGCGCAACGCCTTCTTCCTGCGGATGGCCGCCGAGTACGGCCGGGCGCTCTACGCCAACCGCCCGATCTCGACCCTGATGGACAGCCAGCCGCTGATCGTCGACGCCGACACCGAGCTCGAAGAGTTCACCACCGACAGTCTCTCGTACCGGGCCTCGGACCTCTTGCGCGGCTTCATCGTCACCGAGCGCGATCGCTATCTGGGCGTCGGCACGGTGCTGGCGCTCCTGCAGGCCAGTAACGAGACCAATCGCCGGGGCGTGGCCCAGATCGCGCGACTGGCGCACTACGATCCGCTGACCGACCTACCCAACCGCGTGCTGTTCCAGAAGTCGCTGACCGAGGCCCTGGCCCGCCGGGCGCGCAAGGGCGACCAGCTGGCGGTGCACTTCATCGACCTCGACCGCTTCAAGACCGTCAACGACACCCTGGGCCACCCGCTGGGCGACGCCCTGTTGCGCGAAGCCGCCGAGCGGCTGCGGCGCTGCGTGCGCGAGGGCGACACCGTCGCGCGGCTGGGCGGCGACGAGTTCGCGGTGGTGCAGACGGGGCTCGAAGGCCTGGACGGGGCGACGCGCCTGGCCGGCCGTATCGTCACGGCCATGGCCGCCCCGTTCGACCTGGCCGGCCACCAGGTGGTCATCGGCGCCAGCGTCGGCGTCTCGGCCGCCCCCTTCGACGGCGAGGACGCCGACGAACTGCTGAAGAAGGCCGACATGGCGCTCTACCGCGCCAAGGGCGAAGGTCGGGGCGCGTTTCGCTTCTTCGAGCAAGCGATGGACGAGCAGCTGCAGGCTCGCCGGGCCCTGGAGCTGGATCTGCGCCGCGCGCTGCAGGACGGCGAGTTCGAGCTGTACTACCAGCCGCTCTATCACCTGGGCGACGAGCGGGTGACGGGCTGCGAGGCCCTGCTGCGCTGGAACCACCCTGAGCGCGGCATGGTCTCGCCGGCCGACTTCATCCCGCTGGCCGAGGAGATCGGCCTGATCGGGCCGCTGGGCGACTGGGTGCTGCGCCACGCCTGCGCCGAGGCCGCGCGCTGGCCCGATCACGTGCGCCTGGCGGTGAACCTCTCGCCCGCCCAGTTCCGCGACCGCCGCCTGGTGGCCACCGTCGTCTCGGCCCTGGCGGTCTCGGGCCTGCCGGCGCATCGACTGGAGCTGGAGATCACCGAGTCGGTCCTGTTGCAGGACAACGCCGCCAACATGACGATGCTGCACGACCTGAAGGCTTTGGGCGTGCGGATCTCGATGGACGACTTCGGCACGGGCTACAGCTCGCTGAGCTATCTGCGCAGCTTCCCGTTCGACAAGATCAAGATCGACCAGACCTTCGTCCGCGACATCCTGCACGACAGCGACGCCCAGGCGATCATCAAGGCCGTACTGGACCTGGGCGCCTCGATGGGCGTCGTCACCACGGCCGAGGGCGTCGAGACCCAGGCCCAGCTGGACGCCCTGCGCGGCCAGGGCTGCCCCGAGATCCAGGGCTACTTCATCAGCCGCCCCGCGCCGGCGGCGGAGATCGCGAGGATGCTGGGGGTGGAAACCTTCTCCCAGAGGGAGAAGGCGGGGCCCGCGCCGCAGGCGTGGGAGGATGAGGGGTTACAGCGGTCGCGGGCCTAAGCCCTCACCCTCCACCGCTTCGCGGCGGGCCCCGCCCTCTCCCTCGCGAGAGGGTTACCGGATGCGCCCCAGCGCCGCGCCCAGCTCTTCCACCATCTCCGGCGTCGTCGCCCAGGAGCACATGAAGCGCACCGTGCCGTCCAGGAAGCGGTAGACGAACCAGCCTTCGCCGCGCAGGCGTTCGAGGGCGGGCTCGTCCATCTCGACGAACAGGCCGTTGGCCTCGACCGGATGCTTGAGCGGGAAGGGCATCAGCCCGGCCAGCTTCTGGGCCATGGCGTTGGCGTGGGCGGCGCGTGCGGCCCAGGGCCCCGCCGAGCCATCCTCGCCCAGCAGGCCCAGCCACGGCGCGGCCAGGAAGCGGCCTTTCGAGACCAGTTGGCCGGCGTGCTTGAGCCGCGAGTCGAGGCGGCGGGCATGGTCGGGGTTGAGGAACACCACGGCCTCGGTCGGCGTCGAGCCGGCCTTGGTGCCGCCCATGACCAGGATATCGACGCCCATCCTGGCGATGCTCTTCAGGTCCAAGCCGGCGGCGACGGCGTTGGCCAGGCGCGCGCCGTCCAGGTGGACGCCGTAGCCCTTGGCCTTCACCGGCGTGACCAGGGCCCGCAGGTGGTCTTCCGAATAGACGGTGCCGTACTCGGTGGCGGTGGTCAGGGACAGGGCCGCGGCCGGCTGGCGGTAGGAGACGTCGGGCTCCTCGAGCGCCGCCTCCAGCGCCGCCACCTCGATCTTGCCGGAGGGGCCGGGCAGGCCGATCAGGCCGACGCCCTGGCCGAAGAAGCCGGGGGCCCCGGTCTCGTCGGTGCAGATGTGGGCGTGCTCGTGGGCCAGCACCGCCTCGTGCGGATGGGCCAGCACGGTGAGGGCGAAGGCGTTGGCGGCCGTGCCCGAGGCGGTGAACCGCACCTCGGCGTCGGCGTCCAGCAGGGCGCGGATGCGGTCGGCGGCGGCCTTGCTGACGTGGTCGGTCCCGTAGCCCGAAGCGGTCCCGGCGTTGGCGGCGATCAGGGCGTCCATGACCTCGGGCATGGCGCCGGCGACGTTGTCCGAGGCGAAGTCGAAACGGGGAGCTGTCATGCCCCCTGGATAGGGGCGCGCTCCCCTCATTGGAAGACATAAACCCTTGTCATCCCGGCCGCAGCGTAGCGGAGAGCCGGCGACTGTGTTGGGTCAACCGGGCTTTTGCCAGGGCTGATTTGATTTCAGCATGCCGTTTGCGGCGAC
>NZ_QFQZ01000043.1 GCF_003243465.1 Caulobacter segnis
GGCTTGGGGGCAGTCGCCCGACCGGTTCGAGCTGCAGGTCGGCTGGCGCGGCGGTCTGCGTTTCGCGCTGCCGGCTGGGGAAGGCGCCTTGCCACCCTACGACCGCGCGCTCCCGCTGCTGTCGCAATTCCTGGAAGGCGGCGTCGAGGGGCGGTCGGCTCCGCGCACGAGCCAGATGGCGCTCGCCATCGAGAGCGAACTGACCGCGGCCGTGACTCAGGCGCGCGATTCCCACTCCAACATGCATCCGCTGGGGCGACTGAAGTTCTACCACGACGCGCTGGGCCTGATCCTGTGCGCGCCCCTGACCGCCAGCCGCCTGCGCCTGTTCCAGGAGCTCGTGGACGAGGCGCAGGCGATGAATGTTCAATCGCCGGGACCCGAGTGGGACGGCTGGGCGGCGCACTACCGGGCGGTGCTGGACGCCTTGACCGGCGTGGACCTCGCGGGCCCTACGCCGCCGGCGGTCGGGGACGATCCCCAGGCTTTCCTGACCGGCGACGGTCGCACCCTCGACGCTGAAGGGCTGAAGGCGCACGCCAACGAGCTCCGCGCCCAGGTCGTGTTCTTCGCCGCCGCCGACGCGCGTTATGTCGAGCTCTACGGACGGCTGCTGGCGCTGTCGGTCTTCAAGCACAGCGACACGCCTTGCCTGGTCGTCATCCACGTGATCGGCGGGGCGGCAAGTCTGGCCGCCGCGGCCGCGACCCTGGGCATCGACGATCCGCGCCTGATCCTGACCGGTGACGGCTTCGACGCCTCGGCTGTCGTGACCCGCTGCTATGACGCGCCGCCCAAGGGCCAGATCGAGATCCCGGTCGCCCACTACCAGTCCGTGCGCTTCCAGCGGCTGGGGGCGCTGCTGGAGATCCTGCAGCGTCCGGTGTTCGTGTCGGACATCGATCTGCTGCTGCAGCGGGGCGTTTCGGACCTGCTGGACCACTGGCGCGACGCCGATCTCGTGATCAACGAGAACGAGGGCAACACCCAGGCGGGCTCGCGGATCACCGCCAATCTGCTGCTGGCGCGCCCGACGCAAGCGACAGCGATGATGCTGCGGTGGCTTCGGGCCTACCTGAATGAGCGCCTTTCGCGCGAGACGGTGACGCGATGGATCGACCAGATCGCGCTGAACCTGGCGCGACATCATCTGGCGCTGCACGCGCCTGAAGCTCGCATCGGGACTTTCGACACCCTCAGCGACATCAACAACGTGATGTTCAGCGAGTATATGCCGGGTCATCCATTCCGCTTCCTATCGCTCTACCATGGGTTCGACGTCTCGACTCTCGAGGACTAGGCGCGCTCTGGCCTAGGGGTGGGGCGAAGTTTTAGCGCGGACAACCTGAAGTCATCGGGCGCTCAGCAACGTCGAACGGCGTCGGCTGGCGGGCGTGGGATGGCGACGCCTCTTGGTCGAACACCCGGCTTTGAGAGTGGACGCCTTTGAGGCGCGTCTGGTTCGCCCTGAAGCAAATTTTACGCCCATCTCGCTGATTTCGAAGTCGCCGACGGCTCAAGATGCATGCGGCGGGGATATTTTGAGTGAAATGTCAGGCAGGCCACCTCGTCGGCGCGGCTGACCGGTCGATGATGACCTCGAGGCGTCGACCTTGGGGATAACCGCCGCGGGCGGTGGGCGCGACAGCCTCGCATGAGGACCGCATGTCGAACTACCGGCTTTTGATGGCGGGCTGTTCCGCCCTTGTGTTGCTGGCGCACGCGCAACTCGCTTTCGCTGACGAGACCGCGCCAGCGTCCGACAAGGTCGACGAGATCGTGGTCAAGGCGCGCGACAAGGCGGGCCTGCTGGAGAAGCAGCCGAACAACACCGTCTTCGGCATCGACAAGCCGCTGCTGGAGACGCCGCGCTCGGCCAGCTTCGTCAGCGACCTGACGCTGCAGCGCTATGGGATCGAGACGATCGACGGTCTGACGGCGGTTTCGCCCGGGACCTACACCGCCAGCTTCTACGGCGTGCCCGGCGCGCTGAACATCCGCGGCACGCTGGCCGAGAACTACTTCCGCGGCTTCAAGCGGATCGAGAACCGCGGCACCTATTCGACGCCGATTGGCGCGGCCGAGCAGATCCAGGTCGTGCGCGGTCCGCCCACGCCGATCTATGGCTCGGGCAAGGTGGGCGGCATGCTCAACTTCATTCCGAAGTCGGGCAAGAACGAAGGCGGCTATCTGACCGAGCCCACCGGCGAGGTCACGCTGACCTATGGCTCGTACAACAAGAAGAACGCCACGGCTCAACTGGGCCTGCCGGCGAACTTCGGCGCCGTGACGGGCGGGGTCTATCTCTATGGCGAGGTCGAGGACTCCCATAGCTTCTACAAGGGGATCTATCCGCGCCGTCAGACCGGCGAACTCTCCGCCGATTTCGACCTGGGCAATGGCTGGACGACCGCGTTCGGTGGCATGCTGTACCACTCGAAAGGCGATGTGCAGACGCCGGGCTGGAACCGCCTGACCCAGGCCCTGATCGACAACCAGACCTATATCACCGGCCGTGACACCTCGCTCAAGGACAGCGACGGCAACGGCCGTCTCACGCCGAACGAAATCGGCTACTATCCGTACGCCAGCGCCATGTACCTGGCCTATTACGGATATCCGAGCAGCGACGCCCTGCACACGCTGGACGTCGGAGTCGGCACGACCAAGCTGAGCCCGCGCACGGTCTATATCAGCGGCGCGGACTTCTCGAAGACCCGCACCAACACCCTCTATTACGACCTGGGCAAGGAGCTGACGCCCACCAGCGCGGTCAAGCTGCAGCTGTTCTATGACGACCAGGAGAACAAGCGCTTCGTTTCCTATGGCTATCCCGCCTGGTTCGACAGCTCGGTCTGGGAGGCGCGGCTCACGTACAACTTCGGCTACGACCTCGGGGTCATCACCTCGAAGTCTTTCGTCGGCGCCTCCTATCGCAGCTTCGACGGCCGGCGCCGCGAGAGCTACAACAGCGGCCTGATCGCCCTGGATCGCCGCGACATCGCGTTCGGGGCGACGCCGACCGACATCATCGGCAATCCATTCAACGCCGGCGACGGCGTGAAATGGGAGAACGACAACAAGAGCGACTGGAAACAGCGCGGCGTCTTCTTCACCACCGACATCATGATCGGCGAGCAGCTGAACCTGATGCTGGGCGGTCGCTACGACGACTACGACGTCAAGTCGAACGACACCGGCTTCCTCAGCTATACCGTCGCCGGCCAACAGAAGGCGGGCAAAGGGCAGGGGACCTACACCGCCAGCCTGACCTACAAGACGCCGGTCGGCGTGATGCCCTACATCAGCTACGCCAAGGCCTCGGCCCTGGAGATGAGCCAGGCGGGCGATATCGCGCCGGGTCTGGTGGCCAACGGCGCCTGGCTGTCGGACAGCGATCTGGCCGAGGCGGGCGTGAAGTTCCAGCTTCTGAAGGGCACGCTGGTCGGCTCGCTGGCGGGTTATCGCCAGAACCGCACCCAGCTGCTCAACGGGCCGCCGATCAGCGTCCAGGGCACGCGCGCCAAGGGCGTGGAGCTGGAGGTCCGCTGGCTGGCCAGCGAGCACCTGAGCTTCACCTTCTCGGGCAACACCCAGCACACGACCGTCAAGGGCCCGGACACCTCGTTCCAGTACATCCCGGCCTACACCGCCGGCGTCTCGGGCCAGCAGGGCTATGGCGGGACCTATGTGGTTTGGAACTTCAACAGCCTGCCGGGCCGCGCGGGCGACTACGACTACACCCTGATCCCGAAGTCGGTGGTCAGCCTGTACGGCGCCTATACCAGCGACGAATACGACTGGGGCAAGGTCGGCGCCACGCTGGGCGTCACCCACGTGACCAAGACCTCGGGCACCGTCCAGAACGCCGTGACCTATCCCGCCTATTGGGTGGCCAGCGGCAGCCTCTACTACGAGTACGGTCCGTACACGGCCACGCTCAACGTCGATAACCTGTTCGACAAGCTCTACTTCACGCCCGACGCCGACAGCTACGCCAACCTTGGCGCGCTGCCCAGCAAGGGCCGCGAGTGGCGCGTGACCCTGGCCCGGAAGTTCTAGTTCCCCGCGCGGCGCGTCCCCGCGAGGGACGCGTCGCGAGCTTACACGGAGGCTCGATGGCGATGTCGACGATCCAATGGCGCTCCTGGACCCTGCTGGGCGCGCTCTCCCTGCTGCTGTTCCTGATCACCGCGTCCACGTTCTCGTCGCTGGGCGTGATCCTGCCGGCCATGATCAAGGAGCAGCACTGGAGCTTCGCCTCGGCCTTCCTGGGCTTCACCCTGCTGGGCGCGTTCTGCGGCGGTTCGTCGTGGCTGCCGGCGCTGCTGATCCGCAAGATCGGCGTGCGGGCCACGATCGTCGCCGGATCCGCGGTGATGATCGCCGGCTTCATCTGCCTGGCGGTGTCGAAGGGACTGCCCGTCTACCTCACGGGCACGGCGCTGCTGGGTGTCGGCTACCAGATGATGGCGCTGATCCCCGGGACGCACCTGCTGTCCATGCTTTTCAAGAAACGCGCCCTGCCGTTCGGGATCTATTTCACGATCGGCTCGCTGGGCGGCGTCGTGGGCCCGTGGATGGCCCTGGTCGGCATGGAGATCGCCGGCGGCGCCTGGCGTCCCTACTGGGCTTGGCAGGCTGTCGCGTCGGCGGTCGTCGGCGCGCTGGCCGCAGCCTTGGTGGGCGGTAAGGCCTGGCTTGAGCGCACGGCTGTCGAGACGGACAAGGCGGTCGCCGAAGAGGTCGCCAGCCAGCCCTCCAACGCCCGCGTCTACCGCACCAAGGTCGACTGGACCGTGAAGGAGGCGATCCGCACGCCGCAGTTCTATGTGATCGTCGCCGCCTATTTCGCCCACCTGCTGGGCGGCGTCACCGCCGTCAGCCTCGCCCCCAGTCATTTCGGCGAGCTGGGCGTGGCGTCCGCCGTCGCGGTGACCGCCCTGAGCCTGGAGTCGCTGATGCAGGTCGTCGCCCGCATGAGCGGCGGCCTGCTGGGCGACCGGATCGATCCGCGCTGGCTGCTGGCGGGCGCCCAAGGCATGATGGCCGTCGGCCTGCTGGCGCTGGCGGGCGCGACGACATGGCCGATGATGGTGATCTTCGCCCTGGGCGTGGGCGTCGGCTTTGGCATGACGGTCCTGGCCGTCAGCATCCTTTTGCTGAACTACTATGGCCGTCGGAGCAATCTGGAGCTTTTCTCGATGGTCTGTCTGGTCGGCGCGGTCTCGGCGCTGGGGCCGTTCATCGGCGGTTTCATGCGCGACCGTCTCGGCGGCTTCGCCCCGACCTTCCAAGTGTTCGCCGCCGTGATCGGCGTTATCTTCGTGGCCGCGCTGTTCATGCGCCCACCGCGCAAGAGCGTCGAAGAGACCACGGTCGCGCCCGTTCCGGCGCCTGCGCCCGTCCTGCTGCGCGACGCCGCCTAGAGTTTCAGGGATCAGGAGAGAAGCCATGTTCCACCGCCCTTCCCAGCACAAGGACTTCGGGGTCTTCCTGCCGGTCGCCAACGGCGGCTGGATCATCTCCAAGACCACGCCGACCCTGGACGGCCTCTACGCCCAGAACCGCGCCGCGGCGGTCAAGGCCGACGAGGTCGGCATGGACTTCGTCATGTCGATGGGCAAGTTCCGGGGCTTCGGCGGCGAGACCGACCACTGGGGCACGGCCCTGGAGTCGGTCACGATGATGGCGGGCATCGCCGAGGCCACCAAGAACGTGAAGATCTGGGCCACCATCCATCCGCTGCTGCAGAACCCGGCCGTGGCGGCCAAGATGATCGCCACGCTCGATCACATCAGCGGCGGCCGCGCGGGCCTCAACATCGTCGCCGGCGCCTATAAGGGCGAGTTCGACCAGATGGGCGCGTGGGACGACTCCCTGACCCATGACGACCGCTACGCCCTGACCGAGGAGTGGACGACGATCGTCAAGCGGCTGTGGTCCGAGGACAGCGTCGACTTCCAGGGCAAGTACTTCACGATGAAGGACTGCCAGTCGAAGCCCAAGCCGCTCTCCAAGCCGCGTCCGGACCTGGTCTGCGCGGGCATGAGCGATCGCGGCTTCCAGTTCTCGGTGCGCGAGGCCGACGTCTGCTTCATCGGCGGCCGTACGCCGGACGAGCGCCGCGACGCCTCGCTGCGGGCCAAGAAGACCGCCGAGGGCATGGGCAAGACCATCAAGACCTTCGCCATGTGCACGGTCGTCCACGGCGACACCGACGCTGACGCCGAGGCCAAGGTCGAGCACTACAAGAGCGGCGCGGACATGGGCGCGATCCTGGCCATGCTGGAAAGCTGGGGCGTGCCGGCCGAGAAGCTGTCGAGCGTGGCGGCGGCCCAAGGCGCGTTCATGACCCAGACCGTCGTCGGCGCGCCGAAGACCTGCGCGGCGCAGATCGAGGAATTCCTGCGCTACTGCGAGCTGGACGGGCTGATGATGATCTTCCCCGACTATGTCGAAGGGCTGACCATGTTCGGCGCCGAAATCCTGCCGGGCCTGAGGGCGGTGTTCCAGTGAATGCGATGACGACGGCGGCTGGCGTGGCCGACGACCTGAAAGCCTGGATCGCACCATCTCGCACGGCGGTGCTGGTCATCGACATGCAGGTCGACTTCGCCTCGCCCGAAGGCGCTCTGGGCGCCTACATCGACATGGCCGTCGTCCAGCCGGCCCTCGCAGCCGCCGAGGCGCTGGTCGAAGCCGCCCGGGCTGCGAGCGTTCCCGTTATCTTCGTCGGCCTGTTCACGACGCCGCAGACCGACTCTTCGGCCTGGCGCGAGCGCATGCGTCGTCGCGGCGGCGACCCGGAGAACGAGAGCGCCCTGTGCCGCGAAGGCGACGTCGGCTCGGACTTCTACGGTCCCCAGCCGTTGCCGGGCGAGCGCGTGGTGAAGAAGACCCGCTACAGCGGCTTTGGCGGCACCGATCTCCACGCGCATTTGAAGGCGCTAGGCGTCGACACCCTGGTCGTGGCCGGCGTGACCACCGAGTGCTGCGTCGACAGCACGGTTCGCGACGCCTTCGCCCTGGACTACCACGTCTTCGTCGCCGCGGACGCCTGCGCGGCCTATGAGGAAGACATCCATCTGGCGTCGCTGAAGGTCATGGAACTGAACAGCGCGATCCTGACCGATACGGCGCAGGTCGCGGCCGCCTGGAGCGCTTGAGATGGCCGACGGATTTCCCAATCTCGGGGCCGTCGCGCCCTACGCCGTCACCGACGCCGACCGCGCGGCGATCGCCGCCGCCATCGATGAGGACGAGATTGTCCAACTGGCCCTGACGCTGGGCAATATTCCCGCACCGTCAGGCAAGGAGCTGGAGGTCGCCAACTACGTCCACGACTGGATGGCGCGCGAGGGCTTCTCGCCGCGCAAGGTCGGAGCGACCCCCGAGCGGCCGAACATCATCGGGACCTATGGCGGCAAGGGTGTCGGCAAGAACCTGCTGTTCACCGCCCACCTCGACACCGAGGCGCCGACCTGGAACCCCGATCTCGACGCCTACAAGTATGCGCCCGAGACCCTGGCCAATCCCGAGTGGGAAAAGTGCTGGCTGGAGGACGGCAAGCTCTTCGGCTACCCGATCGCCAATGACCGCGGCCCGATGAGCTGCTTCCTGATCGCGGCCAAGGCGCTGAAGAAGGCCGGGTATGAGCTGGCCGGCAAGATGTATCTGACCGCCTGTCCCGGCGAGATCGGCCCCGAGCCGATTGAGGAGCACCGGGGCGTGGCCTATATGGGCAAGGACATCGGGGCCCACTACCTGTTCCACCACGGCGGCGTCGCCCCCGACTACGCCATCGCCGCCGAGGGCTGCGACTTCGGCCTGACTTGGGTGGGCTGCGGCTACGCGGTGTTCCGCTTCCAGGTGTGGGGCGAGGGGGTCTTCACCCCGCTGCTGGAGCAGCCGGCGAGCTCGGCCCAACACCCCAATCCGATCTACAAGCTGGGGCGCCTGACCGACGCCATCCACGCCTGGAGCGGCGAATGGGAGAGGACCAGCCGCTACGAGAGCGCCGGGGGCGTCGCCCAGCCCAAGTCGCAGATCGCCTCGGTGCGGGGCGGCATCCCCTACGCCTTCGGGGCGGGCACGGAGCTGGTGAACCTCTATCTGGAGGTGGGGCTCAGCCCCAGGCAGCGCGTGGCCGACGCTCAGCACTCGCTCGAGAAGATGGTGCGGGAGGCCGGGCTTGGCCGGATCGACATCGAGCCGGTGGTCGTGCGCCATGGCTTCGAGGCCGACGCCGCCGAGGTGGCGCCGCTGGTGGGGGCTGTGGACGTGGCCACCCAGCTGGGCCTGGGCCATCCGGTCGCCCTGGCCCATCCGGTCTATTCCAGCATGTGGCGCGACCACAATGTCTTCAACATGCACCGCATCCCGGCCATCACCACCGGCTTCCGCCGCTGGCGCCCGACGCCGAAGGATCTGGTCGACAGCGCCCTGATCTACGCCCTGACGGCCCTGGCCGTCTGCGGTCGGGCGAGCCCGGAAGAGGGCGCGGCGCGACCCGCTTCCGCCGTCTATCCGGACAATCCGTTCGGGGCCGAGGCATGAGCGCGGCGCTGCAATCGCAGGCGCCCGAGCCCGCCGACTTCCGCAAGGCGATGGGCAGTTTCGCGGCCGGGGTCACGGTGGTTACCGCTTGCCATGAGGGGCGGCTGGTCGGCACGACCGTCAGCGCCTTCAGCTCGGTGTCGATGGACCCGCCGCTGGTCATGGTCTGCCTCAAGCGCGACAGCCGGACCCTGGCGGCGGTGAAGCCGGCGGAGCGGTTCTGCGTCAACATCCTGGCGCGGGAGCAGGGGGACCTAGCCTACCGCTTCGCCAAGAGTGGCGCCGACGATCGCTTCGCCCTGACCGCCGTCGAGGCGGGAGTCTGCGGCGCGCCGCTGCTGGCCGGGTGCGTCACGGCGATCGAATGCGCGCTGCACGCCGTCCACGACGGCGGCGATCACGAAATCCTGGTCGGTCGCGTGCTGCGCGTCACGACCGACGAGACCAAGGCGCCGCTGGTCTATGTGCGCGGCGGCTTTCTGGACACCTAGTGGAGTTTCGCATGGCCTACGACGTGCTCGACGTGAAGCCCATGACCCGCCGGATCGGCGCGGAAGTCTTTGGCGTCGACCTGGGCAAGCCGCTGAGCAACCGCCAGTTCGAGGAGGTTCACCAGGCTCTGCTGCAGCATCAGGTGATCTTCTTCCGCGACCAGGACATGTCGCACGAGGCCCACAAGGATCTCGGCCGCAAGTTCGGGGACCTGGCCATCCACTCCGGTGTGCCGGGCCTGCCGGACCATCCGGAGATCGTGGCCATTCACGCCGACGCCAATTCCAAGTTCGTGGCCGGCGAGAACTGGCACTCGGACCTGACCTGCGATCCGGAGCCGCCTCTGGGCAGCATCCTCTACATGAAGGTCCTGCCGGAGCATGGCGGCGACACCTGTTTCGCCAGCATGTACTGGGCCTACGACACGCTGTCCGACAAGATGAAGGCCTATCTGGAAGGCCTGTCGGCGGTGCATGACGCCAACCCGGTCTACAAGGCGATCTTTCCGGACATCGACCGCAAGTACAACTGCTCGACCCACCCGATCGTGCGCACGCATCCGGTCACCGGCCGCAAGAGCCTGTTCGTCAATCCGTCCTACACGACGCATATCGAGGGCCTGCCCAAGGCCGAGAGCGCGGCGATCCTGGGCTATCTCTACCAGCACGCCAGCAACCCCGACTTCCAGGTGCGCTTCCGCTGGCGGCCGAACTCGGTGGCGTTCTGGGACAACCGCTGCACCTGGCACCAGGCGATCTGGGACTATTTCCCCGACACCCGCACCGGCTATCGCGTGACGGTCGCTGGCGACAAGCCGTTCTGACCGGGCATGAAAAAGCGCCGCCGTGAGCAACGGCGGCGCTACCTCGCCCGTCGAGACGCCGCGCCCGATGGCGCGGCGTTTTTTGTTATTCGCGGCTGAAGTCCGCCGGGATCTGCGGGTCCGGCCCAGCCTTGCCCCACAGGACGATCTCGTTGCCCCACGGATCACGGAAGGCGTGGTTGTAGCCGTTGAATTCCTTCCAGTAATGGTTCCGCCACAGGATCGCGGCGCCCAGGCTTTCGGCCGTTCCCAAGATGCGGTCGGCGCTGTCGTCGTCCCCGATCAGCACCCAAACCCGCGGCTTGCGGCCATCGGCGCTCAGGGTGCGCGGCTCGACGCCCTCGGGCTCCGGATGGGGACGGGCGTTGGCGGCCTTGAAGATCCCCAGGTGCAGGTTGCCGATTTCGCTGTCGGTCCCATCGGGCTTCTTGAAGAAGCCGCCCGGCACCATGCGGTGATAGACGCCCTCGGGGCGGGCGTCATTCTGCCAGCCGAAGACCTGGGCGTAGAAGTCGCCGGCCGCGGCCGGATCGTCGGAGGCGAGATCGACGAAGATCAGGGTGTTTGTCACGGAAAGCGCTCGCGTTTCGGGTCAGTCGTTGAAGGCGATGGAGAGGCTCAGCGCCTTCCAGGCCTCGATGTTGGCGGCCAGGCCCCGGGCGGCGTAGCCGGCGTACTTCAGGGCGTCCTCGCCCAGCAGCAGGTGCATCGGCGGATCGGGGGCGTCGGCGATGGCGAGGATCGCCAGCGCGGCCTTGGCCGGATCGCCAGGCTCGCGGCCAGCGTGCGCGGCCATGATCCGCTCGGCGTCGCGGGCCAAGCCGTCATAGTCGGCGATCTTGTCGGCGACGATCGCCTTCGAGCCGGCCGCGAAGCCGGTGCGCAGGCCGCCGGGCGCCACATTGACCACCTTGATCCCAAGCGCCGCCACTTCCTGGGCGAGGCTCTGGGTCAGGGCCTCCAGCGCCCACTTGCTGGCGCAATAGACGCCCGTGCCCGCCCACACCGCCAGGCCCGACACCGAGGTGATGTTGATGATCCGTCCCTCGCCGCGCGCCCGCATCGCCGGCAGGACAGCCTTCATGACGGCCAACGGCGCGAAGACGTTGGTCTCGAATTGGGCCCGAACCTCGTCGAGCGACGCCTCCTCGACCGCGCCCACCAGGCCGTAGCCCGCGTTATTGACCAGGACGTCGATCTTGCCGGTAATCCGTTCCGCCTCGGCCACCGCCGCGTTCACGGCGGCCATGTCGGTGACGTCGAGGATCAGCGGGCGGCCGCCCAGGGCCGCGAAGGCGGAAGCCGCCTCGGGCCTGCGCACCGTGCCGACGACCTTGTCGCCACGCGCGATGGCGGCGCGGGCGATCTCGCGGCCCAGGCCGCTGGACACGCCCGTGATAAGCCAGGTTTTGCGCATGGTCGGGTCAGTACGGCTTGTCGCCCTTGACCCAGAGTCGATGCATCGTCCGGAAGTACTTGGTGTCGTCGTACAGCGTGCCGGTGTGCAGGGTGCAGCGGTTGTCCCACATCAGGAGGTCGCCGACCCGCCATTTGTGGCGATAGACGAACTGCTCCTGGGTCATGAACTCGACCAGTTCGTCCAGCAGGGCCAGGCCCGCCAGCCCCGGCATGCCGATCACCTCGGTGACGGTGCCGGTCGAGGGCCATAGTGCCTTGCGACCGTCGGCCGGGTGGGTGCGGATCAGCGGGTGTTCGACATCGGGATTGGCCGCTTCCATTTCCGGCGAGAGCGTCTGCTGTTCGCCGAAGGCCCGCGTCGCCATGAAATGCTTGTAGCTGTGATGCAGCTTCAGGCTCTCCAGCAGGGCCTGCCGGTCGGCGGGCAAGGCGTTCCAGGCCGCGCAACCGTCCGCCAGCAGGGTGTCGGAGCCTTCGTCAGGCACCTCCACCGCATAGAGCATGGTCAACATGACCGGCTCTGGCTTGTAGCTGTAGTCGGTGTGCCAGCCGACCCCGTCGTTGTGGGCGCCGATCGGCTTGCCGTCGACGACGCGGTTGCTGAGGATGAAGATCTTTGGATAGCCGGGCAGGGTGAAGCGGGTCTGGGTGTGGTCCTCGGGCTCGCCGAACCGGTTGATGAAGCGCATCAGGTCGTCCGGCGTCATCTTCTGGTCGCGCAGGGCGATGGCCCCGTGGCGGTGGAAGATGTCCACGACCTGATCCAGGGCCGCGTCCGAGGCGGCCGCCAGGTCAATGCCGGAGATTTCGGCCCCGAAGCCCGGCTTCAGGTCCTGGATGGCGATGTCGGCGGTCAGCGTCATGGCGTCCTCGGTGGTGCGATCATCCAGAGGCTAGGCTCCCACGGACGGACGGTCTTGCTCCAGCGCGCACGACGGCTTTCTCGTCCGCGGCGGATTGACCTTCCGTTGGGCGCCGCGCGGGGCCCAAAGGCGCCGACCGCCTTGGAATGCGGCGTCCCGGCGTTTCGCTCGCCCGACGACCAAGTCTTCGTGCGCGCTGGAGCAAGACCAGCTCACGTTGCGGTCCTAGCGTGATGGTCGACTTCCGACTTTTCAGAGCGCTTCACGATGAGCCTGCGCCCGCCGAACGGCATCTTGAGCGACGCCTTCTTCGCCGACCTGTCCCGCTCCATGGGGAGCGTCGAGACGGCCGAGACCCTGCCGCCCGCCTGCTATACCGACCCGGACTTCTATGCGTTCGAGAAGGAGGCGCTGTTCAATCACGAATGGCTGTGCGTCGGCCGGGTCGAATGGGTCAAGGAGCCCGGCGACTACTTCACCACCCGCATCATCGGCGAGCCGATCGTCGTCACGCGCAACCGGGACAACGAGATCAAGGCCATGTCCGCCGTGTGCCAGCACCGCGCCATGCTGGTGGCCGAGGGCAGGGGCAACACCCGCGGCTTCGTCTGCCCCTATCACCACTGGGTCTATTCGCTGAACGGCGACCTTGTGAACGCCCCGGCCATGGAGCGGACCTGCGATTTCGACAAGAAGACGGTCAAGCTGCCGACCTTCAAGGTCGAGATCTGGCTGGGGTTCATCTTCATCAACTTCGACGTCGAGGCGGCGCCGCTGGCCCCGCGTCTCTCCGCCGTCGAAGCCGCGATCGAGCGTTACGACCTCTCGACCGCCGATGGCCTGACGCCGCCGATGACCGGCCAGTTCGCCTGGAACTGGAAGGTGATGTTCGAGAACAACAACGACGGCTATCACGCCAGCAAGCTGCATCGCGGGCCTCTGCACGACTTCATCCCGAGCGAGCTGTGCAGCTTCCCCGAGGCGGGCGAGGGGGACGCGGGCTTCCTGCGCTACAACGGCACGCTGCACGCCGACGCCAGCTTTAACCCGACCCAGAAGGCTGTGCTGCCGGTCTTCCCCCACCTGACCGAAGAAGACCGCAACCGCGCGACCTTCGCCAACATTCCGCCGACTCTGTCGTTGGTGATGACCAGCGACATGGTGATCTACCTGATCCTGCGCCCCACCGGTCCGGAGACCATGGAGCAGGACACCGGCGTCCTGGTGGCGCCCGGCGCGACCGAGACCTCGGGCTTCGAGGAGCGCCTTGAGATGATCATGACCTCGGCCGCCAAGATCATCGCCCAGGACATGCATGTCGACGAGCTTGTCCAGCAGGGCCTGCGCTCGCGCTTCGCCATCCGCGGACGCTACTCCTGGCAGGAAGGCGCGCAGGTGCAGTTCAACCGCTGGCTGACGCCCCGCTACCAGAAGGCCTGGGCCGCCCTGAAGAGCGCCGATGCGCCTGTCGCGGCCAACGAGGGGGCGGCCGCATGAGCCGCCTGCCGGTCATCTTCTTTGGTCACGGCAGCCCGATGATCGCGCTGGAGACCAACGACACGACCCGCACCTGGCGGGCGATGGGCGACGCTGTCGGCAAGCCCAAGGCGATCCTCTGCGTCTCGGCGCACTGGCTGACGCGCGGCGTCGCCGTGACGGCGATGGCGCGCCCCCGGACGATCCATGACTTCGGATCTTCTTTCCCCAAGGCTTTGTTCGACAAGCAGTATCCAGCGCCGGGCTCGCCCGAGCTGGCGGCCCGGGTGCGGGACGTCCTCTCGCCGACGCCCGTCGCCCTGGACGAGCAGGGTTGGGGCCTGGACCACGGGACATGGTCGGTGCTGTGCAAGGCCTTCCCCGACGCCGACGTGCCGGTGGTTCAGCTCAGCATGGACGCCGCCAAGCCGCCAGCGTGGCACTTCGAGATCGGCCAGCGCCTGGCGCCGCTGCGCGACGAAGGCGTGCTAATCATCGGCACCGGCAACATCGTCCACAACCTGCCGGCCATGGACTGGGGTGACCGCGATTGCGCGCCCTATGATTGGTCCAAGCGCTTCAACGACTACATCAAGGCCGCCATCGTCGAGGACGCGCCGCAGAAGGCCGTGTCTTTCGAGAGCCAGGGCCAGGATGCACGGCGCTCGGTTCCCACGCCCGACCACTACTGGCCGCTACTGTATGTGCTGGGCGCGCGCCTGCCCGGCGACCTCCCGACCTTCGCTCCCGACCACATCGAGCACGGCTCGCTGAGCATGACGAGCGTGACGCTCGCCAGCGCCGCCGCCTGACCCGGAGATCCCGATGCCTTTCATCTGCGAACCCGGCCAGGAACGTCCCGACGTCGTTCCCGGCGCATTGCACTGCCTGAAAGCCACGCCCCACACCGTGCACTGGGGCTATTTCGACCCGTCGATCAAACCGGCGCTGCGGATCAAGAGCGGCGACCTGGTCCAGGCCGAAGCGATCACCCACCACGCCGGCGACGCGCCCGAGCTGATGATGGACGAGGGCGTCACCCGCATATTCAAGGAGATCCCGGAAGACGACCGCAATCCCGGCGTCCACATCATGACCGGGCCGATCTACGTCGAGGACGCCAAGCCCGGCGACGTGCTGGAGGTGCGCTATCTGCGGATGGTCCCGCGCAACAACTACGGCTCCAACCTCGCGGCGAACTGGGGCTATCTCTACAAGGAGTTCGGCGAGAAGGAGCGGGTGACGATCTACGAGCTCGACCCGAACACCAACACCGCCAGCGCCCTCTACGCTTACGACTTCGAAGGCAAGTACCTGATCCCGGGCACGATCACCCATTGCCCCGAATGCGACCGGCAGCCGGCGCTGAAGGGCGTGCGGATCCCAGCCCGGCCGCACCTGGGCACCGCCGGCGTCGCGCCGGCGGTCGACGGCCGCGTCAGCACCATTCCGCCCGGCGAGCACGGCGGCAACATCGATAACTGGCGCATCGGGGCCGGGGCGACGATGTACTACACCGTTCAGGTCGACGGCGGGCTGTTCTCGATCGGCGATCCCCATGTCAGCCAGGGCGACGGCGAGCTGTCGGGCACGGCCATCGAGAGCTCGCTGAACGTGCTGATGCAGATCGTGCTGCGCAAGGACATCCAGACGCCCGGACCGCTGCTCGAGACGCCCAAGTGGTGGATCGTCCACGGCTTCAACGAAGATCTGAATCTCGCCATGCGCGACGCCTCCACCAAGATGCTTAGCCTGCTCAGCGATCAGGTCGGTCTGTCGAAGAACGACGCCTATTCGCTGATGAGCGTGGCGGCCGACTTCGGCGTGACCCAGGTGGTGGACGGCACCCAGGGCTGCCACGCCAGGATCCCCCGAGACATCTTCCCCAAGCTCAAGGAATAGGACGATGAAGGCCTGGTCGTTCAGCACCGAAAGCCATCCGCGCGCCGAACGGGCCGAGGCCTGGCGCGATGCGATGGGACGCCTGGGCCTGCCGATCGAGGGGCTGTCGGCGGGCGAGCCAGCCGCGGCCTCGGTGATTTGCCTGACCTCGCCGCTGGGGATCGAGTTCGCCCTCGTCGAAGCCGGCGCCCAGACGATCTCGGGCCGGCTTTCGGGCCAGCCGGCGGCCGTCTGGCTGGCGGTGCTCCTCCATGGCGAAGCGACCCTGGTCACCGACGACCTAGCCGTGGCCGTCGCGACAGGCGACATCGCTTTCGGGCCTACGGGCCAGGCCGCCGCGTTGCGCCTGGACACCCGTTCGCGGCTGCTCTTCGTCCGCGCGCCGCGCGTGGCCCTGGATCACCGCCTGATCAAGCCGTTCAATCTTCGGGTGGGCTGGCTGGAGGGATCCAGCGGCGTACCCCGCATTCTCTCCGACCTGTTGCGCGGCACGGCCGAGGAGCTCGAGAACCTGTCGGTCGACCAGTTGCGGCCCGTCGACCTGGCGCTCACCGAGTTCCTGGCGCAATGCCTGCTGGAGCGCGGCGCGGCGGCGTCCGAAGCCCTGGACCCCTCGGCGCCGACGGCGCATCTGCAGCGCCTCTGCCAGACCATAGAGACCCTGCTGCCGGACCCGGAGCTGTCGCTGCGTCGCGTCGCCGACGAGGAGGGCGTCTCGCCGCGTTACGTGCAGAAGCTCTTCGCCTCGGCCAACGAGACCTTCAGCCACTATCTGCGCTCGCGTCGTCTGGAGCGCTGCCGGATCGACCTGGCCAGTCCGCAGCACGCGCGGCTGTCGATCTCCGAGATCTGCTTTCGCTGGGGCTTCAACGGCTCGGCCCACTTCAGCCGGGCGTTCCGCGAACAGTACGGACGCTCGCCGCGCGAATTCAGGAACGCCTGCGAGGCTGGCCTGTCGCGTGACCTCGCCTCCGCGCTGGCCCTGAAGTCGTCGCCGATCGGACCGAGTTTGAACGCCTAGCCACCCGCGCCATGGTCGCGACGTTCAACACCTGGGCGGCCGATGACGACCTGGCGCGGACGCAGAACGCTCAGGCGTCGCGATTGATCAAGGGGGGGCTGAGCGACCTTGCCGGCAGGGTGGTCAACGCCAGCAGCAGCGCTGTCGCCAGCATGCCGGCGTCCAGCACCCATCCCACCGGATCGGCCATCAGGCCCCGGTGCGACGCGCCGTGCGCGACGGCCGCCATGGCGATCAGGACGGCGCTGATCCGGCGCAGCCCGATGGACAGCCTCGGTGGCGTCGCGAAGACGGCCGAGCCGCACGTGACCAGGGTGGCAAGCCCCCAAACCGCGACGGGAGCGGGCGTGGGAGAGAGCAGGCTGACCAGGGCCGACAGCGCGTATGCCAGCGGCTGGCTCCAGGCGAAGGCGACCCAAAGCCGCTCCCAGCGCGGCGCCGGCCGCCCCTTGTCGCGGCGCCGCGCGAGCCAGATGGCCACGCCGCTGGCGGTCACGGCGGTCAGGCCAAGGCCGAGCAGGAAATAGGCGACCTTGACCGGCCAGCCGCCGAACCAGCCGAAATGCAGCGGCGTCATGGCCGAGAGCACGCGGAACCCTAGCGAGCCGCTCTCGTAGCCGACCTCGCCGCGGATGCGGCCCGCGCCGTCGACAACGACGGTTTCGCCGCGCGATAGTCGGCTTTCGGTGACGAGATTGATCGTGGCGTGCTGGCCCCGCTCTCGCGGGTGCTGAACGTAGATGTAGCTCGGCTTCGCGTTCGAGTGGCGAGCCTTTACGGCGTCGAGCGCCGCGCCGAGGTCCATCAGTCGACCAGCCGGGCGCGGGTCGTCCTGGACCACCGGGCCGCTGAACAGCGCATAGGCCTTGGCCGTGTCGCCCTTGAAGGTCGCCAGGGCCAGGACGCCGACGATGATCGTGGTCAGGCCCAGGAAGGCGCCGGTCAGCGACACCGCCAGGTGGAAGGGCAACCCCCAGACGGAGATGCGGTTGTGAAGGTCGGCCTCCTGCAAGCGCTTGGAGCCGCCCCAACGGAAGGCGAAGGCGTCCTTGAAGACCCGCGGATGCGACAGCACGCCGGAGATCAGCGACGACAGCAGCGCCACGCCCGTCAGGCCGACCAGGAACCGTCCCCAGGTTCCTGGGAGATGCAGCACCGTATGCAGCTTGGCCTGGAAGTCGCTCCAAGGCGTTTGCGCCTCGTCGACGAGCCGTCCGGCCTGGTCGGCCACATAGGTCCGCTCGCCACCCGGGGCGTCATCGTCATGGACCGTCAAGCGCGGGTGGTCGGCCGTCGGCAGGCGCACGAGGAGATCATGGGCCGTGGGGTTCTTGGCCAGCGTCGCCCGCACGGCGGCGTCCACGGCTTGGGGCGAGGTTGTGTGCAGGACCGGCCCGGCGGGGGCCTCCCAGCGCTCGAACTCCTGGGTGAACACCGCGATCGAGCCGGAGAAACACACCAGATAGATCAGCGCCGCGAAGGCCAGACCCAGGGCCGAATGGCCGGCCAGCATGGCGCGCACGAACTCGGCGGGGACTTTGGGCCAGATCGGCTTGCCTGCGGCCTTGGCTTTCGCGCGCTTGTCGAGCGAAGTCGCCATCATAGGGCTCCCTTCAGGAAGGCTGCGCCGAGGGTCAGGCTGGCGACGCCGGCCAGAACCGCGAAGGCCCGCAGGATTCTGTCGTCGGACAGGGTCCAGGCCATGCCGCCGGCCCACAGGAAAGGAACGATCAGACCGCCGATGACCATCCGGGTCTGGACCTGGCCCGGCGCGCAGATCGCCACGGCCAGGCCGCAGCCCAGGGCCGCCACGCCTGCCAGCGGCCCGGCCAGGAAGCCGCGCAGCCAGCCTCGCCAGGCCACCCGCCTACGGTCCGACGGCTCCGGCGCCAGCTCGCGGGCGACCTTCTTGCGCGCGTTGCGGCGCTCGACGCCGGTCGCCACAAAGGCCAGCACCGCCGTCGAGGCGAGCGCCAGGATGGCGGCCGGACCGCGCGCGGACCCCATCAGGGGAACCGAAGCGGCGATCGCGACGGCCATCAGGCCCCAGCCGCCCAGGATCAGCCAGGGGCGGCGCGGGCTGGGGCCCTCCCAGGCCCGTTTCAGCAGGGTCGCGCCGGCGACGGGCAGCGGCGTCAGGACCAGAGCCCAGAGCGCGGTCACCAGCGCGTCTCCAGGGTCAGGCCCAGGATTCGGGGCTCGCCGAGCATCGCCACCCCGGTGTCGCCCCGCGTGTACTGGGCGTAGGTCGCGTTCAGCAGGTTCTTGCCATAGACGTACACACCCCAGTGAGCGCGCTCGTAGCCGAAGCGGCCGTTGAAGACGACGCGTTCCTTGACGACGTCGTCCTGCGCTTGCTGCAGTCCGGCGGACGAGTAGCTGCCGGAGCGGTAGTTGCCGTCCAGGTGGGCGATCAGGCCGTTCGTCCAGCGGTAGTCGGCGCCCATCGCCACCGTCCAGTGCGGGGCGTAGGGGAATTCCGAGCCGGCGAGGTTGCGCGTGTCGACGCCGGAGGTGATCGTGAATTCGTCGAACTTGGTCTTGGTGCGTCCCAGCGAGGCGTACCAAGACAGCGCCTGGGTGACGCGCTGGGCGACTTCGAGCTCGAACCCGTAGAGGTGCGACTTGCCGGCGTTGCGGACCTCGTAGTCGTAGCTGTTGATGCCCAGGTTCACCGTGACCTGCTGGTCCTTCCAGTCGACATAGAAGGCGTTGGCGTTGACCGTGAGGGTCCCGTCCAGCCAGGCGGTGCGCAGCGAGGCCTCGTAGTTCCAGGTGTATTCCGGGTCGTATGCCGCGACGGTAGAGCGGGCGATGTTCACCGTCGAACCGCCGGAACGATAGCCGCGCTGGGCCACGAGGCTGGTGTTGATGTCCGGCGTCCAGTCGTACTTGACCCCGACCTTCGGCAGGAAGGCGTTGAACTTGCGCGTGTCCTCCGGGGCGGTCGAGCCGGCCTGGGCCACCATGTTGGCGACGAAGCCGTTCACCAGGGTCACGTAGGGCGCATAGGCGCCGAAGGACGAGGCCGTCGGATAGGTCCCCGTGAAGCGCGCGACCTGGCTGCTGCTGCTGGTGTTCTTCTCGTGGTCATAGCGGAACCCGCCCAGCAGGCTCAGCCTGTCGGTCACGGCGAAGCTGGCGTCGGCGAAGATGGCGCTAGTGTCGATCACCGATGGCTGGTCGCCCGAATAGTCCACCGGGATCACCGGCAGGGCGGCGATGTAGAGGTTGGCGAAGGCGTTGGCCTGGGCCGACGCGGCGGCCTGCTGTGCGGCGGTCGGGCTGGGAACGCTTGCCAGAAGGCTGGAGGTCAGGGTGTTGACCAGGGTCGCACGAGGGAAGGCGACATTGACCTGGCTAGCGGTCAGGTCCTGGGCGTCGCGCTTGGCGTGGTAGAAACCGATCAGGCCCTTCAGGCGCTCACCGTCATAGTTCAGCCGCAGCTCCTGGGAGGCGGTGTCGGTGTCTACCCGGCGCGCGCCGTACGAGGTCCTGGCCGGCTTGAAGTCGAGATCGTAGACAGACCGGGTCTTCACCGCATTGAACGAGGCGATCGCGTTCAGGGTCAGGGCGTCACTGAACTTGTAGGCGAGGTCGGCCGTCAGGATGTCGGTCTTGGTCTTGGTCCGGTTCGGATCGCCCGACAGGTCGACGCGGTGCTTGTAGTATTCCGGCGTGTCGATGCGCGAGTAGGTGAACAGGTAGCCCGCGTCGCGATCGCTGTGAGCGTAGGTCAGCATCGCCTTCAGGCCGGGCAGGGCGGTCGGCGTGAACATCAGCTTGCCTCGCACACTGAGGCTGTCCAGCGCGTCGATGTCACGCTTCAGAGTCGGATTGTAGACGAAGCCGTCGCTATCCTTCTTTTCGACCGAGGCTCGGAAGGCCAGCTGGTCGGCGACGATCGGGCCGCCGGCCGCGACGGCGAAGGTCCGTTCATCGCCGCTAGCCAGGTTCACCCGGGCGCGGAACTGGGGCGTGTAGGTGGGGTTGGCCGAGGTGATGACGACCGCGCCCGCCAGCGAGTTGCGGCCTTGCAGCGTCGATTGCGGGCCGCGCAGCACTTCGACCTGGCCGATGTCCCACATCTCGAGCGGCCCGCCGTAAACGGCGTCGACCGGCAGGGCGGCGCCGTCGACATAGACGGTCGCCAAGCCGCCGGCTCCGCCGCCCGAGACGTTCATGTTGCTGACGCCGCGGATCGTGAAGCCGGTCTTGCCGTAGGTCTCGCTCATGTTCGCCGTGCGGGCGACCACGTCGTAGAAGGTCTGAATGTTCTCGCGCTCGATCCGAGCGGCGGTGGTCACGGCGACGCTGGTCACGGTCTGCTGCAGCGAGCGCGAGGTCTTCTCGCCCGTGACCACCACCGCTTCCACGGCGGTGGACTGATCGTCGCTCGACGGTTTGACGGGGGCGATCTCCTCGGCCCAAGCCCCATGGGCCAGGATCGCGAAAGAGCAAGCACTCAGCAGACAAAGACGCATGGAAACCCCCGGACGAAACATGGCGGAGGGCGCTACTTTAGATAATATTGCGAGTCAATCGCATTCGCATTTCGGCGAGAGAGATCGACATGCGATTGAAGGCGCTTCCGCTGGAGAGACGTGACGCGGCCGGGGAGCGACGCACCTTTAATCTGCTGGGGATCGCTGGCGGGGACTCCGATCCAGGTCGATAAGGTGCATGCATCCGCCAAGCGCGCGGATCAGGGGCGCGGCGCTGCGATCAGCTTCATGTGGTAAAAGGGAAAGGCTGTGGATGCGACAGGGATTGAACCCGTGACCCGCTCAGTATGAACGATCATAGATTTAGCTAAAATCCAAGTAGAATAAGGTGTTACGGTCGAATGGGCGCCGTCTCGTTCGGTCCATTTCGATTCGTTTCTGGCAAATAACTGGCAAGCAGATTGATGAGCCGGCGGTCCGTCGCCGTCGAACTACAGGCTTGAGGCCCGCCCTACCCGGGCTGCTTTGAAGGTCATCCTAGCGGCTGATGCCTCATCGCTGAGCTTCGAAACTCAGCTTTTGGTCAATGGCCATGACGCCTTCCCACCGGACCGCTCGGGCGGGGAAGCCTGAGAAGACTGCGGCGCAAACAAAGGCATCTCGCCCGCCTGACTGCGGGGTGAAGGTTTTCGGCAATCGTTTGCCAACGCGATCTCTTTCTTTTACACCGACCGGGCTGGAGCGCGGCGTCCTCCAGCCGGCTAGGAGAGCGCATGTCCAGTGTCATTCCTTCAGCGGTCAGTTCGGAGCGGGCTGCGCCAGATCGCTGGGCGACGGCCGACGTGGCGCGAATTGATCTTGAACGTGTCAGCGCGGCGCCGCTCATCGGCGAGAAGGACATCGCCCGCGTCGCGGCCGACCTCGACATCTGGGACGCCTGGCCCGTTCAGGTTCAATCCGGCGCGCCAAAGACGTTCGATGGCGGGGCGACGCTGTGGATGGCCCTGGCGTCGCCGCGTTTCGAGGATCCCGACGCGCGCCACGGCCACGCGCGGATCCATCTGCTTTGGCGCGACGCCGCGGGCTGGTCGGACCTGGGTCCGGCGATGCCGGAGGGCTTTTCGCCCGGCAGCCGGGAGTGGTCAGGCTCGGCCGTGCTAGACGCCGACTCGCGGTCTCTGACCCTTTATTTCACCGCCACGGGCCGGCGCGGCGAGGCGACCCTGACCTTCGAGCAGCGGCTGTTCAGCGCTCGCGCGACGCTCGAGATCGCCGCGGGGCGTCCCAGGGTCTCGGCCTGGCGGGACCTGGGCGAGATCGTCCAGCGCGACCCCGCCCACTATATGGCCAGCGACGGCGGCGTGGGCGTCGTCGGCACCATCAAGGCTTTCCGCGATCCCGCCTATTTCCACGATCCGCGGGGGGGCGGGCATTACCTGTTCTTCGCCGGCTCGGCGGCCAATGGCGCGGAGTTCAACGGGGTGATCGGCGCGGCGGTGTCGTCCTCCGGCGCCGCTGGCGACTGGCGGATCGCGCCGCCACTGATCGACGCGACCGGGGTGAACAACGAGCTGGAGCGACCCCATGTCGTGATGGCCGACGGCCTCTACTACATGTTCTGGTCGACCCAGACCCACGTGTTCGCACCCGGCCTTCGCCACGCGCCCACGGGTCTCTACGGCATGGTCTCCGACCGCTTGAGCCACGGCTGGCGCCCCTTGAACGGCACGGGTCTGGTCTTCGCCAATCCCGAGACCGCGCCGCGGCAGGCCTATAGCTGGCTGGTCCTGCCGGACCTGTCGGTGATCAGCTTCGTCGACGACTGGGGGCGAGGCGCGCAGGCGACCGGCGCGCGACGCTTCGGCGCCACCTTCGCGCCGACGTTGCGTCTAAGCCTGTCGGGCGATCAGGCCAAGCTCCAGGGCTAGGGCGCGGCCGCCTTTTGTTCGGCAGGCCAAGCTGTCGCGGCAATCGATTGTCCAAAGACGCGCCCAAGCGCGCTGCACAGGGAGGAGAACGTGAAGTACGCCATTCTGGCCCTGGCCATGGGTATGACCACGCTGCAGGCGACCGCCGCGCTCTGCGCCCCATCGTCCGCGTCCTTGCGAGCGGGCGCGGCCCGTATCGACATAACGCCGGCCAAGACCGAACTTCCGAAGGGTTATGATGGGATCAATGATCCGATCTACGCGCGCGCCGCGGTGCTTGAGCATGACGGTCGGAAGGCGGCCCTGGTCACGGTGGACATCGGCGCGATGTCCGACGCCACATGGATGGCGGTGGCGCGGGGCGCGCAGAGCCTGGGCATCCCATCGGCCAACCTGATCTTGACCGCCACCCATTCCCACAGCGTTCCGCGCGCCATCCCGCAGCTCGAGGACAAGATCATCGAGGCGCTGCACCAGGCCGACGCCCGGCTGCGGCCCGCGACGATCGCCTATGGGCAGGGTGTCTCCTACATCAACATCAACCGCAACATCATCGATCCGAAGACGCGGCGGTGGTGGGAAGGGCCCAACTACGAGGGCCCCTCGGACAAGACCGTGGCGGTGGTCAGCATCGCCTCGACCTCGGGCGAGCCGATCGCGGTCTATTACAACTACGCGGTTCACGCGGTCGTGAACGGCCAGCTGGACCAGGTCAGTGGCGACATCCCGGGCGCGGCCTCGCGCTATATCGAAGACTCCCTGGGCGACAAGGCCGTGGCGATCTGGAGCGAAGGCGCGGCGGGCGACCAGAACCCGATCTTCTTTCAGCAGACCTACGACCTGCGGAACATCCGCATCGCCGAATACGCCAAGCGCGGCGAGGACATCAGCAACGCCATGCCGCCGGGCGGCGTGGGGCTGGACAGGAACGATCCGCGCGTCGGGCGACTGATGGCCCAGCAGCGGCGGATGGTCCTTTCGATGGGGCAGCTCCTGGGTGAGGAGGTCCTGCGCGTCGGTCGTGACGGGCTCGACCGGCCAGAGGTCAACCCGCGGATCTTCGGCGCCAGCAAGACGGTGGTCTGCCCGGGTCGGGTGCGGACCGACACCGGCCGGGCCGGTTATCCGGGGACCTATGTCGATGGGCCGGACGCGCCAATCCGCCTGAGCTTGCTCAGGATCGGCGGGATCGAAATCGCCGGGGTTAACGCCGAGGTGTTTAACCCGATCGCCCAGCGGTTCAAGGCTCGCAGCGGCTCGAGCCGGACCATGATGGCCACCCTGACGAACGGCCTGGCGCCGACCGGCTACATCCCGCATGACGAGGCGTTCGGGCAGAACACCTTCGAGGTCATCTCGTCGCGGCTCAAGCCCGGCTGCGCCGAAGCCGCGATCATCGAGGGGCTGCTCGACCTCGAACAGGCGTCGGAATCGAACTAACTCAACCGCTAAGCACTCTGCGCGGCGGCCTTGACGAACAAGCGGCCTTGCCGTCCGCTGAGCCGCCTAAGCGTCTATCATCGAGGTTGCCTTGCCCCCGAAGACTAGGCCCGGCTCCAAGACGCCCGGCGCCAGACCTCAGAACATCCAGGAACTGGCCAAGATCGCCGGCGTGTCGCCGGCGACGGTGTCGCGCGCCCTGACTGGCGCCGGTCATCTGTCGGCGGCGACGCGTGAGCGCATTCAGAAGCTGGCCGCCGAGCTGCAGTTCAAGCCCAGCATGACCGCGCGCAATCTGAGGATCGGGCGGACCGGCGCCATCGGCGTGGTGGTGCCGCTCGGCCACGAGCGCACCCAGCACCTTTCCGATCCGTTCTTCACGACCCTGATCAGCCACGTGGCCGACCGGCTCGCCGACCATGGCTACGACGTGCTCCTCAGCCGCGTCGTGCCCGCGGACGGCAATTGGTTGGATCGCCTCGCCCAGTCGGGCCGTGTCGACGGCATCATCGTCATCGGCCAGTCCGACCAGGCGCTGGTTCTCGACGAGGCGGCCAAGACCTACAAGCCGATGGTCGTCTGGGGCTCGCGGATCGAGGGCCATGCCTATCATACGGTCGGCAGCAATAACCGCCTGGGCGGGCGGCTGGCGACCGAACACCTGCTGGCCCAAGGCTGTCGCAAGCTGGCCTTCTTCGGCGATCCCAACGTGCCAGAGGTCGAGGAGCGCCTGACCGGCTTCCGCGAAGCGATCAAGGCCGCGGGGGAGGGGGTGGCGGGCGCCCTGCTGCCCGTGCATTTCGTGCCGGACATGGCCCTAGCCGCCATCTCCGAATATCTCGGCGTCGCCGACGGCGTGGACGGCATTTTCACCGCCTCCGACACCATCGCCATGATGACCATCCAGGCCCTGGCCGATCGCGGTCGCGCGGTGCCTTCCGACGTCAAGGTCGTCGGCTTCGACGATCTGGAGATCGCGCGTCACACCCTGCCGCCGCTGACCTCGGTCCGCCAGGACCTGGGCAAGGGCGCCGAGGCGCTGGTCGACACCCTTCTGGCGCTGATGCGCGACGAAGAACCCCCGTCGGTGCTGCTGACGCCCACGCTCACCGTCCGCGCCTCCACCGTTTCTGGCGTCTAGCCCTGTCGGCGTAAGCCGGGCCTTTGGTCTGCCATCCGATTTGGCAATCGATTGTCTATTGCTGTGTGTCCTAGGACGCGATGCCGGCGGGAGAACCGCTCTAACGTTGTCGAAATTGGTCAATATCCGAAAATAACTCGATCTTTTGCCGCCATCCGCCGGGAGATCATGCGCTGAGTTGACCGGCAATCGTTTGCGGTCCACTGTGCCTCCAGACGCGCACAGGCTCTTCGAGGGGCTGGCGCGAAACTTCCGCCGACAAGAGCGGAAGGGGGAGTGAAGCGGCGCGCTTAGGCGTTGGGGAGGTTGAGGGAATGCGAAATCTGAAGTGGCTGGCCGTCAGCGCGACGGCCCTCATGATCTGCGCGCCCTTGAGCGTCGCGCAGGCGCGACAGGCCGCCGGGGCGGAGAAGGATGGTCAGAAGACCTCGCCGGCGACGACCGACTCCGTCCAGGAAGTGGTTGTCACCGCGTCCAAGACCGGCGGCCAGGCGCTCCAGACGGTCCCCATGGCCATCCAGGCCTTTTCGGGCGAGGAGCTGAAGGCGCGCAACATCGCCACCGTCGGCGATCTGGTCTCGACGATCCCGGGGGCGTTCGAAGGGTTCCGCCAGTCGGTCGGCTCGCGCTTCTACAATCTCCGGGGCAGCGTCACCCAGAACGGCGACTCGCCGCTGGGCTACTACCTCGACGACGTTCCGTTCATCGTCACGAACTTCGGCATCGCTCCGCCCGTGCGGTTTATCGACATGGACCGCGTGGAGGTGCTGCGTGGGCCGCAAGGCACGCTCTACGGACAGGGATCGTCGGGCGGTGTGTTCATCTTCCACACACGTGATCCCAGCCTGAGCGAGATCCAGTACGCCGCCGAAAGCGAAGGCTCTCGGACCGTCGGCGCCGAGGGGTTCAACTACGGCGTTTCCGGCGCGGTTTCGGTTCCGATCGTCAAGGACCGACTGGGAATCCGGATCAGCGGCGGCTCCTCGCGCGACGCAGGCTGGGCGGACGCCTATTTCGGGCCCTACGACGGGACGCCCGATCAGAAGGGCGTCAACAAGGCCAAGAACGACGACCTGCGTCTGGTCGCCTTGATGCGCCCCCGGGACAATGTCGAGATCCGCGCCCAGTATTGGCATTTCCAGCCCCGCCAGAACTTCACCGGGTTCACGGCCTCGGTGAAGCCGCCCTATTTCGCCAACACCGCGGGCCAGCAGGGTTTCTCGAACGGCGATTTCAAGCTCTGGAGCCTCTCGGCCAAGGTCGACTTCGACGGTTTCTCTCTGACCAGCGCGACCAGCAATCTGGAGGGGGATTTCGGGATCAAGATCCCGCTTTCGCCTTCAGGCTCGTTCTCCAGCCGCTTCCTGCCCAAGATGTTCGCCCAGGAAGTCCGCGTGAACTCCACGACCACGGGACCCTTGCACTGGGTCGCGGGGGCTTCGTACCAGGATGGCCAGGGACCGCAGGTGAACGCGCTGGTTCTGCCCACCGCCAACATCAACGCCAGCAACAATACGCTGACCAAGAACTACGCGTTCTTCGGGGAGGTCAGCTACGACCTGATGGGCGGCAAGCTGGTGCCCCTGATCGGGCTGCGCACCTATCATGACGACCGCTCGTTCGCCGACGACACCTCCAAGGCGCCGACCAAGGCGAGCGTCAACACCTGGCGCCTGAACCTGGCCTATCTGCCCACCGACAACCTGACCATGTTCATCTCGGCCGCCACGGGCTTCCGCCCGGGCATCGTCCAGTCGCGCGTCCAGGTCCAGTCGCTGACCCTCGCCGGGGTGCCGGTCTCGGTGGCGCTCGAGCCCGAAGAGTCCAAGAACTACGAGTTCGGTCTCAAGTGGCGCAGCGACGATCGGGCTTGGACCGTCGGGGTCAATCTTTATCAGCTGCAGTACACCAACCTTCAGACCTCGGTGACCGGGGGCATCAACGGCGTCAACGGCTTCGCCAACTTTGGCGACGCCACCACCAAGGGCGTCGACCTGGAGCTCCACTGGCGCACGCCGATCAAGGGGCTGGGCCTGGGCTTCGTGGGCAACTTCAACGACAGCAAGTACGACAGCGTCAATCCCGTCGTCGCCGCCGCCCAGCCGTTGCTTCGCCCCGGCTCACGCCTGATCAACACCCTGGATCAGAACTATCGCGTCGACATCAACTACAGCCGCGACCTGGCGAACGGTCTGGAGGGGTTCGGCAATCTGGCGCTCAGCCACAGCGGCGACCGCCTGCAGACCAACGGCTTTCCCAGCCGCCCCTACGACCAACTCAGCGCGACGATCGGCGTGAGGCGCGGGGCCTGGGAGTTCGCGTTCGTCGGCAACAACCTGGCGGACGAGCGGGGGCCGACCTTTGTCGGAACCAACGGGCCGCTGTCCGGCTCCGGACCCACGCCGCGAACGCTCGGCTTCCGTCTTCGCGTGACCTCACCCTAGCGCGGAGGGCGCTGGACGGGATGGGCGCGGTGTTCAAGCGCTCACCCTGTCCAGCGGGCCACGCAGCGCCGAGCCGCGTTGCAGGGCCTTGGACAATCCCTTATCAGAAATAAGCGCAAACGATTGCTGCGCGCCAACCGCCCGAAGATGGCGGTGGCCCGCCCCGGGAGGAGTTCTGGAGATGCCGCGATCCATCAGGGGGCGGAATTGAGCGACCAGCCGGGCGAGCGCGCCGACCTCTCGCACGTCGATCCCGAACTGCGCGCGGCGGCGCTGCAGGTGCTGAGCGAGCCCTCGAAGCCCATCACCCGGGCCAATCTCGCCGAAATCCGCGCGCTGTGGGTTCCGCCGCCGCCGCTTCCGTCGCCAGAGATCCGTCTTCTGAAGGTCCCGGGGCGACGGGGCGACCCCGAGGTTCCGGTCGAGCTGATCGGCGCTGCGGCGACCGGCCGCCCGCGCCCGGCCATACTGCATATCCATGGCGGCGGCTTCATCTCCGGCAAGGCGCGCAACCTGACCGCCTTCTGCCAGCACTTGGCCTCGGAGTTCGACTGTGTCGTGGTCAATGTCGACTATCGGCTGGCGCCCGAGACGCCCTATCCGGGCCCGGTCGAGGACAACTACGAAGCCTTGGCCTGGCTCCACCGCGAGGCGCCGCGCCTGGGTGTCGACCCTGACCGGATCGTCGTGATGGGCGAGAGCGCCGGCGGAGGCCATGCGGCGATCCTGACCCTGCTGGCCCGAGACCGCGCCGAGGTTCCCCTCCGCGCCCAGATCCTCCTCTACCCGATGCTGGACGACCGCACCGGCGCGACGCGCATGCCGCCGCCGCATGTCGGGACGATCGGCTGGAACGCGGCCGCCAACCGCTTTGGCTGGGAGAGCTTTCTCGGCGGCCCGGCTGGCGGCGCCCGCGCGCCCGCCGGGGCCTCGCCCGCCCGCGTGGCCGACCTTTCCAGGCTGCCGCCGACCTTCATCGGGGTGGGCGATATCGATCTCTTCGTCGAGGAGAACTTCGATTTCGCCCGGCGACTGGTGTTGGCCGGCGTGCCGACCGAGCTGGTCGTCGTTCCCGGCGCCTTCCACGCCTTCGACTTCGTGGCGCCCGAGGCGCGCGTCTCGCGTGACTTCACGCGGGCCTGGAAGGCCGCCTTGAAGACCGCGTTCACGGCCTGAAGGGGACTGGACTTGAGCATCTCTGGAGCCTTCATGCGCATGACGACCCAAGGCCATATGGCGATGTCGCGGCGTCTCGTTCTTGGCGCGGGCTTGGCCGTGGTCGGCGCGGCGCGGGCGTTCGCCGAGCGCAAGCCGCTGGTCCCGCCGCCGGCCCTGGGACCACTGCCCGCCAGCTGGCTGGCCGCCGAGGTCATTCCGCTGTGGCCCGGCGCGCCGCCGAACGGACCGTTCAAGGCGCTACCGGTTCCCGAAGGCTTTCCGCCGGGCTTCTTCCGCAATGTCGCCAAGCCGTCGATGCATGTGTTTCGGCCGGCGAAGAGCAACGGCAAGGCCGTCCTCGTCGCGCCGGGCGGCGCCTACAGCTTCGTGGTCGGCACCCACGAGGGCGCCGCGGTCGCCGAGGCGCTGGCCGCGCGCGGGTACACCGTCTTTGTGCTGATATACCGGCTTCCGGCCGAGGGCTGGAGCGGCGCCTCGGACGTGCCTCTGCAGGACGCCCAGCGCGCCATGCGGCTGGTTCGCGCCCAGGCCGCGCGGCTCGGCTTCGATCCCGGCCAGGTCGCCGCGCTCGGCTTCTCGGCGGGAGGGCACCTGATCGCCTCGCTGGCGACCGACCACGCCGAGCCCCTTTATCCGAGCAGCGACCCCGCCGACGCGCTCAGCGCCCGGCCTTCGGCGGTCGGCCTGATCTATCCTGTGATCACCCTGGAGCTTCCCTATACGAACCCGCAGACGCGTCTGTCGCTGCTTGGGGCCTCGCCGAGCGCCGAAGCGGTCGCGCGCCGCTCGCCCCAGCGCCACGTCTCGGCGACAACCCCGCCTTGCTTCCTGGCCCACGCCCTGGACGACACCGCCGTCCCGCCGGAGAACAGCCTGATGATGCTCGACGCCCTTCGTAAGGCCGGCGTCCGGGCCGAGGCGCACTTGCTGGAGGAGGGGGGGCACGGCTTTGGCCTGGGATCGCCCAACGCGCCCGATGGTCGCTGGCTGGATCTGTTCGACCTGTGGCTTCAGCGCACGCTGGCCGGGTGAGCGCGGCCAGTCGCCGCAAGCTTCATCCCGCACATCAAGATGATCGAGACGCGGTGATCGCGTCCACGGAGGACCTCGGATGCAAGACGCGCTGAAGCCCAGGCTGCCTTGGCTTCGTATCGTGGAGATGAATCTCGGCTTTCTGGGTCTGCAGTTCAGCTTCGGCCTGCAGCAGTCCAACATGGCGCCGATCTACTCCTACCTTGGAGCCCGCGAGGCCGACATTCCGCTTCTGCAGCTGGCGGGGCCGGTGACGGGGCTGCTGGTCCAGCCGATCATCGGCGCGATGAGCGACCGCACCGCCTCGCGCTGGGGGCGGCGGACGCCGTACTTCGTGTTCGGCGCTGTGCTGTGCGCCATCGGCCTGTTCTTCATGCCGCTTTCGCCGACCATTCTGGCGGCGGTCAGCCTGCTGTGGATCCTCGACGCCGGCAACAACATCACCATGGAGCCGTACCGAGCCTATGTCAGCGACCGGCTCTCGACCGACCAGCGGCGCTTTGGCTTTCTGTCGCAGAGCGCCTTCACGGGGCTGGGCCAGATGCTGGCCTATCTGGCGCCGACCTTCATGGTCAACATCATCGGCTTCGACATCAACGCCGTCGACGCCCACAACATTCCGGTGATCACCCGGCTGGCGTTCACCATCGGGGCGGTGCTGTCCCTGACGACGATCCTGTGGTCGATCTTCCGCGTGCCAGAGCTGCCCCTGAGCGAGGCTCAGAGGGAGAGGCTCAAGGCCCTGCCGCTGACGGTGACCGCGACTCTGCGCGAGATCTGGGACGCCATCGTCACCATGCCCAAGACCATGCGCCGGCTGGCCTGGATGAGCCTTTTCCAGTGGTACGCCATGTTCGGCTATTGGAACTATGTGATCTACTCGATCAGCCGTTCGGTCTACGACGAGGCCAATCCACTGTCGGAGAACTTCCGCCGGGCCGTGCTGGACAACGGCCAGGTGGGCGGCTTCTACAACGGCGTGGCCTTCGTCGCGGCCTTGGCCATGGTGCCGTTCACCCGTCGGTTCGGCGCGCCCGTCATGCACGCCTTCTGCCTGCTCGCGGCCGGCCTTGGCATGTTCGCCATCCCGCATGTGACCGACAAGGCCTGGCTGTTTCTGCCGGCGATCGGGGTCGGATTGGGCTGGGCCAGCATCATGGGCAACCCCTATATCATCCTGTCCGAGAGCATCCCGCCCGAGCGGACCGGCGTCTATATGGGCATTTTCAACATGATGATCGTCACGCCGATGCTGCTGAACGCCGTGACCATGCCCCTGTACTTCGACAGCCTGCTGGGCGGCGATCCTCGTCGCGTTCTGATGCTGTGCGGCGTGCTGATGGCGGCCGCGGCGCTCTGCGTGCTCTGGGCGGGCCGTTCGGCGGGCTCCTCCTCAAGCCCGAAGGAAGCCGCCGGCTAGGTCCGCGGGGAGAGCAGGAAAGCGAGCGCCTGATCCAGGCGCTCGCGCCAGGCGCCCTCGTCATGGCTCGCGCCGGCGAAGGTTCGGACGCTGAGGTCCACGCCTTCCACATAGCCGAGCGCGAGGAGCGCCCTGACCAGGGCCGCGTGCGCCGGCGGATAGAACCGGTCGATGCTCAGCGTGCCCCGGTCCAGCCAGAGGCGGTGCGAGCCGGCTCGCGGCATATGGCGCTGGGCGAAGAGGCTGACCGCCTCCGCCACATCGCTGGAGAAGCCTTCCGGCAGGCGCTCCGTCTCGGTGACGGGCAGCAGGCTGAAGTGGGCCGACAGCATCGCCGCCCCGGCGAAGACATGGGGATGCCGGGCGAGCAGTTCGCTGGCCGCCACGGCGCCCATCGAGGAACCGGCGACGAAGGTGCTTTCGCGGCCGGGCCGGGTCGCGAAGCTCGCGTCGATCAACGGCTTGATCTCCTCGACCAGCATCCGGGCGTAGGCCGCCGATTTCGGCGCGCCCGGCCAGGCTTCGAGGACGGCTTGGCGCGCCGGATCGGACAGGTGGTCGAAGAGCAGGGCCGGCGCGTACTCGGCGAACCGATCCCTCGTGCAGGCCACGCCCACGATGAGGGTCGGCGCGACCTGACCGGCGTCGATCAGCCGGGACAGGCTGGCGTCGGCTTCCCACGCCGCGCCAAACGGCACAAGGCGCGCGTCGAACAGGTTCTGGCCGTCCTGCATGTAAAGCACGGGCAGGGGCGCGCCCTCGTCCGCCCCATCCGGCCGCCAGACATACAGATCGCGCGCCGCCAGATGGCGCGAGACGAAGTCGCGCAACACGTAGAGCTGACCGCGCCCCGAGGGCGCGGTCAGTCTGATCCAACCCTCCGACGCGCCTTGCGGCTGGCCTGGCTTGGACTTCGGCATGGACGGACTCCTGATCCCGAACGCCCGCTCAGCGCCCCAGGTGCTTGTCGAAGAACTTCAGCATCACGTCGTAGGCCTGCCGCGATTCCGGAACGTCGGCGTTGTAGAAAAAGCCATGGAACAGGCCTTCCCACACGTGCAGATCGGCCTCGACGCCGAGGCGGACCAGCTGGGTGTGGGTGTAGACCGTTGAGCTCAGCTCAAAGCCGCGCGTGCCGGTGATCAGCAGCGTCGGCGGGAACTGGCGCAGCACGGCGTCCGAGGCGGTGGGCGACACCAGTGGGTCTTTGAGGCTCGCGCCGGCCAGGTAGGGCATGCCCGACTTGTCGGAAGCCGGTCGCACGGGCGGCCAGGGCGCGGGCGGACGCGCATCGCCCAAGGGCCCGGTGAAGAAGTCGGCGTCGCCGCCGAAGCCGGAGGAGGACAGGGTCGCGCCCGCGCAAAAGATGCCGATCGCGCCGGGCCTCGGCAGGCCTTGCGCCTGGAACCAGGCCACCGACATGCCCGTCAGCATGCCGCCCGCCGAGCAGCCGTAGACGCCGATGTTCTTGGCTGGATAGGTCTTCAGGAGCTCGCGATAGACCGCGGCCACGTCCTCGCTGGCCGCTGGAAAGCGGTGCTCGGGGCCCTGGCGGTAATCGACCGCGACGACGCGCACGCGCCCCAGGCTGGTCAACGGCAGCGATTCGAGCTCGCCGCAGCCCTGGAAGCAGCCCATGAACCCGCCGCCGTGCAGATTGATCAGGACGCGGTTGCGGTTCTCGGGCGCCACGCCGCCCTTGGGCGTATAGTCGTAGACGTGGACACCGCCGATCTTGGTGTCGCGCCTGTCATGGGGAAACAGCACGCGTTGCCGGGCGAGGTAGGGCTCCATGAAGATCGGAACGCCATCTTTCTGGGCCAGCAGCTCCGGCTGCTGCATCTGCCGCAGGTGCTCGGCCATGTAGGCCTTGCCCTCCGGCGACAGCAGGCTCGAGACCGGTACGCTCATGGCCGGCGCATGAACCGTCCCGTCCGGATCGACCACCACCGGCGAAGGCTTGCGATCCTGGGCCCAGGCGGCGCCGCCCGCCGGAGCGCAGAGGGCGATCATCATGGCCGTGGCCACACCGCGTCCGCGCGTGTTCCGCGTTTGCATCCTGCTTCCTCCCTGAGGCCCGTCTGTGGGCTGGCGCGCCGTCGTTTCGCCGCGCGTCGCGGCCCTGGCCGAGCCGAACTAGAACGCCTTGGGTAATCGATTGCAAGTTCGTTGTGCATGGGGGTTGCAATCGATTGCTTTTTCGGGGATCACTTGTTGCAAGAACCGCAGTGTTCGGAGACGGGGAGGTTGGTTTGGCCGTATCGAGACGCGATCTGCACGCGATGATGCTGAGCGCGGCGTTCGCCGCGGGCGCTGGCCCGTCCTGGGCGGCCAGGGCCGGCGAAGGCGGCGAGGACATCCTGGCCCGCGTCGACCCCGAACTGCGCGACGGCGCGCGCGCCATTCTCTCCAGACCTTCCCCCGAGTGGACCTTTCCCGAACTCAAGGCCCTGAGGGCCAGGATCCCGCCGCCGCCGCCGCCCTTGGCGAGCCCCGCGGTGGAGCGTCGCGTCATTCCCGGAGCCCCTGGCGGGCCGGACGTGTCTGTCCAGGTGATCGGCGCGGGGCCGCGCGGCAAGCCGCGGCCGGCGCTGCTGCACATCCACGGCGGCGGCTTCATTCTGGGGCGGGCGGAGGACTCCACGCCGCTGTGCCAGACGATCGCCGCCGAACTCGATTGCCTCGTGGTCAATGTCGAGTACCGGCTTTGCCCCGAGACGCCGTTTCCGGGACCGGTCGAGGACTGCTACGCCGCCCTTGTCTGGCTGCATCGCAACGCCGAGGCCCTGGGCGTGGATCGCGAGCGCATCGCGGTGATGGGCGAGAGCGCCGGCGGTGGGCTGGCGGCGATGGTCGCCATCGCGGCGCGTGATCGTCGAGAGGTCAAGCTTCGCTATCAGGTGTTGATCTATCCCATGCTCGACGATCGGACCGGCAGCACGCGCCGCGTCCCGCCGTTCATCGGCGCGATCGGCTGGAACGAGGCCGGCAACCGGTTCGGATGGACGAGCTTCCTGGGCGCGCCGGCCGGACAAGGCCAGCCGCCTCATGGCGCCGTGCCCGCGCGGCTTTCCGATCTGAGCGGCCTGGCGCCCGCCTTCATTGGTGTCGGCGCCATTGACCTCTTCGTTGAGGAGGACCTGGACTATGCCCGCCGGTTGGTCCTGGCGGGGGTGCCGACCCAGTTTCACCTGACGCCGGGCGCGTACCACGGCTTTGATTTCATCGCGCCGCAGTCGCGCCCGTCTAAGGCGTTCGTCGCCGCCTGGATGAGCGGATTGCGCGCCGCCTTCGCCTGACGCGGGCGCGGCGCGGACGGCTGAAGCGGTTCACGCCGGGCCCTGCCGTCGCCGGGCTCGGCAATCGATTGCAGTTCTGACGCTAGACAATAATAAGGGGAGGTAACGTCGTGAGAAAAACTTCATTCCATAGCGGTTCGCGTTCGGCGCTTTGGCGGGGCGTGAGCCTGGCGGCCCTGGCGGGTCTGTCCTTCGCGGCCAGCGGCCCCGCCATGGCCCAGCACGCGCAAGGCCAAGCGACCGACTCCGAAAAGCTCGACGAGGTGGTCGTGACCGCCCTGAAGGGCGGTTCCCAGGTCATCGCGCGCGCGCCCGTCGCCATCCAGGCGTTCTCGGACAAGGTGCTGGTCGAGCGCGGCGTTCGCGACGGCGCCGACCTGATCCAGATGATCCCCGGCGCCTCCCAGGCCCAGGAGATCGGCGCGGGCTACCGCATCTTCTCGTTCCGGGGCTCTGGCGCCGGCGGTCCGGTCGGCGACGGCATGATCGGCTACTATCTGGACGACACCCCGTTCGGCGTTCCGAACAACCAGGCCGCTCCGCCGCTGCAGTATTTCGACATCGAGCGGGTGGAAGTGCTGCGCGGACCCCAGGGCACGCTGTACGGCTCCGGCTCGATGGGCGGCGCGATCATCTACCGCACCAAGAGCCCCAACCTCAACCGGATGGGCTTCACCGCCGAGAGCGAGGTCTCGGGCACCCGCGACTCGGGCGACGCCAACTATCGCGTGGCCGGCGCGGTCTCGATCCCGATCATCGAGGACAAGCTGGGCCTGCGCGTCAGCGGCGGCTACGACAAGCGAGCGGGCTACAACGACATCTATCAGGGCGCTCCCGTGGGCGCGCCCTACAAGACCGACGCCAACGGCGTCGTCTCCAAGAACCTGCAGGCGGTGCTGCTGTGGAAGCCGACCGACCGCTCGACCGTCCGACTGCGGGCCTGGCGGTTCAGCACCGACCAGGATTATCTGAACGTCATGAACTCGGTGGATCCGCCGTATGCGGCCTACCAAGGCACGGTCAACGGCTATGATCGCCGCCGCGCGAACTACTATTCCGGCACGATCACCCACGAGTTCGACGGCCTGACCCTGACCAACGCCACCTCCTATCAGAAGTCGCTTCCCGGCGGCTTTGGCGTGGCTCTGAACCTGGGCCCGCCCCTGGGCATCGGCACCCTGATCAACGGGGGCGACGCCAACAGCTTCGTCAACGAATTCCGGCTCGCCACCTCGGGCGATGGTCCGCTGCACTGGGTGGGCGGCGCCTTCTACCAGAAGGCGCGCGGCCTCTATCAGTTCTCCCTGGACTTCCCGACCCTGAAGCTTGGCGGCAGCACGATCACGCGCACCGAAAACGCCTCGGTGTTCTCGGAAATCAGCTACGACCTGATGGGCGGCAAGTTGGTGCCGCTGCTGGGCCTGCGCTACTTCAAGGACGATCGCTCATCGGAGTCGGTGACCAACGGCCAGCTGGTCACCAGCCAGGCCAAGCCGGACGCCCTGACCTGGCGGGCGAACCTGGCCTATTATCCGTCCGACAAGTGGATGTTGTTCTTCAACGCCGGCACCGGCTTCCGGAGCGGCATTCTGCAGTCGCAGGCCCAGGCCAACGCCGTGATCGCCGACAAGGTGCCGACCAGCATCTCGTTGACGCCCGACAAGCTTCGCAACATCGAAATCGGCGCCAAGGGAAAGCTGTTCGACGACGCCCTGCATCTGTCGGTCAGCGCCTACGACATCAAGTACACGAACCTTCAGAGCGCCTTCAACACCTCGATCGGCCTCTCGGCCTTCGCCAATCTCGGCGACGCCAAGACCAAGGGGATCGACATCGAGGCGTCGTGGGACACCCCGGTCCAGGGCCTCAACCTGACCCTGATCGGCAACGTCAACACCTCGGAGTTCACCAACGTCATTCCCGCCTTCGCCGCCGCCAATCCGCGCAACGCCGCTGGCCAGGAGCTGTTCAACACGCCGCCCTACAACTGGCGCCTGGACGTGAACTACCAGAAGAGCGTCGGCCTCTATGACGTGTTCTTCAACGCCTCGGCCACCGCGGTCGGTCGGGCGCGCAACAGCGACGCCACGGTCAATACGCTGGACCCCTATCAGCTCTATCGCGCAAGCCTGGGGGTTCGAAAGGGCGCCTACGAGGTCAAGCTGTTCGGCGAGAACCTCTCCGACGAGCGCGGTCCGACCGCCGCCAACGGTCCGACCCTGCTGGCGGGGCCGCGTCCGCGGACCATCGGCGTGAGCCTCAGTCTCGACTTCAACTAGGCCCGGTTGAACAGGCGGCAGGGCGAAGGTCCCACCGCCTGGCGATCCCCCCAACTGTGGGGCCGCGCGCCACGCGTCGGATCGATAGGGCGATGCGGTTCATTCCCCACGCGGGGGGAGCCCCTGCTGCTTCCCCCGCGACTCTTTTGTCCAAAACCGAACGGGACGCCGCGAGCGTCGCCAACGCCTGGAGGGCTCGATGAGCGGCATGTTCGATGATCGTCGCATCTCCGGCGTCGGCCGCCGGTCCGTGCTCGCGGGCGCGGGCCTGATCGCGGGCGCGCAGGCCGTGGGCGGTAGCTCCGCCGAAGCGGCGATCCCGGCGCGGCGATCTGAACTGGCCGCCGGCGCGGCCGTGGCCCAAGCCTCCACCACCGCCGGGCGCGTGGCGGGCTATGTTCGCGGCGGGATCTTCGCCTTCAAGGGCGTGCCCTATGGCGGGCCGACCGGGGGCGAGAACCGCTTCATGCCACCGCGCCCGCCGGAGCCGTGGAAGGGCGTCCGCAGCGCTCGCCACTATGGCCCGATCTGTCCGCAGGATCAGGGAACGGGGCGCCTCAACGACGAGGAAGCCTTCGTCTTTCAATGGAACGACGCGGTCCAAGGCGAAGACTGCCTGAGGCTCAATGTCTGGACGCCGGGGCTTGAAGGTTCCGGGCGGCGGCCGGTCATGGTGTGGCTCCATGGCGGAGGCTTCGCGGCCGGCTCCGGTCACGACCTGCCCGCCTTCGACGGCGAAAATCTCGCGCGTCGCGGCGACGTCGTGGTCGTGACCCTCAATCACCGTCTCAATGTGCTCGGCTATCTGGACCTGTCCCACTGCGGCGAGCGTTTCGCCCAGTCGGGCAATGTCGGCATGCTCGACATCGTGGCCGCCCTGGCCTGGGTTCGCGACAACATCGCCCAGTTCGGCGGCGATCCCGACCGCGTGCTGATCTTCGGTCAGTCCGGGGGAGGGGCCAAGGTCTCGACCCTGATGGGCATGCCCGCCGCCCGGGGGCTGTTCCATCGCGCCATCGTGATGAGCGGTTCGTTCAGTCGCGCGGTGTCTCGGGAGAAGGCGCGGCGCTTGACCGACCTGACGCTGGTCGAGCTGGGCCTGTCGTCCTCGGACGCCGCCGCCGCGCTCCAGGCCCTGCCGCATGCGCGGCTTCTGGCGGCCGGCCAGAAGGCGCGCGCGCGGGTCAATACGCCGTTCGATGGCTTCGTGGACGCCCGCCTGATCCCCAACCATCTGGACTTCGCCCCCGTGGTCGACGGGACGACGCTGCCGGCCTGTCCCTTCCATCCCGACGCGCCGGCCATCTCGGCCCACGTGCCGCTGATGGTCGGTACGACGCTCAACGAGTTCGTTCACGGGATCAATCACCCCGAGGTCGAGGCGATGAGCCCGGCCGAGCTCGCGGCGCGGGCCGAGCGTTTCCTGCCGGGAAACGGCGCGCGCCTGGTGGAGGTGTTCCGCCAACGGACGCCCGACGCCAGCCCGTTCGATCTCTGGTCCCACATCGCCACCGCGCCGATCCGCAAGGCCGCGGTCGAACAGGCGGCGACCAAGGCGCGGCAGGGCGGAGCGCTCGCCTATCTCTACTGGTTCCACTGGCGCTCGCCGGTGCTGGACGGTCGGCCGCGGGCTTTCCACTGCCTGGATATACCGTTCGCCTTCGCCAACACCGATTGCTGCGACTCGATGACCGGCGGGGGACAGGAGGCGCGCGCGCTCGGCGCCCAGCTGGCCGACGCCTTCGTGGCCTTCGCCCGTGGCGGCGACCCCAATCACCCTGGTCTCCCAGCTTGGCGTCCGGTCACGCCGGGCGGGGCCGCCACGATGATCTTCGACACCAAGACCCGCCTTGATCCCGATCCCGACGCCGCCGAGCGCGCGGCGATCGGCTGAGGCAATGCCAAGAGACAGACAATGACCTATGCGGGCGTGGAAATCGGCGGAACGAAGGTCGTGGTCGCCTTCGGCTCGGGTCCCGATGACCTGTGCGATCGCGTGCGAATCCCGACCACGACGCCGGAAGAGACGATCGGCGCGGTCGTCCGGGTGCTGGAGACGCGGCGCCAGCATTTCGGTCTCGACGCCGTCGGCGTGGCGACGTTCGGGCCAGTGCGGCTGGATCCGAAGGCTCCCGACTATGGCCACATTCTCCCGACGCCCAAGCCCGGCTGGTCCGGGGCCGACATCCTGGGCCCGCTGAGGCGGTTGGGGCTTCCGGTCGGCCTGGACACCGACGTCAACGGCGCGGCCCTCGGCGAGGGCCGATGGGGCGCTTGCGCGGGCCTCGACAACTACGCCTATGTGACGGTGGGAACCGGGGTCGGGGTCGGCCTGGTGGTCCATGGCGCGCCAGTGCATGGGGCGCTGCACCCCGAGCTCGGCCATCTACCCGTCCGTCGCGATCCGGTCCTGGATCCGTTCGTGGGGTCTTGCCCCTTTCACGGCGACTGTCTGGAGGGGTTAGTCAGCGGGCCCGCGCTCGCCGCCCGCACCGGACGTCCCGGGGAGGCGCTTGCGGCCGACGACCCCCTCTGGGACCTGGTCGGAGATTATCTGGCGCAGCTGGCCGCCACGCTCACCTACACGGTCGCTCCCCGTCGGATCGTGCTGGGAGGGGGTGTTGGCCAGACGCCTCGCGTCCTGTCCCGCATGCGCGAGCGCTTGATGTTCTGGCTTGGCGGTTATCTGCCGGCGCTTCAGAACTCCCAAGCCATTGAGGCGTATCTCGTAGCTCCGGCGCTCGGCGAGAGTTCCGGTGTTCTGGGCGCGATCGTCCTGGCGCGCAGAGCTCTGCGGGCGCACTCAGAGTCCCGCTGACGCGCTTTCCGAGAGCGGGGAAACATAGCGCGGAGGAGCCACCTTTGCCCGTTCGGCAATCTAGAGCGCCCTCCTGGCGACGCCTTGGAAATCCGGTCTATGGCGAGCGTCGTGACGCTCAAGCGTCATCGCGCTCATAACGAGACAGGAGGCCGCCGGCCAGGTGTCGACATTGGCCTCCATAAGCAGGATGGCGGCGGTATCCGTCGGCGCTAAGCTGCAGGCCTCGGGTTCGGCACATCTGGGCGGTGTGGAGCGTCATGCTTTTGCCTGTCTTCATCGCTCCCTTTCTGAGGTCTTCTTCTGGGAAAGCAGGGCAAGGCGACCGGCATTCCCCAGCGAATAG
>NZ_QFQZ01000044.1 GCF_003243465.1 Caulobacter segnis
CCCGAGAACTCTAGCGGTAGTGGCCCATCGTCACCTTGAGCACCCGGGGGCGGTCGACGATGTTCAGGCCGTAATCCGTCTGATCGCCGTTCCAGACCCGGCTCATGATCCACCGGCCGTTCTCGAAGCGCCCCTCCTCGACCCGGACCATCAGGCCGTTCGGCTTGGCCTTGGCGGCGGAATCGAAGGTGACCCGGACGTGGTCGCCGATCAGCAGGAACTCGTCGGCCGACAGCTGCGCCACGGCCAGGCCGCCGACGGGCTCCTTGGCCCACGGCGGCGCATCGCCCTTCAGCCACTCCCACTCGCGCATGCCGAACTGCCACTCGCCCCAAGCCGCCGTGATGGTCCAGTCGCCCATGGTGGTGGACTGGGTGGCGCCGTCGTCGGGCTTGGCCGCGCCCCAGGTCGGCTTCTCGTAGGCGATCCGCGCCCAGTCCCGCATCATCGAGCCCACGGCGGCGTAGGGACGCGCGAAGGCGCCGAGGGTCGCCGGAGACAGGTCGGCCGCGCCCAGCGGGTAGTTGTAGTAGCCGGTCTCGTCCATCCCGAACGGCGCGAAGCCGATGGCGCCGCGACCGATCGCCGGCCAGAAGAAGCGCGCGAAGGCCGCGGTGTTGCCGATCTCGGGGACCATCAGCGGATTGTCGGGCCGCGCGTACTTGTCGAGGTACTGGACGACGTTGGCGCTGGTCTTGTCGTAGATATCCGGCGCTCCGAGATCGATCGCCGGCGCGGCCGCCTTCCAGATGTCGAGCACGTCCTGCTGGGGACCACCGCTCGCGACGCCGTAGGGGTCGGGCACGTTGGAAGGCCCCGACAGCGACGCGTTGACGTACATGGGCAGCGGCTTCACGGCCTTGCCGGCCTGGGCGATCGCGTTGACGTAGGACGCCACGTACCAGGTGTTGAAGGCCCGATCCGCCTGGGCGCCGAACGCCTCGGCCCACGTGCCGCGCTTGTTCAGGCGCTTGGCCAGCGCCGCGGGAATGGGCTTGGCGAACAGCGCGTCGCCTGTCGCCGAGAAGTCCCGCGGGTTCCTGTAGCTGCCGGTCTCGTTCTGCACCTGGACCATGATCACCGTGTTTTGCGGGTCGTGGTCGCGCAGATAGGTCATCATCTGGACGAAGGCGCGCCGGTCCGCCTCGAGCGTGGCCGCGCCATGGGCGCTGAGCACGCCATGGTCCTCGCCCGCCTTGGTCTTCATCCGGGGAAAGCGGCGATTGTCGAGCTTCACCCAGTCGGGGGTGTAGGAGAACGAGGTGTTCTTCCACGTGCCGAACCAGAGGATCACCACGCGTTTGTCATGCGTGCGGGCCTGGTCGAGCAGGGTCTGCAGGAACGAGAAGTCGAACCGGCCCTCCTGCGGCTCGACCTGCTGCCAGGCGATCGGAACCTCGATCGTGTTGGCGCCGAGGCGGTCCATCACGGGCCAGGCGCTCGCCAGGGGCTCCGGATAGTTCGTGGAATTGTTGACCTGGGCGCCCAGCATCAGGAACGGCGCGCCGTCCACGATCAGCGCGTGCCGGCCATTGCGGGTCTCAAGGCGAGGCAGATCGCCCGCCGGCTGGGCGGCCGCCGCAAGCGCCGCTGGTTGCGCGGCCAGCAGGCATCCCGCCGCTAGCATGGTCATCGTCAGTGTGCGGAGCATGATGCGACTGGCGTGGCGAAGGCGCTGGCGTTCAGACATGGAACTCTCCGACGGGGGGCCGTGGGTGGGCGACGGGTCCGGCGTCATCGAGCAGCGACAGGCTCGAGCGTGACCAGGACGACATCGTTGCTGCGCAGCGGCGTCGAGGCGACGTAGCGTCCGGACGGGCCGACGCGGACGATCTCGTCGCGCTCGGGTCGATCCTCTGTCAGCGCCTGCAGCTTGGCCACCTGCCGAGGGGTCAAGGCGTTTGGAAGCCCAAGGTCGATATAGGCCGAATAGGCATCATTGTGACGGTATCCGGTGCGGTAGGTCTTGACGCGATAGCGCCCCGACGCGAGCCCCGATACTTCCAGCCTCGCCGGCGCCTTCGCCGCGGCCGGCGTCAGCTTCGTGTAGTAGGACCGATTGCTGACCTTCTGGTCCGGCTGCGTCCAGTCCCACAGGACCACGCTGGTGCGGGTCTTGTCGGTCGAGGCCCAGCTATGGGTGTCACCCGTGGCGACCGCCTGTCCGCGCAGCGCATGCAGGTACTTGTAGGCGAACCAGGCGGGCTTGCGGACGCCTTGCGGATTCATCAGGCCAAAGCCGCCCTGGAACGGCGCGGTCGGCGGACCGGGCTCCTCGAAGAGGTCGGTGTAGGTCCAGTAGCTCATGCCCTGGACCAGCCCCTGGGACGCCTTGAGCTTGGTGAGGATATAGGGCGCGCTGATGTAGCTGTCGTGGACGGCGTCGCGCGGGGTGTAGCTGGTGCTCCATTCGGTGAAGTAGAGCGGCAGCCCCGGAAAGCTGGACGCCTCGATCTCGGCGCGCACCTTGCGCACGTCGCCCACGATCGCGTCCGGCGAGGGCGACAGCTTGGTGTCGCTCTTGCCCTCTTCGTCGAGGAACCCGCCCTCGACGCCATAGGTGTGGGTGGTCACGAAATCGACCGGCGCCCCGCTGGCCTTGACGTGCTGCAGGAACTCGGGAACCCACGCCGCGCCGGCGGTCGAGGGACCTCCCACGCGCAGGGCCGGATCAACCGCCTTCAGCGTCTTGGCCGTGATGTCGTAGAGCTCGAAATACGCCTTCTGGTCGGCCTTCTCCCAAAAGCCGTCGAGGTTGGGCTCGTTCCAGACTTCGAAGTACCAGCTGCGCACCTCCTCGGCGCCGTAGCGCTGCTGGAGATGGCGCGCGAAGGCGTCGATCAGCTGGCGCCAGCCGTCGAGCTTCGGGTGGGAGGTGTTGCCCTTCCAGTAGAAGATCGAACTGTCCGAAGTCTTCAGCGCCTCGGGCGTGAAGCCCAGTTCGACGAAGGGCTTGATGTTGCGCTTGAGCAGGTTGTCGTAGAGCCGATCGATGCCGGTCCAGTCGTAGCGGACCTGACCGTTCTCGACGCGCACGGTCTTGAGCACGTCATGGAAGATGGCGTGGAAGCGGATGTAGCGAAAGCCAAGCTCGTCGGTCGCGGTCTTGAGCTGGGCCTGACTGTCGTCCCGGATCAGGGTGCCAGGATAGTCGGATCCGACCGACAGATCATAGAACCGGTCGATCGGGCCTTGGGGCTTGCCGACGTCGACCGAAAGCACGCGCGCGGGCTCGGCCGTCGCCGGCAGGGCGATCGCCAAAGCGCTCGCAAGGGCGCAGGCCGCCATGTTTTTCCAGCGCAACGCTTGGCTCCTCGTCCGTCGCAGGGTGGATCGCGGGCTGTGCGTCCGGGCGCCGCCGCTGATTCTATCGCCCTAGCCTTCGGCGGAAGGGACGCGACTGGCAAGAGGCCGTCGCCAACGCCCTGATCGGGGCGCCTCGCTCGCCGCGCGCCGTGCGCGTCCGGGCCAATACGATCGCGACCTGCCCGCCGCAGGCGTACACGCGCCGATCGAATTCGAACCTTGATCGCTCAAGCGGATAACGTGCTAAAGGCGATGACCCATTTGTAGGATATGATCAATGCGAATGCATGGAGTTCACCCAGGCTCGATCCTGGCCACAGCCGTCCTGTCAGCCGCCGGCCTGGCGGGCGCCGCAGCCGCCGAGCCGATCGCGACCCTGGATCGCAACGGCTCCTACGTGGCGGTCGAGACCTACGCCCCGAACATCGTGCGCGTGACCATCAGTCAGGAACGCGACCTCGCCGCAGGCGCCCCGGGCTACGGGTTCGTGGCCAAGAGCGACGCCCAGGGCTGGAAACACGACAAAAAGGCTGGCGCTGACCTGTTCAGTTCGACAGCGCTGTCTCTCGAGGTCGTCGCCAAGCCCTGGCCCGGCGCGCCCACCCAGATGGAACGCTATTTCGTACCGGCCCTGCCGCCGGTCTCTGTGAAGATCCGCAAGCCCGACGGCTCGGACCTGGTGGCCATGAACGGCTGGGAGATGTCGCCGCACGTCGTCAATGGCGAGCGCACCTACCAGGCCGGCGCCAGCTTCTCGGTCAGCGCCGACGAGCACTTCTACGGGCTGGGCCAGAACCAGGAAGGCGCCCTGGACCTGCGCGGTCGCATGATCGACTGCAGGCACAACTACGACGCCCCGCATGGCGAGACGGTCTGCGTGCCGTTCTTGGTGTCCAGCAAGGGCTACGGGATTCTCTGGGACAACGCCTCGCCAACCAAGGTCTATCCCGGCGTCAACGGCCGCACCCTGTGGCAATCGCAGGTGGGCGAACGCGTCTCGTTCTTCGTGATCACCGGCTCGTATGACGAGATCTACGCGGGCTACGCCAAGCTGACCGGCAAGACGCCGCTGCCGCCAAAGGCCGCCTTCGGCTACATCCAGTCCAAGGCTCGCTACGACAGCCAGGACAAGTTCCTGTCCGTGGCCAAGGGCTACAAGGACCGCGGCTACCCGCTGGATATCATGGTGCTGGACTGGTTCTACTGGACCCGCATGGGCCAGATGGACATCGATCCGGCCCAGTTCCCCGATCCGGCCGCGATGAACAAGCAGCTGCACGATGACGGCGTGCACACCATCATCAGCGTCTGGCCGCGCTACGAGAAGGAAGGCCGCTACTTCAACTTGCTGGCCGACAAGGGCTGGCTGCTGAAGGACAAGGACGGCAAGCCGGTCGACGGCCTGGACTTCCGCAGCGACCGCACCGGCGGCCTGCTCGACAGCACCAACCCGCAGGCCCGCGAGTGGTTCTGGGGCAAGATCCGCGACAACATCGCGTCGCAGGGCTTCGACTGGTTCTGGCTGGACGAGACCGAGCCGGACCTGGTGCCGGACGGCTACTTCTACTCGATCGGCTCGGGCGACCGATATCACAACCTGTTCCCGCTGGTGCACACCCAGGGCGTGGCCGAGGGCTCGCGCCGCGACCGGCCCGACAAGCGCAACCTGATCCTGGCCCGCGCGGCCTTCACCGGGGCCCAGCGCAACGGCGCGCTGTTCTGGTCGTCCGACATCCAGCCGACCTGGGAGGCCCTGAAGCGCCAGGTGCCGACGGGTCTGAACTTCACGGCCTCGGGCTTCGCCTATTGGGGCAACGATATCGGCGGCTGGCAGTACCTGCCGCAGACCACGACGGCGACCAAGCCGCCGCTGCTGGATCCGTCCGACGCCCGCGACGTGGTGGGCCAGAACAACGACTATCCGGAGCTGTTCACCCGCTGGTTCCAGTACGGGACGTTCACCCCGACCCTGCGGGTCCACGGCAGCCGCAAGGAGACCGAGCTGTGGTCGTTCGGCAAGCAGGCCGAGACCGTGCTGGCCAAGTACCTGAAGCTCCGCTACGCGCTGATGCCCTATCTCTATTCGATGGGCTACCAGACCTACCAGACCGGTTCGCCGTTCATGCGCGGCCTGTTCATGGACTTCCCGAACGATCCGAAGGTGGCCAACCTCGGCGACCAGTATATGTTCGGCCCGGCCTTCCTGGTGGCCCCGGTCACCGACCAGGGCGTGACCGAGCGCGACGTCTACCTGCCGGTCGGCGCCGACTGGTACGATTTCTGGACGGGCAAGAAGTTCACGGGCGGCCAGACGGTCAAGGTCGCCGCGCCGATCGACCAGATCCCGGTCTTCGTCCGCGCGGGCTCGATCGTGCCGATGGGCGCGCCGATCCAGAACACCAGCCAGCCTCAGGCGATCAGCGCCGTGAAGGTCTGGCCGGGCCGCGACGCCACCTTCACCCTCTATGACGACGACGGCGTGACCAACGCCTACGAGAAGGGTGTCGGCAAGGTCGTGACCCTGCGCTGGGACGACAAGGCCGGCAAGCTGACCGCCACCGGCGACAAGGCGCTCAGCGCCCAGGCGCTGGCGGCGGTGCAGGTGCAGGGCCGCTAGAGGTCCGCCTGACGCCCGACCTCGCGTTCCTGGAGGCGCGCGAGGTCGGGATCAGCCTTGACGAAGGCGGTCCATCCTCTTGAGCAGCCGCTCGTAGGTCGACTGCCGGATGGGGCGCCGGTCGCGCAGGCGCACCCAGGTGGTCTCGCTGATCCCCAGCGTCTCCTGCAGATGCGCCTTGGTCAGCGCCGGCAGCATGTCGCGCAGGCGGCTGACCTGATGCGCGTCGACGACGACCATGGTCATGGGACGGTCGCCTCGACCAGATCGAGGCGCGCCTTTCGCGGATCGACCTCGACCTTTGGTCCCTTGAAGGAGAAGTCGAGGATATGGTCCGAGGCGGCCTCGTACCGCGGCCAGGCGGGCGCCCCCGACGCGGTCGGGACGCCGGTCTTGGCGAAGCCGATCCAGTAGGCGTGAGCGGCCTTGGCCGCGGCCGCGTCCGCAGACGTCAGCGCCGCGCCATAGCGGGCGTCGACGGTGTCGAAGACGAACGGGATTTCGGTCGCGTGCGGCGCGCCCCACCACTGGCCGCGCTGGCTTTCGGCCACGTAGGAGAAGCGGAACTGATAGACGGGCGCGCCCTGCCCCGCCATCACCCGCGCCACGGCGCGCGCGGGCTCGACGAACATGCGATCCCCCGCCGCCGCCCAGCCATAGACCTTGATGTCGCCGTCGCCCTTGGGATCGTACAGCGCCTCGGCCTCGGCCCGGCGCGCGCCGAACGGCGCGAACACCTGGTCACGGGTCCCGCCGAAGAAGAAACCGTCGGCGCTGGTCGCCCCGATCATCACCGGCATCCTGCTCCACGCGCCGGCCTTGTAGGCCTGAAGCGGCTCGCGGGTCATCAGCTTGCCGTCCAGCATGGGTCCGCCGGCCCAGGTCGGCGTGCCGGACGTCGCCATGTTGAGACCATCGACCACGGTTTCGGCCGGCAGGGCGCGCAGGGCCTCCAGCGCCGCCGCGTCGGTTCCCGAAACCCCCGCTTTGGCCGCGAAGGCCAGACCTGAAGCCTCGGCCGAGCGTTGGCCCTCGGGGGCGGTCATCGGCAAGGTCGGCAGCAGGCGCGGACGCCCACCGCCGGACTGGATGATGGCCTTGTGGAACAGGCCCTTGGCCTGGGGCGCGGTCAGCAGGGCGTGGACGGACACGCCGCCGGCCGACTCCCCGAAGATCGTTACATTGCCAGGATCGCCCCCGAAGGCGGCGATGTTGTCGCGCACCCAGTGCAGGGCCGCGATCTGGTCCATCAGTCCGTAGTTGCCCAGCATGCCGCCATCGGCGTTCGCCGCCGTCAGGGCCGGGTGCGCGAAGAAGCCGAACCGGCCGACGCGATAGTTGAAGCTGACCAGCACCACGCCGTCGCGTGCGAAGCGGTCCCCCGCATAGACTGCCGGCGAGCTACCGCCGTTGACGAAGCCGCCGCCGTAGATCCAGACCATCACCGGCAGCTTCGACTTGCCCTTCAGCGCCGTCTCTGGCGTCCAGACATTGGCGTAGAGGCAGTCCTCCGCCGGGGTCACGCCCAGCGGCGCGGCGTCGCCGGGAAACGGCTTCTGCATGCAGTCGGGGCCGTAGGTCTTGGCGTCGCGCGGGGCGGTCCAGGCCGTCGGGCGCTGCGGCGCGCGCCAGCGCAGAGCGCCAACGGGCGGCGCGGCGAACGGCACGCCCTTGAAGGCCGCAACGCCCGAGACCGCCGCTCCGACGATAGGGCCGAACGTGGTGGTCACCGTGGGACCGGCCGCCAGGGCCTGACCGGCGCAGAGCGCCGCGAAGGTGGTTGCGAAGGCGAGGGTGCGGATGGTCATGGGTGTCCTTCCTTACGGCTTCAACGTCCGCGCCTTGACCTTGGCCGCGCCCTTCAGGGCGAGGTCGGCCGAGGAGGCGCCCACGGCGACCTGATAGTCGCCGCCCGTCAAGCTCCAGCGGTTGGCCTTGGCGTCGAAGCTGGCCAGCACGCGGGGATCGGCGCTCAGGGTCACCCGCCGCGTCTCGCCTGGCGCGAGGGCGACCTTGTCGAAGCCGATCAGTCGCTGCAGCGTCTTGCCCGCCGCGCCGGTCAGATAAACCTGCGGCGCGTCCTTGCCCGGACGCTGGCCGACATTGGCCACGTCGAAGCTGACCGTCAGGGTCTCGCCGCCCGTCACCTTCAGGTTCGAATAGGCGAACTTCGTGTAGGAGAGGCCGTAGCCGAACGGGAACTGCGGCTTCTGGCCCGTGGCGGCGAAGCGGCGGTAGCCGACGTCCGCGCCCTCCGAATAGACGACGTCGAATGTGGTCTTGTCCGGAACGGTCAGGCCCGGCAGTTGCGCGCGCGGATACTGGTCGATCGACGCGGGGAAGGTCACCGGCAGGCGGCCGGACGGATTGACCGCGCCCAGCAGAACGTCGGCGATAGCCTCGCCGCCCCGCGCGCCGGAGTACCAGGCCTCGACCACGGCGCCGGCCTGGTCCAGCCAGGGCATCGCCACCGGGCCGCCGGTCTGCAGCACCACGATCGCGTTCGGATTGGCGGCGGTGACCGCCGCGATCAGGGCGTCCTGGCCGTCGGGCAGCGACAGGTCCGCGGCGTCCTCGCCCTCGCCCATCCACTGGTTGCCAAAGACCACCACGACGTCGGCGGCCTTGGCGGCGGCAACGGCGGACGCGACATAGCGGCCGTCGTCGAAGGTGACCTTTGTCTCGGGCAGCGCCTTGCGGAGCGCCGCCAGCGGGGAGGAGCCGTTGAAGACCTGGCTGCGGAACGGACCCATCATGCCCTCGCCGCCCAGCGGCACCGAGCGCTTGGCGCCGCCCGGCGGCACCACCTGCGAGGAGCCGCCGCCCGACAGCACGCCGGCGTCGGCGTGACCGCCGATCACGGCGATGGTCTTGGCGGTCTTGGCCAGCGGCAGAAGGCCGTCGCGGTTCTTCAGCAGCACGATCCCTTCGGCGGCGGCGGTCTGGGCGACCGCGGCGCCCGCCTCATAGTCCACGACGCCGCCTGGCTCGACCGGCTTGTCGAACAGGCCGGCGGCGAACATCGAGCGCAGGATGCGCCGCGTGGCGTCCGCCACGCGGGCGGCGGGGATTTCGCCCTTCTCGACGGCGGCCTTCAGCGGCTCGCCAAACCAGACCTTGGCGTCCAGTTGCTCGCCCGACTGCTGGTCCAGGCCCTTGAGGATGTAGTCGGTGGCGTGGACAGCGCCCCAGTCCGACATCACCCAGCCCTTATAGCCCCAGTCGCGCTTGAGCACGTCGTTGAGCAGGTGGTTATTGCCGCAGCTGTAGTCGCCATTCACGAGGTTGTAGGCGCACATCACCGAGCCGGGCTGGCCCTTCTCGATGGCGATCTGGAAAGCCAGCAGGTCGCTTTCGCGGTGAGCCGCCTCGTCGATCACCGAATTGGCGAAGTGGCGCTTGGTCTCCTGGCCGTTCAGCGAGAAGTGCTTGACCGTCGAGACGATCCCCTGGTCCTGGATGCCCTTGATGGCCGCGCCGGCCAGGTTGCCGGCCAGCCAGGGATCCTCGCCGAGATACTCGAAGTTGCGGCCGTTGCGCGGGTCGCGGGCCAGGTTGACGCCGCCCGCCAGCTGGACGTTGAAGCCCTTGGCGCGGGCCTCGCGCCCGACCACCGCGCCGCCGTCGTAGGCCAGCTTGGCGCTGAACGTCGAGGCCAGGGACAGGCCCGACGGCAGGGCCGTGGCGCCGTCGCCTGGGCGCACGCCCAGCGGGTTGGTCACGCCCAGGCTGGCGTCGCTTTCGTTGACGGCGGGCACGCCCAGGCGCGGAATGCCGGGGATGTAGCCGGCCGAGCCGATCGCGCCCTCGGGCTTCTTGATGCCGAAGACCGGCATCGACATCGGCCCGTGCAGCAGGCCGATGCGCTCGTCGAGAGTCATCTCCTTTTCCAGCAGCGCGGCGCGCTCGTCCGGCGACAGCTTGGCGTTCATCCACGGACGGGCGGGCGTCTGGGCCTGGGCGGTGGCGGCGAGGGCGAGCACCGCCAGGCTGGCGGCGGCGGTGAGGGAGCGGTTCATGGCGGTCGTCCTCAGTAGGTCAGGCCGAAATGGATCGGGTAGAGCGGGGCCTTGGAGTCGTGCGGCGCGTCCTCGGCCTGGGCCTCGACAGCGGCCATCGACGAGGGCAGCTCGAACGGCAGCTTGCCGCGCGGCGGGGCCTTGCCCGTCACGGCGTCGAGGAACGCCTCGTCGCTGGACCCGAAGTCGCCGATCAGGGCCGCGGCCTTGTCGCGCACATTGGCCAGGATCGCGGGGCGGTCCAGATAGACGGCGACGATGGTCGGGATCTTGGCCGAGGCGGCCTTGATCGCCTCGTAATCGGCCGCGCCGTCCTTGAACGACAGATCGCCCTCGTGCTGGAAGCTGCCGAACGTGAAGTTCGGGTGCAGGGTCTGGAACGGCGTCGCGGTTCGAATAATCGCCAGGTCGGCCTGCGCCAGGTCGTCGACCGGAACCAGGCCCTGAGCCCGCGCCGCCTCGGCCGACACGCCCTTCAGCCAGACCTTCTTGCCGGCGGGCTTCAGGGGCAGCAGGCCGTTCTTGTTCTCCAGCAGGGTCAGGGCCGCGCTCTGCGCCGCCCGGCCTTCGGCCACGAAGGCCTTGGCGCCGACGACGGCCGTCGCGGCCTTGGCGTCGACATAGGGATTCTCGAACAGGCCCTGCTCGAACTTGATCGCCAGGATCCGGCGCGCGGCGTCGTCGATGCGCGCCGCCGGGATCTTGCCCGCCTTGACCGCCGCCACCAGCTCGGCCGTGTCCTCGACCCCGCCAAATTGGTCGAGCCCCGCGTTCACGCCTTTGGCGTACCGGTCGACCTTGGCGAGATCCTCGACGCCCCAGGCGGTCGAGAAGCCCGCGAAGCTCGGCTTCTGGCCCGCGGGAAAGCCGTTGCGGCAGGTCTCGGAACAGTCGTTGGTGATCGCCCAGTCCGAGACGACGATGCCCTTGAAACCGTGCTTGGTCCGCAACTGGTCCGTCAGGAGCTGCCTGGAGAAGCCGGCGCCGACCGGCTCCAGCGGCTGGCCGTCCAGGACGAGGTCCTTGAGGATGGCGTAGGTCGGCATGACGCCCACGACGCCGGCGGCGAAGGCCTCGTCAAAGGGTTTGACGTGTAGGTCGAACTGGCCGGCGGGGAAAACGGCGTAGCGGCCATAGCTGTTATGACCGTCAAAGCCCTTGGCCGAGGCGCCATAGCCGACCCAGTGCTTGACGACGGCGGACACGCCGTTGGCGGCCAGGTTCGTGGCGCCGCCCTGGAAGCCCTGCACATAGGCCTTGACCATGCGGCCGACCAGCGCTGGGTCCTCGCCGAAGGTGCCGCTGATCCGCGACCAGCGGGGCTCGGTGGCCAGGTCGGCCATCGGCGAAAGCGCCTGGTGGATGCCGACGGCGCGATATTCCTGGCGCGCGATGTCGCCGAAGCGCCGCACCAGCGTGTCGTCGCCGATCGCCGCCAGGCCGGTCGCTTCCGGCCACTGCGAGAAGCCGCCGGCCGCGACGCTGGCCCCGTCGACGAACTGGAAGTGGTGCCGGGGATCGGTGCTGATGGTGACGGGCACGCCCAGGCGGCCCTGCTCGGCGATCGCCTGCACGGCGTTGTTCTGCTCGGCCAGCCAGGCCGGATCACCGGCGAGCCGGGTGATGAAGGTGGTGACGTTACGCTCCAGGATCAGGGGCTTGAGCTTGGCGAGGTCATAGCCCTGCCCGCGTCCCGGAACCCCGCCGCCGACGGCCGGCAGGGTGCCGTGCATCATCTCGCCGGCCTTTTCCTCCAGGGTCATGCGCCCGACGAGATCGGCGGCGCGTTGCTCGGGAGAGCGCCGCCAGTCCTCGAACGGCGAAAGCTTGCCGTCGCGATCGAGGTCTCGAAAGCGCAGCCCCTCGACGGTGATGATCTTGCCGTCGCGAACGCCAAGCTCGGGCTGGGTGGCGGCCGCGGCGGTCGAACCGAGGGCGGCGGCGATGGCGGTCGAGAGCAGGAGACGACGGAGGGCGAGCACTGTGAACTCCGGAACAAAGAAAAGCGCCCCCGGCGCGCAGGAAGACCGGGGGCGAGGGGAGTGGGAGGCTAGAAATTGACCCCTAGGCGCAGGCCGTAGGTGCGCGGCGGGGCGTAGAACTCACCGTTGCCGTTGGTCGCCAGGCCCGTCGTCGAGTTCGGCGACGAGGCGGTGCGCACGTCGTCGTCCTCGAGGTTGCGGACATAGCCCTGCAGGTTCCAGCGATCGTCGGCGCTGGTGTAGGTCAGGCTGAGATCGGTCTTGGTGAAGCTGCCCTGCTTGTTCTGGGCGAAGCCGTGGTACTCGAGGTTCTTGCTGCTCTCGTAGTGCGTCTGGACGCGGCCAACCACCTTGGCGCCCGAGGCGATCTCCCAGGTGTGCTGGTAGCCGACATTCAGCGTCCAGTCGGGCGTGCGCGCCATCCGGCAACCCGAGAAGTCGGTGGACCGCGGCGCGGCGGCGGCGAAGTTGGCCTTGTAGCAGCCGGCTACGCTGGCGTTCGCCGCGTTGTTGGAGAACGAGTCGCCCAGCGGCAGCAGGAAGTCGGTGTAGCGAGCGTGCAGCCAGCCCAGCGTCGCGTCGACCCGGTCGTTTTCAGTGATGACCAGGTTGCTTTCGAACTCGACGCCATAGACGCGCGCCTTGTCGGCGTTCAGCGTCACCGAGGCCTGCTGGCCCGCGATGATCCCCACGGCCGACACCTGGAAGTCGCGGTAGTCGTACAGGAAACCGGTGGCGTTGAACTGCAGGCGGTTGTCGAAGAAGCGGTTCTTCACGCCCGCCTCGTACGAGGTGATCTTCTCGGGCGCGTAGACGTTGTTGGCGACGCCGTCGTAGTAGCCGCCCGCCTTATAGCCCGTGGCCACGTTGGCGTAGAGCATCGAGGTGCTGGTCAGGTCGAAGTCGGCGCCCAGCTTCCAGTTGGTGGCGTCCCACTTGGCGTCGGCGAGGTTCTTGATCACCGTGCTGGTGATGGCGCCCGCCGAATTGGTCAGGAACGTGCCGCCGTCGCGCGCCTTGCGGTCCTCGGTGTAGCGCAGGCCGCCGGTGACGCGGAAGCGGTCGGTGACCTCGTAGGTGCCCTGGCCGAACACGGCGATGGACTTGGCGGTGACTTCCGGCTGGATGAACGACAGGTACGAGTTCGCCGCCAGGAAGACGCGGAAGTCGACGTTGTTGTCCTCGGTGAAGCGATAGAGGCCGACCACCCACTTCAGCTTGCCCGTGTCGCCGCCCAGGCGCAGCTCGTGCGACCAGGTGTGGTCCTTGCCCTTGAAGTAGTTGGGCGCGCCGGTGCTGGCGTTCTCGCCGTTCCGGTCCAGGCGCGAGAAGTTGTAGCCGGTCAGGTAGGTCAGGGTGGCGAAGCTCAGGTCCAGGTCGGCCTGGGCGTGGGCGCCGAAGAACTTGTTGTTGCGATAGAGGTTCGTGGCGCAGTTGCAGGTCCACGGATCGCTGGTCGCCAGGGCCGTCCCGTAGCTCTTGTCGCCGCCGCCGGCGCCGCCCTGGTGCAGATAGTCCGCGCCGGCCTTCAGCGAGAAGGTGTCGGTGGGCTTCCACAGCACCTGGACCCGCGCCGACTTGTCGTCCTGGTCGTAACGGTCGTTACCGCCGGTGCCGGGTCCCTTGTTCAGCGCCTTCACATAGCCGTCATGGCGCGACTGCTGGAAGGCGGCGCGGACGGCCAGGGTGTCGCCGAGCGGCACGTTGACCATGCCCGAGGTGGTGATGGCGCCATAGTTGCCGAAGTCCACCGAGCCGGAGCCCTCATAGTCGAACTTGGGCTGCTTGGTGATGACGTTGATCGCGCCGGCCGTGGCGTTGCGGCCGTAGAGCGTACCTTGCGGACCGCGCAGCACCTCGACCCGATCGACGTCGTAGAACAGCGCGCCCACCGAGGTGGACCGCGCGATGTAGATGCCGTCCATGTGGTAGGCGACCGCCGGATCGCCGACCTCGGTGGTGTTGGTGCTGCCGATGCCGCGCAGGAAGACCACGGCCGCGCCCGAACCGCTCGAGCTGATCTGCAGGGCGGGCACCTGGGCCGACAGGTCGACCACCGTCTTGATGCCTTGTGACTCGAGCTTATCGCCCGTCACCGCCGACACGGTGAGCGGGGTCTTCTGGAGGTTTTCACTGCGGCGCTGGGCGGTGACGACCACTTCGTCCAGCTTCACGGCGCCGGCTTCCTGAGCCGCCGCGCCAGGCGCGTGGAAGCTCACGACCGCCAAGGCGGCCGATGCGAACAGGAGACTACGCATTTCTTTCCCTTTGTCCTGCCTGGACTCCGGGCGCCCGACGCGCGCGCCGAGACGCCACGATCCCCCAAGCGGCGCCATCGGCGCCTTGTTGCGTTTCCTTCGACCTCTTGTACCGAGGCCTTTCCCGACTCCGCCGCCGCTGCTTACGGTTACGACAACGTTGTCGTTATCAGACAAACATCAAACGACAACGTTGTCTATGCTCGAAATTCCTGACACCGCTGTCGACGGTGGCGCTTGGCGCCGTCGTTGGAATGCGGGTATGTGCGGCCAGACTTGAAGCGCGCAGCCGCGCCTCGCGCGGAGGTCGCCGGTCCTGGCGCGGACGGGCCGGCTAGGCCGAGCCCTTCGCCGACGCGGGCGGCGCGGGCGGCGCGGCCGAGTCCCGGCGGATCAGCCGGTAGTCGAGCTTGCGCGCCGCGACCCGGGCGCGGAACCGCTCGTCGCCGAAGGCGCCGATCAGCATCTCGACCGCCGCCTCGGCCATTTCCGCCGTGGGCTGATGAATCGTCGTCAGGCGCGGCCAAGCGGCTTCGGCCGCCGGGCCGTCGTCGAACCCCACGACGGAGAGATCCCGCGGGACCGACAGGCCAACCTTCGCCGCCGCCGCCAGGACGCCGAGCGCCATGTCGTCGTTGCTCGCGAAGATCGCCGTCGGCGGCTCGGGCAGGGCGAGCAGGCTTTCCGCCGCCTCGAAACCCGACAGGCTCAGATAGTCGCCCCGGGCGATCCACTCTGGCCGAGGCTCCACCCCACATGCGCGCAGGGCCTCTTCATAGCCCTCGCGCCGCCGCGCGGCGGAGCCGTGATCCGGCGGACCGTCGATGAAGGCGATGCGACGATGGCCGATCTCCCACAGCCACAGCGTCTGGTCGCGCGCAGCCTGGCGGTCGTCCGTGAACACATAGGGCGAACGCTCGAACTCGCGGTGCGGGGCCATCCGCACATAGGGCAGGCCGGCCGCCTCGACCGCCGCGATGACCTCCGGGTCGTCGCAGGTCGGCGGCGTCAGGACCACGCCGTCGAAGCGGGTGTGACGCAGGACATCGGCGAAGCCCCGCCCGCCATCGGCGTCGGGCGGCGAGACCTGCTCGACGACCAGGTTATATCCGGCGCGCCGGCAGGCTCGCATCGCCCCGACCTGCACCTGGCCGACATAGTGGTAGGCGCCGACCCGCATGAAGATGGCGCCGATCAGATAGCTCCGCCGGCTGGACAGCGACCGGGCCGAGACGTTCGGGCGATAGCCCAACCGATCGACCAGCGCCTGGACCCGCGCGCGCGTCGCCTCGCCGACGCCCTCCTCCCGATTGATCACGCGCGAAACGGTTTTGATCGACACCCCGGCCTCGCGGGCGATGTCGACGATGGTGACGTTATCGCCGGGCGCATCGTGCTGCATGGGAGACACCTAGCGAAATTAGCGGATCGACGCGAGGCTTTGCGGCCGCCCGTGCGCGATACCGCCACCGCCACGCCAGCCGAGCCATTTTCGACGTTGCAGCCCCGCGAACGCTCCTGTATCGAACGCCCTCCCCCGCCGACGTTAGCGCGTCGACTCCGGATGGCCCGGTGGCGGAGTGGTGACGCAGCGGACTGCAAATCCGTGCACGCCGGTTCGATTCCGGCCCGGGCCTCCATTATTTTTCAAGAGGCTTGGCTTCTGGGGGCGTTGCGTGACGGCGTCGCTTTGCTGCGGTGGCGCGGGATCGCGCTCTCACTTCGACGCGCGGCTGACCGCTCCAGCGGGGCAAGTTCCGCCGAAGCGGAGCCGCCCCTCCCAGGGCGGTCGCCCTAGGCGGCGGTCAGCCGATACAGCGCCGCGCCGTGCGGCGGCAGCGCGGCTTCGATGGTCTTGCTGGCCTGGCCGATGTCGCTGCGGCGCCAGAGGTCACGCACCCGCACGCGGGCGGGAAGCCCGAGCAGGGCCAGCGACGCTCCGACGGTTCGCGCCGTCTCGCCGGTGTTGAACAGCGCGACGTAGGCGTCGCCGTTCGTCGCCCGGGCGGTCCAGATTCGGACATTGTCCTCGACGAAGTGCGGGCGGTTGGCGCTGGACGCCTGATTGACCGCGATCACCTCGGGGTTGGTCAGCAGCGCCTTGGTCGGCGCGTCCAGGTGGCGCAGGTCGCCGCCCATGATCAGGGGCGAACGGGCGATGGACCATAGGGTCATCAAGGTGCGCTGTTCGTCGGGCGTGAACTTGGTGTCGCGTTCCCCCAGCGCCAGCCGTCCCAGCGGCAGCATGTCGGCGTCGGGCCAGCCGCCCTGGCCGATGCAGGGGGACCAGTTCTCCAGCCGGGTGAACTGGGCGTCCAGCATCTTCCAGTCGTCCCAGAAGTCGTCGGAGATGCGCCACATCTGCGCGTGGCGACGCGCGTGGTCCCCGCGGACCACCGGCGTCTCGCCCGGCGACATCGACAGGATCATCGGCCTTCCGGTCCGACCGATCGCGCGGTGGATGGCTTCGATCTCGGCCATGTGGGCGTCATACGGTCGGCTGAGATCGTCGACCTTGACGAAGTCGACGCCCCAGGAGGCCAGCAGCGCGAAGACACTGTCGTAATAGGCCTGGGCGCCGGGCTTGCTCATGTCGACGCCGTACATGTCGGGATTCCAGGAGCAGACGCTCTGGCGATCGACGATGTCGGCGATGGCGATGTCGGTTCCCCTGACCTTCAGCCCCCGCTCCACGGCCAGACGGGGGGCGCCGCGCATCAGGTGGACGCCGAACCGCAAGCCCAGAGCGCGGACCTTGTCGGCCAGCGGCCTGAAGCCCCTGCCGTCGGCGGCGGAGGGGAAGCGATTGGGCGCGGGAAGAAGGCGACCGTGAACATCCAGGGTGGGGACCGGCTTGGCGGCGTACTGGTAGCTGCTGGCCGTGGGCTCGTACCACTGGATGTCGACGGTCAGGATGTCATAGCCGGCGGGCAGCAACTCGCGCGCCATGATGCCGGCCTGCTCCAGCGTCTGGGCTTCGGTGATGGTGGTCGCGAAGCTGTTCCAGCTGTTCCAGCCCATCGGCGGCGTCGGCGCCAGCAACCGCGGCTTGGCCGCCTTGGGCTTGGACAAGGCCGCGCCGGGCGCGGCGCTCAGCAGGGCCGCTCCGCCGAGGAGGGTTCGGCGGCTGGTGTTCAAGGATGTCATGCGAACCTCTTTCCCTGCGGCCGGGCTTGCCGCGACGCCCTTATGGTTTGACTTCGTTGATCGCCCCGTCCGGGGCGTAGGTCAGCGGCGCGACGGCGATCGACCGGCGATGGTCGCCCCCGCCGGGCAGCAGGTTGTCGTGGTAGAACAGCCAGCTGCGACCGTCGACATCCAGGATCGCCTGATGGTTGGTCGAGATGGTTCGATAGTCGAGGATCACGCCCTTGTAGGCATAGGGCCCCATCGGTGACTTGGCGACGGCGTAGACGATCTGCCCCGGCCAGCCGGTCGAGAAGCTGAAGTAATAGAGGCCGTTGCGCTTATGCAGGAAGGGCGCCTCGCCGTACTTCTTCTTGGCGTCGTCGGCCGGGAAGCCGGTAATCACCAGGTCCTGGATCGGGCCGGCCAGGCTGATCATGTCGGCCCCCAGCTTGACGATCTTGGGGACGCGCGTCCCGAACACGAGATAGGCTTGGCCGTCGTCGTCGACCAGCACCTGCGGGTCGATCGGCTCGGCGCCGGCGTTGGCGTCGCGCGCCTTGTCGACCAGGGGCGCGCCGAGGGCGTCGACGAAGGGACCTTCAGGGCGCGAGGCCACGGCGACGCCGATCTTGTCGCCGCCGACCGGGGCGTAGAAGTAGTACCGTCCATTGCGGTAGGCGGCTTCCGGCGCCCAGGCCTTGGCGTCGGGACGAGCCCACTTGAAGGCGGTCACCGACAGAAAGGCGCCCTCGTCTTTCCAGCGCTTAAGGTCCTTGGACACATAGAGCCGCCAGGTCGTGGAATCCCAGTAGGTTCCCGAGTTGGAGGCGTCGTCCGTGGCGTACACGTAGTAGCGGCCGTGAAAGACATGCGGCGACGGGTCGGCGCTGAAGCGGGGGGTGATCGGCTCGGCCGCATGGGCCGGGAAGCCCGCCAGCAGGGCGGCCGCCAGGGCGCCGCGAAGAGTGTTTTTCCAGGTCATGTGTCGCAGTCCTTCGGAGAGCCCTCCCGGCCTCGACGTCGCCGCCCAGGCCAGCCAAACAGGCTCCAAGTCAAATCCTGAAAGCGCGGTCGAGCGCTCGCCGATCGTACGCGAAGCCGACGCGCCCTAGAGCGCGCCGTCGATCCGTAGGGCCACGCCGAACGGGTGCAGCGCCGCCTCGGGCACGGTCACGTGCAGGCCGGCGTGATCCTGGCGGAACGGCAGGGGCGTCTTGTCGCCGGCCAGGGTGACCCGACCGACGGCTCGGCGCGCGTGCGGGCCGCCCCGGGCCAGCGAAAGGATGCTGACGCGGCCGCCCTCGGGCCGCCCCAGCGTCGTCGCGTACAGCGTCTTGCCCTTGGTGGTGAAGCGGATGTCCTGGGCGGTGAACGGCTTCTGCTTGCCCTCGCTGAACATTCCGGTGACGACCGAGGTCGGCCCTTCGCCATAGATCACCCACGGCCGCGTGCCGTGGATGGCGTCGGAGAACCGCCCCATCCAGCCGCCGATCTCCTCGACGATCCGCCGCTCCTCGGAATCGATCGTGCCGTCGCCGCGCACCGGCACGCTGAGCAGCAGGTTGCCGTTCTTGGAGACGATGTCGCACAGGCGATGGATCACCTCGGCGGCCGGTCGATAGCGTTTCTTCTCGAAGATCTCGCGGCTGTAGTGCCAGGAACCGAGGCACGTGTCCGTCTGCCAGGGCGTGGGGCTGATCTCGGCGCGCAAGCCGCGTTCGACATCGGGCACCACGCCGGGGACCTTGCGCTCCTCGGGCTTGATGTTGACCACCGCTTCCAGCTTGCCGCCGTGCCAGCGCATCGAGGCGTTGTAGAAGTGGGCCGTGATATCCAGGCCAGCCTGCTCGAGCGGCAGGTCGAAATTGTCGAAATAGACGAGGTCGGGCTTGTAGCTGTCGATCAGGTCCTTGCAGCGCAGGTACCACTGACGGACGAAGGCCGGGTTGTTCAGCGGCGCCTTCTCGTTCCAGACGCGGTCATTGGCCTCGTGCCACTTGTCCGCTTCGGCGATGCTGGTGATCCCGGAAGGCATCGGCATGACGGCGCCGCCGTAGAGTTCCTGCGGGTCCAGGCCTTCCCACCAGGTTCCGAGCCCGTCGGCCTTGAAGCGCTTGAAGGCGTCGTAGCGCTCGCCGCGCCGCGGCCCCTCGGCGTCGTAGCCGTAGGCGGTCTGGAACCAGTGCCAGGCGTGGGCCGAATGGTTCGAGACGCCAAACCGCAGCCCGCGCTTGCGGACCGCCTTTTCCCAGATGCCAATGATGTCCTTCTTCGGCCCGAGGCGGACGCTGTTCCAGTCGTGGAACTTGGAGTCGTAGGCGTCGAAGTTGTCGTGGTGGTTGGCCATGGCCACGAAGTACTTGGCCCCGGCCTTCACATAGAGATCCAGCAGGTCGTCCGGATTCCAGTTCTCGGCCCGCCATTGCGGCAGGATGTCCATGAAGCCGGTGTCGGCCGGGTGGCCATAGGTCTTCAGATGGTGGGCATAAGCGGCGCTGCCCTGCTCGTACATGCCGCGGGCGTACCAGTCGCCGGCCTCCGGCACGCATTGAGGGCCCCAGTGGGCCCAGAGCCCGAACTTGGCGTCGCGGAACCAGTCAGGCGCCTTGTAGCCGCCGTTCAGCGACTCCCAAGTCGGCTTGAACGGGCCGTCGGCGATCCTGTCGAACCCGGGCGGCGCCAGCATCTCGGCCTTGGCGCTGGCGGCCGCCATGGTCGCCGCGGCGGCTCCGCCGAAAAGATCGCGTCTTGAAGGCCCCATAACGCTCCCCGCTCTCTCAACGCACCGGTCATCTGCGCCGACGCCACAATGTCTGAGTAATCAAATATTTCATTGATGCAATCCTTTTTACAGGCGATAACGGTAAGGGAGCGACTGTGATCGCTAGACACGAGAGCGCGAAACGCGTCGGACACCTTGGGAGCGACGATGACCAGAACACGGCAGGACGGGACGTTTTTGACCCAGGCGATAATCATCGCCCTGTTCTTTCTTTGGGGCGTCGCGAACAATCTCAACGACGTGCTGATCCCGCACCTGAAGAAGGCCTTTTTCCTGTCGGACCTGCAGTCGGGCCTGGTGCAGTCGGCCTTCTATCTCGGGTATTTCTTCCTCGCCCTGCCCGCCTCGATCGTCATGCGGCGCTACGGCTACAAGACCGCCGTCCTGGTCGGCCTAAGCCTGTTCGGCCTGGGGGCCCTGATGTTCTATCCCGCCTCGGCGGCGCTTGAATATCCGCTGTTCCTGGCCGCGCTGTTCGTCATCGCCTCAGGCCTGGCGTTCCTGGAGACATCGGCCAACCCGCTGATCACCGTGCTGGGCGATCCGGCGACCTCCGAACGACGCCTGAACTTCGCCCAGGCCTTCAATCCGCTGGGCTCGATCACGGCCGTCTTCCTGGGCGGCCACTTCATTCTGTCCGGCGTGGAGCCGACCAAGGCGCAATTCGACGCCATGAGCGCCGCGCAGCTGGCGGCCTTCCAGGCGCACGAAGCGCGCTCGACCCAGATCCCCTATCTGGTGATCGCCGCCGTCGTCCTGGGCTGGGCGGCTCTGGTGGCCCTGACCCGCTTCCCCGCCGCGGCCACCCGGCCGCCCCCCGAAGACGTCGCCAACGCCCCCTCCGCAGGCGCAGCGATCGCCGCCCTGTTCCGCCGACCGCGCTTCCTGTTCGGCGTGGCGGCGCAGTTCTTCTACGTCGGCGCCCAGGTCGGGGTGTGGAGCTACATGATCCGCTACGCCCAGCACGAGGTCGGCTTGGGGGAGAAGGCGGCCGCGGCCTATCTGACCTGGTCGCTGGTCGGCTTCATGGCCGGACGGTTCGTGGGCACGGCCGCGATGGGCAAGATCAGCCCGACCAAGCTGATGGCGGTGTTCGCGGCGATCAACGCCGTGCTGACCCTGTTCGCGGCCCTGGCCGGCGGCGAGCCGGGCCTACTGGCCCTGGCCGCCACCAGCTTCTTCATGTCGATCATGTTCCCGACCATCTTCGCCACGACGATCAAGGGCCTTGGCCCTCTGACGAAGACCGGCTCGTCCTTCCTGGTCATGGCGATCATCGGCGGCGCGGTCTTCACCGCCCTGATGGGCGCGATCTCCGATCTCAGCGCCATCAACTACGCCATCCTCGTCCCCAGCGCCTGTTTCGCGGTCGTCGCCGCCTACGGGCTGTCGGCGGCGCGGGCGGCGGCGTCGATGGACTCCACCAACGCTCAAGAGGCGCCCCTAGCATGATGAACACACTGGTCTGCACCGCGCCCGGCGAACTGGTCCTGGAGCAACGGCCGCGCCCGGTTCCGGGTGAGGGCGAGGTCCTGGTCCGCGTCCGCCGCGTCGGCGTCTGCGGTACGGACATGCATATCTTCCGCGGCACCCAGCCCTATCTGGCCTATCCGCGCGTGATGGGTCACGAGCTGGCCGGCGAGGTCGTTTCCGCGCCCGAGGGCGCCGATCTCGAGCCCGGCGAAGCCGTCTACATCATGCCGTACATGGCGTGCGGCCACTGCTCGGCCTGCCGCAAAGGCAAGGGCAACTGCTGCCGCAACATCCAGGTGCTGGGCGTCCACGTGGACGGCGGCCTGACCGAATATGTCAGCGTCCCAGCGAAGTTCGTGGGCAAGGCCACGGGCCTGTCGCTGGACGAGGCGGCCATGGTCGAGTTCCTGGCCATCGGCGCTCACGCCGTGCGGCGCGCCCAGATCACGCCGGGGCAAAGCGTGCTCGTCGTCGGCGCCGGCCCCATCGGCATCGCGGCGGCCCTGTTCGCCAAGCTGGCGGGCGGCGTCGTCACCGCGCTGGACGGCCGGCGCGACCGCCTGGACTTCTGCGCCGAACACATCGGAGTCGACCACACGGTCGATCTTGGTCCCGACTCGGCCGAGCGGCTCGGCGCGCTGACCGATGGTGACTTCTTCGACGTGGTCTTCGACGCGACCGGCAATCCCAAGGCCATGGAGACCGGCTTCGCCTATGTCGGTCACGGCGGCGCCTACGTCCTGATCTCGGTCGTCAGCGCCGATATCACCTTCTCGGACCCCGAGTTCCACAAGCGCGAGACGACGCTGCTGGCCAGCCGCAACGCCACGCTGGAAGACTTCGAAATGGTCGTGGAGACGATCCGCGCCGGCAAGGCGCCGACGCGGGCCCTGAACACCCACAGCGGCCAGTTGGCCGATCTGGCGACCGACCTGCCGCACTGGATGTCGCCCGAGGCCGGGGTGATCAAGGCGATCGTCTCGTGCTGATCGACGCCCACCAGCACTTCTGGCGCATAGGCCAGAATGACTGCGTGTGGCCGACGCCCGATCTGGCGGCGATTCACCGCGACTTCGGGCCCGAGGATCTGCGCGCCGCGGCCGGCCCCGACCTGGTCGGCGCGGTGACGGTGCAATCGCAGCCCAGCGACGCCGACACTGACTGGCTGCTGCAGTTAGCCCAGGACGAGCCGCTCGTTCTGGGCGTCGTCGGCTGGGTTGATCTTCTGTCGCCGCGAGCGCCCGAACGCATCGCGGCGCTGGCCGCGCATCCGAAGTTCAAGGGCGTTAGGCCCATGCTGCAGAACCTGCCCGACGACGCCTGGATCGCGCGTCCGGACCTGGCGCCGGCGATCGACGTTCTGGTGGCGCACGACCTGTCGCTGGACGCCCTGGTCTTCACGCGCCATCTGCCCCACCTGCTGAGCTTGGCGACCCGTCGGCCGGACCTGCGGATCGTTATCGACCACGGCGCCAAGCCACCGATCGCCCAAGACGCCTTCGACGACTGGGCGGAGGCGATGTCGCGCCTGGCCGCCCTGCCTCAAGTGCACTGCAAACTCTCAGGGCTGCTGACCGAGGCGCGTCCCGACCAGGCGCCGGAAGCGATCGCCCCCTACGCGGAGAAACTGATCGCGCTGTTCGGGCCGGACCGGTTGATGTGGGGCAGCGACTGGCCGGTGGTCAATCTCGCCGCCAACTACGCCGACTGGCGCGACCAGGCGCGAGGCTTCGCCGACCTTCAGGCCCCGGCGGTCGCCCAGGCGGTGTTCGCTGACGTCGCCCGTCGGTTCTATCGTCTGGATGCAGGACTGTGATGAAACTCCGCCGACCTGACCTGCCGCGGCTCGGCTTCGGCGCCGCGGCCCTGGGCAATCTCTACACGGCCGTTTCGGACGAGACGGCCCGGGCTGCGGCCGACGTCGCCCTGGCCGCCGGCGTCGACTATTTCGACACCGCGCCCCACTACGGCTTCGGCCTCAGCGAGAGCCGCCTGGGCGCCCTGCTCCCCGGCGCCGCACGGATCTCCACGAAGGTGGGACGCCGCCTAGTTCCCATCGAGGCCCCTGCCGACGCCGTGCGGCATGGCTTCGCCGGCGCCGCCCCGTTCGAGCCGGTCTTCGACTACAGCTACGACGGCGTGATGGCGGCGTTCGAGGCCAGCCTCGCCCGCCTGGGTCGCGACCGGGTGGATGTGCTGCTGGCGCACGACCTTGGCCGAATGACCCACGGCGATGCGCACCCCGCCCAGTTGAAGACCTTCCTGGAGGGCGGCTACCGCGCCATGGTCGAACTGCGCGAAGCGGGCCTCGCCGGCGCCATCGGCCTCGGCGTCAACGAGTGGGAGGTTTGCCTGGAGGCCTCCGCCCATGCCGATTTCGATGTCTTCCTGCTCGCAGGCCGCTACACCCTGCTGGAACAGTCCGCGCTGGACAGCTTCCTGCCGCAGTGCGTGGCCAAGGGTGCGTCGGTGATCGTCGGCGGCCCGTTCAACTCGGGGATCCTGGTCGAGGACGCCGGTTCCGGCGCACCGCTGCACTACAACTACGAGCCCGCCCCCCAGGAGATCATCGACCGCGTCGCGCGCCTGCGGGCGGTCTGCCGCGACCATGGCGTCGCCCTGCCTGCGGCGGCCCTGCGCTTCCCGCTCGCCCACCCGGCGGTGATCAGCGTCATCCCTGGATTGGCGTCCGCCGAGCAGGTCAGTCAGGCCCTCGGCTGGCTGGACGCCCCGATCCCCGCGGGGTTCTGGCGTGACCTGCGGCAGGCGGGCCTGCTGCACGACCATGCCCCCGTCCCGGAAGACGAGGTCCCGGCGTGAGCGTCGTCCTGCTGCATCCCGACGACAACATCCTGGTTCTGGCCGCGCCAATCCAGGCCGGCCAGGCCTTGCAGATCGACGGCCAGGCGATCATCGCCGCCAGCGACGTGGCGGTGGGACACAAGATCGCCCGCTGCGCCCTGTCCGTCGGCGAGAAGGTGCTGAAGTACGGCGCGCCGATCGGCTCGATGACGGCCTCGGCGGAGCCAGGCGAGCATGTTCACCTGCACAACATGAAAAGCGACTACATCGCCAGCCATACGCGCCAGGCGACCGGCGAGGGTTCGGCATGAGCATCCAGGGCTATCTGCGCGCTGACGGCCGCAAGGGAATCCGCAATGTCGTCGCTGTGGCCTATCTGGTCGAATGCGCCCACCACGTGGCCCGCACCATCGTCAGCCGTAGCGACGATCCCGACGTCCACCTGATCGGCTTTCCCGGCTGCTATCCGAACGCCTACGCCCTGAAGGTGATGCAGGCGATCGGCACGCACCCCAATGTCGGCGGCGTCCTGCTGGTCTCGCTGGGCTGCGAGAGCTTCAACCGCGAGGCGCTCGCGGCCGCGGTCGCCGCCAGCGGCCGTCCGGTCGAGACCCTGGTCATCCAGGAAAGCGGCGGCACCGCCGAGACCATCCGCAAGGGGATCGAGGCGGTCGAGCGCCTGAAGGCCCGCGCCGCCGCGACGCCTCGTGTCCCAATGGCGGTGTCGGAGCTGGTGATCGGCACGATCTGCGGCGGCTCGGACGGGACCTCCGGCATCACCGCCAATCCGGCCGTGGGGCGCGCCTTCGATCGCTTGGGGGCGGCCGGCGCGGCGTGCGTCTTCGAGGAGACCGGCGAGCTCGTCGGCTGCGAGAAGATCATGGCCAGCCGTGCGATCACGCCCGAACTGGGCTTCGAGCTCGAGGCCAGCGTCCGCAAGGCCGAGGCCTATTACACCGTCATGGGCTACGGCAGCTTCGCCCCAGGCAACGCCGAGGGTGGCCTCACGACCCAGGAAGAGAAGTCGATGGGGGCCTATTCCAAGTCGGGTTCGGCCCCGATCGTCGGCATCCTCAAGCCCGGCGACCAGCCGCCGACCGGCGGCCTTTACCTGCTGGACGTCGTGCCGGACGGCGAGGTCCGCTACGGCTTCCCCAACATCTCGGACAACGCCGAGATCGTCGAGCTGATCGCCTGCGGGGCCCACCTGACGCTGTTCACGACCGGCCGAGGCTCGGTGGTCGGCTCGGCGATCTCGCCGGTGATCAAGGTCTGCGCCAATCCCGAGACCTACCGCAAGCTCGCGGGCGACATGGATGTCGACGCCGGGCGGATCATGGAAGGGCGCGGCACGCTGGACGAGGTGGGCGACGAGATCTTCGACCTGATCCTGGCCGTCGCCGGCGGCGCGCGGACCGTGTCCGAGGCCCTGGGCCACCAGGAATTCATTCTAACCTACAAGGCCTTCGACCCGATCGGTCCGGCCTGCCTGCCGCTGCGGCGTGCGAGCTGAGGAATAGCATATATGGGTAGACTCTCCGGCAAGACCGCCCTGGTGACGGCGGCTGCGCAAGGCATCGGCAAGGCCAGCGCCGAGCTCTTCGCGCGCGAGGGCGCGCAGGTGATCGCGACCGACGTGAACGAGGCTTTGCTGGCGCAGGTGCAGGGTTGCGAGACGCGCCGGCTGGACGTCCTGGATCCGGACGCGATCACGGCGCTGGCCGCCGAGCTCGGCGCGATCGACGTGCTGTTCAACTGCGCCGGCTATGTCCACGCCGGCACGATCCTGGACTGCGACGAGAAGGCCTGGGCCCTGTCCAACGACCTGAACGTGACGGCCCAGTACCGCGCCATCCGCGCCTTCCTGCCGGCCATGCTGGCGGCGGGCGGCGGCTCGATCGTCAACATGGCCTCGGTGGCCAGCTCGATCAAAGGCGTCCCTAACCGATTCGCCTACGGCGCCACCAAGGCCGCCGTCATCGGCCTGACCAAGTCGGTGGCCGCCGACTTCGTGGGCCAGGGCATCCGCTGCAACGCCATCTGCCCCGGCACCGTCGACACGCCCTCGCTGAACCAGCGCCTGGCCGACACCGGCGACTACGAGGCGGCGCAAAAGGCGTTCACCGCCCGCCAGCCGATGGGGCGCCTGGGCAAGCCCGAGGAACTCGCCATGCTGGCGCTCTATCTCGCCAGCGACGAATCCGCCTTCACCACCGGCCAGATCCACATCATCGACGGCGGCTGGATCAACTGATCGCCGCCAGGAGACCTGAACGATGAAACTTCTCCGTTACGGCCCCGCGGGCCAGGAACGTCCCGGCCTGCTGGATGGCCAGGGCCAGGTGCGCGATCTCTCCGGCGTCGTCCCAGACATCGACGGCGGCGTCCTGTCCCCCGATAGCCTCGCCAAGCTGGCGGCGCTGGACGCCTCCAGCCTGCCGCTGGTCAGCGCGCCGGGCCGCCTGGGCCCCTGCGTGGGCCGCATCGGCAAGTTCATCTGCATCGGCCTGAACTACGCCGACCACGCCGCCGAAAGCGGCCTGCCGGTCCCGACCGAGCCGGTGATCTTCACCAAGGCGACCAGCGCCATCTGTGGTCCCGACGACGACGTCATCCAGCCCATCGGCTCCACCAAGCTGGACTGGGAGGTCGAGCTGGGCGTCGTGATCGGCACGGAGGCGCGCTACGTCTCCGAAGAGCGGGCGCTGGAGCATGTCGCCGGCTATTGCGTGATCAACGACGTGTCGGAGCGCGCCTTCCAGATCGACGGCACCGGCACCTGGGACAAGGGCAAGGGCTGCGACACTTTCGGCCCGACCGGGCCCTGGCTGGTCACCAAGGACGAGGCCGGCGACGTTGAAAACCTCGGCATGTGGCTGAAGGTCAACGGCGAGCTCTTCCAGAACGGCTCGACCAAGACGATGGTCTTCAAGCCGGCCTTCCTGGTCTCCTACGTCTCGCGCTTCATGAGCCTGCAGCCCGGCGACATCATCTCGACCGGCACGCCGCCCGGCGTGGGCATGGGGCAGAAGCCGCCGCGCTACCTCGTCCCCGGGGACGTGATGGAGCTGGGCATCGAAGGCCTGGGCGCCCAGCGCCAGACGGTCGTCGTCGAGACGCGGGTCTGACGCCATGCGCCACTGTCTCGCCCTCGACCTCGTCGACGACGCCGACGTCATCGCTCGCTACGAGGCCTGGCACGCGCCGGGCGCCGTGCCGGCGGCCGTGACGCGGTCCATCCGCGACGCCGACATCCTCGACATGGAGATCTGGCGCGTCCACGACCGCCTGTTCATGATCATGGAGACCGGCCCAGGCTTCTCCCCCGAAGCCAAGGCGGCCGCCGACATGGCCAGCGAGGATGTCCAAGCCTGGGAGCGCCTGATGTGGGACTTTCAGCGCCCCCTGCCCAAGGCCGCGCCGGGCGAGAAGTGGGTGGCCATGCGGCGGATCTACGCCCTGAGCGAGCAGCCGCATGAGGCGCCCGCGACCTGATCTAGAACAGGGCGCGGTCATCGCGTCCAAATCGCTTGAGCGCTTGCGGGACGCGAGACGTCGACGCTACAGCGGTAACGCCAACGCACGGGAACCTGGGCTTGACCGAACGTAAGTACACGGCCCCGGCCCTCGAGAAGGGCCTCGATATCCTGGACCTGCTCGCGCAGCACGGGCAGGCCATGACCCTGTCGCAGATCTCGGTGGCCCTGGGCCGCTCGGTCGGCGAGCTCTTCCGCATGATCCATGTGCTGGAGTTCAAGGGCTTCATCGAGGCGACGCCCTCGGGCGACGGCTATCAGCTGACCAACCGGCTGTTCACCCTGGGCATGGCGCGCGCGCCGGTGAAGAACCTGCTGGAGGCCGCCCTGCCGCCGATGCGCGACCTGGCCGCTGATGTCGAGCAGTCCTGCCACCTGGCCATCGCCTCGCGCGATGAGATCGTGGTCGTGGCCCGTATCGAGAACCCGGGCTATTTCGGCTACTCGGTGCGCACGGGCCACCGCCGTCCGATCGTCGAGGCCTCCTCCGGCATGGTGCTCTACGCCTTCCAGCCGGAAGCCATCCAGACGCGGTGGCACGGCGAGATCTTCTCGGGCGTCGATGAGGCCGCGCGCACGCGGTTTCTGGCCGACGCCGCGCAGGTGGCAAAGCAGGGCTACTGGCGCGCCGAGAGCGACCTGACGCCGGGCGTCGTGGACATCTCCGCGCCCGTCATCGTCGACGGCGCGGCGGTGGCCGCCCTGACCATGCCCTACATGGCGCGCAAGGGCGCCCGACCGGTCGACGCGGCGATAGAGCACCTGAGAGCGACCGCGCGGCTGATTTCCAGCGAGATCCTGGGCGTGAGCTAGAAGCCGCCCTTAATAACGAGGCGTCCGCTCGGTCAGCGCTGCCGCGCGACCGCACGCCGGACGATCCGAACACGTCCTATCCCAGCCCTGAGTCGGGAGCGGCGAAACCGCCTCCGTGAAAATCTATTTGGCCTGACCAGATCGGGGTAAGATGTCTGCCGTCTGCAACCCAGAATAATGATTCCGCCGACCATCGGCTGGAATGTCACGGATTTTTCTCATTTCTTTCAAATGGTTGCACGAAAGTTCGTCCGAGGGGCGCAAAGTTTCATTTAAAAAAAGATATTTATATGAGAAATTATCCCCAGCTGGCCGCAGTGGGGAACATAAGCGGTCAGGCCAATACGAGCCGCCATGGACGGGCGAGCCTTGGAGATGGAGGGAGTAATTATGAGTCTCACGAACCACCGGTCGCGCGCGCTTCGCATGGCGCTTCTATCGGCCACAATCATCGGACTGCCGGCCGCAGCGGTGGCTCGCCAAGCGGACGCCTCGGCCACCGCGCAGAGCGACACCCTGGAAGCCGTCGTCGTGACGGGCTTCAAGCAAAGCTACGCCAACGCGATCAGCTCGAAGAAGAAGGCCATCGAAATCACCGACGGCATCTCGTCGGACGGTCTTGGCCGCTTTCCGGACCTGAACGTCGGTGAAGCGCTGCAGCGCGTTCCGGGCGTGCAGATCAACCGCGAGGCCGAAGGTCGCGACGCCACGATCAACCTGCGCGGCATGCCCGGCGAATATTCGAAGACCACGCTCAACGGCCAATCCTTCTCAGGTCCGGCCCTGCTGCGCGACAACCAGGGCTCGCCGCTGGGCGCGTTCAACTCGGACATCTTCTCGGCTTTCGTGATCCAGAAGTCGCCGATGGCCAACACCGTTTCGGGCGGCCTGTCGGGCAACGTGGACATGCAGATCGCCCCGGCGCTGTCGCGCAAGGACGGCGGCTTCATGAAGGCGGCCTACGAGCACAACACCCTGGGCGACCTGGGCGCTCCGGCCGCGACGGTCGGCTACAACAAGCACCTGACCGACACCCTCGCGGTTTTCGGCACCGTCGCCTACAAGAAGGAAAACTTCCGCCGCGACACGCTGCGCCTGAACAACTACGACTACCTGACGGCGGCCTCGACGGGCCTATCGCCGACGCAGTTCAACGCGACGTACGGCCAGTACTTTTCGGCCACGCCCTGCGCCAACAACGCCACCTCGTACTGCCGCTCGCTGTCGCAGGCGCTGGGCCTCTCGGCCTCCGAGGCCGCGCCCTTCGTCACCAGCAACACGGGCTCCAAGAGCACCAACGGCGTCTGGACCAACAGCGCCATCCGTCAGTACACCCGCATGAACGTGGGCAAGGTCTGGTCGGGCACGGCCGGCGTCGAGTGGAAGCCGAACGACAACACCAAGATCGGCCTGATCGGCTTCCTCACCGATCGCAACCTGCCCGACACCGTCCAGTACTTCATGACCAGCTACTTCTCGCCGTCCAAGACGCCGGGCGCTGGCACCGTGATCACCCCGAAGGGCTCGCCGATCCAGACGAACGACGGCCGGTACCTGTACGAGAGCTACGACTTCAACAACCTGACGGTCCTGACCTCGAACCGCCTGTACTCGCAGCACCAGAAGTCGAAGGGCGTCATTGGCAACATCGACTGGAACAATGAGAATTGGCGCCTGGCCGCGGCTCTCAGCCTGTCGTCCGGTTCCAACGCGTCGGTCGAGACCTCGGTCGACTTCGTCAACTACACCCGTCCCGGCGGCGGCGTCTCGGGCTCGCTGTCGACGGGCCTGGGCAACATGGACGGCTTCTCCTACGTGACCCGTCCGAACCCGCAGAACTCGATCGATGCGGGCGCGAACTGGACCTGGGGCGGCGTCGACGACCCGGTCTCCTGGTACAACAACGGCACCTCGGCCAACAGCACCAACCGCATGGCGCTGGAAGGCTCGGAGAGCTTCGCCAAGAACGACCTGAACAGCGTCGGCCTCGACGCCGAGCGCTTCATCACCCTGGGCCCGATCAAGAGCATCCAGGCGGGCGTGCGGCTGGAACGCGAGAAGTACGTCTCGACCGGCTACCGCTCGTACGCCTACGGCATCCAGACGTCGAAGATGACGTCCGACATGCTGGAGACCTCGCCGTTCCTGAAGGACTTCATGGGCGGGACCGCCGGCAACTACAACCAGAATTGGCAGACCCTGAAGGTCCGCGAGTTCCTCGACGCGGTGCGTCCGGTGACGGTCTATCCGGGCGGCGGCCTGTCCTCGATGGGCCTCAACATCCAGTACGCGGATGGCGCCTACTACGACAAGAACTTCACCAACGAGAACGATATCAATCAGTTCTACGTCCAGGCGAAGTATGAGACCGAGATCTTCGGCCACGGCGTCCGCGGTAACTTCGGTGGCCGCTACGAGGACACGAAGAACACGATCACGGTGCTCGACCGCAAGGTCGCGCCGACCAACGGGATCGGTTCGCCGAACGACTTCCAGACCGACCAGTACAAGAACAAGTACCACTACTTCCTGCCGTCGGCGATCTTCGCCGCCGACGTCCTGGATGACCTGGTCCTGCGCGGCGCCTACTACAAGACCTACGTCCGCCCGCACCCGCGTCAGTACTCGCCGGCGACCAAGGTGGATCCGCTGCAAAGCCTGAACAAGACGCTCAGCGTCGGTTCGCTGAGCGTGTACGACACCTGGGTCTCGATCGGTAACAACAACCTCAAGCCGTACATGGCCGAGTCGTTCGACCTGTCGCTGGAGTGGTACAACCGCCCCAACGGCCTGGTCTCGCTGGCCTACTTCCACAAGGACATCACGGGCCGGATCACCTCGACCTCGGATCCGTCGATCCTTTGCCCGGCTGACGGCTCGACCTGGGGCTTCGGCGCCCTGTCCTGGGACGGCACCTACTGCACGGCCACGGCGCTCAGCACCGCGACCAAGCAAGTCCACGTCAACGCCAGCGCGAGCTATAACCTCGACGCGAAGACGACGGTCGACGGCGTCGAGTTCAACATCCAGCAGAACCTCGACTTCCTGCCGGGCTTCTGGAAGAACTTCGGCGGCGCCTTCAACTACGCCTATACGAAGTCGAAGAGCCCCGCGATCGCGCCGTTCCCCGGCATTTCGAAGAACAACGTCAACCTGATCGGCTACTACGAAACGCCCAAGTACGGCGTTCGCATGGTCTACAACTGGCGTTCGGACTACCCGCTGAACGCCAATGGCACCTACACCGGCGGCGCCCGCTCGGTGAAGTCGCGCGGTCAGCTGGACATGTCGGCGTCCTACAACGTCAACGACGCCCTCAGCCTCTCGCTGGACGTCTACAACCTGACGGACGCCGTGCGCTTCGAGTACGAGAACGATCGTCGGGTCGCCCGCTGGGTCGACTACGACGGCCGCACCATCACCCTGACGGCGCGCGCCACGTTCTAATGATCGCGACCGAGGGGCCGTTCCGCCGAAGGGAACCGGCCCCTCACCGTCGGGCGCCGCGCGCGAGCCTGTCTTGCCCGAGCGCCCAACGGACCCCAGCCACAACGAGATCTGGCGGCAGGCCAACGCCCCGGCCGAGCAACCGGATCGGCGCCATCAAGACCGATGTCGCTGAAAACCATGCGCCGCGACTGCAAGCGCGGCGCTCGTTCTCCTCCCCCCTCGCCCGCCGCGCTTGCCCCCCGTTGGCGCGGCGGGCTTCTCTTTGCCGTAGCCACAGCTAGGGGACGCCCTTGTCTATCGACCGTCGCACCCTGATCCACGCCCTGCCTCTCGCCGGCGTCGCCGCCACCGCCCTGCCCCCCGTCGGCGCAGCGGCCGCATCGACGCCCTTGTCGCCCCGGCGGCGCATCCGTCTGGACGAGGGCTGGCGCTTCGCCTTCGGGCACGCCGCGGATCCTGATCGCGACTTCGGCTTCGGCGACTTCCAGCGCACCTTCGCCAAGCAGGGCCGCGCCGTCGGCGCCATCGCCGCCTCCGACTACGACGACAGCCGCTGGCGCGCAGTGACGCTGCCGCACGACTGGGCCGTCGAACTGCCGTTCGCCAACAACATCCGCTTCAACCGCAACCCCGCCGACAAGGACGACGAGGATCTGGCGGCGGCGCACGGCTACAAGCCGATCGGCCGAAACTTCCCCGAGACTTCGGTCGGCTGGTACCGCCTGACCTTGCCCACGCAGCCCTCTGACGCTCAGGGCCGGGTGTCGTTGGAGTTCGATGGCGCGTTCCGCGATGCGACCGTCATCGTCAACGGCTACATCGTCACCCAGCACCACAGCGGCTACGCCTCGTTCGGCGTCGACATCACCGATTTTCTGAACACCGACGGCCAGCCCGACGTGCTGCTCGTCCGCCTCGACGCCAGCCTGGGCGAAGGCTGGTTCTATGAGGGCGCGGGCCTCTACCGCCACGTCTGGCTGGTGAAGACCGCCCCGGTCTTCGTACCGCAGTGGGGCGTGTTCGTCCGCGCCACGCGCGACGGCCGGGTCGAGGCCGATATCGAGCTCGCCAATCGCCGCGATGCGCCGGCCTCGCTCACGATCGAGGCGCGCGTGCTCGACGCAGGCGTAGTGGTCGCCTCCGCCCAGTCCAGCCAAGCGCTGGCCGCCTGGGGCGACACGACGGCGACGCTGACCTGCAAGGTCGCATCGCCGCGCCTATGGTCGACGGATACGCCCAATCTCTACGTCCTGCGCGTGATCGTTCGCGAGGGAGACACCGTTCTGGACGTCTACGACGTCAGCTTTGGGTTCCGGGAGTTCCGGTTCGACGCGCGCGAAGGCTTCTTCCTCAATGACCGCCCGCTGAAGCTGAAGGGCGTCAACAATCACCAGGATCACGCCGGCGTCGGCGCGGCCATTCCCGACGCTTTACAGATCTGGCGCCTGAAGCAGCTGAAGGCCCTCGGCGCGAACGCCTACCGCGCGTCGCACAACCCGCCGACGCCCGAGCTGCTCGACGCCTGCGACGCCCTGGGCCTGCTGGTGATCGACGAGACGCGGCAGATGAGCTCGGCCCCCGAGCCCCTGGACGAGTTGCGCCGCCTGATCCGCCGCGACCGCAACCACCCCAGCGTGATGCTCTGGTCGATCGGCAACGAAGAGCCCCAGCAGGGCACGGCGCGCGGCGGCAAGATCGCCAAGGCCATGGCGCGAGAAATCCGCCGCCTGGACCCCACCCGCAAGATCACCGCCGCGATGAACAAGGGCTATGGCGAGGGGATCACCGACGCCCTCGACGTCATGGGGTTCAACTACCACGAAGAGCTGATCGAGCCCTTCCGGCTGAAGTATCCGAACATGCCGATCATCGGCACCGAGACCGCCAGCGCGGTGTCCACCCGGGGCGAATACGCCCGCGACGACAAGCGCTCGGTCGTGTCGTCCTACGATGTGGATGCGCCCTATTGGGGCAAGACCGCCCAGGCCTGGTGGAAGCTCTACAACGCCAAGCCCTATCTGCTGGGCGGCTTCGTCTGGACCGGCTTCGACTATCGCGGCGAGCCGACCCCGTTCAACTGGTGGCCGTCGGTCTCGTCGAACTTCGGGATCTTCGATCTCTGCGGCCTGCCCAAGGACATCTTCTATTACTATCAGGCCTGGTGGCGGGACGACCTGCCCGTGCTGCATCTGCTGCCGCACTGGAACTGGGAAGGCCAGGAGGGCCAGACCGTCGAGGTCTGGGCCTACAGCAACCTCGACGCGGTCGAGCTGTTCCTGAATGGCAAGTCCCTGGGGCGGCAGACCCCGCCGAAGGACGGCCACGTCCAGTGGTCGGTTCCCTACGCGCCTGGTCGCCTCGTCGCCTACGGTTTCAAGGGCGGCAAGGTCGTCCTGAAATCCGAGCGGGTGACGGCCGGCGCGCCGGCCAGCATCCTGATCGAGACCGATCGGACGCGCTTGTCGGCCGACGGCCAGGACGTCGCCGTCGTCAATATATCGGTTCTGGACAAGGCGGGCGTCATCGTCCCCAAGGCCGCCGTCCGTGTGGACTTCGACCTGATCGGCGCGGGCCGACTGATCGGCGTCGGCAACGGCGATCCGAACTCCCACGAGGCCGACAAGGCCTCCTTCCGGACGACCTACAACGGCCGGGCCCAGGCCTTGGTCCAGACGCGCAAGACGCCGGGCGACATCCGCCTGACCGCACGCGCCGAAGGCCTGACCAGCGCCGCCGCTCTGTTCTCGAGCCGCTGACCCAGGAAGGAAAGCCACAGCATGTCCTTATCGATCACCCTGCTTGCGGCCGCGCAGATCGTCACGGTCTCGCCCGACAAGAGCCTTTCGATCTCCATCGCGGACGACGGCCACGCCTTCTCGGTCTCACGCGATGCCGAACCCTTGGTCGTGGATTCGCCGCTCGGGCTGGACCTTTCGGAAGGCGGCCTGGACGGTCTTGAGCTGAAGGCGGTCGAGCGCAAGGCCATCAGCCGCAGCTTGCCGCTGGTCGCCACCAAGGCCGCGCGCGCCCCCGACGTCTACAACGCCACCACCCTGACCTTCCGGGCGAAGGGCGACAGCGCTCGGATGCTGAAGATCGAGGTGCGGGCCTACGATAACGGCGTGGCGTTCCGCTATGTCCTGCCGGATGCAGGCCCAATCAAGCTGCGCGGAGAACGTACGGCCTTCAGGTTCGACGGCGATCTGTCGTGCCTGACCAGCGAATACAAGGCCTCGCACGAGAACGACTGGAAGGTCGTCCGTCTCGCCGCGATGGATGTTCGCAAGGCCTATGACCTCCCCGCCGTCTGTACGTCCAAGAGCGGCCGCACGACCCTGGCCATCGCCCAGTCGGACCTTGGCGGCTATACGAGCTCGGCCCTGGCCTCCACCGGCAAGGGCTTCCAGGTGCGGCTGTCGCCCCGCCTGGACGACCCAAGCTTGGCGGTGACGTCGGACCGTGGCCTGACCACGGCCTGGCGGATCGTCATGGTCGGCGATCGGGCCGGCGACCTGATCCCCTCGCCCCTGATTGGCAATCTCGCGCCCCAGCCCGTCGGTGACTATGCCTGGGTCAAACCCGGCAAGGCCGCCTGGGACTGGTGGTCGGGGCCGACCGATGGCGAGAAGCCCACCATGGAGCGCTTCAAGCGCTTCATCGACTTCGCCGCCGAGAACAATTTCCCCTACTTCCTGATCGACGCCGGCTGGGCCTTGAACGCCACGGGCTGCTGCGACGCGGATCCGAAGACGGACATCACCCGCGCTGATCCCGCCATCGACATGCCAGCCCTGGTCGCCTACGCCAAGGACAAGGGCGTTGGCCTGATGCTCTGGGTCCACTGGAAGCATATCGAGTCCCGGATGGACGCCGTGCTCCAGCGCTACGCCGATTGGGGGATCAAGGGCATCAAGGTCGACTTCATGGAGCGCGACGACCAGGAGATGGTCGCCTTCTACGAGCGTCTGGCCAAGGCGACGGCGGCGCGCCACCTGCTGCTCGACATGCACGGCGCCTTCCCACCGGCGGGCCTGTCGCGGACCTATCCGAACTACATCACCCAGGAAGGCGTGCTGGGCGCCGAGTACGACAAGTTCCAGACCAAGCGCATCACCGCCGGCCACAACGTCCACCTGGCCTATACGCGCATGCTGCTGGGTCCGATGGACTACACGCCGGGCGGCTTCCGCAACGGCGTGCCGGAGGGCTACGCGCCGACGGAGGTGATGCCCCGCACCCAGACCCGGCGCGGCCAGGCCCTGGCGATGTACGTCGTCTATGACAGCCCGCTGCAGATGGTCTCGGACGATCCCTCGGCCTACCAGAACGCGCCTGGCTTCGAGTTCCTGCGCGAGGTTCCAACCGCCTGGGACGAGACGCGGTTCGTCGGCGGAACGCCCGACAGCTATGTCGCCCTGGCCCGACGCGCGGGTTCGACCTGGTACGTCGGCGTCATGAACAACGAAAGCGGGCGCTCGGTTGACCTGCCGCTGGGCTTTCTTCCGAAAGGCAAGTTCACGGCGCGAATCTGGTCCGACGGCGCCACGCCCACCGACATCGTGACCTCCAGCCGCGCCGTCGATCCCGCTACGGTTCTGAAGATGGACCTGAAGGGATCGGGCGGCGGCGTTATCGTCCTCCAGCCGCGATAGCCGCACGGCGACCGGCGGAAGCCCTGATCGGGCTTCCGCCATTCCCGCGCCCTTGAGAGAGGCTGGCGGGGCTACTGCGCCTCGCGCTTGTTCGTCACCTTGCCGAAGATCGGCGCCGTGGTCGTCTTCAGGCGCTCCTTGCCGTCACCCGTGAGGTCGAAGAACACGACCCGGTTGGCGCCGGGGCGCATCCAGGGCGCCGGCGTGTAGAGGGTGTGGACGGGCCCGATCGACCAGTAACGGCCCAGATTGTGGCCGTTGAGCCAGAGCTGGCCCTTATGGGCGCCACGCATGTCGAGATAGGTGTCGGCCGGCTTGTCGACCTTCATCTCCACCTCATAGAAGCAGGGACCGACGCAGGGCCCGGCCGACAGGCGCAGCTTGGACAGATCGTTCATCGGCAGCCGATACATGCGCCAATCGTTCAGCGGCGCCCCGTCGAAGGTGACCTCGCCGGTCAGGCCCGCCTGTTCCGTGCGGATGGCGCGCGAATAGTTCACGCGCCCGGTGTTCTCGACCAGGATATCCAGCGTCGACGCCTTGGCGCGATCCGGCAGGGTCACGGTCTCCTGGTCCAGACGCCGGTCCAGCGTGCCGACCAGCTTCTGGTCGAGATAGACCTGGGCGTAGCTGTGCACGCCCTTCAGCACCAAGGTCCCGCCCTTACCCGGCCGGAGCGGGACGCGATAGAGCACGTAGCCGAAGTTCTGATCGAGCTCCTCGAACGTCAGCGGCCGGTCCGAGCGCACGGGCTCGGGGAGGTTGCGCCACAGCGAGGCGCTGCGCTTGACGGTCGAGACGGGGAAGGTCTTGGCGACAGTCGGCTTGGGCGTCGGCGCCGCCGGCTTGCCGGTTACTTCGGAGATCACCGACGCCAGCAGCCCGTACTTGTAGCGCGGGTTGCCCGCCTCATCGAGCGGGGCGTTGTAGTCGTAGCTGGTCGTGTCCGGATGGTAGTCCGTGCCCTTGTGCGAGTCCGCGCCGTTCATCCAGCCGAACGTCGTGCCGCCGTGGAACATGTACAACGACACCGAGTAGCCGCGCTGCAGCATGAAGCGCAGCTCCTCGGCTTCTTTTTGGCCGTCGGTCTCGTGGTGGTCCTCGCCCCACTTGTCGAACCATCCCGCCCAGTATTCGCCGACCATTCGCAAGCCGTCTGGCCGGAACGCCTCCAGCTTGGCGACCGACTCCTTGGCGCCGCCGGACCCGAAGTTCACGACGGACGGCACATGCGGCAGCGAGCCCTTGGCGAGGTCGGAGGCCTGGTTGGACGTAAACAGCACGCCGTCGGCCAGGCCGGCCCGGCGGTACGTGGCCTCGAGGCCCTCCAGATAGGCCTTGTCGTCGCCGAAGGCGCCATACTCGTTCTCGAGCTGCACCGCGACGATCGGGCCGCCGTTCTTCAGCAACAGAGGCTTCACCTCCTGGCCGAGACGGTTGATCCACCGTTCCACGGCGGCGGTGTATTTGGGCTCGGTCGAGCGCAGGAGCGTGGTCCGGTCCTTCAGCAGCCAGGACGGATAGCCGCCGAGCTCCCATTCGGCGCACACATAGGGGCCGGGGCGCAGGATGACGTCCAGGCCCTCGGCCTGGGCGGCGCGGATGAAGGCGGCCAGATCGTTCTGGCCGGTGAAGTCGTAGACTCCCGGCCTCGGCTCGTGCGCGTTCCAGAAGGCGTAGGTCGTGATGGTGTTCAGGCCCATCGCCTTGGCCTTGTGCAGGCGATCACGCCAATAGGCGCGCGGGATGCGCACATAGTGCATCTCGGCCGAGATGACCTGGTGGGGCTTTCCATCCTTCAGGAAGCCAGCGCCGCTGACCTCGAAACTGTGCGCGGGAGGCGCGGCGTGGGCCGGCAGGGGCGCCAGCGCCGACGTCGAGAGCGCCGCACACAGCATCCATCCAACGAGCGGCTTCATATCTTCTCCTTTGCGCATCTTACCAATTCGGGACGAGGCTGAGAGCCCGACGCAGCGGCGGCTCGCCGTTCGCTCTGGGGACTCATCGAAGCCAATCTGTCCCTCCCCAGAGGCTCTTGCGGCCCACGGCGTCGCGCCTTGCCAAGCGCCGCCGGCAATTTCTCATATAAATAGTATTTCGCTAGCAAAATCGTCGAGAGGGCGGGCGGTTACTCTCGCCGTGCGCGCTGTGGGTTAGAGGCGCTGTTGGATGGCCCTCCGGAGGATCTCG